>JAFVEY010000043.1 GCA_017475765.1 Clostridia bacterium | reverse complement strand
GATTTTCTTAATCAACACAAACAGGAGGTAGTAACTATGTTGTCAGATTTATTTGATGAGCAGGCTCAGCGTGAACAGTATGATATCGCTGTAAGAAAAGAAAGTGAAGCAAGAGGTGAAGCAAGAGGTGAAGCAAGAGGTGAAGCAAGAGGTGAAGCAAGAGGTAAGGCGGAATTACTGAAAAAACTCATTGAACTGGGCAATTCTGTCAAACAACTTTCTGATATGCTTGGAATGTCTGAAATTGAAATTGAAGGTCTGCTTGCTATGTACAACTGAAAGCAAAAAATATTGAAAGAACTGAATTAAATATAAAATACTGTCAAGAAAAAACAGATCCCTGCCGCCGATACATTCAGCAGCAGGGACTTGTTTTTTTATTCCTCTTCGGTTTCTTTTTCTGCTATTTCAAACTCAATGCCCATTTCTCTTATTCTTGTCCTTACAGCTTCATTATCATAATTTGCACCAATGATCTGCAGAATACTGCGGTCTATCTCCTCAATCTCCAGCTTTTCGGCGCTGTCAAGATACATATTGACAATGTTTTCTCCGTCCTCAAATGCTTTGATTCCGATCGTCGGACCATCAAGAATCAGATAGGCAATATCAGCGCCGACAGGCGTAAGCTGCTCCTGGGGAAGACCATCTTCAAGCAGCTTGTGGATATCAGCCTTCTGGAAAACGGCAATGGCGGAATATCCCGAATAAATGTTGTTTTTGATTCCTTCCTGCAGAAGCCACGATTTTATTTCATCTGTTGTTGGCTCAAGCTGATTGATGGCAAAAATTCTTCCCCAACCGAAGGTGTCCTTTGCAATCTGGAAAATGAGATCATTTCCGTTTTCAAGATTTTTGACTGCCCATATACAGAACAGAGAAAATTCATCACATCTTGCAAGATCCATTATCGCTTCCAGAAGTGCATCGTTATAATCGGAGAATATTTCTAAAATAGAAAGACCGAGCTTGACAGCCTCTTTATTTCTTGATGCGACAGTCAGCTCTATGGCAAAGCTGTAAATTGCATTTGCAGGCAGCTTATCTGTGTGTGAGAGAATATAATTCTGAAGATTATCTATAAGTGTCAGCGCTTTGTACCCTGTCTTTTCCAGATATTTTTCGGTTTTTGCAGCCGCAGCCGTATCTGAACCTTTTGCCGCAAGGTCTAGTATCTGTTCCAGTTCTCCCAGTTCGTTTTTCTCTGCGTGGGAATGGTAAAAAAGGATTCCGTCCATGGCGCCGTCATCATATCTGTTGCCTTCATCATCCTTATCGGGATTCGGAAGGGAGAAATCTGATGGCAGCTTACCATCCTCCATATTTTCTCTTATGTAATCAAGATAAGGACAGTCGGGAGCTTCTTCATACGGAACATACTTATCATAATTGGGCTCATATTTTTGTTCGAGTCTTTGATTGAATAAGCTGTTGCCGTTTCTCTTATCAAATTTGTCGGCATATTCCTTTGCCTTTTCATAGAAGTAATCTTTAAGCTCGCCGGGTTTATAGAGATTATCCTCATGATAGATCGGGTCATTTTTAAAGGGCAGTTTTAATTTGATCATATCAACATTATTGGCTTCAAGATTAGCCATAAAATGGTATGCAGCACGATAAAATTCAAAAAGCTCATTGCCGCTTTCATTTTCCTGAACAAAGGGAAGTGTTTTTCTGAAAATTCTCATTGCGTCCTGTGGTTTAACATAGGAAAGTATGAGAATACACAGAGATTTTTTGGTAAAAAGAGAGGCTTCGTTTCCGAAATCCCTGTTGATAAGTCTTGCAGCCTTTGAGATATATTTATCGGCATTTTCAAGATCACCGGCTTCAAGATAGGCTTCGGCTATATTGGCAAGCATTCCGTGGGGTTGGCTTGTACAGTGCAGTCTGCCTTCAAGAAGAGGCTTTGCGATTTCAAGACCCTTTTCCATATCCTTTTCAATATGGATATGATAATATACCTCATCGGCAGTTTCACAGGCACGGCAGTCGCAAAGATTATCTCTTTTGGAAAGAAGCATTTTCTTATGGGCTTCCTTTGCTGTCAGACCGCAGAATTGCTGATCCGAACCGAGAAAACTGTCAATAAACATCCACAGTATATTATAGTATGACCTCAGACTGTAATTGAAACGCTTGCAGAATTCAACATACTGATTATAAATATTCTCTATCTGACTCATCGGAATCTGATAAAATTCCTCGATACTTCCGAGGATCCATTTATATGACCACATAACATCATGGTTATAATCCTCGTGTACTTCCGGATGCTTTTCAAAGAACCCCACATATTCGGGGAACATAAGAATCGCTTTATAGGAATTGCCATGAATCACATCTTCCTCTAAATATTCATAATAGAGTTCGAGAACGCCCTCCGTGTCCTGTTGCTCCAAAGCATGATCAATAGCATTTTTGATACCCTTTAGCCTTGGAAGACCGTGTTGCAGTCCGTCAAAAAATTCCTTTTGATATTCACTCAGTCCCATTAATATCACTCCTTGTTTGAATTTTATTCATTGAATTGATATTCTTTTGTAAGAATATAATTAAAATGAGAGTTATGATTTCTTTCGTCAAATCTGTCAGCTATATATTTTGTTTTTTCAAAGAAATATTCCTTAAGCTGAGATACAGCATATTTTCCGCTTTCGCTATATATGTCATCATCCCTCAACGGAAAATTCAGACTGACACAGTCCTCTCCGCTTTTTTCAAGCTGCATAAACAAATGATATGCTCCCCTGTAAAAATAGAAATTATCTAATCCGCATTGGTTGGTATAATAGTGCCTGATCTGTCCTTTGAAAAATTTAAGGCTTTTACGGATATTGCAGAAGGCAAAAACCGAGATACACATCCCCTTGTAGCGTCCCATAGATTCTGTTCCGCCGAAATCACGGTTAATAATACGAAGTGCTTTTTCCGCAAAAAAACGGGCACTTTCTATATCTCCGTTTTCAAAATAATATTTTGCAAAATTGGTGTAGGTATAATGCGGAACAACATTGCAGGACTGTCTGCCGGAAAAAATAGGTTCAGCAGTATCAAGGGCTGCCTCAATGTCATTTTTAACAAAGAGCAGATATTTTACCAGATCATCAATTTCACCGGATTCCGGTTCGCTCAGTCCGTCTTTCGGATATTGATTCATCTTTTTATGACAATCGGTAATGCTTTGCGAAAGAGGAAAGGAAGCAATCCCCTGATTGAGCATATCATTCCACATATTTCTGTAAAGGCTGCGTTTGTTGTAATGATATTTGGTGCAGTAGCTTTCATACTGACTGTAAATATCCGATATCTGTTGCAAAGGTATCTGATAAAAATCCGCCGAGCTTCCTGCCACCCACTTGAATGCCCACATCAGATTTCTTACATGATGATCCTGATATTCGGGATATTTTTCAAATAATGCCAGATATTCGGGGAATATGATGATAGCCTGAAAGCTGTCGGATTCAAAATTATCCTCTGAAATAAATTCATAATATAATCTTAAAGCATTGTCAATATCCTGAGTTTCCAATGCGGCATCAATTGCAAGGCGAATTCCTTTGCATCGCTGCCTGCCGTTTTCAAGAAATTTAAAATATTTTTCCTTATAATCATAAAAATTCATTGCTTCACCTGAATCAGAATTCCATCAATTTGTACAGATTTTCGTTCAGCACTTTCATTTCGTTATTAAGCAGAGGAAAATGTCCCGAAAGTAGTGACTGAACATAAAGTATTTCGATATAGCAGCTGATTTTATCCTTGTCCTTGCAGTCAATTAGTTTTCTGATGATAAGATTGTTGGTGTTGAAATACAGGCAGGCGATTGCCTTTGAATTGATCTCATCTTCAAAGGAACTGAGCATATCTGTAAAAACAGCATTGGCATTTTCCTTTGAACGGCGGATCTGCCTTGCCTCATAAGCCTTTTCATTGATAGTATAAAGGGCAGGAATATCAAACGGACGAAATTCCTTTATGGAAGCCTTACAATCATATTTTTTCAGTATTTTTGCTGCCAATGAAAGAAGTCTTTCAGCATCGGGATCGCCGTCAAATTCAGAATCGTCAAGCATAAAATCAATATCGCTTTCTGTGAGTTTTTCAATATCGGTTTTTCTGCTTGTTTCAGCCAATTTCTGCAGAATGGTACCTTCATAAACGTATCCGGCATTGATCAGCAGCTCAGATCGTTGTGTATAAAGCGGTGCAAGCTGTTTGAACTGGTTTACATCAAGTGTGTAGAAGGCAGTACCGCCGAATTCGCTGATATCTCTTCCCGAAAGTTCACCGAGGGAGGTTTCAAACAGGATATAGGGAAGAAGAATATCGTCCATTCCTTCGGAGGAGGACAGGACGGATTTTACTGCAAGATTATGGATGCTGACGATTTTATAAAGAAGCTCGTTATTGTGCAGATCAAGCTCTTCAAAATAGTCTGCAATGCAGCCTGCAATTTCATTTCTTGCCTTCTCCAGATCCTCATCTTCATAGAAATCCTCTCTGGAAGAGGTCGGTTTCAAATGGTCGGTATTGATGATACATCTGATAAAGAATGCCCATTCGGGGAGCAATTTCTCTCCGCTTTCCGTAAGAAGCATATTTTTCAGATATATTCTGTGCATATTATGTACATTTGCGGCAACGGGATAGGGCAGCACATAAGCAATACCGTTAAAAAGTCCGGTTTGGGATGTGAGTGTGAAGCAGTCGAGAAATTCCTCTCCGAGAAATGTCTTTCCGAGCTGCATACAAACATCCTTATTCTTTTTGGTATCAAAATCAAATTTCAGATTCAATCTTGTTTTTTCTCCACCGTCAATGACATAGACAGGGTATTTCAGAAACAGACCATAGTAGTAAACAAGATTAGAGATGGATTCGCTTGTGTAGTAGTCATCTATCAGCTCGCTGTCCTTTTCTTTTTTGTTGTTTTCAAGAATGATTTCTGTTCCGACAGGTATATTTTCGCTGATTTGATGAATAGTATAGGTTCCGTCAGCCATACCACGCCATTCAAGAGCGGTACCGGGGTTTTTAAAGGAGGATGTGCGCACGCATATACTGTCTGTTGCCATAAAGCAGGAGAGCAGACCGATTCCGAAACGTCCGATAAAATCGCCGTTTGATCGGTTATTTTCAATATCGTATTTTGATGACTGACCGATTACCGAAAGAAATTGATGAATTTCTTCTTCATTAAGACCTGTTCCATTGTCACGGAAGATGATCTTTTCACCTTTTACAACTTCAATTTCGATTTTTGCGTCAGAAGAGTCAAAACCGTTGTCAGAAAAAATTCTTGCGCTGATAGCATCAATTCCATTTTGGAGAAGCTCACGAACAAATACATTCGGAGAGCTGTAAAGATGATTGGAAAGAATATCTATCATACCGCCAAGATTTACTTTGAATTTATAATCGTTATTCATAAAACTAATTCACTCCGGAAGATTTTTTATAATCATTATAGCAACTTTATCAATATTTTTCAATACGCTGAGGGCAAATATATAAAAAAGTCTGCAAACAGTCAGATAATTTGCAGACTTTTAGCAGGAGATAGTTGCGCTGTTCATTTCCTGCTCCCACTTCCCAATTTCAATATTTTTTCGATTTGGGGAAATAGAAATGAGTATAAATAAACATCTTAGTTGACAATAAGGCACAATTGTCTATTTTATAAGTTCGTATATGCCGCCCTCAAAAACAATATCATTACCGTTTTCATCCTGGTAAAATGAAATGCTTTCAGTACCTGTCTGACGGAATCCGAGGGATAACAGCAAGCTGACAGAAGGAATATTCTTTAAGGCACTTCCTGCTGTAAACCGCCTGACACCATTTTTACAGTAAAATTCTATCAGGGCATTACAGCTTTCTTTTGCATACCCATTTCTATGAAATTGTGAAATAAAGCAATATCTGATATCATATCCGTCACCTGTATTATGCAGATCAACGCAACCGATAACCGTATCTGTTGCGGCAAGCATGACAACATAGAAATCATTGGTACGGCTGAATTTTTCTGTAAGCGTTTTTATATCATCATCATCCTCACTATGCGGAACATCATACTGAGCATATTTCGATAAACTGTTATCCCGCCATATTGCTTTTAATGCCTTCCAATCTGTAATCTGCAGATTTCTGATTTTCAGACGCTGGGTGTAAATCTCCATTGTATCTCCTTATCAATTCATATCATACCATCGACAAACCAAGATCATAGGCTTCCTTTAATGCTTTGCTTTCTGTAACATCCCCTTTGTCTTTAGCTCCCCTTACAAGCACCATACCTGCATCCTCCAGATGAAAAAAATTCAGAACAAGCTGATACTGCATTTTTATAGAATCAAATAATTCAGGCAGTACGGCGGCTCCCACCAATATAAGACCCAGCTTCTTTATTTTAAATTCGTTCCTCATAGGTGTGTGCAGTCTGTCTACAACCGCCTTTAACTGTGCGCTTATACCATAAAAATACACAGGGGACGCAATGACAAGGATATCGGCATTTTTTAATTTACCATATATGGCAGACATATCATCATTTTGAAAACATTCATTGCCCTCTCTTTTAAAACATGAATTGCAGCCTATACATGGATTTACTTTATAATCAGCGACAGAGATTATTTCAACCGTATTATTCTTTCCTGCCCCTTTTGCAAATGCCTTTGCAAGCAAATCAGTATTGCCGCCCTTTCTCATACTGCCAACCAACACAATAATTTTGCTCAATAGCAATCTCTCCTTTTGCAGATTTATCTGTCATTTATTATATCATCTGTTATTTCTGCTGTCTATACAAAAAAATACAGAAGCACGGAAACCTTGAACCGGATTCCGTGCCATTGTGCTGCTCAATACAGTTATTTATCATAATGCTCCCTCATCTTATATTCCTTATCCTCGTCAATCATCTCTATCATAATATCAGCAAGTTCAGGATCAAGCTGAGTACCCTTGGCTTTAACAGCTTCGGAACGCACAGATGATTGGGGAAGCACATCTCTGTAACTTCTTTTTGAAGTCATTGCATCATATATATCGGCAACAGCAACAATTCGTGCTTCTAAAGGAATCTCCTCTCCCTTCAGACCGTCGGGATATCCTTTTCCGTCATATCTTTCGTGGTGCCACCTTGCCGCATAATAGAGGTTAGGCATCTCTGTTATGTTTTTCAGAACTTCTTCACCGATAATCGGATGAGATTTTACAATCTCAAATTCCTCTTCCGTCAGCTTGCCGGTTTTATGTATAATTTCATCGGGAATACCGATCTTTCCGATATCGTGCAGCATTCCCATATAGTATATGCGCCGCTGGAAATTTTCATCCTTGCCGAGTCTTTTTGCGATTTCCTTCGAATATCCGGCAACACGGAGAGAATGTCCGTTTGTGTAGGAATCCTTTGCGTCAACGGTTCCTGCAAGAGCAGTCACCATTTGTAATGTAAAGCGCTCAATCATTTTTGTCTGCTCAATATGCTTTTCGATTATTTCATCTTTATATATCTGTGATTGAAAAAACATATAGTAGAAAATCAAAGAGGCGGTAATCGCAGTTCTCAGGACGATATAGCTTGAAAAAAAGGATTCGGCTAAAGTCCCTACAATAAGTATCAATGTGATTTCTATGATAATGATCTGCTCGAATTTATTGGGTTTGTTTGTATGAGCAAAAGAAAGTGTTACCATTGACAGAAGATATATTATGGTGACAATATGCGGAGTCCATCCTAAAGGACCACGGTGAAACACACTAAATATATCGTAGTAAAAAGTCAGATCTGTAAAAAATGCAGAAAATGAAAAAGCCATATTAACCACAAATGGAATAAGGAGTACTTTTTTGATATTTTGCCGTTCGTCATTTCTTATGATAAGGGAGATCAGCAGATAAAGGATCAGCGGCCGTATTGTATATCCAAGAGCTGTTGCAAGAGTCAGCATGAATCTGCTGCTGTGAATAGCCGAAAGATACAGTTCAAGGTTATAAATGAGAAGCTCTGCTAATATCAATGAGATTATTGAGTAAAAAAGCCGGCGGATTTGTTTTTCAAGATATGAATTACGCCAAAGAAAGATCATCAGAAAAGCAATTCCGGTCAAAGGAAAGAAATTTATCGTAAAATAGTCATATTCCATCCGCTCACCGTCCTTTTGAAATCCAATACCACATTTATTATAACATCAAGAAATAAATAAAGCAACAAAATCTTTCAATTTTCATTATTATTTATTTTAAAAACGGTAATTATTTTTTGAGATATTTTTCTATGTAATCGAAATAAGATTGTTTTTTCATAACCTCATCCTGATGGCTCTTATAATATTCAAAATCCTTTTGCAGTCCCCTGTAAAGAGGAACCGTCTGCGGAATGATGTCATATTGTTTTGTCACATCGAGATAATAGTTGTAGTCATGGAACGGAAAATAGCTCCTTTGCTGATGGGATGAATCCACATATATTTTTTCGAGCTTTGCCCCGACAATGTCATAGCACATTTCCATAAAGCCGTTGATGTCTGTCAGCTCCCGATTGCCCACATTCATGATATGTGATTTCGGTCTGACTCTGACAATCTCCTGTATCAACAGACACAGATCAAAAACATGACAGAACTGCAGCGGCATGGTTCCTTTTTTCGGTATATAGAACGGCAGTCCTTTCATCGCACAGTCAAAAACAAAGCCCTCACGGTAGAGATTCTGATATTTTCCGTATAAATACGGCGGACGAAGGATATACGCTCTCGGAATATTCCGAAGCAGATAATTCTCTGCTTCCAGCTTGTTGATACCGTAATCTCTCCATATTGAATTCTTGCCTGTTTCAGAAGTTTCTTTGAAAGGCAGGGAATTATTTTCGCAGTAAACGGCGCTGGAACTGATAAAGATAAAATCTCCGAAGTTTTTCAGTCCGTCCAGAAGATTCTTCATTTCTTCTTTTGTATAGATATTGACAGCGATGACTATGTCAAAGAAATGCTCTGACAGCTTTTTGTTGATATATTTTTTATTGCCCTTGATAAGATGGGCGCCTTCTGACTGCTGACGGGAGCCTCTGTTAAAAACATAAACCTCGTTTCCTTCGCTGATAAAATATTCGGCAAGGAATTTGCTTACAAAAACAGTTCCTCCTGTAATAAGAATTTTACTCATATCAAAAACCTCCGGACACTTGTTCGATTTATTGTCATTATTTTATCATAAATGTGCCGGAAGCACAATCTTTTTCAGTTATATTTTGAGATTTATAGTCAACGACATGAATTAATTCCTATTACAATTGGGGCTTTGAGTCTCACCTGCCGGCTCGGTCGATGCTTCTGCTTTGCAGAGGTGTCTACTGGACACCCGCACCCCCAAACCCCACCAGGGCTGCTCGCCCTGGACCTCGGCAGGAGCTGAAGCCCCTGCACCCACATATTTTAATAGGATAATTTAAATGACGTTTACTATAAATATTCGAGGTTATTTTTATGGTTTGTCACCAGCTCGCATTATAATTTTCTATCAGCCATTGATTGATATTTTTGACAAAGTATTGATTTTCGCTGAGCTTTAAATCGGACGGCTGACTCAGATCTACAAAAATATTGTATTCAAAGTTTTTATTGTTTTCGGAATCATCGGAATAATTGAAGCTTTCGGCGCTGTCAAGGGAATTATAATACTTTTGCGGAGTATATGGAAGTTGGATTGCTGCGCCTAGCTGTACACGGGCTCTTGTGTCAGTCAGAATGCCCGATATATTGGCGGAATTGTTTTGTCTGAATGTTTCGCTGTCCTGATTGGTTGCAAACAGATCACGGACATAATCGGCTCCGAGAGTTTCCCATATTTTTTCATAATTGATCCGTCCGATATCTCCCGTATCAAGAAAATAATAGAATATATTTTCAAGCTCGCTGGAAACCGTCCAGTATTTTCCATATATATCATTATGGTCATACTTGTCCAGATTAGCATTAAAGGCGTCTGCGAGAAGCTGAGGAAGATTATATTCATCATTTTTCAGTCCGAAGGAATTCAATGATATCCACATAGCGTCAGTCGATGCGATCCTCATGGCAAGAGCGCCGTCATCATCCAGTTCTGAATAGCTGTCGCCATAGTATTCATCGAACAGCCTTTCTTTTTCATTATATCTGCCGTTCATCTCCTCGAAAAGAACATCGCTTTTTCCGAACTCAAATATGCTGTCAATACATATCATCATGGCGATCTCCGATGATCCGAGCTTTGAGATGGTGGTATTTTCAAAAAATTGTTCCGCCTGATTTCTTACATTTTCTCTGTATGTCTTGTCAACGGGAACAGAATTTTTATCCATAAGATAAATACAGCCCGCTGCTCCGTAGCATTGATACAGCTTATCCTTGTCATTGCCATATCGGATGTTTCCTCCTGCAGCGGCAGCGATAAGATACAGGAACATAGAAAACGTAATTATGACAGATAATAGATATAATGTTATTTTTGCCGGCTTATTGATCATAGCTTTTCTCTCCGTATCATGTTGATATATCAGAATTATATCAATCCTGCACCGCCGCCGTCAATATATTTTGAGGAATTTGAAATTACTACTGTTAAAATAGATAAAAATATGTTATGATAATGATATATATTTACGGAAGGCGGGATGCTTATGAAACGGTTAGATACAGAAAGCGGCAGACGGTTCAGCTATCAGTCATCAATATCGGAGCTTGAGGAATATTATCAGAAACAGTATGATCTTATAAAAAAGGGAAATACCGATCTTGCAACGCTTGAGCTTGTGATGCTCGGAAATGCGCTTGATTTTATAAGCTTTGTGCAGACCTCATTCGGCATTAAGCTCGGAAACGGAGAAAATTCCGCTGCTGCTTACGATGAGGTGATGGACGCACTCAGCAGAGGTATTGTGAATAAAAATCTTTTTGACAAGGAAAATAATATAGCCAAAAAAGCAGGAGCATATCTCGGATTTCTTATTATTGCCAATATCGGCGGCGAATGGAAGGATACCGACTCAGGAAGCGCCGTAATCATTGAAGGAAGAGAAATATATGTTCTTGATTTTGCGGAAAAAAGACTTGTCACAGGAACCGATTTGAACGCAGCAGACTATTTTAAAAAGGTAAAAACTCTAAAACAAAATTGATCTATTTCGGAGGAAATTTTTTATGGCTAATCACAGAGCTGCCAGAACAGGCGAAGACATACAAAGAGAAATTGCGGCGATCCTCAGAGAAATGAAGGATCCCCGTCTGCATGACGGAATTATCAGCGTTGTACGCTGCGATATGGCGCACGACCTTTCCTTCTGCAGAGTGTATATCAGTTCAATGAACGGTATTGAAACAGCTAAAACGGCTGTCAAGGCGCTGAAAAATGCACAGGGTTTCATCAGAAAGGAGCTGGGAATAAGGCTCAAACTCAGATATGCGCCGGCTCTTGCATTTGAAGCAACAGATTCGATCGAATACAGCGCAAACATTTCAAGGATTCTGATGGATATTAATCTGAAGCCGCTTGAGGAGGAAGAGGAAAATGGAGAGGATAACGCTTGAGCATGCTGCAAAGCTGCTGTCGGAAAAGGATGATATTCTGATCCTTATGCATAAATCGCCGGACGGAGATGCTGTCGGCAGCGGATACGGACTGGCAATGGCTTTGCGCAGTCTCGGCAAAAGGGCAGATCCTCTTTGCGGTGACGAGATACCGAAGGTTTATTCATATATCACAGATAAAGTTCCGGCAATAGGATTTGAGCCGAAATTCATTGTGAGCGTGGATCTTGCAACGACAGCACTTCTCAGCGGAAGTGCTGTCGAATATGCCGAAAGTGTGGATCTTTGCATTGATCATCATGGTTCCAATAACGGCTATGCAAAGGAAGGGTATGTTGACGGCAAGTCGGCTTCCTGTGCCGAGATCATCAAAAAGCTGCTCGATATCATGCAGATCAGTATTGATAATGATATGGCAAATGCCATATTTACGGGTATATGCACCGATACGGGCTGCTTCAAGTTTTCAAATGTAACGTCCGATACACACAGGATTGCGGCGGAGCTGATGGACTGCGGAGCAGACAGCACCGAAATATGCCGGCTTATGTTTGACTGCAAATCAAGGGCAAAGATAGAGCTTGAAAAAATGGTTCTTGAAACAATGGAATTTTCTCCCGACGGAAAGGTTGCCTTTGTCTGCATAACAAAGGACATGATGGAAAAGTCGGGAGCGGCTCAGGGAGAAACCGAGGGAATTGCAGGCATCACCAAACAGATTGAAGGCGTAAAGGTCGGTATCACCATGCGTGAAAAGGATAACGGAGAATTCAGAATATCTGTTCGTTCCTCAGAGGATATTGACGCATCAAAAATATGTGCCTTATTCGGCGGTGGCGGTCACAGAGCTGCTGCCGGCTGCAGTATCTTCAAGGAGCAGACAGAGGCAAAGAAAGAAATAATGGCAGCGTGTATTGCTGCCGTTGAGGAAGCAGAATGAACGGGATCATTGTAATCGACAAGCCGCAGGATTTCACCTCCTTTGATGTTGTCGCTGTTGTAAGAAAAACACTTCACGAGAAGAAAATCGGACACAGCGGCACGCTGGATCCGATGGCTACGGGAGTTTTGCCCATACTTATCGGAAAGGCGGCAAAGGCACAGTCGCTTTTGCCTGACACAGACAAGGAATACTGTGCTGATTTCAGCTTAGGCATCACGACCGACACTCTGGATATGACAGGCAAGGTGCTGAGCCGATCGGAATGTTCTGTAAGCCGTGATGATCTCGAAGCAGTTCTCCCCGGATTCCGTGGGGATATCATGCAGATTCCGCCGATGTATTCGGCTGTTTCAAAAAACGGGGTACGTCTTTATGAGCTTGCAAGAAAGGGAATTGAAGTGGAGCGTGAAGCCCGACCTGTGACGATCAGTACGCTGGAGCTTTTGTCCTTTGATCAATCCTCCCAAAGCGGCAGTCTCAGAATATCCTGCTCAAAGGGAACCTATATAAGAGTGATCTGTGACGACATCGGGAAGAAACTGGGATGTGGATGTGTTATGATGGCACTCAGAAGAACAAAAGCCTGCGGATATGAGCTTTCGGATTCGATCACGCTTGAAAAACTGAAACAGCTGGCGGAAGAAGGCAAGGAGGAAAGTGTCATTCGCCCGACAGACAGTATTTTCGGCTGTTTTCCGAGGGTGACAGCAAGCGAAAAGCAGACATTCCGTTTTTTAAACGGCGGAGGTCTTATGCTGAGCAGATTAAAAGAGCTTAAGAATATAAAAGACGGCGCTGTATACAGAGTTTACGGAACGGTAAACGGCACACCCGAAACATTTATAGGACTGGGAATCACAGATTTGGAAAAGCAGGAGCTTTCCGTCAAGAAAAGGTTTATATGAAATATGAAAGTGAATGTATACTTGCATTATGAGGAGAATTTATGAAGGTTATTTATGAGCTTGTACCCTCGGCAAAGCCGACTTCAACGGCATTGGGATATTTTGACGGCATACACAGAGGACATCAGGCTGTCATCGGTGAGGCTGTTGAATATGCAAAACAAAACGGACTTGTTCCGACAGTATTCACACTTGTGCAAAGTCCGAGAACTGTTCTCAGGGGAGAAAAAGGCAATAATATCCTGACAATTGAAGAAAAGCTCAGACTTCTTGAGGAATCGGGCATAGAGCAGGTATATCTGATTGATTTTAATAGCATAAAGGATATCAGCGCAGAGAATTTCATAAAGAATATGATATGCGGCTGTTTTCATGCAAGACATATTTCATGCGGGTTCAATTATCATTTTGGAGCAGGTGCCGCAGGCAGCGGAGCCATGCTGGAAGAAATGTGCAGAAGCTACGGTATCAGCGTGATGGCACGTCCGAGGATCACCATGGGGGAGCAGCCAATCAGCTCAACAAGGATAAGAGGATGTATCATTGAAGGGAATATGATTTCTGCAAATGATATGCTCGGCAGAGAATATGGATTCTGTCTCCCTGTTATTCACGGGCGGCAGCTCGGCAGACAGCTGGGAACACCAACGCTGAATCAGGAATTCCCCGAAGGTCTTGTAAAGCCGCTGTTCGGGGTGTATGCTTCATGCGTTACCATTGACAGGGAAAAATACTGTGGTGTCACAAATGTCGGAATCAAGCCGACTGTCGGTTCGGACAGGGTGCTGATTGAAACATGGATGCCGGATTACAGCGGCAGAGATCTTTATGATGAAGCGGTTGATGTCCGTTTTCTGAAAAATATACGCAGTGAGCGTAAATTTGTAGGAATCAATCAGCTTAAGGATGAAATATACCGGAACGGAGAACAGGCAAAAGAAATTTTTAAGATTTATCATAAGGGGGAAGCATTATGAACAGAGGACATGGTCCGGGAGGTCCCGGCGGACCGGGCGGTCGGGGTGGTCACGGAGGTTTTGGGGGACCGCCGCACGGAGGAGGTTCCGGAAGAGGATTTGGCGGACCGCCACCCGGAGGCAGAAGAGGAAGAGGCGGATTTGGCGGAGGTTTTGAACCGCCGCCGCCCCCTCCGCCCCGCAGAAGCGGTTACAGAGGATACGGTGGTTATGGTGGATATGGCGGATACAGGCGAAGAGGATGTTTCAACGGATGTCTGGGATGTGCGGTACCGGTGATTACCGTTATCGGAGGAGTGATCACCGCCGCAGTCATGCTGCTCATATCCATTTTATGAAATAACTTACGGTTTGTCCGGTGTGTCATAATGATGCACCGGACTTTTTGATTTTGTATTGTATGCGTATATATATGCAGTCTGTGCGGATAATATTGAAAATATTCAATATGGCATATATAATGATAGAGCAATATCACATAATGCGGCGGAGGTGAAGCGGGTTGAAAATAAAAATAGCCGTCAGCAATGAGAATTTTAATGAGGTTAAAAATTTTCTTGAGGAAAGTTATAATAATTTGGATGAGATCCGGCGGCAGACAACAGACAGTCTGTCGCTTTTTATTGACAATACCGAAACAAGAGGGTATAATTTAAGCAATTTAATTATTGGGAGGCGAGAAAATGTACAGATTTGAAATGCTTACGGAAAGACTGCTCATCAGAGAATATAACAAAAATGATATTGACGATTTCCTGCGGATTGTCCGTCAGCCTGAAATTTATGCCACTACCTATGGTATTCCGAGGGAGTACTCCCGCAGCAGAGCAAAAAACTGGTTTAAATTTATAAAAAGTAATATGAAAGCCATGCAGTCCTACGAATTCGGAATGTTTCTGCGAGAAGGCGGCAGGTATATAGGAAATGTCGGACTGATCAATGTAAGCATGGAGCATAATCATGCCGATATCTCCTACTATATTGATACCAATTTCCGCAGTATGGGTTTAACAACAGAAGCAGCAAAAGAAATGCTCCGGTTGGGATTTGAATATTTCGGATTTGAAAAAATATCGGGACTTTGTATGAGCATGAATTCTGCATCCAGACGGATAATGGAAAAAATAGGAATGAAATTTGAGGGTACAATGCGGTCTGAACTGCTGAAAGACGGGGTATACTATGATATAGATCATCTTTCTATCCTCAGAAAAGAATATTTTACAAATTGTAAAAGTTAAAAATCAATAAGTTTTCAACATCGAAAAGTTGAAAGTGTTAAAAAGATTTTACGGTTTGTAAATTTCTGCGGAAATATTACTTTGAAATATGCCTTGTTTTTTGAAAAAACCCTATATATAGTGGATAAAATACAGATTTTTTTAAAATAATCAATATATATGTTTCAACACGTCTGTTAATAAGTTTTCCACGTTTTCAACATTTTAATGTTGAAAACTGTTGAATTCTTTTAAAGAAAAATAAAAATCAAAATATTACAGCTTGTAAAATTTCCATATTGTATAATTTTATTTTATATTGCATTTAGTATAAAATATTTCTGAGAATTTCATCAAAAAAACTTGACAAATGATTCTATCTGTAATATAATAATAAAGCTGATTATTGATGGTCAGTTTTCAAATGGCGGTATAGCTCAGTTGGCTAGAGCATTCGGTTCATACCCGGAGTGTCGTAGGTTCGAATCCCACTACCGCTACTATATAGTTGGCCCGGTGGTCAAGCGGCTAAGACACCGCCCTTTCACGGCGGTAACACGGGTTCGATTCCCGTCCGGGTCACCAAAGAATATAGCATAGGCAAGGAATATATGTTTCTTGCCTATGCTATTTTATTGAGAGAATTATCCTCCGATAAAGGTGTAAGTATTACTTATTCCCTTATCAGAAGATTATTTTCTCCTGCAGAAAGGTTCGTGGTATAGTCAGCCAACGCAATACAGCGATTTACAGGTTTTGCACTCAGTCTGTCTTCCCGACAGTCATCGTTTAACTATACAACTACTTCGATTTGCGTATTAAACAGGATTAAATCCTTACCCAGTATTCGGAAAGGTAGCAATCATTGTCCCATTTTATTGGCTCGCTCTTATGTCATCACACAGATTCATGCCTATGTGCTGACATAAAGGCAATTAAAAAGAATGTCAAGCCAAAATACCCAAAGATTCGCACTCCAAAAAAGGTATTCAAACTTGACAAAATATATTCAAATAGGCTATAATAAGCCTAAGAATGGCGTCTATAAGTCGAGGGGTATAGTCAGTACCTTTCCGGCGTACGTCCATTGGTTGTGGGGACAACTGATGGGTTGTAGATGTCTTTTTTATTTGTTAGTAATTATATATTACATTTTTTGAAATAAATTTATCAACAAAAATGACGAACTTTTTATTCGTCATTTTTTGTGAACATATAGATTTCTATATGTTCACTTTTTAGTTTGACGGGCATATTAATTCTTTGTGGTGAAAATTTACCGAGGCGATGAAAGGCTGCTGTATAGGTGCAGAATATGCCCATAACATGAAACGAGGAGGATGTTAAAATGAAGAAGCTGGCAGTAATGGTACTTGTAGGAATGATGGCGTTTGCAATGTGTGCGTGTGATGAATTGAAAGAAGCGCAGGAAAGTCTTAATAGTGATTTTAACAGTATGCTCGGTGAAGCAAGCGAACTGAAGGATACGGTTGATGAAACAATATACGGCAGCAGCAGTACCGTTAATGATGAAGAAAGTGAGAACTTTCAGGGCAGCAATACAGACAACCAACTGAAAATAAATTTAAGTAAGCAGGATGCGCTGACTCTGAGCAGCGCAGTAAAAACATTTTATTCGTCTGTTGTTTCGGGAAAGCTGAATTCCGAAAGTGAGGATGCGATCAGAGCGGAGCTTAGCGCTGAGCTGCCTGCCAAGGATGAAAGCACCGCTGAGAAAACGCAGAAGGCAATGAAATTCACGATAGACGATGTTATCAGATACGAAAAACTCAATGATATCAGTATTGATGAAATGTGCTTTGCCGATCAGGGCTTTGGGACTCATCAGCAGGGAGATATCCTTTCAAAATCGGATCCGGATATTCAGGGTTATGAAAATTATGTATCAGACCTTAAGCGTCAAACAACTCTGGGAAGGCTTTTTGCCAATCCGTAAATCTAATATAAAAGGCGTTATCAATTGAAGCGGCAAGCTCTGATTGATAACGCCTTTTCATTATATGGTTATGTTTTCTGATTTCTCCGTTCAGCTTCTGCTTTTGAAAATATACAGCCGCAGAAGTTCTGTCTATACAGTCCAAATTCGGCAGAAAGCTCAATGGAGCGTTTATATCCGCCACGTTTTTTGAAATCGGAATACAGATAGGGAATATTGTATTTTTCGCTGAGCTCCGCTCCGATTACATTCAGGACAGCGGAATCCTTTTGCGGAGATATCGAAAGTGTAGTGGTGAAATAGTCGGAGCCGAGAGAAAGAGCAGCCTTAGCACTTTCTTCAAGGCGCATTCGGTAGCATTTCAGGCATCTTGCGCCACGTTCCGGTTCGCTTTCAAGACCCTTTGCCATCTCATAGAAGCGCTCAGGTTCATATTTTCCTTCGATAAAGCTGACGGACGGACACATCTCAGAGATAAGCCGTCTGATTTCGTCCACACGGTGAGTATATTCCTTTTCGGGAGAAATATTGGGGTTATAGTAATATACGGTGATATCAAAATATTTTGTGAGATATTCAAGAACATAGCTGCTGCACGGGGCGCAGCAGCTATGAAGCAGAAGCGAGGGTCTGGTGTTTGCGGCGGTTATTTCCGAAAGAGTTTTGTCGAGTGCAAGCTGGTAGTTTATTTTTGGAGTTTGCGGCATAGTGTTACCTCACAGACGAGTAAGTATATCGGAGGGAATTTCGGCAATGAAATCGGCACCTGCTTCCAAAAGCTCCGAAACAGGACGAAATCCCCAGCTGACACCGACATTTCTCAGATTGGCATTTTTTGCCGTCTGAATATCAACATTGCTGTCACCAATGTAAAGACAGTCATCAGGAATTACATTCAGTTGACTAATGATAGCAAGAACCGATGCGGGATCAGGCTTTCGGGGGTAATCGTCACGTTTACCCCATATTGCTGAAAATGTGCCTGTCGGAAATAGGGAATTGACGATTCCGGCGGCAAATTTGTCAGGTTTGTTTGAAAGCACGGCGCATTGGATGCCTTTAGCCCGAAGTGCTTTCAGAAGCTCCGGAATACCGTTGTAGGGTCGGGTAAGATCTGTGTTGTGTGAATGATAATATTCATCGAAATCAGAGAGAATGGATTTTTTAATGTCAGAATCGGTGCCTTCGGGGACGACCATCGCACGGTCGGCAAGGACGGAAATTCCCGAACCGACCATGAAACGGTATTTTTCACGGTCATGGGTGGGAAAGTTGTTTTTTCTCAGGGCATAATTCATGGCATCGGCAAGATCATAAAGTGAATTGATCAAAGTTCCGTCAAGGTCAAATATACATAATTTTGTCTGCATGGGATTTACCTTCCTTTTTTTGTGGAATCAGGGAGAGGGCGGCGCTTTTTCTGAGTCGGCATGGGAGGTGCAGAGGATTCGCCGCCATTGAGCGCCGGAGATTGCGGCTTGCGGGAACGCAGAATGAATATGAGAGCGGATGTTATTAATATAAGAATGAGAGAGATCAGCAGGAAAATGATGATATCCTGCCAGTTGGCGACAGATACGGTTGAATAGAGATCGCCCTCAGTACCGGCAAGTGAGAGAGTAAATATGCCGTTTTCAGAGAGTTCGGCGGCGGTCGGGTCGGTGTCGGACGGTCTTTGAAGAGAAAGTGATTCGGCTTTTTCTCCGTCACGGGGAAGAAGCGTGTAGTTTACAGGGGTGTCAATGTTCTTGCCTGTGAGAAGAGAGGATAAATCAGTATGGTCGCTGATTTGCTTTTTGGTGCGGAGGGTCATGAACGGGTTCGAGGAGGTAATGGAGATTAAGTTGGAATCGCCGAAAATATCGGTAATTTTTGAGTTAAGCTCGGCAGGAGTACCCGAAAATGATATTGCACAGACAGCCTGACCGCCTTCGACATATTGGTTCGGAAGGAGGTCAAGAGAAGCAAAATAGGAGAGCGTGTATTCCGCAGCTTCAATGCCGCCGTCAGCTATGTCATAGCGAAAAGCGTAGGTTTTTGAAAGGTTTTCTCCGTCAAGGGGTGTGAGGGATATATCAATAGAAACGGGAACATACTGTTTGCCGTCATTGATTTTTACAGTAAGAGAGGGGGACTGGGAAGTGACAGTAACAGAGTAGGAATCGGAATTTTCGGGAATATCGGCAGGAGACCATTCGAGGTCAGAATAGATCAGGGGCTGGTCGGGTTTTGAATGATCGGCGAGGGAGTAGGTATATTCCACAGGAACATCAGAACCGGAGGAGCCGATATAATTTGAAAAATCGAGGGTTTCCGTGAAGGAATTCTGAAAGGCGAGGGGAGTGGAACCCTGCGTTTTGTCGAGATAGTCGATATCGCCGTAAACAGAGGAAAGGAGACGGTTTGTGTAGCCTTCTAGCTGTTTGAGGGTGATATCGGTGAAGGAAACGGTATAGATGTATTTGTTTTGTTCAAGCTGCCATGAGGTATCAGCGGAGGAATCTGTCACAGAAGAGAAGTAGTCTGAGAAATCCGAGCCGAGAGAGTCGAAGGTGGATTGAGAGATTGTGAACGAAATGGTGCGGTCAAAGGTGGATTTTTTGTTCAGCGTGGAGATTTTGATCGAATCAATGGGGGAACCGTTGAGACAGTTCACGGAGATTGTCGGGGTCGTTTTTACAGAGGATGTGCCGAAGGTGACGGATGTTTCCGGTTCGGAAAAATGCAGGGAAAGATCTGGAAGATTTTCAGTTTTTGCACCGTCCGAGATCCAGGAAAGAAGCTGGGAGGACTGGAAATATTCCTGAATGCGCCAGCCGGTCGTGATGGGTGTGTCGGGGTTGGAGAAGATGACGGTCGGGGGGGAGCCGAGAAGGTCGGTAAGTTTGGAGTTGTAATCGGAAAAGGAAGAAAAGGAGAGAGTGAAGATATAATTGATCGAGCTGTCGGAGGAGGCTGTGTAGGAAAGAGAAGGGGGGCAATGACGGCGAATGACGGTTTCAAGGTTTTCAGCTTGTTCCGAACCGGGAGTAATAACAGAAGAGGGAATGACAAGTCGGATAGTTCGTGAGCCTGAGAAGCCCTTTGAAACATTAAGGGAAGTGTGCAGCTCTGCTGATTCGGGTGCGGAGGGCGCACAGGAGGGCAGGAGCAAAAGCGCTGCTGCTGCGAGTATCAGAAGCAGGGTGCGGATATATTTAGACAAATCGGTCAACTCCTTGGATTGCAGGCGAAAGAAAGCGCCGGCTAAATGTTTATTATATTGTACACTTTTTATATTATAATGTAAAGATTTTTTTATCATGAATGCGGAGTGACTGTATGGTAAATACGGATGTCAAGGTTTTTGATATAAAAAAGAAATGGGCGATGGGGGATTGAACTATGGTTTGTCAAGCGTTTGGGAAAAGAAAATCATATACACTATAATGTAGAGAAGGTTTTAGGGGGATGAAATCAGACATATTTGTGATTTTGTATAATTATAGCAAAAAAATCATTACATACGTGACAAAATGGCAGAAAAAACGTATTGACAGTTGTGAAAAAGCGTTGTATGATATCTATGCAAATGAGACATTATTGCTAATGTTGAATTAAATTCAAAGCTGTTATCAAGAATTTATGTAAATCTGCCAAAAAAGGTGTTGACAACAATTTGGAAATAGGTTATGATATAAACTAAATTGATATGTACGAATATAACAAATGTGAATTAATTAAAATATGCACATTTAACTAAGAATTGATAATATATCGCAATACGTAATTCACACGGAGGGTGATTCTGATGACCAAAGTGATTAAAAACAGATTCATGGCGGGCACGGCGGTGCTTGTTGTCCTTATGCTGCTTATTGGCATTTTTCCTACTCAGCTTTGGGGAGGCTTTGGCGCTGAGGCAGCAGATGATGAGATTACCATTTATTTTGATACATATAATAATGAAAAGGACGTTGGAACTTCCGGATGGACCAAGGATATGGAGATGTATGTATGGTCGAAAACGGAAGCAGTTTCAGGAAGTTACAGCGATAGCAAAAGTTCTTCGGGCGGAGGAACTTTTTATAAAATGAAACTTGAGCCCACTCTTGCATCAAAGAGTAGTGACGGTAAAATATACAGTATAACATTTTCTTCAAAACCAAGTTCAATTATCTTTAATTCGACTGACAATTGGACAGGAGATGCTAATAAACAGTCCATTGATGTAACAACAGGAGGTGCAGGTAGCGGAATAGAAAATGAAAAGGTTTACTATGTATGTGGTAGTTTTAATGTAGGATCTTCTGCAAAGCGTAACATATGGGCAAATAGTGTAAGCGATTATAATTGGCAGCTTAACGGTTATGTCGGACAGACGTTTAATCTATTCAACATGAGTTCAAGCACAGCAAAGCTGATAATAAAGTTTACAAATGGAACGGATAGTGTATATCTTAAAGATGATGGTACTTGCACGGCAAACTGGAATGTTAGAAGTTTTAACGGAAGAACGCAATATACAAATATAACCGTGCCTGATTCCGGTACATCTGCACCTTATACAAAAGTGGAGATATATCAAGATGGTGTGGTTGACGAACATAATGTTCCTAAAATTCTTAAACAATATATATTTAGCGACAATAAACTTCTCGGTCGAACATTTTATTATGGTATTACAGAATTTTCCGACTCGACTTTGGATTATGGCGATGGTAAGGCACTTTGTTATTATGATGAAAATCGAACATCCATTAGTGATGGTTCGAAGGTGGTATACCTTGATGAAAAGTTTGCGTCCGGATACAATAATATAGAAGTTGAAGGTGTAAATACGACAGCTGTTACCACCGATGGTAATGCAAATTATGTAACAACAGGGGAAGTTACTGCCACACAGTCAAATAATGGTATTATTTCAGTAGTTTATAATAATGCAACATATAATCTTTTTTGGTCAGCAACGGATAGTGACAATCTTATAACTATCAACGATAATGTTGCGTTTATGGCTGGCAAATATACCGTGCAGAGTGAAAACAATGACATAGACGGACAAAAGTATATTACTGTCAGAGCTGATATGTATGATTATCAGTATGATTATTTTGATCAGGCAAACCCTCAATATACTTACACAACAGCAAAACCTATGTGGGGAAGTGGAGATGGTGTTAAAGATAACACCAGTAAGAAGGAGGCTTCGGAAAAAGCGAATGCAAAAAGACCTTATCTGGCGATAAATGAGGCACTTAGTGCTTCTAATTATGGCAAGACTACATATCCTATGTATTTGGGTCAGTTTTGGCTGCCGCTTTATACCGGTACGGATCTAGGATTTCCATATACAAACAATAATTGGAAAACAAGTAGCCAGGCTTATACATCCGCCACAGCTCAAGCACAAAGAGCGGGCCATAACAAAGATTCGGATATGTATTATATTAGCCAAGAACAAGAAGATGGTTATTACATGAATTTTGGTTTTGGTAAAAAGCTTGCTAATTTTACATGGGCAGCAAACTTAGCATATCGAACAGAGAATCAAAATTCAGGTACATATTATCCCTATAATGCAGTTGCACAGGGACTTGTCAATCCGAAGTTAAGTGCAAACAGCGATAGTGGTAAACTTCTTGCTTACAATTCTACGGAAACTGTTCCGTATTTTGATACTAGTTGGTGGACAAGAGACGGCAGAGATAATTTCACAACCTCTCAAAACACAACAGTTAATTTGGGAAGCTACATAAAAAGTTATGAAAATCTTGATTTCCCATTTTTTGAACGGACAAGTGCTCAGGTTGAAGAAACCGGTTTTGCCAATGGTTATACTGCTACGCATATGCTGAGTAATGTTCAGGAAAAGTATAGTGGTAATTACTATGTGTTTGATTCGCAGCATTATGCGGTGTATGTTGATGAAAATGGAAAATTAAATAAGTACAAAAGAGATCAAAATCTTGTGTATGATAATTATGGTACAACAGGCAGCGGAAAATCTGATTCAACCGGTCAGACATATGGTCTTTTCCCGTTCAATAAACCAGAAGATGGCGGTGCAAATAGTGATGCTTTACATTATGGATTTGGTGTAAAGTATTCGATAGATTTCTATCTGAACGAAAACGGCACTATTGACGGAACGCCTGATGGCACACCTATTACCTTTACATTCCAGGGTGATGATGATGTGTGGGTATTTATCGATGATCAATTGATTCTTGATATGGGTGGTGCACATAAAAATGCACTTGGAGAAATTAATTTCAAGGATAAGACTACATGGGTCAGCTCGGTAGGCTACGCATCAGATTCTTCAATTGTGTCAAGCAGCAAAAATGGTAAGATGACAGATTTGACAACAACCGATGTAAACAGTTATCTTACAACAGGAAAGCATACGATCAGAATGTTTTATATGGAGCGAGGTATGCTTAATTCCAATCTTTATGTTATGTTTAACCTGCCTTTGAGTATTACGAATTATGAGGTTCAGGAAGATACAGACTTCAGTAATGTAAACTCTGCATTTTTAAAATCAACTGTGAAAGTAGCTAATAACGATCAATTTGCCTATCAGATTGAGAATCAGGGTACTGATCCCGGTAAGGTATATGACAGCAGCTATTGACTTCCCACGTATGAATATATAACTCGTAAAAATACAGATCAAAGCCTTGATCTCACTACTGATTTGAGTGGGCAGAATTCGATCAGTACAACACCTACAACTGTTACTTATAATGATATAGACAATATCTATTTTAAGGCGAAAAGTTGGTGGAAAAATGATGGTTGCGTAGTTGGAGCATATATGTTTAATAATGATACTGATAAGGCAAAGTATGTTACAGCAACAGAAGTGGATTCAAGCCAATATATTTGGAGAGTTCCATATGATGACAGATATAATACAGTAATATTTGTTCGAGTACAAGGAACATATACAAAAGAATATAGCACTACAACAAATGCTTGGAGTGATTGGTCAAGTCATGTGACACTAATAACGACATATGTAGATGGCAAATTGAAAAACATGCAGGGTGCGGACAATATTATTGATATTTACAATAAGAATGAGGTTGTGTGGACTGATGTAGGGAATACATCTTGGTCAGATACAAATTATACATTGACTAAAACAGTGTATAAACAGACTAAAACCTCGCAAAAGTTTTCACCAGGAACCAAACAAGATAATGAAACAGAAGGTGAGATATATTCGTATCTTGTGAACGATTCTGGTGGCGGTGTAACTTATAGAATGAACGATCCGTTTGCTTTAAATACTACATCAAGTAATGTTAGTAATACTGCAAATTATAATCTTGGTTCAACAAATGTATACCGCAATACATTGACTGATGGTATTATTCCTTTACAATACGGGCAGCTTGCAAGTATTTCGAAACAGTTCCAGACAGGAAGCAAGATGAAGGTAACGCAGCTTGACACACTATATAAACCGACAGGTACTGCCGGAGACAGTTATTCTCAAGCAAGTGAGCGAACTGTCAGCAAATATTACAAGACGTATACCAAAAGCACAACGGATACCGGAAATGCAATAAGACCTAGATATGCAGGTATGTATAACGGTAATGATGTTAAGAATACTACGATGAATCACATTGAAACTATGTATTCAGGTACGACGAATTACAGTAATTATGGTATTATTAATCTTCAGGCTGAAGATAGCAATGGAAATATCGTAACGAAATTTAATTTTTCTGATCCGACAGATTCAAAAAGTGCATATGTTCATCTTCGTCAGGTATTTGCAAATGAGCCGAATTTGGCTAATCTTGTTGTACAGAAGGCAATACTTGAAGGCGACTCTGTGACAGATATTACAACAACATTCAAGTTCCAGATAGTGTTCAGCAATATATTCGGTTCAACGGTTGGTGACGAAGAATATAGGGATAATACTGTTCCGTATATTCGTACAAAACTTGACGGTACTACGGAATCAGGCACCTTAGCACAGATTGATGGTGCTAATAATGCATTTGAGCTAAGAGCAGGAGAAAGTATTGAGATCAAAAATATTCCTGTGGGTACTAAGTATTATATAACAGAGCTTGGTAGTAATGATGCAACCCAGATGTACACATTGAATTCTGACTATTCTGTAAATTTGGGTACAGCTGACAATCCGACCGAAATAGATGGAAATACTACGGCTATTGCATTTAATAAGCGTAAAACCGGCAACATTCAACTTGTTAAGGAATTATATGACTTGGATGGTACAACTCAATATACAACAAATACAACAGAGTTTACTGTTAGGGTATGCCTTACTCCGGCAACAGGTGTAGCAGTTTCAAACTATGCAATTTCGTATAACCATTCGGGCGGTACTGCAACAGGTGCGGTGATTGGTGAGGATAATTCATTTGATGTAAAGATCAAGCCTAGTGATGGTATAGTTACTATAAGCGGTATACCGTATGGAACTACATATACTGTTGAGGAAATAGACAGCAGTATTCCATCCGGATATAAAAAGTTATCATCCAATAATGTGGAATACAACAATTTGGATTCAACTGTTTTGCAAACAATAGATAGTGACAACGGCGAAAAAGTAACTGTTAAAAATCAGGTGGAACCCATCACCATGCCGGAAACCGGCGGCAGCCCGCTGATCTTCCTACTTCCCTTTGGCATTATCGCAATACTGCTTTCAGGCATTGCGGTTGTGATATACAAAAAGAAATTGTCAACAGTTGAAATAACTGAAAGCAGGGGGAGGTAGAGCGGCAGAGAAAAGAAGTAAAAAACGCAGGAATAAAATATGGCAGTTTGTTTGCCGTGCGGTGCGGCTGCCATATCCACCCACCGCACGGCAAAAAAACAAAACACAAAATTATTTGGAGGTATTCTTATGAAAAAGAAAACTTTTAAAAGAGCAGGAGTCGCAGTTCTCTCAATGGCTATGCTCCTGAGCATGGGGGCGGTCAGTCTTAGTGCTAATGCGGCGACAGGTGACGCAAAAACGATTGTTGTAAGCCAGATTAAAGCAGAAGGCACTAAAGGCGATTATGTTATTAGTAATGTAAAGGTATATCAGGTTGCAAAGCAGGATGCTGATACAAAAGTGTGGTCATGGAATACTCCTTTTACTACTATTGACAGTACTGATTTTTCGGATTTGAGTAGTTTGTCGGCTGAAAAAGTTAATGAACTTGCAAGAAGTCTTAAAAAACAATTGACTACTAGTGCAAGTAGTGTAGCTAAATATCTGGTTCTTGATAAAGATGCGACAGTAGAAGATGAAAAAATTAAATCTGAGAATATTTCAGGTGTAATACTTGATAATGATGCTGCAGATGGAGCAGAAGTTGCTGGTACAGCTTATTATCTTGTTGTTCCTACATCAGCGGATACGGATGTTATTATTCAGCCTGCACTTGTTACAATAACATCTACTGGTGATTCTGTAACAACAGTTACATCGAAAGCAAATCCCCTTCCATTTGAAAAGAAGATTACGAGTACAACTTCCGGAGAACTCTCATCAACTGGTGATACAAGTGTTGGTACAAAAGGTTCTGAAGTTGACTATACAATTACGACAAAACTTCCTAAATATGCAGATGATGTAACAGGTGAAAAGACAAAACCCTTTATTATTCGAGATGATCCTTCATCGGGTATTACAATTAATAGTGACCTTACTGAAGCTGGAGCTAATGTTGTTGTAAAGTTTGGTGACATAGTTGTTTATACAAATGGTGCTGCAACTGCTGCAGGTACAGTAGCTAAAGATTCAGTAGATAGTGCGAATCATTTACCGGCAACCGCTCAATCAGTTGAAGTCAAAAGACCAGCCGGAACAGATGGTTTTACAGTAACGATTCCTGGTTATGTTGTGCAGGCAAATGAAGAGGCTGATGTTACAGTAACCTTTAAAGCAACAGTTAGTGACAGCGCAGTTTTAGGTTCAGCAACTGTTGCTGATTATGACACAGCTCATCAAGGTCAGACAGGTAACCCGAACACAGCTACTCTTACATATGGTAATAACTTCTCAACAGGTGGTTATGCAGATCCCGATGGTGGAGATGATAAGCCTGATGAGCCTACCACACCAAATAAAAAAGATACAGTTACAACATACGTAGGCGAAATTGATCTTGAAAAGGTAGAAAAAGATTCTGAAACCATAAAGCTTGCAGGTGCCGTGTTTACACTTAAAAAAGGCAGCAATAATGTTAATCCCACAAAAGTTGTTAATGGTGTAGTATATGAAATTTATACATATACATATACAGACACAGAAACATCCCAAGTTATATCAAAGACCGTATATAAGAATGGTAATAAGTATTACACGATTACAGATTCAACCGTAACAGAAGATACTGATGCTGCTTCGAATGCTCCGACTCAGGTTACAACCTTCACAACAGATAATAATGGTAAATTTGATTTCGGTTATCTTGCACCCGGTACCTATACCCTTCATGAAACAACAGCTCCTGCAGGTCACAGGACTGTTAGTGACATTACGTTTACAGTAAAAGCTAAAGAAGAAACAGACACAGAGTTTAACACTTATCAAGTTTCTCTGACAACAAGCGATACTGTATCGCTTACAGATACAAACTCTTCTACTCATGGTGACTATACAATTGTTGTTAAAGATCCGAAGGCTGATTCTCTCCCCGGCACAGGCGGAATGGGTACAGTACTGTTTACAGTAGGCGGCGCAGCTGTTGTGCTGCTGGCAGGCTTCCTGTTCGTGGTTTACATGAAGAAGAGAAAGACTGAGGAATAATTCAATGTGCAATGTACAATGTACAATGTGCAATGGATGATGTGCGGTGGGTTTGATCAATGCAAACACATGGCGCTTTGACCCAACAAATTATTGACATAATAAAGTTTGCTCTCCTTACTTATTCAAGGAGAGCAGGCTTTCCAAAATCTTCGGTCTGTCTGAATTCAGAGAGCGAAGGTTTTGGAAAGCAAGGGAACGGAGAGGTCGCAAGTAGGCGAAAAACGCTGATTCGTTGGCGGAAGTTATGCGCAGCCCAGAGGGGTTCCGATAGTGAATATCCCCGAAACAACATTCCTGAAAGGAACATAAGATTGAATTTCCTTAAAGCAAAGCACATTTTCATTTTTATTGCCATCGGCTGCCTGTATTTTGCAGGCATTGCAGCAATACTTTATCCGATGGTCAGCAATGTCTATTCGCTTTCGACATCCAAAACCGTTATATCCGATTACGATGTCGAGGTTGCGAAAATGCCCGAAGATGTGATTGATGATAAATTTGAAAATGCAAAAAAATATAATGCGGATATCGCAAACGGCAAATATAATGACGGACTGGAAAAATCGCTTTGTGATGAAAACGGTCTGATGTGCTATGTCGATATCCCTGCCATAAATGTTTATCTGCCCGTTTATTACGGCACAACAGACGAGGTTCTTGCCAAGGGTTGCGGCTATCTTGAAAATACCTCCCTGCCCGTTGGCGGAAAATCGACCCATTCGGTAATCTCAGGCCACACAGGTCTGCCCTCTGCCGATATGTTTACAAAACTTGATCAGCTGGTTCTCGGCGATGTTTTCTATATCCACGTTCTTGATGAGATTCTTGCGTATCAGGTTGACAGCATAGAAGCAGTAACGCCCGACAAAACCGAGCTTCTCACAGTTGTTGACGGTCAGGACTATCTGACTCTCCTGACCTGCACCCCCTACGGTATTAACGACAAACGGCTTCTTGTCCGTGGTGTCCGGATTCCTTATACTCCCGAACAACTCATTTCCACGGCGTCCTCCCCGAAAGCCGACAATTCCGCTGATGATGCACTTTCCTCGGAAATTGCCCATCAGATTACCGTGATTGCAGCCATAGCGATTGTCGCTGTGTTACTGTATATATTTGCTCTGATTTGGCTCCTTGGCTCAATTAAGACGAAACAAAACGGAGCTCATACTGCCCCGGCACCCCCGGACGGCACTGCCTGACCCGTGAATTCCCCATCTCTGAATCGGAGTGATCCTGATTGGCTTCTCTGAAAAAACAAATAAAAAGCCGTTTGCCGCTTGTCGGGATTTTTCTTGTCCTGCTCATCGGCATCGGAATTTTTATGTATCCTATTATATCCAACTGGTACGGTGAATACACCGCCCACACCGAAATAGCAAGCTATGATAAGGTGATTCAGAACCTCGGCAACGATGCGATCGTTAAAATGCAGAAGGAAGCCGAAGCTTATAACGAAGCACTTGCAAAGCATGAAACCGAAATCACCTCATCTATCAAATATAACGACCTTTTGGCAGTTTCGGACAGTATCGGATACATAGAAATTCCTAAAATCAATGTCTATCTCCCGATCTACCACGGTATGTCGGACGATGTACTTCAGAAAGGCGTCGGCCACATGGAAGGCTCCTCTCTTCCTATTGGCGGAAAAAGCACCCACTGTGTCCTTGCAGGCCACACAGGTCTGCCCTCGGCTAACCTTTTTACCGACCTCGACCAGCTCACACCCGGCGATACCTTTTATATTCATTCTCTTGACAAGGTGCTTGCCTACAAGGTGGATCAGATCAAAAAGGTTCTCCCCTACGAAACCGATGATATTCAGATCACAGATGCAGAGGATTATGTCACCCTCGTAACCTGCACCCCCTACGGAATCAACAGCCACCGACTCCTTGTCAGAGGAATCCGTGTTCCCTACAAAACTCAGGAAATGGCAACAACAGACCCGTGGCCGGTCATCCACAAGGAAGAACAAAAAATTCCTTTCAGAACTATTGTATGGTATGCCGGCTTATTTATTGTCAGCGCTGTTGTACTCATTATATTCATAATACTTTTTGTTCCCACATTCCATAAAAAGAAGCGCAAAAAGAACGAACCATCAACCGGTCAGAATTCCGATCCGCCCCCCGACGGCTCAGATGGATGACCTCGAAACCGGAGGAATCATTATGAAAAAAACAATTCTTAAACGGATATCGGCAGTCCTGCTCACGCTCTGTATGCTCTGCATGACTCTCATAGCATCGGCGTCGCAGGTTCTTGCTGCTCCGGAAACAGGCTCGATCAAAATTGTCGTGAAACCTGATTTCGAGGGTATTCCGCTCTATCTTATCGAGATCGGCTCGTATGAAAACGGGACGATCGTCATTAACGATACCTTTGCTCCTGCGAATATCGGTATCGAGTCGGCAACAACCACCGATGAATACATTGAAGCTGCAAATATTGCATCCGCATTTACCAAAGCAAACGGTATCACCGGAACGATCAGCTGGCTTGATGTTGACGGCGAAGCTAATTTCACAGATCTTCCCCTGGACAAAACCTACCTCGTAATGCAGCCGATGGGTGAAGAGGTTGTTCAGATCCAGCCGATGATTCTCACAGTTCCCCTTGCCACAGACAACGGTCTTGACTATGATATCTCCATCGTACCCAAATATGTTGACAACCGTGATCAGGATTTTCAGGGCGCTGTTATTCTTACCAAGGTCGGCTATGATAATATCAAGCTGCCCGGCGCAACCTTCTCTTTCTGGCAGAAGATCTACTACACCGATCCTTCCAAGCTCAGGGACGGTCTTGAACTTGGCGAGGATGAAACAGGCACCTACTACTGGAAGCGTTTCAAGAAAGCCCTCACATCGGATAAAAATGGTCAGATTGTTGTGGAGGAGCTTCCGTTTGCGACCTTCCGCTTCATCGAAACAGAAGCACCTGCAGGTTATATGCTTGATCCCACGCCCCACGAATTTAATGTTACCCATCACGGTACTCTTAAAATCGAAAACGAAAAATATGTCAAGGATATCGGAGAAATAGTTGAGCTTACTGTGACGAATGATATCGCAACCGAAAGCTCAAAACCCGGTTCCTCGACACCCGAACCAAGCAATCCCGAACCAAGTGAATATTCAGGCTCTTCTCACTACCCCGGCGGCAGTGTGAGCTCCACCTCCTACGAACCTGATAAGCCCGGATTTGAGCTTACCGGTGATGACATTATCAAATATTGTATCATAGGATTTGCTGTTTGTGTTTCGCTTGCAGTCATCATTCTTTTGGTGGTACTCGGCAACAGAAAGAAAAAAGATAAAAATCAGTAATTTTACAAAGCGGATATTCCCGTCATGGAATATCCGCTCATTTTTGCAAAATTTTTGTATTTATGTGGAAATAAAATCGTAAATATGATAAAATAATATAGATCATCCTTATCAGATTAGTTATAGTATTATATTTACGATTCACGAAGGGAATTAATATGAACAGCTCAGAGAATGATAAAAAATTTGATATAAAAAAATATCTGCAATATCTCAAATTCTGGAATTATATAAAAATGCCGAAATTTCTGAAAATAGATTTTGACAAGCCTATCACCTTCAGACAGCAGTTTACAATCATGTGTACGGTTCTGTTCATATCCTGCATCCTTTTTTCGGCAGTATATCTGGTGCAGCTTCTCTCCGGAAGACTGGCTGTGCAGGAGCCGTCCTCACAACCTGTGCAAAGCTCTCGCACATCTGCTCCCGAATCGCCGCAAAGCTCGTCACCGGAAACGTCTCTGCCTACTGAGCCTTCTGTTGCTGAACCGTCAAAGGCAGAAGATAAAGTGACCAATGCTTCTGCCCTTTTCGGCACAATGACAAATATCGAAAAATATTATGACGAGATCTATGATGGAAAGCTGATACTGGTCAACAAAGACTTTTCGTGTCACCATGACGGAGAAAATGTGGAATCTATTTTCAGCACCAAATCAGATTCTTATGTGGTAACCGATAACAGCGTAAGCCTTGATTCTTCCATTGTGGATAACGTCAATGCACTTTTTGATGATTTTGAATCCATTTACGGCAGTACGGACATTATGATAGCCTGCGGCTACCGCAGCTATGAGCTTCAGGCAAGCCTTTTCAATGAAGAGGCCAGCAGCTCAGGAAGCTGGGAGGAAGCCGAAAAATGGGTTGCTCCTCCGGGTTACAGCGAACATCAGACAGGCTATGTATTCGATCTTGACCTTAATGTTGAGGGACAGTCGGGAATCAAATATAATGGTGAAGGCATTTATTCATGGATCAACGAGAATTGTTGCAAATACGGCTTTATTCTCCGCTACCCGAAGGGCAAGGAGAATATCACAGGCTATTCCAACGAAGAATGGCATTTCAGATATGTCGGAATACCTCATTCTGAATATATCGAAAACAATAAGATGACATTTGAGGAATATATAGACATTATCCATACCCACAAACAGGATAACGCTCTTCTGATGGATGACAGCAGCGGCGGTCATTGGTGTGTGTACTATGTGGAAGCCGACCCCACAACAATGACAAAGGTGCCTGTTCCGCAAGATTATGAATACGAAATATCGGGCGATAATTACAGCGGTTTTATTGTCACCGTGCAGTTATCCTGAACAGCAGCGCATCATCTGTTGATAGGTGATGCGTTTTTCTGATTAAAAATACATAATTATTTTTATATATTTCAGGAAATTAAAGCAGATTTGCACATTACTCTTGCAAATGTTGTCAAAAAATAGTATAATACAAATCGGTAAGATATGTTGTATGAAATCCCGATTTGAAATATATGCTTAACAAAAGCTCCAAAAGCATATACATTGTGAGGTGAGGTGCTTGTCTGCTAATACGATCGGTCTGATAATAGCAGGACTGCTTTTTGCGCTGCCTGTTGCTGTCATACTTGTTATTATCATCAGAATCCGCATAATGATAAGGCAGTTTGAAAAGGAATCCGGCAAAAAAATCAGAGCCAAGGATTTTATCAGGGATATGAAGAGTACGGATGCCACAGTCAAATCGGCTGCTCCGCTTAATGGTATGGACAGAATATATCTTCCGCAGATTCATCGGGATTTTCCCGATTTTCAGCTTACACCTCTCATTCCGCAGATCGAAACATTTATCAAAACCTATCTGAATGCGATTGAGTCGAAGGATACAAAATCCCTCGATAAACTGTCGATTGCGCCGAGTCTTATCGACAGAGCCGATGAAATTATTACTGATCTCCGCTCCCGTGATATCAGCGTTTTTTATGATAATATTGTTGTTCACCGGACAGTCATCAGCGAATATGTCAAGGAAAATGGCATGACGATCATCCGCTTCCAGTCGGCTGTCGGCTATCTGAATTATACCGTCAATTCAAAAGGCAAGCTGATCAGCGGAAGCAGGGATGTTGCCGAAGAAACAGTTTTTGTCACCTCTTATGCAAGAGTTCTGGATTCAGAGCTTGCACGTCAGGCAGGAGTCATAGATGTCATCGGACTCAACTGCCCCAACTGCGGTGCGCCGCTCCGCTCCTCAAGCGTCAGCTTCTGTGAGTTCTGCGGAACCGGCATGAAAAATCTGCCCGATGATGTCTTTGGATGGACATTTACGGATATAAAAGAGAAAAACAGAATGACCAAAAAATTATTTTAACAAAGGAGATGCATTGAAATGGGAATTATTAAAGCTGCGATGAGTATGGTTGGAGGCGCACTTGCCGATTCATGGCTTGAAGTCATCGAACCCAGCGACATGAATCAGACAACGGTTATGTGTCCCGGTGTTATGAAAGCAAGAAATGATTCAAGAAATACAAATACAAAGGGAACAGATTTTACGGTTTCAAACGGATCCATCATCCATGTTTACGATAATCAGATGATGCTTCTGATCGACGGCGGTGCCATCGTTGACTATACAGCAGAACCCGGCTATTTCGAGGTGAAGAATTCCTCTCTTCCGTCACTTCTGAACGGTCAGTTCGGTGATTCGCTCAAGGAAACCTTCAACCGTTTCAGATTCAGCGGTGTGACACCTACTGCACAGAGGGTCATTTATATCAACCTTAAGCCGATCGAGGGTATTAAGTTCGGTACAAAGAGTCCGGTTTCCTATCGTGATTCTGTTTACAATATAGTGGCAAGAGTACGTGCGCATGGCTTTACTTCCATAGATATCATTGATCCGCTCCTTTTCTATAAGAATGTTATTCCGACAGCGGATGTCACCAATATGCGCCCTGTTGATATGCAGACAATCGTGGCAAACAGATATGACTATGAAATCGTCAATGTTCTTCAGGTCGCATTCACAAAGCTCTCTATGCAACAGATCTGTGTATTCGATGTCGGTGCCTATAATTTCGAGGTTGCTGACAGCGTTCAGCAGGCTCTGGAAGAAAGATTCCAATGGGCAAGCAAGCGTGGTATCAAGCTGTCTAATCTGAGCATGGAGGTAACTCCCAGCGAGGAAACACAGGCGCTGATTGATAAGAGAAATGACGTTGCTATTTTCAATGATCCTTCCATGAGAGAAACACTCGTTCAGATGAATGTTTCCGAAGGTGTGAAAGCAGCAGGCTCGAATGCAAACGGAGCAATGGCAGGCTTCATGGGTGTCGGAATGGGTATGCAGTATGGCGGCGCATTTATGGGAAATGCTTCCAATGCCAATATGCAGCAGATGCAGATGCAGCAGGCTGCCCAGGCTCAGCCCGTTCAGCCGCAGCAGCCGGCAGCAGCGGCATTTACGGCAGGCGGCTGGAACTGTGATTGTGGTAAGACAGGCAATACAGGCAAGTTCTGTGCAGAATGTGGAAAGCCGAAGCCTGTTCCGGCAGCATCAGGTACATGGAAATGCAGCTGCGGAACTGAAAACACAGGCAAATTCTGTGCCGAGTGCGGTAAACCGAAGCCGGAGCAGCCTAAGAAGATCAAATGCGACAAGTGCGGATATGAACCGGATATGAGTCAGCCTATACCGAAATTCTGCCCTGAATGCGGCGATCCCATTAATGATGCTGATTTTGTATAATCCTATTGTTTTGTACTGATCTTGCTTCTCTCTGTCGTCTTACAGCGGCAGAGAGAAGTTATGCTAAATATCGTGATTGAATATTCATTACGAAGTATATTTTTTACCCCGAAAAGAGGTGAACGGCTTGTGCATAGGCACAGGCTGACATATGGAAACCGTTTCCTATAAATGTATTAACTGCGATGCACCGCTGCAGTTTGACCCGAAGCAGCAGAAATTTGTATGTGAATTTTGTCGGAGTGAATTTGCCGAGACAGAGCTTGCCGATTATTTCTCCAAACTCGAAAAAAAGCTCGACCAGGAGCATAAAAAAGAACCTGAGCAGGTCAGCGATGATGATTTTTCATCTTATGCTGCCGTTTATGTTTGCCAAAGCTGCGGAGCAGAGGTGATAACAGAGAAAAACACGGCTGCGACCTTCTGTGTATTCTGTCATAACCCTGTTATGATATCAAACAGAATGGCAGGCAATTTCAAGCCGAACAGAGTTATACCTTTTATGATATCCGAACAGGATGCAAAGCAGAAGTTTCTGGATTTCTGTGCCAAGAAAAAGTTTTTGCCAAAGGATTTTGTGTCGGGCGCTCAGCTTGATATGATGAAGGGTGTTTACTATCCCTACTGGCTTGTTGATTCTCTTAAAATCGGCGGCATACGTGCAACAGCTAAGAAAAAGCGCACATGGAGAGAGGGCGATTTTGAGTTTGAAGAAACAAAAATTTACAGGGTTATCAGAAATGGTACGATAGATTTCAGAGATTATCCGCATACAGCGCTGAAGAGTGATGAAAATCTGAAAGCACTCAAATATGTCAATCCTTATGATGATAAGGACTACCGTCCGTTTATGATGTCCTATCTTTCAGGCTTTCTGGCTGAGAAGCGTGATCTTGAAAGGCAGGATGTGCAGAACGAGGTTGATAATGAGCTGGCTGACTATGCCAAAAGGATTTACAGCGATTCCATCAGCGGCTATGACTCGGTCAGCATTGATGATATGAGATTAAGCACAAGAAGAGAATCGTGGGATTATGCACTTCTTCCGGTGTGGCTGATGACGTTTGATTATAACGGTCAGAAATATCTTTATGCTATGAACGGTCAGACCGGAAAGAATTTCGGAGAGCTGCCCATTGATAAGAAAAAGCTTGCAGCTTTCGGTATCGGAATGTTTATAGGACTGTTATTGATCTGTTTGCTGGGAGGTTATTTCCTGTTATGAAAAGATCGAAATATATCATAAATATATTGGCCGTGATGGCTGCTTTTGCGGCAATACTGATGATCTCATCTTTTGCTTTTGCCGCTGAGGATGACGATCTCGGTGACAATACAACGGCCGCAGCGCAGGCGGAGGAGTATCAGGAGCTTTCCTCATCACGCTCTGAAAAGCCGAATATGGTGAGGGTAGTGCTGATTTCCTTGGGCATAAGTGTTGTTGTGACAGGTCTGACAGTACATTCCATCTATCGGGGATATAAGTATAACGGTCAGACCGAACCGTATCAGTACAGTAAAAAGGCGCCTCTTCAGCTGACGTTGGCAGAGGACGAGCTGATTGACACCCAGGTCACAAAAAGACGTATCGAGCGGAGAAATAATTAAATCCTGACCGCATATACTGAACATCCGATTGTTTTTATGGAAAAGTGATGGTCAGGCTTCAACAGAAAAATATAGCAGTTTTCCTGGATGACGGGAACGAAATGTGAGGTTAAAATGAGATTTGATGTTATGCCTGTTGCCACAGAAAAGCAGATAATTGAAGTGGAAGAAGCAGCCAATCATGTGTGGCACAATTATTATAAGGGGATATTTTCGTCTGAACAGATAGACTATATGCTTCATAAATATCAGTCAAGAGAAGCACTAAAAAACCAGATGGCAAAGGGATATATTTATTATATGCTTCTTGCCGATAATAAGCTCGCAGGCTATATGTGTATTCTTCCGCAAAGTGATTATGTTTATCTGGCAAGACTCTACATCAAGGCTGAATACCGCCGTCAGGGTCTTGCACGAAAAACGCTTGCGCATATTGATGCAATGTTTGCAAAATCGGAGCTGGGTTTCAGTTACATAAAAAAAATCAGACTGAGAGTGGAGCGTCAGAACAGCTTTGCCATAAACGTATATGAGCATCTCGGATTTTATAAGGTGAAATCCGAGGATACCAATATCGGCGGCGGATTTGTCTGTCAGGAATATATCATGGAGCGAAAAATAAAAAAGAATTAAGGCGGTAATATGGGTAACAAACTGAAGCAGTATATAAAAAATCTCCGTGCGTTTCTTGAAAGGGAAGAGGAGATAAAGGATGTTGAAGCCTTCAAGCAGGAGCTTTTCCGGGAGATACAGTTCTGGCAGCATGAGCGTCTGATTCATCTGCTTGTCACAATGCTGTTTGCGCTTCTGACCATGTCGGTTCTGCTGGTAATGGTGTTTCAGGCAAGCATAGCGCTTTTGGTTTTGTTTTTCATGCTTCTTGTCTTGCTTGTGCCTTATATCCGCCATTATTATATTCTGGAAAATGGTGTTCAGACGCTGTATGTGATTTATGAAGAGGTCTGCCGCAGAAACAGCACAGAGGCTGTTCCCGGTGCCTGCATACCCGAAGAATATGGTATTAAAATCAAACCTTTTTCTTGTGAAAATAAAAAATGATACAAAAAAATCCGGCCGCAAAGGTCGGATTTTTTGTTATCGCTTTTTAATGCTGGCATCATTTTTTGTCATCTTCATCGAAATCATCTTCATCGTAATATTCGGTTTCGATATATTCCTTATTATCCTTTTTCCGTGATTTTTTTGCGGTCTTGATATCCTCTTTTACGCTGTTGACAAATCTGGATATAAAGATAATGGTCAGAAGATCCCATATACCGTCCACAATGAGGGAAATGCCGAGGAAAATCATCAGGACACTCGCTGTTTCAAAAGGATTGATAAAGGCAACAACGCTTGCTGCAATCATAATGACCGCTCCCGCAGCCTGCAGCCATTGAACCTTTGAATTGAAGGAAGCAAATTCTAATCCGTATTGCAGCTTTAGTACGGCACCGATTAAAAGTATCAGAGAAAGAGCCGCAATAATAAACGCAGCAAGGGTATCGGGTCTTGCCAGTATATATATACCAAAGCCGAGAAGGGCGCAGCCCTGAACGAGGGAAAAGGATCCGAAGATATTATTTTGTCTTAGCTTGATGTAATCCCATATTCTGAATAATCCCCATATACCCAAAGCACCTCCGACGCACCGACAGATCAGTTCCAAAGACTGTCCCGGAAATATGACCAGCAGAAGTCCCAGCGCTATTATGCCGATATTGACAAAATAAAATTCTTTTTTGATTTTCTTGGTCTTTTTTTTGATATCTTCAATGTTCATATCATTACCTCCCTGAATTGATTCTGTAACTATTATAACATCAATCAACCAAAAAATAAATATATAAATGACATAAAATGACAAAAGCGATGTTTGATTTGCAAACACCGCATAAAATCATAGAAGCGAGTGGGACGATAAGCCGGGTTCTGTCGTGAACAGCCATCTATCTTGGCAGACCGTTGCCGAATCTGCTCAATGCCACCTACTGAAGCCATCGGGCCGATGAATACACTTCGCTGTGGTGTTGCTCCGGATAGGGTTTACATGGCCGCACAGTCTCCTGTGCGCCGGTGAGCTCTTACCTCGCCTTTCCATCCTTACCTGCTATTGCAGGCGGTATCTTTCTGTTGCACTTTCCCTGGGGTCACCCCCGGCGGCCGTTAGCCGTTATCCTGCCCTGAGGAGCCCGGACTTTCCTCGGGTGCGGCCTCTCGGCACTGCATCCGCAGCTGTTTATCCCACTCACGCTACAATTATAATATAAATTCAGCCGTATGTCAAATACCGATCAATAAAAAATTATACGATACCGTTTTGCATGACTTTTCTGTGTCAATAAAAATGGAAATTAAATTCGGCATAGTTATTTTCCTTTCTTACAATATGCAAAAGCAGGGAACGTATATGTTCCCTGCAAAATTCTGTTATATGCGTGCTGCTCCTGTCTTTTTGGCTGCTTCAATGACAGCCGCAGCTACTGTCTGACCGATTCTTTTGTCAAAAGCATAGGGCAGAACATATTCTTCATTAAGTTCCTTTTCGTCAACAAGAGAAGCAATGGCATAAGCCGCAGCAACCTTCATTTCGTCATTGATTTCCTTTGCACGGCAGTCCAGAGCGCCACGGAAAATGCCGGGAAAACAAAGTACATTGTTGATCTGGTTCGGGAAATCCGAACGTCCTGTGCCGACCACCTTTGCACCGGCTGATTTTGCCTTGTCGGGCATGATTTCGGGAGTCGGGTTTGACATTGCAAAAACAACAGCGTCCTTATTCATGGCTCTAACCATATCTTCGCTTACGATATCAGGAGCGGAAACGCCGATGAATACGTCAGTACCTTTCATAGCGTCTGCAAGCGAGCCTGTAAGATGCTCTGTGTTTGTAACAGCAGCTATTTCAGCCTTTGCGTTGTTAAGTCTTTTATCGCCTTCACAGATAATGCCGACACTATCGCAAAGAGTAAGGTACCGGACTCCCATAAGCATAATCAGCTTTGCAATAGCTATTCCTGCAGAGCCTGCACCATTTATAACCACCTTTATATCCTTAATGTCCTTTTTTACAACCTTAAGTGCATTGACAAGGGCAGCGGCAACGACAACGGCAGTACCATGCTGATCATCGTGGAAAACAGGGATGTCGCATATTTCTTTAAGCTTTTTTTCAATTTCAAAGCATCTTGGAGCAGCTATATCTTCAAGATTGATTCCGCCGAAGCTGCCTGAAATCAGGTATACTGTGCGTACAATTTCATCAACGTCCTTTGAGCGAACGCAGAGCGGGAATGCGTCAACATCACCGAATTCCTTGAACAGGGCGCATTTGCCCTCCATTACGGGCATACCTGCTTCAGGACCGATATCTCCCAGACCGAGAACAGCCGTACCGTCTGTTACAACTGCAACAAGGTTATTTCTCCTTGTTAGCTTAAAGGATTTGTCATAGTCCTTCTGTATTTCCAGACAAGGTTCGGCAACGCCGGGAGTATATGCGAGGGAAAGCTCTTCCGAGTTGGTGATAGGCGCACGGGAGATGACCTCGATTTTTCCGTTCCATTCATAATGTTTTTTAAGTGATTCCTGTCTTATATCCATTTTGATTGTCCTTTCGTTTTACAGTTTTATTTATCATATTATACAATAGATTTATCCGTTATTCAAGCGTAAAAGACTGTGATAAAAACAAAATTGTCGGATTTTAAATCATTTTGCTGTTGATTATTCATTGAAAATATGATAGAATGATTAATACAGCAGAATAACCGTCAGTTCGGAACCATCCTGACGTTAAACAAAACTACGGGCTTTGGTCTGAAAAAATATATGTTTTCAGGCTTGTGCAATTGCGCATTTTCAGGACGCCGTGGTGCGTCCTTTTTTGTTTCTATTGCACCCCCCGGTTCCAAGTAAAAAGGAAACGAGGTAGAAGATTGGAAAGGTACAGTATCATTACAGAAAAAAATCCGAGAGAAATAGTGCTTTTACGTGGAAGCGGATGCAAATGGAAAAAATGCACCTTCTGCGACTATCATCTTGACAGCTCGGTATCATGGGAGGAAAATTTCAGGCTGAACAGTAAGGTCTTATCGAAAGTAACCGGAACCTACGGAAGTCTTGAGGTAATCAATTCCGGCAGCTTCTGCGAGCTTGATGAACAGACAATGGATATGATAGAGGATATTTGTCTGAAAAACAAAATAAAGCTTCTGCACTTTGAAAGTCATCTGATGTATCGGAATAAGGCGATAAACGCAAAGAAATACTTTGCCGAAAACGGAATAACGCTTAAGATAAAAACAGGCGTTGAAACCTTTGATGTTGATTTCAGAGAAAAAGTGATGAAAAAAGGCTTCGGAAAGGCAACTCCGGAGCAGATAGCGGAATATGCTGATGAGGTTTGTCTGCTTTTTGGGCTAAGCGGTCAGAACGAAGAAGGAATGATAAACGATATCGAAACGGGACTGAAATATTTTGAAAGGGTCTGTGTCAATATAATGAATGAAAATTCGACTGACATAAAACCCGATGCGGATGTTATAAAGTGCTTTGCGGACAAAGTTGCACCATTGTACATAGACAGCAGCCGTATTGATATACTAATGGATAATCTCAGCTTCGGCGTGGGAACAAAGGTTCAGGAGGGAATAAAATAATGTATAGTGTTTTTGGAAGTTTAACAAATGAAATTCTGCTGGTAGGTTCTTTGATAGTGATTTTCGGGTCAACCTTACTTGCATACAGGATTTTTGGAAAAGTGGGTCTGTATGCTGTAACGGTCATAGCCACAATAACGGCAAATATAGAATGTCTGATTATGGTGGAAGCCTTTGGAATGGAGCAGACATTGGGAAATGTGTTTTTTGCAGTTACATTTCTGGTAACGGATATTCTTAGTGAAAATCACAGCAAAAAAGAAGCAAATAAGGCAGTAATGGTCGGAGTATTTACCTCAGTATTTTTTATTATCATATCCCAAAGCTGGATGCTGTATGTTCCGTCTGCTTCTGACTTTATCATGCCGTCCATTTCATCCGTATTTTCCAATACGCCGAGAATGATGATATCTTCGCTTGTTGTGTATGCAATATCTCAGGCAGTAGACGTTCAGCTTTATCATGCCTGGTGGAAGCTGACAGAAAGGCTTTGCGGCAACAAAAAGAAATTTTTGTGGCTCAGAAATAATGGTTCAACACTTATTTCTCAGATATTGAATACAGCACTTTTCACTTTGTTTGCATTCTGGGGAACGTATGATGTTCCGACGCTTCTCAGCATCATGTGGTCAAGCTATGTAATATTTATTGTTACATCATTGTGCGATACTCCTGCAGTTTATATTGCAAGAAAAATCGGAGAAAAGAGAAGCAAAAAGGCTGATTCCGGGAAGGAAGAAGCCTGAGCTTTTAGCAAACTGAATTTATAATTCTGCTTTGAAAATAAAAAAGTCCGGAAACGCTGACGATATCAGACAGCAGGTTCCGGGCTTTTTACTTTGAGTAAAAGTTTGTATATACTGTGTATCAATTTTTGTCTATAATGTCATCCTCTGTTTATTCCAAAGGCATGATCTTTCTTATTTCTTCCTCGGACATACCCATATTTCTCATTCGCTCTATCATCTCATATGCAAATTCTGCTCTGCCTTCTACTCTGCCACGTTCCTGACCAATGGCAATACCTCGTTCTTGTCCAATGGCAATGCCACGCTCCTGACCGATGGCAATGCCCCGTTCCTGTCCGATGGCAATGCCTTCTTCCATTCCTTCACGTCTTGCACCATTTAATGCTGTCGCTTCATCGTGCAGACGCTTCTCACGATAATATACCTCCTGACGGAGT
>JAFVEY010000042.1 GCA_017475765.1 Clostridia bacterium | reverse complement strand
TTATCAATACACCCATGACACGGACAGAAACAGCCGAGCATGGCAGAATTGGCAGCATTGACAATCGCATCACATTGCAGCGTTGTAATATCGCCCTTCCAAAGATAAATGCCTTCCTGCACAGGCTCCAGCGCTGCTAGTCGGGTAATCCCCTTTTTTTCAGTTTCCTCCCTCAGATATTCATCCTGTATTTCCAGAAATTCTGCGCTTACCGGGTGCGGCATACGGACATTGAACAGCGACCGAAGCAGCCGTTTTTGCTGTACTGTATCAGAGGGAATCTCCATTCCCCTGTATTCCGCCCGTTCCTCCAATAATGATTGGATAAGATATAATCTGCGTTCCTCCTGATTCATATTGACCTCTCCCCCAGCGGTTTTCTCAGCCATTGGCCTGCTGTAATAAAACGATTTGTTTTATTGTAACCATATCCATTACAACTATAATATAGCACATAATAGTTGTAATGTCAACAGTTACAATTACTTTTTTATTTTTCTGACCGAGTGACAGGAAATATTTCCGGAATATATGTTTAACTGTCAGATATTCGGGCATAATGATTATATACAATTCGGAGGTATAAAATGGAAATACTGAAAATTATTCTGACTTCATTATTATCGGCGGTTTCACTTTTTATTATTGCTAAAATCATAGGTCATAAGCAAATCTCACAGCTCGATTTTTTCGATTATATCACAGGAATCACCATTGGTTCCATATCTGCGGAGCTTGCCACGGAACTGGAAAAGCCGTGGAAACCCCTCACCGCCATGTTTGTTTACGGAGCGATCACCATTGCGCTCAGCATTATAACAGGTAAATTTCCCCGAACACGAAAGTATATCAACGGTTCTCCTACCATTATTATGGATCACGGAAAGCTGTATCGAAGCAATATGAAAAAAGCAAAGCTGGAGTTGAGTGAATTCATGCTTATGTGCAGACAGGCCGGATATTTCAACCTGAACGATATTCAGACGGCTATCTTTGAATGCAATGGTAAATTGACAGTTCTTCCCGTGAGCGATAAGCGCCCGGTCAATCCGAATGATATGAACCTGAAGCCCGAAACGGAAACTATCTTTACAGAGGTCATCATGGACGGCAGAATCCTTGACAGCAACCTGAAGCGTATGGGACTTGATAAAACATGGCTGCAAAAACAGCTGAATGAGCAGGGCTATCACGACGAAAAAGATATTTTTCTCGGTGTATGCGACAGCAATCATCAGCTTTCTTTGTTTAAGGGAAAATGAACACAGATCCCGTTTTTGGGTTGAAATGACAGGTGCAATCCATTATAATTATAAGCAGGATATTATACCATCATATTGGCATGAGGGAGCATTCCAATGACAAAACCAAAAGTACTCATTACAGAAGATGACCATGAAATACGCAATCTGCTGAAAACCTTTCTCAGCGAAAACGGCTATGTGCCGTGTGCTGCTTCAAACGGTGCGGAAGCTGTCAGCATATTTGAAAGAGAGATATTTAACGCTGTTCTGCTGGATATCATGCTGCCGTTCAAAAGCGGTGATGAGGTACTGAGAGCCATCCGCAGAATCAGCGATACACCTGTTATCATCATTTCTGCTAAAGACGCCGTTCAGACGAAGGTTGACGTGATCCGCATGGGTGCGGACGATTATATCACAAAGCCTTTTGATCTTGACGAGGTGCTGGTACGCATTGAAGCAGTCATCAGAAGAAGCGGAGGTTATCAGAAGTCGGATACGCTGACATACAAAAAACTGGCTTTTTCCAGATCTGAAGGCAAAGCAGCAATCAACGGTCAACCTCTTACTTTGACAAACAAGGAATTCGACATACTGGAATTGTTTCTGCGGAACCCGACCAAGCTTTTCTCCAAATCGAATATTTTTGACAGTATATGGGGCGGCGAGGATAGTTTTGATGAAAATACCGTGAAAGTACATATAAGCAACCTCCGTGCAAAGCTGAAAAAATATGACAATGAGGAATATATTGAAACCGTCTGGGGCATGGGATACCGACTGCTTTAAGTGTGAAACAAAATCAGTCTGAAATTTATTTTATCTTAACCTTTTCTTTACAATTCGGATTTATACTATAATCAATGCGTTAAGAGGAGGCAGAACGATGGAATATGTATTTGAAGCGGACAATATCAGTAAATCTTATTCAAAAAAACAGGTGCTGAAAAACATCAGCTTTCATTTGAAAAAAGGACACATCTACGGACTGATTGGTCCCAACGGAGCAGGCAAAACCACCGTCATGCGCATTATGGCAGGACTGAATGAGCCAACCGGCGGAACAATGCAGTTCTTTGAAAAAAAGGGAGAGGATGATTTCGGCAGAAGCCGCATGAGTTTCATTTTGGAGACACCCTATATAGACGGCGGTATGACAGCATTTGAGAATATGCAGTATATACGCTATGTCAGGGGTGTTGCCGATGAAAGCAGAATCAACGAGCTGCTTACGTTTGTCGGTCTGGGCGATGTGGGTAAAAAACCTGCCAAGCATTTTTCTCTCGGTATGCGTCAGCGTCTTGGGATTGCGATGGCGCTGCTCCCTTCCCCCGAATTTGTTGTGCTGGACGAGCCTTTCAACGGACTTGATCCCGAAGGGTTTGCCGATCTGAGGAACATTCTGCATGAAATGGCAGAGAAGGATCACATTACGATTCTCATTTCCAGCCATATCCTGAAGGAATTGTCTGAGCTTTGCACGGACTATATCATTATCAGAAACGGGGAAATCATCGAGATGTTGTCCGACCGGGAACTGCAGGAAAAATGCAGAAGCTATATTTCCATACGCACAGACGACCTCAACAAGACAGCGGCTGTTCTGGAAGATACCCTGCATATTCAGAATTATAAGGTTGTGGAAAACGATGAACTGCATATTTTTGAGGAGTTTGACAAACTGAAGAAAATTTCCCGTACCATTACAGATAACGGGCTTACCATCATGAAGCTGGTTGTCGAAGAGGGAAGCTTAGAGGAATATTATCTTTCAAAGGTAGGTGGGCATAATGAATAAGCTGATGAAAGCTGAATGGTACAGACTGACGCATTCAGGCAATCTGAAAAAATGGGGCATACTTCTTTTTTTCGCTGTAATGCTGATGCCATTTTTGCTGCACCTCGGAAGATATGATAAGGATCTTTTCACTAACATCATCGAATGTGATATTACACAGCTGTATGTTATGTTGATGACGATATGTCCTGTCATAGTGGGTGTATTTGTGGGAATGGCATATTTGAATAAAACAGCTTACTATGAAGTCATGGCAGGAAATTCTCCGGCAGATATCATTCTGAGCAAGGTTTTTGTTGATGGTATGATCGTATGGCTTATCGTTCAGGTATCGTCAAGTATTTATTACATATATGTTGTACTTGCCAACGGTACAGGCGGCATAGAACAGTTTGGCATGAGATATCTGCTCATTAGTATTACTCTTTTGCATCTGTGTTTAAGCGGTGTACTCATAACGACCGCATTCCGTGATATGGCGGGAGCTGTAATAGCATTCATCAGATTTGTTATGGTTGATGCGAGTATAGTTACAGTTATAACGGCAATGAATGAAAATAATATGGATTACAATCATGGTCTGGTTAATATTTTTATCACTATGAAATTCACAAATATCATATATAATGATATTGACACGAGTCTTATTTTGTGTGTTATCATTCCCTTTGTTGCTGAAATATTATTCTGGTTTGCAATATCATATTTCACAATGAAAAAGAAAAGGTATAAATAATGGAATTTTTTTATATATCCGTAGCTGTGGTTCTTCTAGCGGCGGTGGTTGCTTTGCTGCTTCGCAGCCGATTTTATAAAAGGCAGATACACTCCTTTACAAAGCAGACGAGGGACAGAATTGATCTTGATATGAACCATCCTGTTACAACAGACAGCTTCGGCAAAGAATTTGTTGAGCTTGCCAATGCGCTCAATAATTACACCAACAGGCAGAAGAAAACAATTGAAGAAGCAGAAAATGACCGGCAAAATCTGAAAATGATTGTTGCCGGCATTTCGCATGATTTTCGCACACCGCTCACGGCTTCTCTCGGTTATCTGCAGATGATAGAGCGAAGGGGTGTACTGGACGGCAGAAATCAAGAATATCTCAAAATAGCGATAGAGAAGAATCTGTATCTGAAAAGCTTGTCGGATGAATTTTTTGCCTATTCGCTGCTCGATACAGACAGCGGTGAAAAGGAACAGAAGCTGATACCATTTAAATCCCTGCTGGAAAATATCACCCTTGGACAGTATCCTGTCATCACAGACAAGGGACTTGATTTTTCGGCGAAACTTACAGAAGAGGAGGTTTATCTGAGAGCTGCTGAGCAGGATATCATCCGGATTATAGAAAATCTGTATTCCAATGCCACCAAATATGCCAAAAAGAAACTGACCCTTACCTATTGCCTCCAAAACGGAAATATCTGTCTTTCAATGGAAAATGATATTTCTGACGGAACAGAGATATGTACGGAACATCTGTTTGAACCTTTTTTCAGACACAAGGACGGCAGTCAATCGGGAAATGGACTGGGACTGTATGTGGCGAAACAGCTAGCCGAAAAATATGGCGGAAAGATGACAGCAGTAATAACAGAAGGCAGCCGTTTCCGTATAGATTTTATATTGCCGATAGATAACACTTAGTGTAAAATATTGTCAGCAGATGCCCACAATAAGTTCTATCAGGAAGATTCCTCTCATGCAGCCAAAGACAACAGTCTCGAACCGGCAATCATCAGGAGGAGAGCTGCTGATACCGAAAATGCCTTCAATGTGGTTATCAGATTTGAATAAACATTTAGAAATCGCTGAAAGCAGCGTAATACTACACTCTTTTACACACTATTCCTTAATAACTATTGACTTCATTCGATCAACAGCACAAGTATGAGCAATGATGGGATACCTGAAATTTTTCCTTTTCTCATAAGTCAACAGAAAATAATGCTTTATCATTTTATGGTTGCGAAATGACAGCAAAAATTATATAATAACAATAAGCAAAATCGGAGGTGCGAAAAATGGGTATTTATTTAAACCCCGGCAACGGCCTATTCCAACAAGCCTTGAACTCGGAAATATATGTTGATAAATCTATGCTGATAAAAACAACAAACCGTAACTCGTTTACAGAACAAAAATATATCTGTGTCAGCCGTCCAAGGCGTTTCGGCAAGTCGATAAATCTTGGAATGCTTGCGGCTTATTACAGCTGCGGCTGCGACAGCAAAGAAATGTTCGATGCTCTTGCGATTTCTAAGGATGAAAGCTATCTGAAACATCTGAACAAATATAATGTCATTTATATTAATATGCAAAGATTTCTCAGCAACAGTAAAAATATTGATGATATGTTATTACTGCTGCAAAAAAGGCTGATCAAGGATTTTAAAAAAGAACTTCCGGATATTGATATTGATGCAGATGACGGACTGTCGTTTTGTTTAAGTGATATATATGCAGAAACAAACAAACTGTTTGTTATCCTGATTGATGAATGGGACTGTGTGATGCGTGAACATCAGAATAATAAAGAAGCCCAGAAAACCTATCTTGATTTTCTTCGTGATCTGCTGAAAGATAACGACTTTGTTGCGCTCGCCTACATGACGGGTATTCTGCCGATCAAAAAATACGGTACTCACTCTGCATTGAATATGTTCAGAGAGTTCTCTATGCTTAATTCTTCGGAACTGAATGAATATATCGGCTTTACCAATTCAGAGGTAAAAACATTATGTCAGCGGTTTGATGTTGACTTTGAAGAAATGAGAGCGTGGTACGATGGCTACAAGTTGAATGATACAGAATTGTATTGTCCAAATTCGGTTGTTCGTGCTTTGGAGGAAAAAACTTTTGCCGGCTATTGGACAGAAACCGAAACCTATGAGGCGCTTGCCGTATATATTGCCATGAATTATGACGGTCTGCATGATACGATCCAAAAAATGCTTGCCGGACAAAATCAGCCTGTTGACACAAGGACGTTTTCCAACGATATGGTAACATTCGCTAACAAAGACGATATTCTGACGCTGCTGATTCATCTCGGCTATCTCGGATATGACAAAGAAAACAAAACAGCCTACATCCCCAACAAGGAAATAGCAGATGAATTTGTTGTCAGCATGAAAGCAACGGGCTTGTGGAAAGAAACCATCGAAACGGTAACGAAATCAAGGCAGCTTCTTACAGACACGCTGAAAGGCAAATCTGAAAAGGTTGCCGAATCCATACAGAAAATTCACAGTCAGAATTCTTCCATCATCAACTATAATAATGAGCAGTCGCTGCGTTTTATTATTCTGATTGCCTATTATTATGCAAAGGAACAATACACGATCATTCAGGAAATGCCGTCGGGTGAAGGCTTTGCGGATATCATGTTCATCCCAAAACTTAAAGTTGACAGTACAGCCTATCCGCCGATGGTCATTGAGCTGAAATGGGATCATTCTTCTGATACAGCAATCGAACAAATTAAAAACCGAAAATATTTTGAAGCCCTGGAAAGTTTTGATAAAGTCTTGCTGGTTGGTATCAGCTATGAAAAAGGCGGCAAAGGACATCAATGTACCATTGAGGAACATAAAATTAATGAGAGGAACTAAGTTAAATGAATTATACAATTATTTCAGGTAAATATGACACCGGAACGGATGAACAGTAATTTGGATATATTCAGCTTTTCGGAGAAGAAAATATACAATACAAATTTGATCTTTACTTTTACTGGTATAATATCATACATGAAACGGGGTACTGCCTTGTAGAAAAACAGAATATTGCAATGTCAAAGCTCAAAAAGGAAATGCAGAATATCACTTTGGCTTACTCAATAACAATCCCCATAAATCACAGGGTTCGGAGTATGAATCTGTGATAATCCCGATGATGAAAAGCTACTACATTATGCTCAAACGCAACCTTCTCTACACAGCCGTCACCCGTGCCAAAAGCAGGGTCATAATCGTCGGTCAGAGACAGGCGATTTATATGGCTGTGAATAAGACGGAAACGGATCAGCGGAACACTCAGCTCGGCAGAAGAATATGAATAAAGACCGCAGAGGAAGGAATTGATCTTTCCCCTGCGGTTTTGTTAAACGATTTTTTAAGATAAAGAAAATACCATATCAGACAGATTATCCAAAAATTTTTTGTCCAAAAACGGTGACTGAAACTATTTCATCCGGATTCAAAGCGGCATAAAATCCGTCCTGAATGTAATCACAATGCAAAGTGCCAACACAATCATTTTCACTATTTTTTTCAATCTCTGCGGTAATTCCGACAGCCTTCAGCTTTGTTCCGTCTTTCATCGTGATCTCAAACTCTATGTTTACTTCGGCGGAATCCAGCTTTTCCAGATATTCATGTGCAGCTTCTGCGGATTTAAGCTCATTCATGCTGTCATAATCAGGTTCCTGCGGGAATCCCCAAGGACCGCCCCCAGGCATAGCACCCATATAGTAATCTATATGATCCGGCTCAATTTTATCGATCCCGTATTTCTCTGCTATATAGTTTTCTGCATAACTTATGCTGCTGTTATCCCTGATGATTTTTCCGGATATATAAGCTATACAAAGAATAAGGATAACTGCAGCTACTGCTGCAATAATAAAAATACGTTTTTTCTTCGACCGTTGTTTTTTGATTTGACCATATTGCACCTTCTTTATTCATTCCGCTTCTTAAATGCCTTGAGAGGATTATCATAAAGCCCCTTTTCGGGTGTGTATACATAGGCATCTATAATATCACCCTTCATAGAGGATGCAGAAATATATGCATAGCGTGGCTCGCCGTTTTCGGGGACAAGCTCATAGTAGTAATCATAGCCCGTGGAATTACTGTATTTAATTGAAGCATTGGCCATGCCTATTTTCTGATACAAAGAGTCCATCGAACTTGTTTTGGAAAGCAGAGTTCTCATTTCATCCTCTGTCAGCTTTTCGTTAGTTGTGGGATGCCACACAAAGGGCAGTCCGCCGATAAGCCTTGCATCCACCACGTCGCTGCTTTTGATATCGCAGATCAGGGATGTATCATCCTCATATTCTCCAAGCATTGCCTTTTCGTTAGACTCCTGAATATACAACGCCCTCGCTCCCAGGTTCATTACCGAAAAATACTCCACACCGACTTTTTCGGGTTCATCGGTGTTTTCAAAGCAAAAGCTCAGGGAAATAAAATACTTTTCGCCCTCCAGATCACAAGTATAATGAGCCGAACCTTCTTTTACATTATGACCATAGTTATATGACCCTCCGCTTCCGGAAACACCTCCGTCAAGCTCACATTCTGACAGTACTGCAGGATAAGCTTCAAAAAAATTGTCAAGCTCTGCTTTAAATGAAGGACTGTTTTGTATTTCAGCAGTAAAATTCTTTGCAAAGGCTTCACAGTCACCCTTTCCAGCAGATTCCATGAGAGCCTTTATTGCTTGATCGGCAGCCTGACTATCACTAACCCATGAATTTCTCCAACGCTCTGGAACATTATTGTAATATCCTCCGCCGATACGGGGCACTATTCCGATAGCAAATATCAGAGCAGGCAAGGCAAGCAGCGAAGCCCCGACAGTAATACACACAGTTGGGAATTTCTTTCCTGCATATTTTGTTTTTCTTTTATTTACTATTCCGATAATCACAAGTATGATTCCCGAAATAAGTATTATACAAATCAATGGAATAAGAATTAACGCTAATATCAAATAAAAAAAAGTCATTTAACTACTTCCTTTCGCTATTTTAATAAACGGCAGGAAAGAATACTCAATCAGGAAACGGGTACTGATTATTCTTAAAACCGTCAATTTTGGAAATAAAAAATCCTAAAAACAGAAATGCTATAATATTGTGAATAATTCCGAAAAGTATATTTGTATGATTATAGATATATAAAAAAACATTTTTCGGCTTTAATGGGATATTTCACTCATGCTTTTTGCTGATTTTTAAAGTAACCGCAACAGTATTTTGTGATCTGATGGCATTTACTTTGAATAGAGAAACATATCAAAATTTATAGTATTCCTTTAAAAACAAATTGACCGGAAGGAACGATTCAACAAACCATTCTTTCCGGTCATACATAAGTCGAGGTGACAGGATTCGAACCTGCGGCCTCTACGTCCCGAACGTAGCGCTCCACCAAGCTGAGCTACACCTCGTCTAAAATTAAGCCTTGAATTCTATATTCAAGGCTTAATCACATGGCTGCGGAATAGGGATTCGAACCCCAACAAACAGAGTCAGAGTCTGTCGTGCTACCGTTACACAATTCCGCAAAATTTTGTTTTCTCTTGCTGAGAACAATATATATTATATACCATTCTTAATTGTTTGTCAAGCATTAATTTAAATTTTTTTCTATTATTTTAAAGCTCAGTCATCATCCATATCGCCGTAAGGATTATCTATTGAGTCAGCATATTCTTCCTCGGCTTCAATAATCAGCTTTCTGATGGCAGAGCTTGTGACATACTGCTTGCTGCGTACTATATAATCAAAAACACGCTTCATGGTAAGATTTTCAACAATACTGATGATGATATCCGTGACATCATACGATTTGAAATTGATGGCAGCCATCAGATAATCTTCCAGCTGCCTTTCAATTTCCGGATCGAGATTCTCATAAGTATCCCACTGACGATATGCAAGCTCATAAAGTTCGTTGAGAGCTTCCAGATTTTTCGGTTTGCGGGCATAAAAAGATAAAAACTGCCTGAAATAAACTTCAAGCTCATCAGCTTCCAGCGAATCCGGTAAACTCTTGAAATCGGTATACATAGCCCACACCTCCACAATATAGATATAACTCCATTCAGCTATTTATTCGTACAATTTGATATATAATCTATTCTACATTAAATTAAGATTCTTTTCAATAGATTTTCTGCATTTCTTTTGTAATTTTTTAAATATAAGGAAAAGGAGACCCGTTTTTTGAACGAATCTCCCTGAAAACAAAATTATTTAACTTCACTCAGAAGTGCATCGGTCATATCTGTTTTCTCCCATGCCACTCCGAGATCTTCACGTCCGATATGTCCGTAAGCGGCAAGCTGACGATATATTGGTCTGTTCAGTCCGAATTTTTTAATAATGGCAGCCGGTCTGAGGTCAAACAGCTTTTGTACGGCAGCCGCCAAAGTTTCATCGGAAACACTTCCTGTTTTGAAGGTATCCACCATTACCGATACAGGCTTTGCAACACCGATGGCATAGGACAGCTGTATCTCACATTTCTTTGCCAGTCCGGCAGCAACGATATTCTTAGCGACATATCTTGCGGCATAAGCAGCACTTCTGTCAACCTTTGTGGGGTCTTTGCCAGAAAAAGCACCGCCGCCGTGACGGGAATATCCGCCGTATGTGTCAACGATGATCTTTCTTCCGGTCAGTCCGGTATCAGCAGCAGGACCACCTGCAACAAATCTTCCTGTCGGGTTGACGAGTATTCTTGTATCATTGTCAATCAGCTCACCGGGAATGACAGGTGTAATGACATATTTCTTCAGATCCTCACGTATCGTGCTGACAGAAACATCCTCGGAATGCTGTGTTGAAATCAGAACCGTATCAATCCTGACAGGCTTGCCATCATCATATTCAACTGTCACCTGGGTTTTTCCGTCCGGACGCAGATATTCAAGCACACCGCTCTTGCGCACATCTGTCAGACGCTTTGCCAGCTTGTGTGCCAGCGATATCGGCAGCGGCATGAGCTCCGGTGTTTCATTGCAGGCAAAGCCGAACATGATTCCCTGATCGCCCGCACCGATGCGGTTAAGATCGTCATTTTCACCGTCACGGTATTCACTTGAAGCGTCAACGCCCATAGAAATATCGGGTGACTGTGAATCTATGGATGAAATCACCGCACAGGTATTGCCGTTAAAGCCACATTCGGGTTTGTCATAACCTATATTGTTGATCACCTCTCTTGCAATGCCGTCTATATCAACATAGCAACTGGTGGTGATCTCGCCCATTACATGAATCAGACCCGTTGTTGCCGAAACCTCGCAGGCAACATGGGCATTCGGATCTTCTTTCAGTATAGCGTCAAGAACAGCGTCAGATATCTGATCGCACACCTTATCGGGATGTCCCTCTGTCACAGATTCCGATGTAAAAAGAAACTTAGCCATTTTCAATACTCCTTTATATACATTCCTTGTCCCTTATCAAAACATTCACACTTTTTCAGGTTCAGGATAGTTCACACCAAAGGTCTCAACAGTAACTGTTTTCATCACCTGTGGGTCAAGCGGCTTGTCTGCAAAATCCGTATCAGACTCTGCGATCTTATTGACAACCTCCATTCCCTCTGTCACCTTGCCGAAAGCAGCATATTCACCGTCAAGATGCGGAGCTGCCTTGTGCATGATAAAGAACTGGGAGCCTGCGGAATTGGGTATCATGGTGCGAGCCATGGAAAGAACGCCCTCCGTATGCTTAAGATTGTTTTCAAAACCGTTATGGGAAAACTCGCCCCTGATATGATAACCCGGACCGCCTGTGCCTGTTCCTTCAGGGCAGCCGCCCTGAAGCATGAAGTTATAAATAACTCTGTGGAAGGTAAGTCCGTTGTAGTAGCCCTTGTTAATCAGGCTGATAAAGTTATTGACCGTATTCGGAGCAATTTCAGGATAAAGCTCTGCTTTGATAACATCTCCGTTTTCCATTGTTATTGTGACTATCGGATTCTGTGCCATAATCATTTTCCTTTCATACTAAAATAGAATACATCTATCATACCCTAAATCTGCCAAAGAGTCAAGACATTCTGCCAAACACAAAACAAGCCCGGACTTTTGCCCGGACTTGCCTTTAAAGACATCACTTCACCTTATTTTTGAAAGTGGTGATGATAGCGGATCTGAATTGCTCAAATGACATATTGGCATTATCGCCGCTGTTTTTCTTTCCGTCAAGACTAAATTTAAAGCTCTGCTTCTGATTTTTGAATTTAACACTCGGAGTAACAACACTCTCATAATGGCTCTTTGCTGTATTATACATCTTGTTAAAGTCTGCATCGCTCTTCATCATATCCGAAGCCGCAAGAACTTTCAGCTGTGCGGTATACTTATCCTTCACATAGTTAAACGTGCTGTTATTGTTATCAATGATCGTGAGCTTGATGAGAGGATTCTGCTGACCGTTGTTTGCTCCGGCTGCCCACCCTGAATACGGGTTTCTTTCCGAGCAGCCCTTTCCGTCAGGATTATAGCCGTATGTAATGCCCAGAGTACGGTCATTGTCATAGGGAATGAAAATCGCCTTGCCCGTATCCTTACGGAAATAGATATAGTGGTTGTTGTAGTTATTGCGTATGTCGTCGGGGTCGCCGGCAAAGTAGCTTGCCGCCATAAATTTAGCGAAATAATCTGTATCAATCACACCTTCGAGAGCCGACTTTGACGGACTTGATTGATTGATGACATTCAGCAGATTTTTAAGCTGTGTATTTTTGGATGTCTTTTCATTGGTCTTAAGGTCAAAATTATATTTGGTACCCTTATCCTTATCCGAAACACCGATGGAGTTACTTTTTTCATAAGTGCAGCCGTTCATTGTCCATGCACACTTATAAAGGTCTCCGCCCAATGCCGAAGAAGGCAGTCTTTTTTCAAGGAAAATCTCATCCACCGGTTCATAGATATTGACAACGCCATAATTATTGCCGTTAACAACAAGCTGGCTCAGATTGATTTTCTGCACCAGAACACCACTTTCCTCAAACAGCTTTGTCGCATATATTTCTCTGATATGTGTATCGTCATAATTCCTGTTCCATTTTACATCGAGCTTTTTAAGCGTTGCAAAGCGGCGGTTCTTTCTTGCCTTTCTTTCCTCTGTGCTTGCCCACACCTTTGCATCGCTGCCATAATAGGTTTTATCGTCAAAGGTTTCGTTGAAGCTGAGCTTATAATGTGAAAGATTCAGTTCTCCGCTGTTCAGGTCATAAAACGGATCAAGGGATGTGTTGCCCTTCAGTCTGATGCCGACCTCTTCGATTTTATAGCTCTTACTGCCGACAGTAATGGTAACATCGGCTTTTCTGTATATCGGAGATTTGGAATTTTTTGCCTTATACTTCTGATAATCTGACTGCAGCTTATCAAGCTCTGTTTTTGATATTGTTACCTGAATATTCACTTTGGTGTTGATATTAAACAGCTCATTATAAAGGCTGATATCGCCTATGGATGAATTACTTGCTGATGGAGCAGGAGTCGGGGTAGGTTCGGAAGCCGAACCTGATCCGGAGCTTTCCTTGACACTTGTCTGCGGCTTGCTTGTTTCCGTTACCGTGCGGCTTGTCTGATTGGAGGACTGTGAAGACTGTGGTACGGAAGGCTTTGAGCTTTCTGTCGGCTGGCTGGTTGTCTGCGGCGTTTTGTTTCCGGCATTGCCGGATGAGCTTTCCTGCTTTACAGAATTTTCTGTGTTTTGGGAAGATCCCTGTCCTGCCGTGCTTTTTGAGCTTTCGGAGGTTTTCGAGTTGTCAGAACTGTCAGAGCTTCCTGAATTTCCTGATTTTTCTGAACTGCTTTGCTGTTCGCTGCTGCTTTCAGACTTACTGTTTTGTTCGGAATTTTCACCGGTTTCCTTTGATTCGGACGGCACATCCTCTGTCTGTCCGCTTTCCGTTTCCGGCTGAGTACTTTCCGCATTTGCTGCCTGCTCCGAAACGGAGCTTCCGGCAGACGGAGTATTGCTTGTTATGTTGTCCTGTCCTGCTCCCCCGCAGGCTGACAAAACTGATACAGCTGTCAGAATCGCAAGAATAACCGATAATTTTTTCTTAAACATTTTATTCCGCCTTTCATTTTCCGGATAAACCGCCCTAAGATTTTCTATAAACGATTATATATGACAAAGATGGCTTTGTCAACGGTCAATAATGCTCAAAAAACCGATCATACTGCCAGTCAAACACAAAATCTTATCCCGACAGCAAATTTCTTACTGTCGGGATAATTTTCATAAATATACAGTATCACGATTCTTTTTCAGCTTCATAACCTGCTGCCTTAACGGCTTCGATCAGAACATCCGCTCTGACATTTCCCTCAAAGGAAACAACGGCGCTCTTTTTATCCAGATCTACCTCTGCCGCTTTTACACCCTCCACATTTTCAAGAGCCTTCCTGACGTGTGCCACACAATGCTGACACATCATGCCGTCAATCTTAAGCGTTATTTTATTTTCCACAGCTTTCACCCCGCTTTCTTTGCCTATGTACAATTCAGACTTCTGCTGCTTGCTTTTTATGTTTATATCTCCGTCTCAGACTCTTTGGTATCCATGCACCGAAAAAGTAAGCGGTACATATCAAAACAGCAGCAATGATCCAGCCGAACGGCCACGACATCCATATTCCTGTTGAACCCCATATTCCCGAAAAGACAAACGACAGCACCACTCTGATGATAAGATCCAGAAATGTCGAAGCCATGAACCATTGCATCGCACAGGCACCCCGATGGACTCCGTCTGTCATCAGCTTGATGGCAACGACAGGATAAAACGGCGCTACGATCGTCAGAAAATCGACTCCTGCCTGAATAGCGTTTGCACTTTCATCCTTCAGAAAAATACTCATCATAAAGCCGCCTTTGATGGTATATACCAGCAGAAACGGAAGAGAGACCCCCAGCGCCATGATCAGCGCTGCCTTGTAGCCCCTGCGTATTCTGCCGAGCCTGTTTGCCCCGATATTCTGTGCCGTATAGTTTGAAAGGCCGTTAGACATCGTTCCGAAAGAGGTAACAGCAAAAGAATTCAGCTTGACTGCCGCCGAATAGCCTGCAATAACAGCCGAACCGAAACCGTTGACAACAACCTGTACAAACAGATTTCCGACAGACACAAAGCTATTTTGAAGTATACTCGGTATGGCAACATAGCATATTTTTCCGAAAACCGGCAATGAAAAATGCTGTACTTTTTCATCCGTTTTCACAGCGGTTCTGACCTTTCGGTTAAGAACGAAAAATGCTGCTGCACCTGCTGCTCCCTGAGAAATAAAGGTTGCCCATGCGGCACCGCTCACTCCCATTCCCAAAGAACCGACAAACAAATAATCCAAAGCGATATTGATCAGAGAAGAAGCGATCAGAAACACAAGCGGCGTATTGGAATCTCCGAGAGCGGTAAAAATACCTGTGCAGATATTATACAGAAACAGAAATATGATCCCATAGGTATAAATGTCAAGATAGGCGGCACCTTCACTAAAAATATTGTCCGGTGTTTTGAGCAGATTCAGCATGGGGCGACACAGGATACATCCGATGATTGTCAGAATAACACTAAGCCCCAGAACGGCAATATAGGAAGTATTGATCGCCGTTTTTGTTGCTCCATATTTTTTGGCTCCGAAAAGCTGGGATATGATCACCGAACAGCCGACATTGCAGCCAAGAGCAAAAGACACAAACAGCATGGTTATCGAATAGGATGCGCCGATCGCCGCCAGTCCGTCATCTCCGCATATCTGACCGACAATGACGCTGTCGGCAATATTATAGATCTGCTGAAACATAGAGCTTACCAGCATCGGAAAAGAAAATTTCCACAAAACGACGGCAGGTTTTCCCGTCGTCATATCAGTTATCATTTTTTATCATTCCTTGTGATTACATTTCCATCAAATTGCTTTCCGTCAAGAAAGGCAAAAAGAAATCTTTTTGCAAGGCTGTCGGGCATGATGCTGTCCCTTGCCGCAGCAATGTCAAACCATGCCGCCCTGTCAATTTCCTTTTCGCTCAGATGGCTGAGATCCTCGGAAAGCGCAATGCAGGAAAAATTGAGCATCAGCGTATTGGTTTTCGGAAAGTATTCGCTTTTGTTAAAACAGATCTCGTCTGTTTCAATGCCAATTTCCTCCATCACTTCTCTCCTGACGGCACTCTCGGCATTTTCGCCCTTGTTGATATATCCTGCCACAAGAACATTATTCCCTGTACCGTATTGCTGTATCAAAAGAATTTTCTTTCGATCCGGGCTTTGGACGATCATACTTACGGCTGTGGAATAAATCGGAAAAACATATTTTCCGCAGCATTGGCAGTAGGGTATCATGCCCTCCCCCTCCAGCTCCTTAGCTTCCAATTTTGTTCCACATTCATAGCAAAACTTCATTTTTATCCTTCTTTCCTTCGGTGATAACCCCTCCGTAAAGCATAGCCGCAGCAATGAAAATTCCGGCACCGATCATCACCTCAAAAGGATAGAGATGAACATCCGTTTCCGAAATAATAAACGGTAGAACGGCAAGAGCAGCCGCCGGCGGAAAAAGTCTTTTCATTGCCGAAAGCAGGCAAATCGCTGCCGCAGCAGCAGCAAAAACTCCGACCGTGAGCGGCATTCCGAGCAGAATACACAGTATCAGCCTGGTGCAGCTCCCGATCACGGCGCAGGCACAGGTGAGAAGATAGATCATAAGCGGTGATTTCCGCACCGGACTGTCTGTGTAGGAGAACTCGACAAACAGCACAACAAGCGGTGGTGCAATCATCAGCGGAATATTGAGTCCGACAGCAACTGCCGCCACAATCATAAGAACTCCCAGCAGAACTCCCCAATGAATCAGCTCCTGTTTTTTGTTGATTTTGATCGGTCTGAATTTTTCATTTCCGGCAATGCCGAGTTTACGGAAAAGCCTGTTCAGTAATATTATGCCCGAAGTAAATATAATAACCGAAAGAGGATAAATAATACTTCTGACAGGTATCAGAATCGGAAGCAGCGCTGCTGAGATCATCGGAAGCATTGTGCAGCGTGTCAGCAGCAGAGCAGCGGCACATATTACAAACACCACTATCACTTTCGGATAAACCGGCATACCTTGATCGGATCCGATCAGATAACCTGCAAAAGCAGCAAACGACATCAGCACAAGCGTTCGTGCGGGAGTGGTTTTCCATGCTCTTTTTTCCGATACAAGCATACCGACAGCCAACGCTGCTATTTCGGGAAAAATAATTTCAGGCTCTCTGAGAATCTCGGACAGCAATACCATTACTGTAACCACTCCGACAGATACCCCCATTTTTATATATCTGACAAGTGCATCATTCATGTGATCCCTCCTGTTCCAAACAGTAACGGGCCACCGCCGGCAAGAGGCAGTGACCCGATTGCTTATAAATTCATGCCCCGTATCAAAGCTCGGCTATTACCTCAACCTCGCAAAGAACATTTTTCGGGAGAGTCTTGACTGCAACGCATGAACGTGCCGGCTTTTCTGTGAAATACTGACCATATATCTCGTTGAATTTGCCGAAGTCATTCATATCAGCAAGGAAGCAAACGGTCTTGACAGCCTTTTCAAGAGAAGACCCTGCCTCCTCCAGAACAGCCTTCAGATTCTTCATAACCTGCTCTGTCTGACCCTCAATTGTGTCTGCCTCAACATTGCCTGTTGCGGGATTGATGGCAATCTGACCCGATGTGAAAACAAAACCGTTAGCCTTCACAGCCTGTGAATAAGGACCGATCGCATCGGGCGCATTTTTTGTATAAACCTTTTCTGCCATAGTAAAATCTTCCTTTCGGTTAAAATATATATATATCAGGCATTAAGCCGATAATTCAAAGTCAGACAGCTTCCGCTTCTTCGCTCTCCTGCGGCTGTGAAGCGTAAAGTCCGATGGATATACTCTGCTGAGAGTCATTTTCCCATATAAAATAATGTCCTTCATACCCCAGATTTTCAATCACATCAAGAATATCATATTCCGCATCGGTAAAATCCCCTGCCGCTTCAAATCTGACCTCTATCATATTGGAGCTGCTTTCATACTGCTGTGTCACAATAGCTTCAAGGCGGCTTTTTTCTCCTGACGGAATATAATATCCCATTCTCCTGAAGTAATTGTCACCTGTGCCGCTTCCGCTCTGCCTGTCCTTCTCATCGTCCGAGGTTTTATGCTCCTCCAGACCTTCCATTTCATCCTTTTTCAGGCAAAAGCAGTCATGAAGAATATAGGGCCGTCCGAATTCATCGTATTCATCGGGATCATCCCATGTAACGTCGATATATTGTTCCGTACTTTTAATACCGGGCAGCTTGCTCCATACATGAGTATCGGAATACACCTCCGAACTGTCAAGCCCCAGCTGACAGGCTATATATGACATAGCATAGGCATATCCCTGACAAACCGCTCTATGATTCACCAGTGCCCCGTAAATATCAAACGTATGCGGTGCTTCTGCCGTTTCATCGTAGGTGATTCTTTTTATCAGCTCATCATGTACGGTAAGCAGCACCTGCCAGTCGTCAGCATCTTCGGGAATACAGGAAATGATATCATCTACTTCTTCATCCACCCGGCGTTTCATGTTCCGGCTGTCGGCGGCATCATCCTTATATACAAATTCATAAACAGTCAGTCCGCTGTTCTGTGACTCCCAGATATAGAAATTATCCACCCAGAAATTGTATTTGCAGACATCCTTCCATTCAAGTTTCCTCACCCCGGAAACAGCAATCCGTGAGGTCTTTTTCAGAAGAAGCTCAACCAGCTCATTATATGAAGAGTCGGGATCATCGGAATTCCAGTTCAGGATTGCAACATCCTGGTGCGGCTCATCCTTTTTATTTTTCTCAGTTTGTTTGTCAGAAAGATATGCGCAAATCACTCCCACAGCTATTGCGCTGAGCATCAATATAATACCCCGTACTAATCCCAAAGAGCTTTTCTGTCTGTACAATATATCACCACTTTTCTCAATAAAATTACTGAACTATGCGGTAGCCTCTTCTTGTAAGCTCATCCTTGATTTTCTGTATATGTTCGTGGTTTCTTGTTTCTAGAGAAAGACGGAGGTAGCAGGAATTGATATCTGTGTTAAGATCTGCCCTGTCGTGGCTTACGGCAACGACATTGGCGCCGAGTTTTGAGATAATCTTTGATACTGCTGCCATTTCGCCCGGCTTATCGGTCAGAGCAATGGTAAATTCCGCCAGTCTGCCTGTTTTCTGCAAGCCTCTGTCTATGACTCTTGAAAGAATTGTAACATCAATATTACCGCCCGAAACAAGACAGCATATCTTTTTGCCCTTGATCGGGAACTTGTCAAACAAAGCAGCCGCAACAGAAACAGCGCCTGCACCCTCAGAGATCAGCTTCTGCTTTTCGATAAGAGAAAGTATCGCCGTTGCGACCTCATCATCGGTTACAGTAATGATCTGATCAACATATTTCTTGCAAAGCTCAAATGTGAGATCTCCCGGTGTCTTTACAGCGATACCGTCTGCAAAAGTATTGACCGACGGGAGTGTTTCTATGCTGTCATGTGCAACGGAAAGATACATCGAAGGAGCGCCGGCAGACTGAACGCCGTATACCTTTACATTCGGGTTGAGTGATTTGATCGCATAAGCAACACCGCTGATCAGACCGCCTCCGCCAATCGGAACGACAACAGCATCCACATCCGGAAGCTGATCCAGAATTTCAAGACCTATCGTACCCTGACCAGCAATAACCAGTTCATCATCAAACGGATGGATAAAGGTTGCGCCTGTTTCCTTCTGAAGCTCAACAGATTTATCATGAGCGTCATCATATGTTCCTTCCACCAGACATACCTCTGCGCCATAGCTTTTTGTAGCCTCCACCTTTGAAATAGGTGCGGAGTTAGGCATACAGATCAGCGATTTGATACCGTATCTCTGTGCAGCGAGGGCAACACCCTGAGCATGGTTTCCTGCCGAGCAGGCGATCACACCCTTTGCCCTTTCCTCTTCCGTGAGCTGAGATATTTTATAATAAGCTCCCCTTGCCTTGAAAGCGCCCGTCACCTGAAGGTTTTCCGTTTTCAGGTAGATCTCACATTCATCCGAAAGGTTGGTTGCCTTGATCATATCAGTCGGTCGGATGACCTCCTTCAGAACATAGGAAGCATGATATATCTTATCCAGAGTCAGCATTTAAAAGTCCCCTTTTTCAATTTAATTATCCACTATATAAAAATACCGCTTTTTTATCTAAAAGTCAAGGTTTAGTTGAAGTGATCAAGTCATATCTGCCACAATCTTTCACCTCCACATTTCATGATTAACTATGAACTCTTTATTGATCACAAATTGACCATTCTCACGATACCAACGATGATTATTTTCAGCCATACCGAATGTCATCAAATCCGTTGCAGAATGGATACCCTGATAAGCCTCCTTACCAGAAGAATAATAAACATCACAAAATCCCACCACACGATTTTCAATAAACTGCTGTTCCAGCTTTTTGAGTTCTTCTTCTTTCTCCATAGTGGAATGATCGGGAGGAAGCAGGATATTAATATCAATCATACGGCCGCCGCAGCGGGAAAGAAACTCATTGAAGGTCGTTGTATCATCAAGTTCGTCCGGCTGACAATGGTTATACACTTCACATATTACCCTGAAGTCTTTTCCAAAGACTTCATACGCCATTTTTTCTATCAGTTCTATTGTTTGCTGCTTATATTTTACAGCGACATAATTATCATGAAAAAGTATCTTGTTGCCGTTATCCAGCCTTTCCTGCATGATGAAAATATTTTGTCCCGGATAGTTTTCTGTCTGCACGCTGAATTTAAACATGGATGCGGTTATCTCCGCATTCCTTTTATCCTCAACAGGCGTAAATTCAATACCATATTTTTCTTTCATGTGGGCAAGGCAGGCATTAATGGAAAATTTATTTTTCCTCCGACCCGACCACAACCGCTCACCTGTTATCAAAAAAATACAGCCTGCAAAAGCCAGACCAAATGCCTTTAATATCATCATTCTGATTTTGTCCTCTAATTTGCCTTTCATAATTAAGAATCGTTCCTCCCCGATCAATGATGGAAAACTTCATAATGTATTTTTGTACGTTATACCATGTTATTTCCAAAAAGTCAATACAACAGCTGAAAAAAATCAAAAGCAAAACCCTGATTCTAATCCCAAAAACTGTTGATAATACTGAAATCGTTTGCAAAAGATCGCTGAAGATATATTTGGCAGAATGTACAAAAAACAAAGAAAATATTGTCAGATTATACAGAAATAATTATGCTTATTCAAAAAATAAAAAAAATTTAAAATAATTCTTTATATTTCGCCATAATTGCTGTATAATAAAATACGGCAGGTGTGTTATCATACCTTACATTAA
>JAFVEY010000041.1 GCA_017475765.1 Clostridia bacterium | reverse complement strand
GGCGGATATGAAGGGTTCTTTCGTTCAGACATTTTCTCATTTCCCCTTAATCAACGCATACTGCACCCTAAGCCTTACGACCTCAAGACTCGCCTGTATGCCTATCAACTCGTTAGCTATATCGTCCATACCATACTCGGAATATTCCTCAAGGTGTGTTTTGAGTATGTTCTCAACGTCCTGCTCAACTTTCTGTATGTGCTCTGCTAATTCAGTTGCTTTCTTTTTCAGCATTTTCATCCCCTCCATCCATCTTCGCACCGCAGTTCGGGCAGTAATCTGTCATAACTCTGCCTTGCGGCTCATTCTTGCACTTGGAGCAATATGGATAATACCCATCGCTGCATATTAACCATTCCCCATGCTCTACCAGCTCAGCATCAACTGTCGGCGCATCATCAACCATATCAAAGATTTTGTTGTAATCCTCATGGGTATCAAATTCTTCATCGTTGATTTCATCAATCAGTTTATCTGCATCAATCAGTCTCATTCATCTTCACCCCACTTCAAAGCCTGACCGCATGACGGACAAAATTTCCATTCCTCAAAATCGTCAACCATTTCGTTACATTTTGGGCAACAAAACCACCCAAAATCATAGATTTTCCCATTCTTACTGTTCTCCCAATACGTTGACTTCGGTATCTGCTTTTCAATTGCAGCAATTCCGATTTTCAAAGCTTCAATATCTCTGTCCCATATTTTGTCCTTATCAAAACTCTTTCGGTCTTCAATAAGGTCTTTCAGCTGTTCTATTGCTTCGAGACTATCCATCTCAATCATTCCCTCCCGTCAAAAATGCGCACCAGTTTTTTGCAAATCGGGCAGCCGCTTTTCTCGGCTTCGGTGAGTATGTGGCTGCACCTGTTATTGATACCGGCATGATAATCAAGTAATTTTTCCTTGAACAGATTATTTTTGTAGTCCTCGATAAGACCCGCTTTTATTTCCTTTGCCTGCTCTCTTGTATATATGTGGTTGTAAAACAGGCTGTACAGCTGCACCATGCTCAGATAATAGAGCTTTCCCGAAAATGTCAGGTTTTGCGGCGGAGCATCTCCGTTTTTAGCCATACGCTCTAATTTTTCAGGTTCAGATACCGGATCAGACATTCCGCCGCCTCCTTCCAGCCATGACACACGGCTGTACAATACCCCTCTTTTGCGAGTTCTGCAAGCCACCAGTTTTGAAATTGTGTGGTTCTGCCTTTTTCCGTTTTCAGTTCGATATATAATCCGTGATAACCGCCTTTGCCGACAGGGAGATGAAGATCCGGCACACCTTTTTTTACTCCCTGGTCTTTCAGGTGCTTTGCTTCTATCGGATCCCGTTTTCCTCCGTTCGGTATATGATACAGCAATTTGAGCTGAGGATAAACCGCCCGGATCTCCGGCTGTAAAGACCATTTAAAAAGCGAGCTTTGATGTTGTGCTTCTGTCATTTTTCTTTACGCTCCTTTCGCTGAATATACGATTAAGTATCTGACTTGCCTGCATTTTGTTAAGCTCCGAGCAATCAAAATCCTTGAATTTTCTCTTAATGATTTTCTTCTGAGTCTCCGTTGCAGGGTCTTTCCCCCAACGCTTCACGGAATTCATATCCCATAGTGACCGACTGCCTTTATAATTATTCACAAGGTCTTCGTACAGATTGTCGATTACTTCCTGCATCGGCACACCGTTTACATTTCCGAGTTCATCCTGACAAGGAATCGTAATGATTTTTTCTCCGATACTCAGACTCAGCGACCCATCGGGCATTTTGAAGAAATTGATATCATGCAGATTATATTGCTGTTCCTTTGCCCAAAGATCTACGATCTCGGTATTCCTGATCCATGACTGAGGTGTGTCTGAAGCTCTGAGAATTTTTTCAGGCAGACTGAACAGATCTCCTTCAATACTCTCTCTGTTTTTCTGAGGGATCTGAGATATATCTATACCAAGAAGCGAAGGAGCTGTGCACAGACTTGCTGTACCGGTTATCCCGACACAATCTATCAAAGTCAGCTTGTCCTTGTCCGGATGCAGTCTTAATCCTCTTCCCACCATCTGAGTATACAAGCTGTCGGATTTAGTCGGACGGGCGATCATCACCGTTTCGACAAGAGGTATATCCGTCCCTTCGGTAAATACCATGCAGTTGACAAGGCAAGGTATTTTTCTTTCGGAAAAGTCCCTGATGATCTGCGCTCTGTTTTCCGTTTTTCCGGTAACGGCTACCGCACCGGGAATGCGCTTTGCGATCTCATTCGCATGATTGACCGATACCGCAAAGATCAGAGTTGCTCCTTTGGCATATTTTTGATACGCCTCCGCAACGGCATCGGATGTATCTTTCATTGCTTCGTCGAGTTCTCCCGGTGCATAATCTCCCATCCGGGTATGTACACCCGACAGATCATATCCGATATCTACCCTGCGGCAGAATATGTCCGAAAGATAACCGTTTTTGATTCCCCATTTCAGGTCACGCTTGAATATGATTTTTGAGAATACATCATTAAGTCTTGCGCCGTCTGCACGGTTAGGTGTTGCTGTAAAACCAAGAAGTAAACGTGGCTTGAAATATTCAAATATTTTCTTGTATGTATTTGCCGCCGCATGATGTGCTTCATCACAGATAATGATATCAAAATCTGTCGGATGGAAACTGTTAAGCCTTCTGACGATACTCTGCACGGAAGCTGATACGACTTCTTCTCCGCTGCTGTGATATTGTCCCTGTTCTATCCCGAATGAACAGTCATAATATTTTCGGGGCTGTGTTACAAGCTCCTCACGGTGTGACAGAATAAGTACACGCCCTTTGCGCCTGATATTTGCAAATGTCACAGTCTTGCCGAGTCCCGTTGCCATCTGCGCAAGATAAGCGCCCGGCGGAAGACGATCGATCAGGTCAACACATTCCTGCTGATAATCTCTTAATTTCATTCATTTCCTCCTTTATGTGGTACTTGTGGTATTGTGTGGCATACATAGTGCCAACAATAAAACTCAGTATTCAAGCCATTTTTTGAAGTGTGTGGCACTGTGGAACCGAATTTTAAGAATTCTTATAAAGCAAAGATATATACATATTTTTTTAAAATTGATCTATATATTCTTATATACATGGTGTGTATATGTCAAAAACGGTGCCACAATGCCACACCATAGTATTCAAGCCGTTTTCCGGACTTTTTACTGTTCCTCAGACATCCACACAAGTTACACACTATATGAAATCCTCATCATTATCTGCCATCTCTTCATCATCATAAACATCTGCCTGCTGTTTCAGAGCAACACATTCAACAAGAGTACCGCTGATTCTTTTACCTTTGGTAAGGTGCTTTCCCCTTGTTGCGATCAGACCGTTTTCCTTGAAATAGCTGAGCAGGGATTTGGCGTTGTAACCCTCCTGCTCAGCCGCTCTGACAAATACGCTGCGGATAATATATACATACCCGTCACTCCCGAAAACACCGTATATTTCCCCGTTTTCCGGCGGTATGCCGCTTCTGCTGACAAAACGGTTCTGATTTGTTCCTACCCAGTCGCATATATAATTATAGCCTCGCTCTCCGACGCTGACCTCACGTTTTGTTGCAAGATACTTTGATATGTCCCCGATCGTCAGATAATCTGTTGATGACAATATCCATTGACACAGAAGTTTATCAGCCGTAAGTATCAGAGCCGCCGCCATCGCCTGTTTTTCGGTTGTGTCATTTTTGCACAGTTCTTTATAAAATGTGCCGAATTCGGTTCTTGCAAGATCTGTCATATCTTCGCTGCCGTAAAGAAGCCGGGTAAACTCTTTGCCTGCAAAACCGTAATTATTCTTTATGACTGCCGTTGTATGATGACCGTCCTCGATCACTTTTTCGGAACTTGAACATTCTATATCTATGGTTCTGTTGAAAGCTCCGGCACCGTCCGACTGACGTATAAGAGGTGTTTCCCCTGTCGTGATGACCGAGTTAGCCCACACAGCAGTTCTGTCTATACCTCCCGTTTTGTTTCCCCTGGTTCTTCCGACACCCTCCGATAATTGATAAACGCTGAATTTCTGCGTATTGCCAAGCTGCAGCTCATCTATCATCAGCGGAAGGTGATTGAGAAACGCTGCATAGCGTTCCTGTCCGACCTGAGTTGAGTTAAATGTCTGTATGTATTTTCCGAGTTCGGGGTCTCCCCATACGCTTGCGGCGCACATCAGCGCAACCGTCTTGCCTGTACCCGATGTACTCGACCATAAATGTGTAAAAAATACCTGTGCATTGCAGACAGGCACCAATACGCTTGCGATACTTGCCGCTATGACGATTTTTGCAGGCACGCTGTATGTACGTACCTTTTTGATTTCGTTCCTCCACAGCTGCCTGTCGCCCTTCTGAGCAACCGCCTGATATATCGTGCGGAAGTTCAGATCTCCGTCAAAAACAATCTTATCGACATACGGCACAAAGCCCTCGCCCTGAAAATAACCGAGCCTTGAAAAGCTGTACGATTCGGGGATCATATCATAATTCATATTTTCAACATCGGACAGATACTTGACAAGAAGCCTTGCATTTTCCGATGTAACACCCACACCCTGATCGGACAGAGCCACAATTTTATTGGCAGCGGATATCACGCTTTTTTCGACAATAACCTCCCGCCAGCGCTTGCCTTTCTGAAATGCGAGCTTTACCTTTTCAATGCCTGTGTCAATATTGATCAGCCGCTGCACCGGCATGATCGGATGCGGACAGGCAACCTCAACATTATATCCCGACAGATTGTAGACCCCCGTGTTGTCCGCTCTCCAGTCGCCGCACACAAGGTCAAACGGCTGATTTTCAAACTGTGTATAGTTTACTGTCTGCTCATGGAGATGCTGAAGGCTTTTCAGATAATCGTCATACAGCTTCCTGAAGTTCCGTATCTTAAAGCCCTGAGCGATCCTGCTGACTTTTTCGATCATCCTTGATTCCATAAATTTATTATTATGAAATGAATAAACAAATTCAAACGGTTCCAATCCTGTCAGAAAATCGGTTTCCGTAAATTCGGGGATCGCCGCCAATTCATTTTTATTTCCGGTTTCTATCGTTCTCACCTCCATGCGGTTGCTTCAAAGTAATAATCGAGATATTCAAGCTCTGAATCAATCTTTGCTCTTTCAAAGCCTTCTGCTGTTTCAAGCTTTTTTCTGAGCCGCTTGAACCTTTCGCATTTTTCAAGATAGTCGCTGCGGAACCGTTCAAGCTCTTTTTCCTTTTCGGCTTTCTTTTTGAGATATTCGTTCATTTTCTGCTTGTCAGGCTTTTCATTTCTGATACAAAGCCCGAAATCATTGTCAAGCCTTGCTGCCGCCTGTGCATTTGTCAGACCGAAAAGCAAAGCGGTAAATTTAACTGTATCTCCGCCCGCACCGCACCCGAAACAGTAAAATGAGTTCTCATATATCTTCATGCTTGCTGTTTTTTCGGTGTGGAACGGGCAGGACAGGAAGCCTTTGCGGTCAGCTTCAAAACCGTATCTTTCCAGAACTGCGTTCATGGAAAGTCTTTCTTTTATTTCATCGTAGAAATTCATATCCTGCCTCCTTCACAAGCACCTCCCAAAAAGCATTTTTTATACCTCAAAAGGTCAAATTCTGTAAAAAATTTCACATTCAGAACGGCAGATCCTCATCAGACGCCAGACCTGAATATTCCTGCTCATTCCTGCCTGCATTTTCTGAATACGGCACATCCGGCAGCAGGCTTTTGATAACAGCTGACACAAACTCACACACAAGCTCTGTTCCTTCGTGCTGCTGTCCGTCATTTCCGTTATATAAATATTTTCGTATTTTGCCGATAACAAAAACGCTGTCGCCTTTTTTGAGCGTTGATGCAGCTTTCCCTATGTCGTTCCAGGCTGTACAGTTGACCCATACAGCCTGTTTTTTATCGACGCCTTCAACAGCTCTTTCCCCGACTTTTACGCTGAATTTGGTAAGTACAGCGTTTTTTTCTCCTACCCTCTTCGTTTCAGCGTCTTTGCCGAGAATACCGCATATCATCACAGATCCGTCTCCGCATCTTGTCTGCATGATCATCCTCCTAAAATATCACTCGTAATGCTGTCAATTCGGTGTTTTCTTTCGGCATTGGCAACATCATTGACTTCCTCGACAGTCTGAAATCCCATCATAGCGGAAGGGCAATGCACCCTTGCAAAGAATGCAGCTGCACGATAAGCGAGCATCAGTTCAGGCATAGTCTGCCATTTTGATGTTTCATTGCCGTTTCTGTCCTTTTTGGAATACCATCCTTCTTTTTTAGCCATCAGAATATCTACTTTTGTACCTCTGACAGTTTCCCCTGTGATCGTGTCGGTTGCCTCGTAATAACAGCCCCAGTCATCCTCTCCCTGACGACCGACATAAACCGGACGCAAATCCTTGAACCTGCCATTATTTTCGATCAACGCCCTGCAAGCCTGACCGCTCCACGAAGGTTTGCCTTTCACTATGTATAGATTCTGCATTACTGTCAGCGGGGACAGTCCCATGCGGCTGGCTATATCAATAGCTATCATACAGTTTGCGGGATTGTTTTTATATTGATCCGGAACACAATCGGATTTTGAAAGAGGTACTGCCATTCGCTGGGCAGCCACAAAATCCTTTTCGTCTCCGAAAACATTCAGAAATCCTGTTTTTTCATATTTTCTATCCGTTTCATCTGCTTTAGCTGCCGTTTCTGCAACTGCAGGTATCATCTGATTATCACTCATTGTAAAGCTCCTTTCTTGCCCAGCTCGGCAGTTCCAGACTATGCACTTCAGGTGTTTCATCATATCCGTGCCAATTATTTGTTTCAAGGCATTTTTTGTATATATGCAGATCTTTTTCTGCTTCCAGCTCTCCAAGCTTCAGAAAATCCTCTCCGGCAGCATATACACATATTGCATAAGGCGGCTCTTTTTCTGCCGCAATAAATATAAAATCGGTAACATCCACGCCGCAAGCTCTGAGTCCCTTCATATACCAATAAGCCTGAACATGGTAACGGTAATTATATGCCGATTTCATAAAATCAGCCGGCTTAGCCGACTGTGTTGTTTTCAGATCAATACAATAACTGCCTTTGATATAATCAGGACGGCATTTACAAAGGAGATTCGTTTCCGCATCTTCCCAGAAATATGACTGCTCTGCCTTACCGCCCTCCAGCAGTTTACCCGCAAGCGGATGATTGATTATCGACTCCGCTATACTCGATATGTCCGATAACTGCTGCCTGCTGATAACATCTTTTCCGACAGCTTTTTCAGAAAATGCCGCATAGATTGCCCTGCCCTCTTTGGTGCGCCTGTCACATTCAGGAGCCGTTACAAATTCATTTTCAAAATCGTCAGGCTCTAATACGAATTTGTGCAGCGCTGATCCGAACAGCATAGCCGCTGTCTGCTCCTTGCTGTCTTTAAGCACCTTGAAATGAGCCGGTGAAATATGTATCAGGTCAAGATCCGATTTGGATAATCCCTCTGCTGCGTGATAATCCTTGTTTGTCATTGTTTTAAGATTCATTTTGACGGTTCCTCCTCGCTCATTGCTTCCAGATATTTTAGAAAGTCCGTAATGTATCGGGCAGCAGCTCCCATTGTTTTATCGTCATCTGATACGCTGCACCTGCTCATGTAGTTTGCAAACTGCACTTTCAGTTCTTCTATTTCGTATTTCGACATTTGCTTTTCCTCCTCAATACATCAGCATTTTTGCGATATCATAAATAGCAGCAATACCGCTGTCCGATCC
>JAFVEY010000040.1 GCA_017475765.1 Clostridia bacterium | reverse complement strand
GGTACTTTACGGCGAGAAGTCCCTCTGCATACTTCGTAGCCATGCCAAGAAATGCGGCAAGCTCCATCCAGAACAGCGCACCTGCTCCGCCTGACGCAATAGCAGTAGCAACTCCGACAATATTTCCCGTTCCGACTGTAGCGGAAAGAGCTGTACACAGCGCCGCAAAGCACGACACCTCGCCGCTTCCGCCTTCCTCGTTCTTCACCATATATTTCAGAGCCTTGCCCAGCTTACGGACCTGCAAGAATCTGAGCCTTACAGTCAGTATTATTCCGCACGCCATGATGAGGATAATGAGAGGAAGCCCCCAAACATAGCTGTCGATCTGACTGATAATATCGTTTATCTTATCCATTGCAACATCTCCTGTCAATAAACTTCGTTAAAATTATATCATACATATAATCAAAAGTCAACTGTTTTCAGCTTAGACTGAAAATCCATGTTATCCACGGCAACAGCATTTACTATTGAGGAGAAACGGAAGAAGGATCAAAAAGAATATCGAGGAAAAGAGTAGATTCAAGAGCAGCCCGAAACATCAAACGTCTTTTACTAATACGCTTATACTGAGCCTGAGAAACAAGATTGAGAGCTATTTTACGCATAATATTGAGAACAAGGGGAGAATTGTCTTTTTTGCTCTTGAAGCATCTTCTTTGAAAATAACATCAAGACACCAATGAAGATTATTTTCTATTGCCCAATGCTTTCTTACAGAATCAGCAAATTCATCAATATCTGTAAGTAAGGTTATGAAATACCTTGTAAATTCACGGCTTTCACCTTTTTCAGTAACTGTTGACTTTACACATCCAAGTCCCTTTAAGCCTTTCCACTCGTCTTTTTGTTCCAGCCATGCCAGCTCAGTGAGTAACCGATATTCTCTTTTTTCAATTCTTCCATGTCCCTTATCAAGCGTTGTTTTCATTGGAATATCGCCTGAAAATTCATTAAAATAATCTTCGGTATCCTTGTATAATGCAGGCTGATTTTCGGCAGCAAATGCGCTTATTACATGATATGCTTTATGCTTATCATTGCCGCTCCCGCAAATTGTTTTTCCGTCTATTGCTGCTGTTCCTCTTTTTGTTCTTTCGTCCGATATCCAGTTTATAAGGCATGACGAAAGCTCAGACGGGTTCAGCCTTTCAAATACTCGTCTGAATGTATCACTATCCGGTATACCATTCAGAAGTTCAAGAAATTTTGCCGGATATTCCTGACGACTTTTGCCGAACGCCTCCATATCGGCAAAATCTTCTCCTCTGCATATTACGGTACACAGTCCTATGATTATGATATCTTCGAGCTTGTGACGAATATTTCCATATCCCGTCCTCCTCGGCTCGCTTATATTTCGTATTCCTTCTTTTAATTCTTCTATATTCATATCTCATTTTACACCTTTTTCTTTAAAATGTAAATGCTGTTGCCGTGGTTTGGGCGGTCTGCCCCTCTTTTTCTTGGTTTCCATAATGGTGTCTCCTTTCTTTTACTCAATCGGCGTTAGCCGATTTCTCTTTGTCTGCTCCGCAGACTTCGGGGCTTGGGGTGTCAATGCCAACAACTTAAATGATATTGGCATTTATCCCGCATAAGAAATCAAATAGAATATTTGGGACAAAACACTTTACGCTGATGAGAGAATTCGGGACGAGGAGCAGACCTGCCTTTGATGATCGGAACAGGTTGTTTCAGGCATAGCAATATAAGCTGCCGACAAATATCAAGTGCCTTTTCCGCAAACAGCAGCATAGCAGAAAGTCGATATTTG
>JAFVEY010000039.1 GCA_017475765.1 Clostridia bacterium | reverse complement strand
GTATCCATATTTTCCGCCATTGAATTTGCTTTTCCGCCCAGATCGGGCATTTGTTTTAATAATTCGGTATAATGCCGCTCTGCTCTTTCACAGATTTCCTGCTTTTTGTCGGGAAGATATTCATCGCAGTATCTTTCATAATATCTGCCCCAAGCCTTCGGATATGTTCTTTTCCACATAATATCAGCCTTCCTGTTCTATATGTATTTGTTTTGTTTTTATCAAGTTGATGACGAAGCCTGTTCTGAAAAAAATCTCAGTACGGTACGGATTGTCATATCCCTGACCACATTCAGATCAGCATCGTCATATTTATTATCTGTCGCCATGTGACAGTATTGCTCCATCATGCCAATGGATACTAATACCTTCTCTTTTAAATGATCTGTATTTTTTACTTTCAGTTTCAGCCTGTCCGTCAGTTCCTGAACAGCGTTCGTTTCAATTTTATCATACAGTACTTTAACATCCCGGTCGGAATGTCTTAATCCCTCTAATTCCTCATGAAACGAATAATACTTTCGGTGAATCATTTCAAACTGTGATAAAGCATATAACAGCAGTTCATAGTCATCGTTATATTGATTCAGACTGCTTTGATCTGTCTGTGTGATCTCTTGTATCTTTTCAAAACCATGTGCAAGAGATTGAAGTAGCATATCTTTCTTGTTTTTGAAATACCGATAGGCAATTCCTGTTGACATTCCCGCTGCTGCCGATATTTCGTCCATTGTAACATAATGGTAGCCCTTATCTGCATATAGGCTCAGTGCAGTATCCATCAGTCGGTTTCTTGTTTCAATGGATCTTTTTTGGATTGGCTTTTTTGTTTCCTTACTGCTCAACTTTCACACATCACTTTCTTGCTTTTTTAACAAACGGTCGGAAAATATCTGCACCCATAATTTTAGCATTTGCTTTATCAGCAGTTTCTTCTAATAGACTGATCTCGTCTGCTGTCAGCGTGATTCGTGACGCAGCTGCAAGCTCCTCGATTTGCTTCGGCTTCCGGCAGCCGCATATCGGTACAATTCCTTTTGTACTGCAAAAAGCCATTGCGACTTGCGGAACACTAATATGATATCTGTCGGCAATACCAATCATTACCTGATATAAATTCTTCATCTTTCGTTTTTGTTTGTTATAAATCAGTTTCATCAATGATTTTTTTGTTTTAATACGGGGATCAACCAACATCCCCTCCTCCAGCACTGCCCATGCCCAAAAAAGAATATTGTTTTCATGACACCATGATACCAGACCGTTTTTCTCCCACTCTCTTGAAATAATACTGTAATGATTCTGAACACCATACAAGTTGATTCCCGATTGATCCAGTATTTCTTTTGCCTGCTTACATTCATCAAGTGTGAAATTCGACACACCTATATAACGGATTTTTTCCTCGTGATATAATTCAATGATTTCTTTCAGATGATCTTCAATATCCGTGGGAAGATGCAGCCAGTAAATATCTACATATTCTCTTTTGAAATCCTGCAAATCTTTTTCCAGCGACTTTCGGACACAGCCTTTTTTATAGCTGCTGAACGGTGTATATTTCGCAGAAAGGATAATATTCTCTGTTCCAAATTCGCCTATCATTTTCTGAGCCTTGCCAAGACCGTAATCTCTGGCAAGGTCATAAATTTTCATATCACACTTTTCTGCTGTTTCCATTGCCGATTTTATCACATCATTTTCCACATAGCTGCCCCTTACCATCACCTCATAAGCGGCACTGCCCCATGCGTTTGTACCGATAACAGCACAAGGTTTTAATATGTCCATTTTCTCCCTCCTGAAACTGAGATTATTCTCATCTTTTATAAAATAACACATATTTACGTCCTTGTCAATACAAACTGAGAAATTTCTCATATTTAATTCGCAACAGTACCCTTTGAATCTAAGTAATCTTAATCTTTTATCCGAACGAAACATCCAGTATCATCATTAGCACGAACCCTAAAGCAAAACCAATCGTTGCGATATTGGAATGTTTCCCTACCTGTGATTCAGGAATCAGTTCTTCCACGACCACATAGATCATTGCTCCTGCCGCAAAAGAAAGCAGATACGGCATAGCGGACAAAATCAAACCTGTCAGCAGAACCGTAATAAAACCAAAGACAGGTTCAACTGCTCCCGATACAACACCAAGCAAAAATGCCTTCGGCTTTGACATTCCCTCTGTTTTCAGCGGCATTGAGATGATCGCACCTTCGGGAAAATTCTGTATTGCGATACCAATCGAAAGTGCGGCGGCTGAGGTAACTGTGATTTCTCCCCCGCTTTGAAGTGCTGCTGCCAAAGCCACACCGACCGCCATGCCTTCTGGAATATTATGCAGCGTTACCGCAAACACCATCATAGTTGTTTTTCTGAATTTGCTTACTTCGATTCCCTCTTTTGAGCCGCTTTCTATATGCAGGTGCGGTATAACTGTATCAAGTATCAGCAAAAATGCGATACCCAGCAGAAATCCTGCCGCCGCAGGGATAAACTTAACCGGCAGATCTTCTGACATTTCTATGGAAGGTATCAGCAGCGACCAAACGGAAGCCGCTACCATCACCCCCGATGCAAATCCCAAAAGCAGCTTTTCTATTTTCGGATTGATTTTGCCTTTCATCAGAAATACCATTGCTGCTCCTGCTGATGTTCCCAAAAACGGGATCATCAGCCCCGAAAATAAAATCATTGTATCCATATTTTTCCTTCTCTCTCCTTTTGAAGTTAAATATATCTAATTATATTTATGATAAAAAGCTGTATCAGATAACAACCCGATACAGCTTTTTTCATTACAATAATTCCTTGATGACCTGCTCAACGGCTTCATTGCCGTCTTTTTCAAACTTTGTAATAATTTTTACGCCATACTTTTCTTCCAGCTTTTCGGCAGCTCCGCAGAAAGTATCGGGATGACGCTCACTGTTTCCGCTTACCGCCGCAGCCTTGAAGCCTTCACGGTTTGCCGCAATAAAATTGTCTACCGCTTTTGGTATGATACCGACTCCGTCTGTATAAGTGATAAGTATATAATCTCCATCGACTTTTTCATCACCTTTGGCAATCTTCACAGCCTCAACACCCAATCTGTCAACCAGCTTCTGAACATTTCCTGTTCTTGACGCATAAACAAGTTTCATCTGAATTCTCCTTTGTAATAATCTATATAGTTAGATATATTTAACTATATAGATTATATCATATTTATTTTTTATATGCAATACAAGCATTTCAAAAATTCAAATTTTTATTGCAGCAGTATTGATTACCCTTAGTCCTCTTTTGTTGGCATAATCTACTGTATATGCTGTACCGCCCGATTGCTTTGTAAGATAACAGATACACAGACTGCTGCTATCTGACTTTATTTGGAATATTATCTTTATAATTAATCGTAAAACAGAATATCATCTGTTATGCTAACTGTATAAATAACTGTAATTCTATTATACTAATTGTAACAGAACTATTAGGAAGTGGTGATATTGGTACAGAAAACCGTTGGTGAAAATATACAAAAATTCCGAAAAATAAAAGGTTTGACACAAGAACAGCTCGCAGAACTTGTATCACTTTCGCCAAATTATCTGTCGGCTGTGGAGCGTGGTATTTATCAGTTAAAATATGACAAACTTGTTGAGATAATGAACTGTCTTAATTGTACTCCTAATGATATATTTAGTGGTACATTTTCTTGTGGATATCAAATCAGAGCTTCAAGGTTATCAGATGAAATTGAAAACCTGAGTCAGTCTGAACAAAAACGCATTTTTGATGTTGTCGAAGTATTAATTAAAAATGCACAATAATATGCTGTTAAAAGATAAAGTCTGTATTTCATGCAGGCTTTATTTTTTTGCCTTTTGCTCTTAAATATGATATACTAATTGCTATACGATTAATATATCAATTTTACGATTAGAAGGAGTGGCATAAATGCTTGAACAAACTTGCTGTTTTACAGGACACAGACCGCAAAAACTGCCTTTTCATTCAAATGAAAATGATAAACGCTGCATGAAGCTCAAAGTTATGATTCGCAAAGAGATTAAAACTCTTATTGTTGAAAAAAGCATAAAGCACTTTATCAGCGGTATGGCAATCGGAACGGATATAATCTTTGCCGAAATTGTACTGGAAATGAAAAAAAATTATGATATTACCCTTGAATGTGCAATACCATGCCGAAATCAAAGTGATAAGTGGACAATACAGCAAAAGGAACGTTACACAAAAATTCTCTTGCAAGCCGATATTGTAACATACTTACAGAACGACTACACAAAAGATTGTATGCAAAAAAGAAACGAATATATGGTTGATAAATCTGAATATGTTATAGCTGTATGGAACGGCAGTAAAAGTGGAACTGCTAATACAATAAAATATGCCAGAAAGAAAAACAAATCAATCATTATAATTGATTTGAATAAATTATAATATATGTATAAAAAGTTGTTGAATGGTTCGTATTCTGAATCATTCGGCTGTTTTGTATAAGAAGGATTTTTTAACAAAGGTAAAGGTTTTAGATTAGCATCATGTTGACTTTGGTTGATGTGTTTAATGGATTTTTTCCAGTATTGCCCTTTTTAATATAAAATTTTATCAAGAAAGAAAGCCTGATGTATTGTGGTATTATGCCGAAGATATGAACAACATTACTCTTGCATATTCTATCACCATACACAAATCACAGGGTTCGGAATACAAGTCCGTTATCATCCCTATGCTGAAACGAAATCTGCTCTACACAGCCGTTACCCGTGCCAAAAGCAGGGTAATCCTTGTCGGGCAGCGGCAGGCGATTTTTATGGCTGTCAATAAGACTGAAACGGATCAGCGGAACACGCTCGGCAAAAGAATATGAACAAAGACCGCAGAGGAAGGAATTGATCTTTCCTCTGTGTTGTTTTTGTGCCAAATAATTTTCAAAGTATTGACAAATATATCAATCTGATATATAATCAAATGTATCAAATTGATATATTTGGAGTCGATTAGGTATGAAAAGACAGAACATAAGAAAATTATCTCTTGTAATATCCTTGCTGCTGTTTCCTATTACTTTGTATTACTTCAGTCCGGCATTAATAATGAATGGAGCTTTAAATGGGATCATCAACGGAAGCTTTATCGTATTTGCTCTGATGCTGATACTCTCTATTCCGTTTGGTCGTATTTTTTGTTCTTGGCTTTGTCCGGCAGGAGGATTGCAGGAATGTGCTTTTATGATTAATGACAAACGACCAAAACAGGGT
>JAFVEY010000038.1 GCA_017475765.1 Clostridia bacterium | reverse complement strand
GTGATCTTGCAAGCGAAGCGGCAAGAACCCCCGTTTCATTCAGAGATATTTTCTTGCTGTCACGGATAAATAGCGTGACCCCAATTTCGCTTTCAAGTTTTTTCATAGAACGGCTCAGCGCCGGCTGAGAGATATGCAGCTAACTCTCAACTCTCAACTCTTAACTCTGAACTCTTAACTCTTAACTCTCAACTCTCAACTCTTAACTCTTAACTCTCAACTCTTCTATATAACTGTTGGTTATATTTATATAAACAATAAGCATTTTACTTTTCTTTAATTATAGCATATAATTGAATTGTAATCAATCAATACAATATGATTGGAGTGAATAAAATGTCAAAGAATCTTGTACTTTATTTTTCTGTTTACGGAACGGCAAAGCTCACAGCAGAGGAAATCGCAAAGCAGACAGGTGCAGACCTTGTTGAAATTGAACCTGTCATTCCGTATGACAGCGACAGAAATCATTACAATGCTCTTGCACGATATGCAAAAAAGGAACATGATGAAGATATGCGTCCTGAGATAAAGAATGTTATCAGCATTGAAAACTATGATAACATCTTTATCGGCTATCCTAGTTATAAAAAAGTTCTGTAAATAAATTATACCTAAATTCACAAGGATTTGCAAGTTTTTTTGAAATGCTGGTTCTTTTAGGGAGTGCTATTTTTCTTTGAAAAATGCACGACAAAGGGGTTCTAGGGGCTTCCCCTAGCTTACGACTTACCGAGGTAAGTCTAGTAAGTTTAAGCTAATGTATCGCCATTGAATTTGAGATTTTCACATCATAATTTTGCCTTGAATTTTGATTTGATGCTTATTTCATATTGACAATAAAAGATAGCAAAGGAGGCTAAATTTATGGAACAATATGGAATAATTAGAGCCAATAAAATCAAATATAATAGTATATCAAAACAGTTACAAAAACACATTCAAAGACAATCAAATTATTACAATTCAAACCTCGATATTAACATATCAAAAATCAAGGATGATGTTATTCTAATATACTCCGAAGATTACAAAAAATCAATCAATCAAATATTACAAAAGTATAATATTACAAAGCCACTTCGTAAAAATGCTGTTGGCATGATTGATGGTGTATTGACTGCAAGCCCAGATTTTTTTGTTGGCAAATCACGAGAGGAAATAATAAATTTCTTCAAAAATGGATTAGAGGAAATCAAAAAAGAATTTGGTTCAGAGGTTTTTAGTTGTGCGATTCATTTTGATGAAAAAACACCTCACATGCATTGGTGTGCATCATGTTTAGTCTTTGATGAAAAAAATGATACTTACAAATGGTCAGCAAAAGACTTAATGGGAAATAAAAAACAATATATAGAAAGGCAAGATAGGTTTTATGAAAATTTTTTCAAAAGATATGGATTAAATCGTGGAAAATCTGTCAAAGAAACACATAGAAAACATATTGAGGCAAGTCGTTACAAAGCCGAAAAGGCAAGGGGCGATTACATAGAATCTATTAAAAATACAAACAATCAAAAAGCAATAACACAAGATTTAATGATTGAAGATTCTGAATTGCAAAGTAAGATAAATAATGCAAAAAATACTTATGATGAAATCATTCTTGAATCAGAAAAAGCATTAAATGATTTTGAAGAAACATTGAATGAAATTGATTTAGCTAATACAAGAAAAGATAAGATTATTAAAAAAATAAAATCGTTAGAAGAATTGTATGATAATTTGAAAAATTATCTTATTCAATTAGCAAATAATTCGCCCCTGTTTGATAGGCTTTTAGAGAATGCTATATTAAGTGGGGGTTTTGATGATATTGAAGAACTTACCCAAACAAAGAAAGAGTCAGATGAAGCAAAAAACATCTTGGATTATATGAATGAATCTTATAATAAATATCAAACAAAACTAGAATATGAGGATGAATTGGAGTTGTAATCAATGAGTTAGAATGTCAAGGATAAGAGGAAGATTTTTTGTGATCTTTACAAAAAATACTCTCCCTTGACATTCGGCGATATGAGAATATATAATTGATAAAAGGGAAATGAAAGAAACAAAGTGCTTTCATTTCTCTTAATTGATATTAAATCAAAATTTTTCTGGACTTTCCGTATATTATATGATATAATTTGAAATATTAAAAATTTTCAAAGAAAGGGTTGACATGGTTACTAATGAATCCTACGATTTTAACAAACAAACAAACAAACAAACAAATCGTGAAGTCTATTTTGATATATTAAGAATTATTGCTACTTTTGCTGTTATGATTCTACATATCTCTGCACAAAATTGGCATGATTCTGATATACATTCTTTTGAATGGAATACCTTTAATTTTTATGATAGTATTGTTCGTTGGGGAGTTCCTGTTTTTACTATGATCAGTGGTTCTCTATTTCTTAATGGCACTCAATCTATAGAAAGAATTTACAAAAAGAATATTTTACGAATTATTACTGCATTTATATTTTGGTCTATGTTTTATGCAATAATAATTTTTGTTAGAGGTGGTAGCTTAAAGAGTGCTTTGGCTAGTTTTATAAGTGGATATTATCATATGTGGTTTCTCTTTATGATAGTAGGTCTTTATATGATAATTCCTTTTTTGAGAGTGATTATAAAAAATGATTTTTTAACAAGGTATTTTTTGTTTCTTGCTCTAATTTTTGCATTTATTTTTCCTCAGTTTATTTCAATTATTTCTGTTGGATTTGATAAATATGGTTCATTTATTCAAAGCGTCATTGATAATATTAATATGAAATTTGTATTAGGATACACATTTTATTTTGTTTTGGGATATTATATAAATAAAATATCTATTTCAAGCAAACAATTTAGAATTTTATTTGGGTTAGGGATTTTAGGCTTTTTTACCACAATTATATCATCTATGATTGTAACAAATTATACGAATGAACCCAATGGAATGTTTTATGGAAATTTCACATTAAATGTTATGCTAGAAGCAATATTCATATTTATTGTGGTGAAACAATCATGCAAGAGAATCAATTTTAGTGAAAAAGCAAAGTTAATCATATTTAAGCTATCTAAATATAGTTTTGGTGCATATTTGATTCATGCATTTTGGATTAGTGCTATCAATAAAATTTTAGGATTGAATACATTATCATTCAATTCATTTCTTGCTGTTCCTATTATTGGTGTTTTGGTATTTATTTTATCTTTTGGAGTATCTGCAATGTTTAATCATATTCCGATATTAAATAAATATATAGTTTAGTTTCCTCTTCCACTTTCTTCATTCTTCTTTCGTTTTTTGCTCTCTGCTTTGTACTTTATTTGACTTGACAATATTTTATAGAGTTATAGAAAAAGAATGAAAAAGTGGGGAAGAAAGAGGAAAAGGAAAATTGGTTTATAACTTTTTGTGCAAAGGATCTTGGTCACAGCGAGATCGTTGACCATGCAAGTCCTGCATTTGTCAAGGCGCTCAGCGGTATGAAGCTCCATCCGTAATGGGATTATGACGATGAGCATTCCTCCTCAGATCAGCGCTGCAAAAATAATCAGAACACCCTTTAACCAATGTTTTTAAGACAATATCATCGCAAAAATCCGATCCCGATGGAATGTCAGGATCGGATTTTTATTGCGGTTATGAATTTTTCCGTCTATTCAACAGTATTCAGATGTTCCATAATATTACGGTTGATCATAGAATGAACAGCTTTTCTGACCGCTATCCTACTCCCTGTATACAGTAATATCACAGTCGAAATAAATACAGGTGCAACATAGAAAAGATAGATATCCCATAGTTTCGTATAAGCTCCGAAAGCGAGGGAGACAAACCCCACTACTGCTCCCCCACACACAGCACCCGATACAATTCCGATATGCAGCGTATGATTGATTTCATTGATGATCAGTTTCTGTACGGTTTCTATTCTTGCACCCATCGCCCGCATCAGAATATAGCTTCTCAGATTTGAACGAACCTGCACATAGCTTGAAAAGACAATGGCTGTCAGGATGATGACAATATATATTAACACGCTTACGATGATCTGAAGTGCTTCCAGATTGACCTGAGTATAGAATTCCTGTGCCATTTTCGCATAATTATCATACCTTACAGCGACAGAGCAGCTTTCCAATATTGCAAGATTTTCTTCCAGCTCTTCTGTCCATTCTTTATCTTGATGGTCGAGATTTTCAATAACTACATTTTCATAGTTTAAATCAGGATAAACCGAAAACAGATACTCTGTGGACATTTTAAGTCTGCTGCCCGGATAGGTTGCCGCCACCCTCAGTTTAACGATTTGAAACTTAATGTGATTTTCTATGTTGGCTTCTGTCGTCTCCTTATCGGCTATCGGAAGAACCATCGTAAACTCATCACCGACCGAGCACAGACCGTCAGGCGCTATGATTTCCGTACCGCTTTTGTAGCCCTTTTCATCAATGCTGCCGTCAGTAAATGTATTGATACCGTATAATACCGACTCATATGAAATCCAGTCCAATGGCAGATTCACCAGACCGTCCGTGCTGCTGTCACCGCCTGCAAGGCGGATCATTTCATCCGTGCGCTCCTGTTCAAACATATAATTTTCACCCTGCCGTTCTGCTTCAACAACATATTGATATAAAAGTTTATTTTCGGGGTTTTTTGAAGTGAGGAAAAATGCTGTACACAGATCGGAAGAGGCTGCTTCCACGACCCGTACCCTGCTGTCTGAAAGAATCTCATCTGCCATTTCATGAGGGATGCCGCAGCCGACAGGAAAATTAATAAAATAACTTTCCGGACTGGCAGCTCCGCCCATCATGTGTAAGGAATAATCGGAATCATCCGGAAAATCATCAGGGTTGTCAAAGGTGGCGTTTCTTGCATTGAACAAAGGGACAAAAGGTCCGAACAGCGACATTCCGACACAAAACAGTACGATCATAACACAGGTCGCATTTTGGAGCCGATATCTTCTGCCATATGCCTTATGCCAGCAGCGTCTGAGCTTTGTCTCGGATTTTCTTTGCCTTTTTGATACATAAATGGCTTCCCGCAAAGGCGCACGTCTGTAAAAGCGGATTAGCAGAACACCAAATGAAATAAAAATGATGACTGCACCGAGCAGCGCTGCCGCCAGCAGGCTGACAGGATTTAAATTCAGAAAAAGGAATTGCGATGAAAAAGACGATATCAGCTGTAATAACAGCAGCGCCAATACAGACCCCACAGTGCCGATCAGCAAAGAAGCGAGCCACATCAGAAATCCCTGAATCAACAGCAGCTTACCTGTCCTTTTCTTTGACAAGCCTATACATCTGAGCAAATTCAGATACTGCTCCTGTTCCTTGAAAAAATAGATGCAAATGGACAAGATACCCATTATCGTGGTGAGTACAAAGAAGATCTTAACCGGCAATAAAATCACATTATCCACTACTGACCGGGAAGCAGTTTCTGTCCGGCTGTGATTAAAATAGGTATATCTGCATACCATATTTCTTATTAAATAGGAATCAGAAGCGGCAAAAATATGCGTATATGCCGGAGCTGTATTTGGATCGGCTGTCAGTATGGACGGAACAGCAATTTCTCCAAACTGATAACCATATAGTGATTGTATTTTTCTCGAAAAGTCTTTGATAATACCTTTCAAAACAAAGGTTTTCTTCTCTTCGCTTCCGTCCGGATTTTTGATTTCAAGCTCTACGCTGTCGCCTATTTCCGCTTTTAAACCAAAAATCTCAAAAGTGCTTTTTTCTATGGCAATCTCATTTTCAGATTTTGGCATTTCTCCTGACAGAAGATGAAGCGATAAAATACGGCTGACATTTTCATTGGCATCGCCGATCCAGATATCATCTGAATTGTTACTCTCCACCTTCCACAGTCCGCTGAGCAGGGCCGCCCCCTCCTGACGAAGCTCCTCCTTTTTTGCCTGAATATCACTTTGATCCGCATCAAAACAGATCACATCATAAACACCGTTTTTGTTCCTGCTGTTTTCCGTGAGAGAATATTGATAGCTGTCGCTGTACCAAAGGATCGTCAGGAAGGCAAATATAAACAGCGATATACACAGCACGATTCCGATACAGCGCTTCGGATATGCTCGGATATATTTCTTTGTGAGATACAAATAGCTTTTCATGATATATCACCGCCTAAAATACCGTCGCTGATCGTCATCACTCTTGAAAATTTTTTAGCGATCGCTTCATCATGTGTGACAACCAGCAGCGTAACTGAAAATTCCTTTGACATCTCAAATAAAAGCTCTGTGACAGACTGTGTGTTTCTTTTGTCCAGATTTCCCGTAGGCTCATCGCAAAGCAGAAGGCAGGGGCGATTGATCAGAGCTCTTGCCAGCGCCACTCTTTGCTGCTGACCTCCCGACAGTTGTCCGGGAAGATGATTAAGCCTGTTTTCAAGCTCCAGCCGTTCTATGATCGTATCTGCATATTCCTGATCAATTTTTTTATTCTGAAGCATCAGCGGAAGTACGATGTTTTCGTAGGCGGTAAGCTCCGGAAGAAGATTGAAGGACTGAAACACAATGCCGATATGCTCAAGACGAAAATCGTCGCATTGACTCTGCGACATTTTGGAGAAGTTGGCATCATCATACAGGATACTGCCGTCTGTTGCCTGCTCCAGACCGCCGAGAAGATGGAGAAGTGTGGATTTGCCCGAACCGCTTGTGCCTGTAATGGCGATCTGTTCGCCGTCATTGATTGCAAATGTACAGGGCTTTAATGCTTCCACTTCAATATTGCCCTGATGATATCTTTTGGATAAGTGCTTTGCTGATATTTTCATAAATACCACCGTTTCTTTCTGAAAATGTTGATAAAAAGTGTGATAACCTCAAGAACAGGTTGTGTATCCTTTTCTTCAGGTTATAATATTTCATGCTTTTTGTCTATATTTTCATGGTGGTTGGCGGTTATTTCGTGGTACTTGGTATTCCCATCATGATATTGACAACAAATAAATGATCCTCTTCGGATATATCCAGAATTCCGTCATATTTCCTGACAATGCTGCGGACGGTCTTTAAACCGTAACCGTGATACAAAGCATCCTCTTTTGATGTTTTCAATTCGTGGTTATCGGATAATACGGAGCCTGCAATGCGGTTTTTGACGGATATGATATAACAGCCTCCTTTTTCAAACAGGGAAATCATACATATTTTATCATTGATATTTTCGAGCGCTTCGATGGCATTATCACAAAGATTGCCTAAAAGTGAGATCAGATCTGTTCCGTTGATCTGTTTCAGATCGGTTTTGATCACAGTCTTGATATCAATATGCTTTTCCTTTGCCTTTTTGCAGATGACATTCAGGATGGAATTGAGGTATATATTATCCGTATAGAATATGTATGCCGACCGGTTCAGCTCATTGTTGATATCATCACATAATTCCAATGCTTCCTCTGTATTGCCGTTTTTGATCAGCTCTGATATACACCATATTTTATTTTTCATATTATGCTTGATGGACGCTATCTCTTCGATGTATTTATTGGATTCGGCTACCTGTTTTCTGTACATTTCCTGTTCGCTCTGTATAATACGATTCTGTGTTTTCAGTTCATTGTTTTTGCTGATCTTATCCGATAAGACCAGTATTGCGGCGGCAATCATGATGATCAGGAGGATAATGACGGAGCAATAGCGCAAATTCCAATAAGGAATATGTTCCTGTGTGGCTGTGCCGAACGGAATGAAAAACGCTGCATAAACTGCCAAAGGGAAAAACAGTACCAGAAAATTACTGCCGCTTTTGATTTTGCTGATGATATACAGCAGCAAGGAATATGAAAATTCGGTAACTAATGAAAAAATCATTCTGTATTCTATGCTATTGATAAAAATGTGACTGACATTCGACTTAGACAGATACAATATCGTTGAATACCACGTTAATTTGGATATTGTTTGTAATGATATGACCAGTACGACGGTTCCTATGCGGGCAAGAATCTTACTGTCGAAGCAGGAAAGGCAAAACAAAAGCGTAATGATGAAAAAAGCGGCTTCTTTCAGCAGTATGCCAATCAATAAACCGCTGAAAAATAAAACACCTTCCTCCAGCATATGGGCGATCATTGTCATCAGAAAAGCGGCGGCAATGATGATCATCCTGTACTTTTTGTGATCGACACGAGGGTGCAGAAATAAGCCGCAAAGCAGAAAAAGAATGATATTTGCCATCAAATCCGCCGATACATATAGGAGATTACTCATTGACCGACACACTCCTTTTTAAAAATTCGATTTTCACAGATTTGAGTTTATTTCTGCTGACAGGGATTTTTTGTCCGTCCGAAAGAACCACCTCTTTAACATTGATGGCAGCAACATAGTCCAGATTTACGAGATAGCCTATATGGGTTCGGATAAAGCCGAAGCTGTTTAACATCTTTTCAAGATTGGAAAGTGTGTTCGGTTCCTTGTAGCTGTTATTTTTGGTATGAATAATGACACTATTGATTTGTTTTTCGATGTAACAGATATCCGAGAATTTGATTTTTACAATGCTGTCGTTTGATTTGACAGACAAATAATTGATCCTCTGACTATTGCGGATGAATCTCTGCATAATGCCGGCAAAATCGTTTTTCAGATTGCTCTTTCTTATAAATCCAAAGGTGTTGGTCGTGTTATAAGCCTCAAAAACAAGCGCCTCTTTGTTGGTGACAAATACGATCGCAATATTATGCTCCTCATATTGTTTGGCAAGCTCGATACCTGTCATTTGCGGCATATCAATATCCAGAAAGATCAGATCGTATAATTCGGATGACCTTAACAAATCATGCGGATCGGTGAAGGTGTCCAATCTGACTGTCTGATTTTTAAATCTTTGCCGGATAAGCTCCGATATCGTATGGATAAAAGCCTTTTCATCATCGCAGACCGCTATTTTTAACACATTATTTCCCTCCTGTGCCGATAGGAATATAAACCTATTTTAACTCAACACGGAGCATATATCAAAGCATATTTTCAACGATTTCTTGTCAGGAACAAAATATTTATTGAATAAGTCAAATAAATTTTGGTAATAATCATTATAACATGGTAAAGTTAGACAAATTTGAACCACCATATTTATTAAAAATCTACATGAAACTGGCACTAAAGACGAAAAATTGTCTTTATTTTATATGGGAATTATAATATAATATACTCATAAAACAAGCAAGTTAAATATAATGAATTATATTTTGTATATTGATCTACTATTATTTAAAGGAGGGTTATTCATGTATATTGAAACGAAAGAAAGACTCGAAATAAACAACTGCCCCAGTACCATCAAGCTCGTACAAAAATTATGGGAATATATACTGCTCATCAGCAGCAAACTCGACTCCCACGGCGTTCAGATCCACCACCTTACCATTACTATCGACAGCGAAAGCATAAAACTGGAAAACATCAACCAGACAGCGGATTCCGGCTTTAAAATTTCGCTCAAAGAAAGCAGCAGCGAAATCTATAAGCCGATTCAGTCCGGCATTCACGTTCTGGAAAAGACAAATGCGCTGACCATATTTTCCTCAAAGATCCTTCTCGGAAAATATATACTCCTTGAGGGCGAATATGAATCCGACAATACCTTCATTGCGCCCTTCGGCACAGTTTTCTGGCAGGAATTCTTCATCAAGAATTCTGACGATATTGCCAAATTTGTCGCTTACAGAAGCCGTGAAAGCCTCAATTCCGACATCAATAACACCTATGTTTTCGGCAGAAAACAGGACAAACTTTTATCGGCAGCATCTTTCTAATGCTGCCGCTGCGTCTTTCAGCTTGTTTATCTTTGCAGACAGCAAATTTCAACAAAATTAATCCGCTCTTTACTCTATAATTTAAACCACAGGTTCATTGACAAAGCATCATATCAGTTTTATAATAATACCAACATATAAAAGGAGGGTATTTTTTATGAATTTAAAAACAACAAAAGAAAAAAACTATCAAAATAAGACAAACTACGAAATTTATGAACAAAGCAGGAAGCATAAAAATACAAAGCCGCCTGAAAAGGAACTGTTCCGTGTGCGTGAATACACCGCCGGATAATGTATGCAAGCATACTACATATATGCTATGCAAAAATCATCAGTTTCGTAAACTGAACAAGGGCAGTCAACCGAAGTTGACTGCCCGTCTTTCATTTCATTATACTGTCCGCCAGTACAAACGATAATTTCATTCATAGGTGTTTGCAGAATACAGCTCAAAGCAAAAAGATTATCTACTGTCGGCAGACATTTTCCCTGCTGCCATTTATAGATAGCCTGCGGCATTTCAAAGCCGAAATACTCCTGCAGGTCACGCACGCTGAGACCGTGAGCTTTTCTCAGACGCACGATATTTTTGCCCGTTGCGGCAAGATCAATCACCGGGAAAGCTGTTTGCGTCATACTGATTCCTCCTGTCGGATAAAATATGAATTATCAACAAATAAGAGGCTGTTTCATGAGTAACGCACTTATTTTAACATAAATTTTTACATTATTCAAGAGGTATCTTCATTTTTTATCATGCTGCATACCGGACAAAATCAAATCACATCCAGCGGATAAATATCTATCTCATCCTTCGGTATAGAAAAAAGAATGGAATCATACACCTCGACCTTCAGTCCGCTTATTTCAAAACATTCGATCCAGTCCTCTCCGAAGCTGACAACAAAATTATCATCCTCAATCGCCTCACACAGACCTTTGAAATAAATTCTTCCGTCAATGCCGATCTCCGTATAGGAAGGACTGATCGGCTCTCTCCTGGCAGTAATATCCTTTGAATCAATATAGGGCAGGAAAAGCTCACAGTCATATTTAAGATCCTCCTTGGGCTGAATATCTATGGAGCGCCATATTCCGCTGATCGGTCCGATCTCGGTTTGCCCCCTGACCGTCAGTTTATTGTCAAGCTCTCTTATAATCTCATGTACAACAATAGTCATTCAAAAAACATCCTCGCACGATACTGCTGCTTCAGCCGTCAACGCCGTATTGACAGCCAAAGCCAATTGTCAAAAATTCCGAACCATCAAAAAATACCGCAAAACAGTCAATCACCTATCCCCCGTTCTGCCGGGAAATGTATTTACCGAAAAAGAGCGCTCCGGTTCCCCGAAACGCTCTGACCTGTGCAAAAATATCCGAATTATTCCTGCTCTTCCTTCATCTTTGCGAAGCACTCGCTGCAGTATACAGGGCGATCCTCACGCGGCTTAAAGGGAACTCTCGCTTCTTTGCCGCAAGCTGCACAGATACCTGTGAACAATTCTCTTTCGGGTCTCTGAGCATTCTTTCTTGCGCTGCGGCAAGCCTTGCATCTCTGCGGCTCATTTTCAAAGCCCTTGGAAGCGTAGAACTCCTGCTCACCGGCTGTGAAAACGAATTCCTCGCCGCATTCTTTGCAAACTAAAGTCTTATCCTCGTACATTTGATTTACCTCGCTTTGGTATTTTTTAATTTCGCCCTCGGACGGAATTGCACCGCCACCTTTGAATTTTTCGTCAACGCTCTCCTTATTATAAGCTACTTGGGGGCATATAGAACAGACTGTCCGGTATTCACAGGCAGTACTGCAGTTTTAAACCTTTCAGTTTCTTTCTTACCCTCTGCATTGCAGAATCACATGACTTTTTCGGAATCCTCAGTTTTTCTGCAATCTCGTCATAAGAGTAGCCGTCGATATAGAGCAAAACGACCTGCATTTCCAGCTCTGACAGGCTATTTCTTATTTTTCCCGAAAGCTCCTTAAAGTCCTCTTCCGCCATCAGAGCACTCTCAGGCTCTGTATGCGGAGCCGAAAGGACATCCAACTCCTCGGTAAGCGAAACGGTAAGATGATTGATTTTATTTTTTGAGCTGTTAGCCGAACGGACAGCAGAAACCATTCTGTTATGTATACACACAGACGCATAGGTACGGAACGAAGCGTTTCCGTTTTCATCAAAGGTTCTTACTGCATTATTCAGTCCGATCAGACCCTCCTGAAAAAGGTCATCCGCCTCAATTCCCATATTGTACAAATTAGAGGCTTTATTTCTTATGATAAAAATATAGCGTACAGACAGCTCACCGAATGCTTCCTGCATTCCGTCTTTACAGAGTGCTGCAAGTTCTTCATCGCTCAGAGAACTTAACTTGTCGGAGAATCCAATGCTTTGCATTTATACACCTCACAATCGTCTGTACCGCTAAATTATACACTATTTTTTTAGAATAGTCAATGATATTTTTATAAAAAATGTTTAAAAATACCAATTTCAGCGGTTATGTGTAAAAAAGTACCCTTGCTTTGTACAGTTTTACAAAACATATTTCCTTGGTAAAATTAACTGACAAATTCTGATATTTTTTGCCGAAAATATTTATTGCTGACAGTCATCACAAATTTTAGAATGAATTTTAATGCAGCAGCATTTATCACTAAAATACCATGCCTGATTTGTATAATATGACAAATATCATTTAATTAACTTTTATCATATTGCAGATAAACCATTTGTGATATATAATTAAACCAGCCAATAAAAGGAGATATATTAACTATGGTTGTCAATATAAAAAGTATGGGACTTTACGGAATGGACGCTTTTCCTGTCAGGGTTGAAACAGACACATCAAGAGGTATTGCCGCTTTTGAAATAGTAGGTCTGCCCGATGCTTCCGTCAAGGAATCCAGAGACAGGGTACGCTCGGCTATCAGGAACTGCGGATTTGATTTTCCCGCAAGCAGAATCGTTGTGAATCTTGCGCCGGCAGACGTCAAAAAGGTCGGTTCGGTTTATGATCTGCCGATATTAGTCTCACTTCTTCTTGCAACGGGCGTGATACAGAATGATCTGACGGACTGTGCCTTTATCGGCGAATTATCTCTCGGCGGTGACGTCTGCCATGTAAACGGCGTACTGCCAATGGCCATAGCGGCGAAAAACTGCGGCTGCAAGAACTTCTATGTTCCGGCAGTAAACGCAAGAGAAGGCGCTGTCGTGAACGGACTTAACATCATCCCTGTTGAAAATGTCGGTGATCTTGTAAAACACTTAAGAGGAACAAAACCGATTCCTCCTGAAAAGTCTGTAAAACCCGAATCTGTCCGCCGGAGCTACAATATTGATTTTTCAGATGTGCGGGGACAGTTTGAATCTAAAAGGGCGCTTGAAATTGCCGCCTGTGGAGGACATAATGTTCTTTTGATCGGCAGCCCCGGCACAGGAAAATCAATGCTTGCCAAAAGAATGCCGACCATTCTTCCCGACATGACGTTTGATGAAATGATTGAAACATCAAAAATACATTCCATTGCAGGCACTCTCCCGTCCGATACCTCTCTGATCACAGAAAGACCCTTCCGCAGCCCTCATCATACCGTTTCACCAGCCGGCCTTACAGGCGGCGGCTCTATTCCGCACCCCGGAGAAATCTCTCTCGCCCATAACGGTGTGCTGTTTCTTGATGAGCTTCCGGAATTCAGCAGAAATGCAATGGAAATCCTCCGTCAGCCGATCGAGGACGGCACTGTTACCATCTCCAGAGTCAATGCAACTCTCACCTATCCCTGTTCCATAATGCTCATTGCCGCCATGAATCCGTGTCCGTGCGGATATTACGGAAATCCCCAGCATATATGTACCTGTTCGGCAAAGGCGGTTTCTCAGTATCTTTCAAAGGTATCCGGTCCGCTTCTGGACAGGCTTGATATTCATGTGGAAGTGCCTCCTGTACAATTTGAGGAGCTTTCGTCCGGAGAAAAATCCGAATCTTCTGCCGAAATCAGAAAGCGTGTTGATCGTGTGAGAAAGCTGCAGACCGAACGCTTCAAAGGCACAGGAATCACCTGCAACGCCCGTATCACCCCTGCCATTCTTCATCAGGTGTGTCCGATGGACGACAAGGCAAAGGAAACCCTCAAAAACTCCTTTGAATCCATGGGACTTTCCGCAAGAGCCTTTGACAGACTGCTCAAAGTGGCGAGAACCATCGCCGATATTGAAAATTCCGAAGTCATCCGGCAGGAACACATATTTGAAGCAATACAGTACAGGAATCTGGACAGGAAATACTGGGGGAATTAGTATATTTTTACAAATCAGCAGTATTGTATAACGCATTTTTACAAATCAGAAATATTGTATAACGAATCAGGCTTGATTTTTCTTCCTTTCAGTCATAAAATGTATTACATATCAAGAAAGAAAGGAAAATTTGAATATGAAGAAATCAGGATTATACACCAAAGTTCTTTCCGTCGCTGCCGCCGCTGCCATGCTTTTCAGTATGTCCGCTGTTACTGTCGGAGCTGCATCGCCGGCAATAAACACCTCGACCTCTGTCAATGCCGAGATCCCGTTTAACGGTTCGAGCGCCACTCTTGAACTTGGAAAATCTTATACTCTGCCAGCATACATCTCAAAACTGACAGGCGGTGTTTACGATGTAACATCGTCAAACAACAGCGTTGTCAAATACAAAGACGGTGTCATCACAGCCGTTGGCAAGGGTACTGCCAATATCAGAATCACTTTGCGCAAAGGAACCGTTATCACCAAAACAATTACCGTTGCTCCGCCCAAAGCGGAAATTACGCTGGACAAAACCTCTCTCAGCACAAAGGTAGGCAGCACCGAGACTCTTAAGGCGATTCTTTCCAAAAGCACAGGAAAGGTAACATGGAGTTCCTCCAACAATAAAATTGTAAGTGTTGATCAGAATGGCAAAATCAAGGCAAACAAAACCGGAACTGCCGTCATTACAGCAAAAACATCGTCAGGGAGCACAGCAAAATGTACGATCACGGTCGGCGATAACAATTCCAACATACAGATATCCGTCAATAAAAAGAGCCTGATTTTGGGGGTCGGCGAAACCTCCGTCATTACTGCTTCTGTAACGGCAGGAGTCAATGCCGACAAAACTGTCAAATGGTCAAGCAGCAACACGAAGGTAGCAACAGTTGCCGGAGGAAAAATCACAGCCAAATCCACAGGCACAGTGACCATCACCGCAACAGCAGCCAACGGAAAGAAATCCAGCTGCACAGTCACCGTTAAAAAAGCACCGACAAAGCTGACACTTTCAAGCAGTAAAATCAAGCTGAAAGTCGGACAAAGCTATGAGCTTAAAGCCGTGACAGACAACGGAAGCAGCGGTTCACCTGTATTCTCTGCCGCTCACAATAAAATATGCACCGTTACACAAAGCGGAAAAATAACGGCTAAGGCTGTCGGAACAACAAAAATAACCGTAAAGACCTACAACGGAAAAACTGCCGTCTGCACCGTTACAGTAAACAAATAACCGCACATATAACACGATTATTACGTTCTCTTGATAGTTTCTACCATGCGAACAGCGGCAATTATCGCCGCTGTCCGCTTTTTTCTTGACTATCCTGTCAATTTGGAATAAAATAGAACCAGAAAGGAATTGAAACAAAATGTTTGCAATTGACTGCCATGATCATGTATATAATAAACGGATTGCCCCCAGAGCCGTACAGAGTGTCGGTGAATTCTATGATGTTAAAATGAACTGCAGCGGAATTGCCGATGAGCTGATCAAAATATCGGTAAATTCTCCTGTCAAAAAATTCGTCATTAATGCCGTTGCCCTCAGTCCGAAACCTGTCTGCAAACTGAATGACTTTATTGCCGGAGAATGCGGCAAACACAGCGAATTTACAGGACTCGGAACACTTCACCCCGATATGGACGGCATGGAAGAAGAACTGGAGAGAATCATTGCCCTTGGACTTCACGGAATCAAACTCCATCCCGACAGTCAATGCTTTGATATGGACTGCGATAAAGCGATGAAAATGTATGAAAAAATCGAAGGAAGGCTTCCGATCCTCATGCACTGTGGGGACTATCGGTCTGATCGCTCTCACCCGAAAAGGCTTGTGAATATTCTGAATGCTTTTCCCGACCTTACGGTTGTCGGCGCTCATTTCGGCGGCTGGTCTGTTTTTGACGAGGTTGTCCCCTATCTGAAAGACCGAAATTGTCCGCTGGATATCTCAAGCTCCATTCCCTTCATAGGAATCGGAAAGGTGTCCGAGCTGATAAAGCTATACGGAGCGGACAGACTGATGTTCGGCTCGGATTTTCCGATGTGGAACCCTGTCAAAGAATATGAAGCATTCATGCAGATTGATATGGACGATGATGAAAGAGAAAAAATACTTTGGAAAAATGCAGCAAGAGTTTTCAACATTGACTGTATGGATATCGTAAAGGAGAATTAATATGAATTTTATGAAACTTGCAGAAAACAGATATTCAATGCGCAGCTTTTCAGATAAGCCCATCGAACAGGAAAAACTCGACCTTATTATGAGAGCGGCACAGATCGCCCCTACCGCCTGCAATTATCAAGCGATTAAAATTTATGTAATCAGAAGCGAGGAGGGCATCAAAAAAGCAAATGAGCTTTCACGCTGTATTTTCGGCGCCAATACGGTGATCATGGTTGCTTATGACAAAAACGGAGAATGGCACAACCCGTTAGAAGAGGGTATCACATCTGGTCAGCAGGATGCAAGCATTGCTGCTGCTCATATTATGTTTGAAGCATGGGAGCTGGGAATCGGCTCCTGCTGGGTCAACCTCTTTCCCAACTCAAAAGCAGCAGAGGTCTACGGACTTCCCGAAAATATCGTACCTGTGCTTCTCATGCCGATCGGCTATCCGTCAGAAAGCGCACATCCCGCAAAGCTGCACAAACAATACAGACCGATCAGCGAGCTTGTCGAAGAGCTGTAAGAAAATTCAACTCCGTTGAGCATATTTAAAAATTTCTTAACAACTTTTGACACGATTATGGTATAATGTTATTAATAAATTTTTATAAGGAGCGGCGAAATACATGAAATATGAAATAATGGGTGAACCTCTTCCGGTGGTAGAATGTCATCTTGCACCTGGAGAAGCCATGATTACGGAAAAAGGTGCCATGAGCTGGATGACACCTAACATGAAAATGGAAACAGTAGGCGGCGGCATCGGAAAAATGTTCGGCAGAATGTTTTCGGGAGAAGCTATGTTCCAGAACCGATATACGGCAATAGGCGGCAATGGCATGATCGCATTTGCATCCAGTTTTCCGGGTTCGATCAGAGCATTCAATATCTCTCCCGGAAATGACATTATTGTTCAGAAATCAGGTTTTCTTGCTTCGGAAGCAGGCGTTCAGCTCTCCGTATTTTTCCAGAAAAAACTCGGAGCAGGCTTTTTTGGCGGCGAAGGTTTTATTATGCAGAGACTTTCAGGACAGGGTGTCGCATTTGTTGAGATTGACGGATATGCTGTTGAATACGATCTCGGCCCGGGTGAATCAATGGTCATTGATACCGGATATGTTGCAGCCATGTCATCCAGCTGCAAAATGGAGATCCAAAGCGTTCCCGGAATTAAAAATGCCCTTTTCGGCGGCGAAGGTTTCTTCAATACAGTCGTAACAGGTCCCGGAAGACTGATACTTCAGACAATGCCTATCTCCAACGTTGCAGCAAGCATAATACCTTATGTTCCGAAAGGAAACTGATATATAGTCTTCATAACTCAAAAACGAGGAGGACAGGAGTTGATACTGTCTTTCTCGTTTTGTACTATCATTAAAAATTCATTAATAATTGATACTTTAAAACAATAACAGCTTATTTCATCGAAAGGACGTGTAAATATTTGAAAAAAAGATATATACTGATAGACTCTGAAAATGTGCATAATCGGCTGTTTGAAATCATCGAAACATCACGTAAGCGTGACCGCATACTCATTTTCTACACCGTTCATCATTCAGGCAAACTGGAGGAATATCTGAAATCAAGCACTAAGAAAAGCAATATTGAATTTGTGGAGTGTATGAGCGGTGATAATGCACTTGATCTTCAGCTTATGGGAGTTCTTTCCTACCTGATCCAGCGCCATCCCGAAAGGGGCTATGTTATTTATTCCAACGACAAAGGCTATACCACAGCCGTCAAACATTGGCAGCGGATGAATGTGGATGTTGAGCTGATAAGTTTTATACAACCTTCTGTCGGAACAGAACTTTTTGAATTCAAGGTAAAGAAAAAGCACAAAAAATCCAAGACATCCTCAGAGCGCTCCCCAATACCTTCTCCGCTCCAAACTGCAAAAACAAAAAGCGGTATCGAAAGTAAAGACAGTACAGATAAAAAAGAGTCTCCTGTGATATCTGGAAGCTTCTCCATCCAAACCGGCAATACAGAAATAACTTCTGACGCAAATCCCGAAAACCAAGTCGTATCCGCCAGATCACCAGCCGCAGCCGTCAAAAACGTCATAAGAAGAAATCCTGCCAAAACAGACGTTGCAGCGCCAGATACATCACAGCTGCCAACAACAGAATCACATACGCATAAAATGACAAATGCAGAATACATCAAAGAAATCTGCAAAAGTGTCCGATCTACCGATCTTGCCCTCGTTAATCGTGTGCTCATACTGGGTTTCGGAACAGAAAAAGCAAAGGATATTTATGCACACTTCAAGAAGGATGAGGCTTACAGAACCGCTATGGGAAAGCTGTATTATCCGACAAAACCGATGAGACTCAAATCTCTTATTGTAACAGCTCTACGCTTCAACGAACTTGACGAAGGTGCCGCCGATGAAATATGTTCCATCATAGACGAAAACGGCACAGATAATCTCCAGTCCGTTTACCACAGCTTCATAAAGAGAATGCCCGGCAATCTCGGCGAACGTCAGCTTATCTACAAAGCTGTCAAGCCATACCTTGCTGTTGTTGATTCTTTATAAGCAAAAAACACACCTGACAAGGGTGTGTTTTTTATTTCATTTTCTTCATTTATTGTCAAACTTTAAATATCCATCATCCTTCGTCGATACAATTAAATTTCCATAGCGAGAAGTTCCTGAACATCACCTGCCGGCATATTGAACATTTGTGAAAGCTGTTCTATGGTATTGCCCAACGCATAAAGTTTTTGCAGCATTTCTGCTCTTCCTTCTACTCATCCTTCACGTCTTGCACCATTTAATGCCGTTGCTTCATCATGCAGACGTTTTTCACGGTAATAAACCTGCTGACGAACCTTTTCATCGGTACTGAGTTCTCTGAGCATAACAATAGTTTTCTGTACTTCAGGAATTGTTGTTGAACTTTGAATATCCATAAGATCACCCTCCGTATCTGTTTACATTATACCAT
>JAFVEY010000037.1 GCA_017475765.1 Clostridia bacterium | reverse complement strand
GTTGTATCGACAGGTTCGGAGATTGCGGAGCTGTTTTCTGTGTCGGAATAATACTTGCTGAACATATAATTGTAATATTCTTCCATTGTCATGGTTTGGTAGTCTGAGGGTATTTCAAACAGATCCTGATTGACAGGCATATCAAACTGGGCATACATATAGCCAACCAGCTTCAGATCGCTGTCTGTAAGAGGATTGACGGATTCACCCGTTGTGATGGAGGTGCTGTAATTTGTAGTGGACTGATAGATCTCGGCCTTATAGAAAGCGTTGTCATAAAAGTAAAGAATGGTGTAGGTGCTTCCATCTTTATACAATTCATACTGCATATCCTTGCCTTCATAACGGCAGGTGCCGCTTTCGGTGAGATTTTTGATCTCCTCGGTAACGTCAATGATACTGTCCGAATCCGGCACATCATCATCAGGTTCGCTTTCGATGACAATCTTGTCTTCATCGCTGATAAGATAGGATCGATTGCCTTTTTTCAGTAATATGCTTGAATTTTCTTCGCAGTCCAGAGCCATATACAGTTTGTAATACATATTGTCGCCTGATGTCTGCTGTGTGATGATTGCTGTCATAAGGGACGGCTCCGTCTCAGAGATCGTGTTTTCATTCCCATATAATGTCAGTGTATAGGCAGAATTGTCTTGCTTGATTTTGTCTGCAAAATACTTTTTGAAAAGTGAGGTGCTGCTGTCGGGGTTCTCGTTCCTGTTTTCAAAGGTTTCCTTGACGGATTCCAATGTTTTCGTGCCGAGAGCCTCTTGGTCATCGGAGGTTACTTGGTGTGCATTGATAGGCAAAGAGGAATTTTCAGAGTTTGATTTTGATGTTTCGTCTGTTTTGGAGGTTTCGGCGGCAGAGCTTTGATCTTCGGAGGGTTCGGCGCTTTCGGCAGATCCTTCTGCATCAGAGGAGGTCTTGTTATCGTTTGTTTCAGCGGATATTTCGCTTGCTTCCCCATCGGAAGGCGCTTCGCTGCTTTCATCGGACGATGAAACGGACGACTGAGGAGCGGGGGAGGACTCGGCAGCCTTTTCGGGAGAGCAGGCGGAAAGAACTGCTGTACACAGCAATGTACAAAGGAGAGCGGCGGCTAATTTTTTCGATTTCATTTTGATCAACCTTTCATATAATTATTTGTCCTTGCAGTATTATGTACCTGTAATGGTATCATGAAGCGCATCGAGATATTCCTGCATTTCGCTTTCCGGAATCAGGGGTTCGGAGGTTTGGGGGAATTTTGACACAAAATCGCTGTAAAGCTGTCCAGCAGTAAGTTCCTGATAATCGGTGGGAATATCAAACAGACTGCTGTCAATTCCGAGGTCAAAATCGGCATATATAATGCCGGTAAGAATATACTTTTCGGGATAGCTTTTCTCGGACGGCATTTCCATATTCGGGATATCGTCTGTATTGAGGACATAAAGCTCGCCCTTATAGAATTGATCTCCATCGAAATAAACTGCCAGTTTGAGATAATTAAACCCGGTTGTTGCGTATATTTCGTAATCCATATTTTTTCCGTCACAGATACAGCTTCCGTATTCTGTCAGATTTTTTGTAATATTGTCAACAGAATTGGGATCAAAGCTGTCCATGTAGCTCTGAGCTTCGCTGTCGGAAAGTCTGACATAGCGTTTTTCATCATCGAATACAAGAAAATTGCCGTTTTCGCTGCCTACAAAAGAACCGCTGCCAAACAGTTTTGAGATAAAGGTTTCTTCATCGCTGTTCCGGTCGGCGGACAGATGCATCTTATAATAGATCTGACTGCCGCTTTTTTGCACCTCTATTCCATTGGACAGATCGGTGCCGGCGGTGTATTGTGTGTAGAGATAATGGCAGGGATCCGAATTCATCCTGTCAATGAAATATTGTTTGAACAGCGGCTGCCGTTGTGCTGTTTCGGTGTGGCTTTCGCTGACAGAGGTTCTGAAATCTTCGATTGTTTTTTTGCTGATGTTGTTTTTGTCCTCATCAGAGATGTCCGGGATGTGGATATTTTCTGAACCTGCTGGCGGCTTGGAGATATCAGAAGATCTGCCGGAACTTTCAGAGGACGGCTCGGAGCCTGCTGTCGTGTTTTCATCGTCTTTACTGGTGTCCGTGATCTGCTTATCGGAAGACGGCTGTGCGGCGAAGCTTTCCGGGTCTGACGAACTTTCCTCCGCAGGGACGCTGCTCTCATCGCTGTATTCGGGGTCGGGAGGTGCAATGGAGCTGTCGGGAATATGCGATACATCGCTGTTTCCGCTGCTGCATCCTGCCAAAGCGGAGGAGGTGCATAACATCAGTGCCGCTGTCAGGATCACAGCTATTTTACGTGCTTTCATTATCATTCTCCTTTCAGTTCATCATCGGGTCAAACTCACTCAGCATGATTCCTCCGAGAACACCGCAGGAATATTCAAAGGAAGCCATATCACCCGATACGGTAAAGTCCTTTTTGATCAGACCTTCATCGGCAAGCTCTGTCAGCAATTCCTTTGCAAGTGCTGTCCTTTCCTGCAAAGAGGCATTTTGGAATTCATCCCCATTGGTGAGATCGCTGATTTTGCTGTCGGTTTTTGCCATATATGCCAGTTCCTGTTCTGTCAGACCTTCTTCGGAAACGGCTGACTCGTCAGGCGCTTCTGATCGTGCCGATACAGACGATTCATCACGTACTTCGGATCGTGCCGATACGGTCGATTCCTGTGAATTTCTTGTGCCGCCCACAGCCGAACAGCCGCCGAGCATGACAGCACCGACAGGAATACATAACAAAGCCGTCAGAATAGATTTGGTTTTCATAACATTTTCCTCCGTTACAATTATCATATCATCATAAAAAACACTTTGCAAGCGTATTTATTATAATAATCCCCCAAACCGGAAAAGGATACGGAGAAATGAAGAAATCCTGCCGGATTTCTCCGACAGGACATTCATTTTTAATCGTAAGTTATGCTTGAAACGGTTTATCAGCCGAGCTCAGCAAAGTACTTAATGGTTCTTACCATCTGGCTTGTGTAGCTGTTCTCGTTGTCATACCAGGAAACAACCTGTACCTCATAGAGGTCGTCAGCAATCTTGCTTACCATTGTCTGAGTAGCATCAAAGAGTGAGCCGTACTTCATGCCGATAACGTCAGAAGAAACGATCTGATCCTCGTTGTAGCCGAAAGACTCAGAAGCAGCAGCCTTCATAGCAGCATTGATGCCTTCCTTTGTTACGTCAGCGCCCTTGACAACAGCTGTCAGAATGGTTGTTGAGCCTGTCGGAACCGGTACACGCTGTGCAGAACCGATGAGCTTGCCGTTAAGCTCAGGAATAACAAGACCGATAGCCTTAGCAGCACCTGTTGAGTTAGGAACGATGTTAGCAGCGCCTGCTCTTGCTCTTCTGAGGTCACCCTTTCTGTGCGGACCGTCAAGGATCATCTGATCGCCTGTGTAAGCGTGGATAGTTGACATGATACCGCTCTGGATCGGAGCATAGTCGTTAAGAGCCTTAGCCATCGGAGCGAGGCAGTTGGTTGTGCAGGAAGCAGCAGAGATGATAGTATCCTCAGTTGTGAGGGTGTTCTCGTTTACGCTGAATACGATAGTTTTAAGATCGTTGCCTGCCGGAGCAGAAATAACAACCTTCTTAGCGCCTGCATCAATGTGAGCCTGTGACTTAGCCTTAGAGGTGTAGAAGCCTGTGCACTCAAGAACAACGTCAACGCCGATCTCGCCCCAAGGAAGCTCAGCAGCGTTAGCCTTAGCATAGATCTGAAGAGTCTTGCCGTCTACTGTGATAGTGTTAGCCTCGTCGTCAGCAGAAACGGTGTGAAGGTTCTCACCGATTTTACCTGCATAACCGCCCTGTGCGGTATCATACTTAAGAAGATGAGCGAGCATGGAGGGCTTTGTAAGATCGTTGATAGCAACAACCTCATAACCTTCAGCACCAAACATCTGTCTGAATGCGAGACGACCGATACGGCCAAAACCGTTAATAGCAACTTTAACTGACATTGGAATTACCTCCTAAATTTTTTACTGATATTATTTTATAGCATTTTGAATCAAATTACAAGTGTTTACGTTAATTTTAACAAAAATTTTTTTATTTTTTTTGAAACAAGACCATTTTATGGTAAATACGGAGCAGTCAGGATAAAAAACGGAGCCGTCCTTTGGGGGCAGCTCCGTGACAGGGTCAGTCGTCTGTTGTCATTTCGTCAAGCATTCTGAATATTTCTTCATAATCCGCATCGCTTTTGTCATCATCGAATGGGTCATCGTCAGAGGACAGCAAATCGTCATAGAGATCATAGTCTGTACCATATTCTTCCATGGCAGGCTCAGCTGTTGGCGGAACGATTTTTTCTGCTGTGACAGGTTCTGTTTCTGCATAAGCGGCAGGTGTTTCCTCTTCAAAGATTGTCTGCGGTTCGGAAACAGGTTCCAAAGCAGGAGAAGAGGAATCAGGAGCAGCATCTGTCGGCTGCTCGGTAATCTGTCCGACAGACGGTTCGGTGTTTTCGTTTGTGAAAACGGCAGCAGGTTCGCCGGTGGGTTCATTGATTTCCTCCACGGCAGGTGCGGTTTCTGTTTCGTCCGTATGATTTACCTCAAAGGATTCTTCCGCTGCGGAAGGATAGCTTCCGGTATCTTCCATTTCATATAGCTCAGCTTTGACAGGTATCTCTTCGTCAGGCTTGTCTGTATTGCCATCATCAAAGCGGAGCTTTGCACCTGTAAAGACAGACGGAGCGTGTTGTTTGTCAAAGAGCTTTTCGGGAGATTCATCGCTGCTGGTCAGAATTCTGCCCAGAAATTCGCTGTCGTCGTCCTCGGTATCTTCGGGTTCGTCCGATATTTTTGCATTTTTGTCCATGTTGATGACAAAGAAAAGTGAATATCCGATGAAGGCAATGTCTGTGATACAGCTCAGTACCCTTGAAATGGTCGGCTGGATGACCTGGGAATCTATTCCGGCGATCTGCGGAGCCGGGAAGATCATTTTAATGAGGATATCCGCTGTTGTGATCAGGGCGCAGATAAAAAACAGTATGCCGTATAGAGTTGCTCTGCGTATGGAAAGCTTCGGATTCAGCTCGGCAAAGTACATCGACTGATAAAACAGGAACAGCAGGAGAAATGCTGCCGAAATAACATCGAACATCTCTGTTGCACGGATAGAAACCTTTGAATATTCAATGAAAAGAACGATCAGTCTGCCGCACGCCCATAAGGGAAGAGCCAGCGTGGCCAAAGGGTGCTTTGTCAGACCGTTATGCCCTGTAAACAAAATACAGGATTCATAAAGCATGATGATTCCGGCAAACAGACTGATTGCGCACATGAAAAAACTTGCCGCAAGCGAGTCGCTTGAGCCGAGGGAAAGCAGCGAGATCACTCCGCTGCCGAACAGTCCCACAGCCGCAAGAAATCCGAATATTCCTGCCGGTACGCATTTTGACGGCTTGCCTTCAATACCAAGTTTGCGGTCGGAGACCGTCATTGCAAATCCGATGATAAAAAGCAGGATTAGTGTGGCAATGAATATCAGGCTGCAGACATCGGAGCTGAGGAAAAAACCGTTTCCGTTGATATTGAACACGGTATCGCCGATTTTTGCAGCACCTCCGATAATGCCGAGAATGATCATCGGCAGCCAAAGCTTTTGGGTTTTCATAAATTGATGTTCTCCTTTGTATAAATAATACAGGCGGTTAAAGGTTATTCAGTTCGTTTGCCGAGAGGAGTGTATTCCTTGTTGTGTACCATGGAGCGGTAAGCCGGACGGATGATTCTTCCGCCATAGGTGACTTCCTCTATTCTGTGCGCACACCAGCCGGCAATTCTTGAAACGGCAAACAGCGGTGTGAACATTTCGCTCGGTATGCCGAGCATATCATAAACAAAGCCAGAATAGAAATCCACATTTGAGCAGATAACCTTTGAGCTGCCCTTTACCTCCTGCATAACCTTCGGGGTGAGCCTTTCGACAGCCTTATAAAGCTCAAATTCATGGTTCATATTCTTTTCATCGGCAATTTTTGCTGCCGTTCTTTTGAGTATAACGGCACGGGGGTCAGAAAGTGTATATACAGCATGACCGAAACCGTAGATAAGTCCCGATCCGTCGCCCTTTTCCTTGCGTATGATTCCGGCAAGATGCTGATAGATCTCGTCCTCGTCCTCCCAGTCCCTGACAGCTTCTTTCAGATCGTTCATCATGGAGCGCACCCTGAGGTTGGCGCCGCCGTGACGGGGACCCTTGAGAGAGCCGATTGCTGCTGCAATTGCCGAATAGGTGTCCGTGCCGGAGGACGAAAGCACTCTTGTCGAGAAGGTGGAGTTATTGCCGCCGCCGTGTTCGGCATGGAGGATCATGCACAGATCGAGAAGTTTAGCTTCCGAATCCGTAAACTGCATATCGAACCGGAGCGCACGGAGGATCGACTCACTGGTGGAAAGATTCAGATCGATCGGATGAAAATACATACTCTGTCTGTCGAAGGCTCTTCTCTTCACCTGATAAGCGTATGTCATTATCGTCGGCAGGCAGGCAATGAGCTGAATTGACTGGCGCATGGTATTTTCAAGAGATGTATCGTCCGGATTGGGGTCGGTGGTATAAAGACCGAGAACCGAATGGGCGAGTTTGTTCATAATATCCTTTGAGGGGAATTTAAGTATCATATCCTCAGCAAAGTTATGCGGAAGCTCACGGTAATGTCCCAGTATTTCCTTGAACCGGCTGAGATGTGCTTCATCGGGCAGACTGCCGAAAAGCAGGAGCCATGCTGTTTCCTCAAAGCCGAAGCGGTTTTCTTCCACACAGGCATTGACAATATCGTTGACATCATAGCCTCTGTAAGTGAGCTTTCCCTCATCGGGAATACGTTCGCCGTCTGCAATGAGAAATCCGTGAACATTGCATATATTGGTAAGTCCTGCCATAACGCCTGTTCCGTCCGGGTTTCTCAGTCCACGCTTGACGCCGTAGGTCTGGTAGTCCTGACTGTTGAATCCGTTATGCTGACGGTATTCCTCACACAGTTCTGATAGTCGATCGTTGTAGATGTCCTTGCTTGCAGTCATTTTGCATACCTCATTTCTTTTCGTTATCCCTTTTAGTTCCCTTCCCGTAAAAACAGTTTTAGCGGGAAAAATTATTCATGCCCCTTTTAAACATCAATAATATACCTTTTATTTTAACTTTTTTTTGCCCCTATGTCAAGGAAACAAGACATATTAAGATAAAAATAATCTGAAATATACGAAAAAACGGCAAATCGGAGGTTGAACATGAAAAAGCGTTTACTGATATTCCCTGTATGTTTTCTGGCGATGGCGCTGCTGCCCTTGTTATCCGCAAAGGACGGAGAGGTTTTTTCAAAGGCGCCCGATCTTTTACCGAACGAAACGGTGTCCGCTGCCGACAGTTCCGTCATGCCGCAGGAAAAAAACGCCTCTTCACCCAAAAGTGACGAATATCCGTCCGCAGCGGAAAGCGGAGAAAATACAGAGGAAAAAACGGAGGAAAAGAGCTTTATCATACTGGACAGCAGCAGCGGCAAAACCGTTACCGTCAATGATAAGGAGTTCTGTATCGGCGCTCTTGCCTACGAGATGGCGCCGTCCTTTGAAAAAGAAGCGCTGAAGGCGCAGACGGTGGCTTTATATACGCATTTCTGCCGTCTGAGGGAGCGTGAGAGGGCAGACCCTGACAAGGAGCTGAAAGGAGCGGATTTTTCGGCAGATCTGTCGAAAGGAGAGTTTTATCTCAGCGAGGAACAGCTGAAAGAAAAATGGGGGAGCGTTTATGATGAAAGCATAGAAAAAGTCAAGTCGGCGGTCGGAGAGGTTTTCGGAGAGGTTCTGAAAGATGAAAACGGAGAGCTGATTGACGCTGCCTATCATGCCATTTCAAGCGGCGCAACAGAAAACTCGGAGGATATTTTCGGCTTTGAAAGTCCTTATCTTCAGGCGGTGGCAAGTCCCGGAGATACAAAAGCGCCGGGATATCTGTCGGAGGCGGTATTTGATGAAAGCGAATTGAAAGAGAAACTCAAAGCATTGGATGAAAAAGCAGACACAAGCAAAAACGGTGCAGAGCTCATCGGTGCAATAAAGAAAACTCCGTCAGGCTCTGTGACGGAAATAGAGCTTGGCGGAATCCGGTTCAGCGGTTCGGATGTGAGAAAAGCCTTCGGGCTGAGGAGCGCTGCATTTGAGATGAAATATGACGGCGGAAGCTATATTTTTACCGTCCGTGGCTACGGACACGGGGTCGGTCTGAGTCAGTACGGTGCGCAGTCCATGGCGCTCGAAGGCTTTGATTACAAAGAGATCCTGAATTGGTATTATTCCTCACCCGTCATCAGTAAATGATACGGAACTATTTAATCAATCCGACAGCTGCCGTTTTATGATAAATATACAGGCTATTCATTTAAAAATCCTGTTGACATCCGCACTTTTGTATACTATTATCACTAACAACTGAATCCGATAAAAGCCAAAGCAAACCGATGTTGTTTCGGTCTGCTTTGGCTTAAAATTATTTTGCTGAGGCATAGTCAGCAAGCATGATGTGGAGGTTTAAATTTGTATCAGTGAAAAAACAAAGCAAAGAGCAAACAAGGCGGCGGATACAAACGACAATGCCGATATTTTTCCGCTGTTCAGCTTTTCTCCGAGAGTTCTGAAGATATCAAACAACAGCATATCGCCCCAAAAAAGCGGATCGGCTATGCTTGCTCTGAAATCAGCATTTATGTATTTGAAAATGAGAACAGCGATGCCTGCGGCGGCTGTGATTCCCATCAACACAATACTTATTATTTTCAATGTGTTTTTTGTTTTTTCATTCATAGCTCATTACCTCCCAGTATGATTTCTGTTATTTCCAACGGTTTGCCGACAAAGAACGGCTTGCCGATGGTATAATACTCTTCCATCTCTTCTTTTGTGCCGTAGCCGAAAAGACAGCCGATAAAATCACAGCCGACCTTCGCCGCTCCGTCAGCGTCATATCTGGTGTCGCCGATCATCACCACTCTGTCATCGGGGCTTTTCCTCAAAGCACCGATGACATAATTCATCACGTCAATTTTGCTGCGGCGGGGAGCAGTCACGCTGTCAGTCTCCCCCGTCAGAGATGTCGATCCGCCCACCACTTCAAAATATTCCCTGACCCTGAGCATATCAATGATCTTATCGGTAAAAACCTGATATTTGGTGGAAGCAACTCCCAGCCGCACCCCTTTTGCCTTCAGCTCGTCAAGAACTCCGAAAATACCGTCATAGAGTTTGTTTTTATAGATTCCCGTTTTGATAAAATTTTTCTTATAGATCTCAACACCGACCTGCGCATCCTCATGGCTGAAGCCGCAGCGTTTCAGACTGTCATACATCGGCGGTCCGATGAAGGCAGCAATGGATTTTTCATCCGGTAAGGGTCTGTCCATCTCCTTGAATATCATCCGCACACAATCCAGTATGCCCTCACCTGATTCACTCAGCGTTCCGTCAAGATCAAACAGCGCAATTTCATAATTCCCCATTTTTCTTTTCTCCTTATATCAAAGCCGCTCAGATCCCTTTCATAGTCAAAGAAATCCTGCCCTTTTCTGCGTCAACGGAAAGCACCTTTACCTTCACCACATCACCCACATTCAGGACATCGGACGGGTGTCTGATACGCTTCTGACTGATCTGTGATATATGCACAAGACCGTCCTGATGTACGCCGATATCGACAAAGGCACCGAAATCAATCACATTCCTGACCGTTCCCTTCAGCTCCATTCCTTCCTTCAGGTCTTTGATGTCAAGAACGTCTGTTCTGAGCAGCGGCGGCGGCAGCTCATCTCTGGGGTCTCTTCCCGGCTTGGAAAGCTCCCTGATAATGTCGCTGAGAGTAGGCACTCCGACTCCTGTCTGCTGTGCGGCAGCTTCCATGCCTATCGACTTTACCTTTTCATTCAGCTCACTCAGACTGCCGTTTTTGATGTCAGCGGTCTGATATCCGCAAATCTCCAGCAGCTTTTCAGCAGCCGGATAGGATTCCGGATGCACTCCCGTATTATCCAGCGGATTGGCGCTTTCGGGAACTCTGAGAAATCCTGCGCACTGTTCAAAAGCCTTCGGACCGAGCTTTGAAACCTTTTTCAGCTCCGCACGGGAGGTAAACGCACCATGCTCCTCACGATAGGCAACAATATTGCCCGAAACCGTTTTGCTGATTCCTGCCACTCTCGAAAGAAGTGCCGGAGAAGCCGTGTTCAGATCAGCGCCGACAGCGTTGACACAGTCCTCCACCACGCCGTCAAGCGCCTCGCTGAGTCTTTTCTGCGGCATATCATGCTGATACTGACCGACTCCAATGGCTTTCGGCTCTATCTTCACCAGCTCCGCCAGCGGATCCTGCAGCCTTCTTGCGATCGACACCGCACTCCTGAGCGTCAGGTCAAGATCCGGCATTTCCTCCGCCGCCAGTTTGGAAGCGGAATAAACAGAAGCTCCTGCCTCGCTGACAACCATATAGGAAACCTTATCGTCTATTTCGGATATACATTCCGCTGTAAACATTTCCGTTTCCTTGGAAGCCGTTCCGTTGCCGATGGCTATCATTTCTGCATGGTGCTTTCTGATCATATTTTTCAACACCGTCTTTGATTTCTGCACCTGTGCGGCACCGTGGGTGGGATATATTACCGCCGTGTCGAGAACCCTGCCCGTTGCGTCAACGACCGCCAGCTTGCAGCCTGTTCTGAATCCGGGATCCAGACCGATCGCTGTATGACCCTTGACAGGCGGCTGCATCAGCAGTCCTCTCAGATTCATCGCAAAAACGGCAATGGAATTTTCGTCGGCTTTTTCCGTCATTTCATTTCTAAGCTCACGCTCCACAGACGGGAATATCAGTCTGCCGTAAGCGTCCTCACAAGCCGCTTTCACCGTCTGAGAAAGCTCTCCTTCTCCTTTGACAAGCAGCCTGTATATGATTTTCAGACACTTTTCATCCTCGATATCAATGCTGACCCTCAGAAAGCCCTCACGCTCTCCCCGGTTGATTGCCAGCAGTCTGTGATCTGCTATTTTTGCGACAGGCTCGCTGTAATCGTAATACTGTCTGTACACGCTGTCCTTTTCGGGATCGACAGCCTTCGAGGAAAGCTGCGCATTGAGCCTGATGATGTTTTTCAGCCTTTTTCTGATTTCCGCATTGTCGGACACATTTTCGGAGATGATGTCCATTGCTCCCTGAATTGCATCCTGTCCGCTTTCAATGCCCTTTTCAGCATCAACATATTTTTCCGCTTCCTGCGAAAGATCTTCGCTGCCCTGTGCAAAAATCAGCTCCGCCAGCGGCTCCAGTCCCTTTTCCTTTGCGACCGAGGCTCTTGTCTTTCTCTTTGGACGGTACGGACGGTAAATATCCTCGACCTCTGTCAGCACCTCTGCCTTTTCAAGAGCAGCGGCAATTTCATCATCCATTTTGCCCAGACCGTCAATCAGGGAATAGACCTCCTCCTTGCGCTTTTCAAGGTTTCTCAGGTATTCCAGTCTTTCGCTGATGGCACGGATTGTCTGATCGTCAAGCGTTCCGTGCATTTCCTTTCTGTATCTTGCGATAAAGGGAATCGTATTCCCCTCGTCAAGCAGATTGATAATATTCTGCGCATATTCGGCTCTGATCGAAAATTCAGCCGCCAGCTTTTCCGCATAATTCATAAATCTTTTTCCTTTCTGTTTGCTATGAATTTAATTCATTATATAAACTTCCCCCAGCTTTTGACGGAGGGGTATCAGTAATAAAACGGTATGGTTTCTGTTTTTGCTCTTGTCTGGACATTGAGAAGATATCCGTTGTCGCCTTTGCCAAGCTCAACTGTACAGGTTCCGAAGGTAACGTCCGTTGTGGCGATTCTTCGTGCAAAAATGCCGGCTGTTTTGTAAACATCCAGGCTGTAATCTCCCGGCAGTCTGTCCTTCGGCTGTTTGAAGGCTGGAAGATTGACATACCGCACAATGGTCAGCTCCTGACCCTCACGCAGACTGAGCGTTTCTGTTTCATATACATGATATGACGGCTGCACAATATTCAGCATACCCAGACCTGCCACAAGCGCCGTTGCAACAGAAATGGCAATGATCCCCACCTTTTCTCCTCCGGCAACATGATATTTTTCCGCTGCCTTTTTGGATTTTACGAGGCTGATAATCATACATACGCACGGAATCAGATAGAGAAGATAGTAAAACTGTGTACATACCATACCATTGATAATCACTTCAATCCTGAGAAAATATCTTATCGCATTCAGCAAGAGCAGAATACACAATGCAAGCATACTGCCATCGTATATTTTCCTTGCTCTTTTATAGTCTTTGTCATTTTTTAATTTTTTCTTTGCTTCCTGCTGCTGTTCATATTTTGTCAGCTTAGGCTTTTCTTCTGATTTTTCCTCATCATTATCCGGTTCGGCAGATACTTTCTCCTCTGCCTCTGCATCAATTTTTTCATTCTTTTCATCCATAACAGTAGCTCCTTACATTTTATTTTGACGGCATGACCATTTGCACCAATGTGCACAGTCCGAAAATCACAGGCTGGTGCGCTATGTAGATGATAAGCGCATTTCGTCCGAGAAACGAGAAAAACGGCACGTGCTTTTTATAGGCAGCCTTCGGAAACTTTTTCTGCACCGCCAGCCTTCCGAAAAAGCAGCCTGCCATAAACAGGAACATCCAAGGCAGCAGCGGGAAAAAGTCGCTGGAAATAAACCCTTGCTTCACAAAGCCGAGAGGATACAGGAAATCTGTCCGGTACCACTCCGCCGGAAGCGCATAGCTCCACACCAACGGCACCCCTATGCTTCCCAGCCTGACATTAAACGTAAAAATAAAAAGCACACAGTTCAGCGCAAAACCGATCCAGAGCGGTATCGGTCTGAGCAGCTTGTTCAGAATACCGTACAGCATCATGCAGACGGAAAGGAAATGCAGTATGCCGAAGCGTATGACCTGCGTTTCCCCGACAGCAAAATAGGTGACTACCGTTACGATATAGGCGATAAAAAACAGCTTTGCTCCTCTTTCTATGTTGGAATGGCTGAGATTGGAGGATATGCCCGAAATCAGAATAAACAGACCGGCAAAAAACGGTTCTGCCGGCATAAAAAACCGTATCAGGGTAATGCCCCAGTCCCAGCCGAAAAGCACTCCCACCGAATAGAACGCATGATAGAATATCATGCAGAAAACCGCAAAGCCCCTCAGCTCGTCAAGAAGATGAATTCTCGGCTTACCCTTCGGCTTTGCCTTTTGTTCATTGGCATCGTCTGCCATATTTTCTCCTCCCTTTGCACACGCATACATTTTCACAAAGACTTTCCCACTTCCGGAATTTTTTATAGTCAACGACAATGATTCATTTCTATTACAATCAGGGCTTCAGCCCCTGCGCCCGCTTGTTTTAATAGGATTTTTTGATTTCGTTTACCATAATATTTAAAAAACTGTATTAAATCCTTGCAGAATATGTTATACTTGATAATAAGCATAAATATTTTGTAATCTTTATGCCGCAGCCGTATCTGCGGCTGCCATATAATAGAATTATATCAGCAAAATCTGATATAATCAAGACAAAGAAAAGAGGTTTTTAAAAATGGGCGAATTGACCATAGGTGCTGTCAACAGAATTACTGTCACCGTAAATGAAAAAATGCTTGCTGCAAATGTCGGCAGCGGCACTCTGAGAGTGCTTGCCACGCCTGCCGTTGCCGCTTTGATGGAGCAGGCTGCCTGCGAGCTTGTACAGCCTTATCTCGGTGAGGGCATTACGACTGTCGGAACGATGATAAAAATTGATCATCTCAGCGCCACCCCCGAAGGCGCACAGGTAACAGCAGAAGCAAGGCTTGTCGATATGCTCGACAGGAAATTCACGTTTGAGCTTACCGCAAGCGACAATGCCGGCATTATCGCCAAAGGCTCTCACGAACGCTTTACGGTAAAATCCGCACGCTTTATGGAAAAAACAAATGCCAAGCTCTGACCTCGCAGCAGATAGAAAGTGGGGGAGAGGATTCGGCGGTGAATCAGGTGAGTTTGCTGCCTTGAATTAAGAAATGACATCCCCCGACACATCCGTGCCGGACATTTTGCTGCGAAAACTTTTACATTTTTTAGCATTTATACATTGAAAAAATTTATAAATTAAGGTATAATGTTCTATATATGTTTTTGTACAGAAGCAAAAGCAAAAGCAAAAAGAAAAACAGGGAGGAAAAAAGGATGGATAATATGACTCAGGCATTCATATTGCTGCTGGCAGGTTTTCTTGTCGTTTTCGTTGTCCTGATTTTGCTGATTATCGTTGTGACACTTTACAGCAAAATCATTACTTCGGTGCAGAACCGTGGGAAAAAGAAAGAAACAACCGTGACCCCTCAGACCGAAAAAAAGCCGGAGCCTGCTGCAGCCGTAATGGAAGCTGCCGACGAGGATGACGGTGAAATTCCCGGAGAGATCATTGCTGTCATAGCTGCTGCCGTGGACGCTGTCTACGGTGCAAAGCCGCACAAAATCAAAGCAGTCAGAAAGTCACGCACCTCACGCTCCGCTTGGGCAAGAGCAGGCGCTGCCGACAACACAAGACCGTTCTGATGATAATGTAATGACTCTTACGAAAGGAAGTTAAGAAATGGAAATATTAACACAGCTGTGGAAGATAATATGCGACCTGATCGCTTCGTCAGGCTTCGGCAGTCTTTCATTGGAAAACTATGTGATGGTACTTGTATCCTTCGTTCTGATGTACCTTGCCATCAAAAAGCAGTTTGAACCGCTGCTTTTGCTGCCGATCGCTTTCGGTATGTGTCTTGTCAACCTCTTCCCTGAGATCATGGGAGTGCCGACAACCACACTTGAAACAGCCCAGCAGCTTATCGACCAGGGTCTGAACCCTGAATCCTATGCCAAAACCGTTATTGACGGTGTCACATATTATAATCACATTGAATACGGCGGTCTGTTCTATTATTTGTATCAGGGCGTCAAGCTCGGAATCTATCCGCCGCTTATATTCCTCGGCATCGGCTGTATGACAGACTTCGGTCCGCTGATCGCCAACCCGAAGAGCTTTATTCTTGGCGCTGCTGCTCAGGTAGGTATTTTCCTTACCTTTATTATTGCTACCGCTCTCGGTATCTTTACTCCTGAGGAAGCAGGCTCGATTGCTATCATCGGCGGCGCTGACGGTCCGACCGCTATTTTCGTTACCACAAAGCTCGCTCCGCAGCTTCTCGGTCCGATCGCCGTTGCAGCCTATTCCTACATGGCACTTGTTCCGATCATTCAGCCCCCGATCATGAGAGCACTCACAACAAAGAAGGAGCGTTCGGTTGTGATGGGACAGCTTCGCCCCGTATCAAAGCTCGAAAGAATTCTCTTCCCGATCATCGTTGTGGTGATTGTTGCAGTTCTTCTTCCCGACGCTGCACCTCTCGTTGGTATGCTCATGCTCGGTAACCTCTTCAAGGAAAGCGGCGTTGTTGACAGAATCAACAAGACCGCTCAGAACGAGCTGATGAATATTATCACGATATTCCTCGGTGTAACGGTCGGCGCAACCGCTTCCGGAAAGGTATTCCTTACCATTCAGACATTGGGCATTATCGCACTCGGACTGTTTGCGTTCTGCCTTGCAACTGGCTGCGGTGTACTTTTCGGCAAACTGATGTATCTTGCAACAGGCGGAAAGGTAAATCCGCTGATCGGCTCGGCAGGTGTTTCTGCTGTTCCGATGGCTGCACGTATCTCACAGAAGGTGGGTCAGGAGGAAAATCCCGGAAACTTCCTTCTTATGCACGCTATGGGTCCGAATGTTGCCGGTGTTATCGGCTCTGCTGTTGCAGCAGGCGTTCTTCTCAGCGTTCTCAAATAAGTTAAATTTCAAAAATCACTTAAAGCACTTGCCGCTGAATGATTCACGGCAGGTGCTTTTCTGCTTAATAATTACAAAAGATGTCTATTTTGTCATTTTTGACAAAAAGATGCAAAAAATACTTGAAATTTATGTAAATGTGTGCTATACTTAAAAAGCTGTTGATAAACAGTATTTTTTAATCAGCAAAAAATGAAAGGAATTTTGTGCTATGTATTGGGTAAACGAATCTGTATTTTATCATATCTATCCTCTCGGCTTCTGCGGTGCGCCGAGAATCAATGACGGTCAGCAGGAATACCGCCTTGATAAGGTGGTTGACTTTATTCCGCACCTTAAGGAAATGAATGTCAATGCGATTTACTTCGGTCCGGTGTTCATGTCTACCACTCACGGCTATGATACAAACGATTATTATCATGTTGATAACCGTCTCGGCGATAATGAGAGCTTTGCAAAAATCTGTCAGACTCTCCATGAAAACGGTATCAGAGTGGTTCTTGATGGTGTTTTCAATCATGTCGGAAGAGGCTTCTGGGCATTTAAGGATATTCAGGAGAAAAAACAAGGCTCGCCCTATTGCTCATGGTTCCAGAATCTCAACTTCGGCGGAAACAGCCCGTGGGGAGATCCGTTCTGGTATGAGGGCTGGGAAGGCAACTATGACCTCGTGAAGCTCAATCTTCGTCACCCCGATGTCAAGAAGCATATTTTCGACGCTGTTGCTATGTGGATGGATAAATTCAAGATCGACGGTCTGCGTCTTGATGTTGCCTACTGCATGGATCAGGATTTCCTCAGAGAGCTTAAGTATTTCTGCAAGAGCAAGGATCCGAACTTCTGGCTGATGGGAGAGATCATTCACGGCGACTATGCCCGCCTTGCTAACCCCGATCTTCTTGATTCCTGCACTAACTATGAGTGCTATAAGGGTATCTACTCCGCACATAACGATCACAACTATTACGAGATCGCTCATTCTCTCAACCGTCAGTTTGCTAACGGCGGTATTTACCATAATATTTATACCTACAACTTTGTCGATAACCATGACGTTAACCGTATCGGCAGTACAGTCAGAGAATTTGAGAATATCAAGAACTGCTTCTCGATTGCCTATTTCATGCCCGGTGTTCCGTCTGTTTACTACGGAAGTGAATGGGGTATTCAGGGTCAGAAAAATAATGTTGACCATGATTACCCGCTGCGCCCGTGTGTGAATGTCAGCGATATTGTGGATAACGACCTTTACCGTCATGTGTGCAGACTGGGAGCTGTGCGCAGGAAATATAAATCCCTGAAATACGGCAGCTTTGAAAATGTTGTCATCCGAAATGAACAGCTTGTTTTCAAGCGCAAGTTTGAGGACGAAACAGTTTATATTGCCTTGAATCTGTCTGCAAGCGATTTTAACCTCGGCTTCAACACAGACGGCGGCAGCAAGCTCTATGACGTGTATGACGGCAAAACCGCCTATGACGTAAACGGAAACTATGTCAATATCCATATTCCGGCACATGGCATAAGGGTGCTTGTTCTCACCAACGGCGGCGAGCCTGAATATCCCGATGAAATTGAGGTATCTGCTCCGATTCAGACGGCGGCTGCTGCGGAAGCGCCGAGTCAGGATGCGGCTGCTGAAGAGGTCAAGCCTCTTCCCGAAGTGGGCGCACCGGGAAAATACCGTCACTTCAAGGGCGGCGAATATGAATTTATCTGTCTTGCAAAGGACAGCGAAACCTCCGAGGAGCTTGTGATATACAAGGAAATCGGCGGCGAAGGCAGGATCTGGTCAAGACCGTCGGCGATCTTCTATCAGTATGTTGATGTTGACGGCAAGAAGGTTCCGAGATTTGAAAAGATAGACTAACCAATATCATTGGGGCGTTGAGTCTCACCTGTTGTCATAGAGCTTGTCGTTAATATGATTTTATCCTGCTTTATATATAGTGGTCATAGTGATATGATAGATAGGATAACATATGCGTTCAATTTGTACTGGCTGCCGAATATTGTAAGCACATTCTACATGATGTATTACATGGTTTCAGATAATTTTGATTTCACTACTGCCGTATTATTCAATGTCGTATATATCGTCATTTTCGGCGCTCTTGCACTTCTTATCACCAACAAAAAGCAGGTGAAGGGTTGACAAACCAACTACAAACGGGCAGTTCCGATCAATCGGAGCTGCCCGTGAGATTTTATGTATAGATTGGTGTTATCTGATCAGCGCACAAACTGCATCGCCCATTTCGCTTGTGGAAACCTTCTTTGTACCCTCGGTGTAGATATCGGGGGTTCTTGTTGTTTTCAGAACCTCGGCAACGGCATTTTCAATGGCATCGGCAGCCTTCGGCTCGTCCAGCGAGTAGCGGAGCATCATGGCAACAGAGAGTATGGTCGCAAGCGGATTAGCAATGCCCTGTCCTGCAATATCGGGGGCGCTGCCGTGGATCGGCTCATACATTCCGAGCTTTGTGCTGTTAAGGCTGGCGGAAGCAAGCATTCCGATAGAACCGCTGATCATGGACGCTTCATCGGAAAGAATATCGCCGAATATATTGGATGTCACGATAACATCAAACTGCTTCGGATTTCTGACAAGCTGCATGGCACAGTTGTCAACATAAAGATGATTCAGCTCAACCTCCGGATATTCCTTTGAAAGCTCAATCATTGTCTTTCTCCACAGACGGGAGGAATCAAGCACATTTGCCTTGTCAACGCTTGTCAGCTTCTTATTTCTCTTCATCGCCATTTCAAAGGCAACTCTTCCGATACGCTCGATCTCATTGACATTATATTTTTCTGTGTCGTAAGCGGCAGCAACACCGTCCTCTTCAAAGTTTCCTCTTTTGCCGAAATAAATGCCGCCTGTCAGCTCACGGACGATCATGATATCCATTGCGTCACCGATGATATCGGCTCTCAGCGGAGAGGACTCACGGAGCGGTTCAAAAATAACTGCCGGACGGAGATTGGCAAAAAGTCCGAGTGCGCCTCTTATGCCGAGAAGTCCTGCTTCGGGGCGGTTATTGCCGGGCTGAGTGTCCCATTTAGGGCCGCCGACAGCACCGAGCAGTACGCTGTCGCTTGCTTTGCACTTGTCGATCGTTTCCTGCGGAAGAGGAACGCCTGCTGCATCAATGGCACAGCCGCCGAGAAGTGCTTCGGTATAAGTAATGCCGAAGCCGTATTTTTCTGCTGTGACGTCCAGCACCTTGACAGCTTCATTGACGATTTCAGGACCGATTCCGTCGCCCTTAAGCAATGTGATATTGTAGTTTTTCATATTATGATCTCCTCTTGATTAAAATACCATATCAATTATAATTCGCATCTGACAAATAGTCAAGTGTTATTCTCTGTCGGCACACATTCACCCAGTACCTTGCCGATCGGGTCACGTATGACGATATCCGCCCGTGAGTCGAATGACGTTTCGGATCGGTTCAGAAGCACGATCTTTCTTCCTCCGAAGTAATTAAGGAATCCGGCGGCAGGATATACATTCAGCGAAGTTCCGCCGATGATAAGGACATCCGCCTCCGCAATGGCGGCAACCGCATTTTCAACAGTTGCATCATCCAGCCCCTCCTCATAAAGAACGACATCCGGCTTGATGATACCTCCGCATGAACAGCGAGGGATATCCGTGCTTTGCATGATTGCCGATACATCATAAAATTTACGGCATTTCATGCAGTAATTTCTCAGAACCGAACCATGAAGCTCATAGACCGTCCTGCTGCCGGCAAGCTGGTGCAGTCCGTCTATATTCTGCGTGACGACAGCCTTCAGCTTTCCCTGTTTTTCAAGCTCTGCCAGCGCTTTGTGTGCCTTATTCGGCTTTGCGGAGGTGCAGATCATCTTATCACGGTAAAATTTAAAAAATTCACGGGGATTTGACATAAAAAAGCTGTGGCTCAGTATTGTTTCCGGCGGATAGGGATATTGCTGATGATACAGTCCGTCAACGCTGCGGAAATCGGGTATGCCGCTTTCGGTAGAAACACCCGCACCGCCGAAAAATACAATATTGTCACTTTCTTCGATAACACTCTTAAGCTCGTCATACATACGCCTCACACGATCCTTTCATTTATAGCATACTATTTTGGTAGGTTATTGACAATCAGCCGAAAAATAAATATAATTAAAACAGATCAAAAATCCATGCAGAAGGGATGAACAGAATGAAAATATCGACAAAAGGAAGATATGCGCTCAGGGTTATGGTCGATCTTGCAACAACGGATCCTGAAAATTACATATCCATCAAAAATATTGCCAACCGCCAGAAAATTTCCGACAAATATCTCGAACAGATCATTTCCTCCCTGAACAAGGCAGGGCTTGTGAAAAGCACAAGAGGAGCGCTCGGCGGATACAAGCTCACAAAAGCACCGAAGGACTATACTGTGGGTATGATACTCCGCTCCATTGAGGGAAGTCTTGCACCTGTTTCCTGTCTGGACGATGAGGAAAATCAATGCCCCCGCTGCAGCGATTGTGTTTCCCTCTATGTCTGGGAAAAAATATATGAAGCCGTCAATAATGTAGTGGATACGATAACGCTTCAGGATATCATTGACAATTCCAAGCTGCGGTAAAACAATACACAGAAGATGGACACAGCCCTCTGCTATGTCCATCTTCTTTTTGTCATACTATACCTTCATCCGATCACTCCGAAGACTCTGTCGATTCCGAATTTTCTTCAGTCTCTGTCTCCGGAACAATGATCTCCATATCATTCAGAGCAGTATCGTCAATTTCAACCGTATATTTCTTACTCAGATCTTCATATTTTTCTGAACGGCTCTGTTCACGGAGAGCCTGATCAACAGAAGATTTCCACGCTTCCTTGCCGGTCTTTACAAAATACATGACATGATAGCCGAAGTCTGTCTTGACAACATCATGGTCGCCGCCCTGACGGCTGCTGTCGAACATCCAGTCATTAAACGGCTGAACCATTGTTCCCTCACGGACATCCTCATACAATCCGCCGTTGGATGCCGAACCGGGATCATCGCTGTATTTTGCGGCAAGCTCGGCAAATGTTTCCTCGGTTGCGTCTCCTGCAAGCCACTCACGGTAGATCTGCTCTGCCTTTTCCTTTGCCTGTGCATCCGTCACCTTTTCTTCCCCTTCAGCAGGGTTTTCGTTGATAGCGACAAGGATATGTCTTATATCTCTTGTAATCGCTTCATCACGATAGGCAGGCTTGAGAATCAGAACAGCAACATAACCTGCACCGGTATCTATCACCGTCGTATCGCCCTCTTTTCTGCCGTCCTCAAACACCCATTGAAGAACATCGGAAGAATCGCTGTACGGTACAAATTCGCTATATGCTGACTGCGCCTGATTATCAACAGCCTGATTGAAATCCTCTTCTGTCACCGATGCTTCGGCGGAAGCGGTTGTCATAGAAACTAGTGAAGGATTTGCTTTCAGATATTTTTTGATATACTCCTCAAAATCCTCGCTTGTTTTGCAGTTGGCAAGAGCATCGGCATATTCCTTTGACTCAGTTTTCTTTTCCTCGTCAATAACCATTGAGGTTCCCTCATCATTAATGGTTGAATAGCTGAATGAGTAGCTCATATAATCGGCATAAGAAAACTGATTTTTATTCTCGCTGTAATATTTTTCAAGCTGTTCATCGGTATAGGAAAAGCTGTCATAAAGGTCGTTGGCATAATTCTGTGCGAGATAGGACATTTTCATCAGCTTTTCGATTTCTTCTCTTGTCACTCCGTCACCGTAATTCTTTTTGATGTACTCGTCAAGAGAGAGCCCCTTCTCAGTTGCTTCTTCTTCCATCTTGTCAAACTGAGTGTTGATGGCAGCAAGGTTTTCATCGGTGATCTTTGTTCCGGCTTCATTGCCTGCCTCAGCAAATACGATCGTCTGCTGAATATAGTTTTTGGACATCTCCACAAAATAGTCATGCCATGACTGTGTATTATCCGCATCGACATACTGTTCGCTCAGACTTTTTGAGGTATCAAAATAATAGCTGCCGTAACTATCCAGAAATCTGTAATACAGACTATTATAAAGATACTGCATCAGGGGAAATGATATTTTATAGCTTTTGGATTGTGCGACAATATTATCTCCGAATTTGGTATCCTTTGAGGATTGCGGCACACTCGATTCATCGTTGTTTTCTTTATTGCAGCCGCTCATCGGAAGTGAGAGCAGCAGTATTCCTGCTGCCGCCGCCGCAAGAATACGTTTTCTGATTGAATTGGACTTATACATGATAAATTCTCCTTCCGGCTCAGACAAGAACCGTTATTTTTCATAAATGCTGACATATAAAAGACTCCAAAGTAATGATATCAAAAATCCATAAAATTTTCAACACTTATTTTCAAAAACATCCCCAAAATAACGAACAGCATCGAAAAACATCCTTAAAATTCTTGATTTTATTACAGATACAAAGTATAATTTCTGTAATGTAAATAATACTTTTAGCCGGAAACATGAAATATTGAATCAGGAGGAGTTCATGATGGAACAGATCAGAAAATATACGAATGTTACTTTGGAAACAGAAAGCAAAAAGCTGGAAGGCTTCAGCAGTATTGTGCTGGACAAGTATCTGAATGGCCTTGAAAAAGGGTATGCGGAGTATATGATTATTGCACCGGACGAGCCTGTGAACGGATGCAGCTTTATTCAGATCTGCCCCGACAGGGAAGAGGGAAAATTTCATCTGGAAGTGAGTATTGTCAACGAAAATCAGAATTATCTTTACGGGAACGAACCGTACAGCATAGATGAAATCGGAAATATTTTCAGAGATTATCTTGACAGCGGCATTGTGCCTGATGTTGACGGCTGGGAACTGATCGGAAAATTCATAAGGTGAGGAAAACAAAAATGAGCTATGATCTGATGATTTTTGAAAAAAGCAGAGCGCCCCGAAAGCGTGAGGATTTTATGAAAAGGTTATGTTTGAGTTTTAACAGAAAGTCTGAACAAAAGCTGAACCCCTCTGTCAGCAAAGCTGAGGTAACAAGTCAGCGGCAATCTGAAAATTGACGTATCTTAGTATATTTAATATATTATATAAGTATATGGAGAGCTAAATCAGTCAATAATATGAAAACAGGTCAGTCCGGCAAAATACATAATAATAGAATCTGAAAATAGATGACTATGGAAATCAGGTGATCCGTTGAAGAAAAGTGATAAGGAAAAAAGGGTGCAAAAAAATAAGGACAGCAAGGGGATAAGACTGGCGGCAAGATGGAAAAAAGGTGTATTTTCCGTTCTGTTCAGCCGGTTGGGGCTTGTTGTCATTATGCTTTTGATACAGGTTTTTATGCTGATCTCTATATGGGTGTTTCTGGGAGAGTTCATGGCAAAATATGCTGTGGGCGCTCAGACAGCACTTGAAATTCTGGTGCTGCTGATTTTGTTCAACAGTCCGATGAATTCAACGGCAAAGCTGTCATGGATGCTGCTGATCGGCGCATTGCCGCTTTTCGGGTCAATATTTTATCTATGGACACAGCTGGAAACAGGACACAGAAGTATCAAGAAAAAGCTGAATAAGCTCAATGAGATCAGCGGAAAAATGCTCCCTCAGAATCAGACCGTCAAGGAAAAGCTGGAAAATGTCAATCCTGAATCGGCAGCGATTGCCGAATACCTTTATAACATCGGGGGAAGTCCTGTTTTTGACGGGACGGAAACAGAATATTATCCTGTCGGAGAAAAGAAATTTCCGAGGATGCTGGAAGAACTGGAAAAGGCGGAAAAATTTATCTTTCTTGAATATTTTATCATTGAAGAGGGGTATATGTGGGGAAAGGTTCTGGAGATCCTCGCCAGGAAGGTGGAGCAGGGAGTCGAGGTCAGGGTGATGTATGACGGAAGCTGTGAGTTTTCGACGCTGCCTTATGACTACCCGAAAAGGCTCAGAAAGCTCGGCATACAATGCAAGACATGGGAGCCGATCAAGCCTGTCATAACCTCAGCCTATAATTACAGGGATCACCGGAAAATATTGGTCATAGACGGCAAAACAGCCTTCTGCGGCGGCATCAATCTTGCCGATGAATATATCAACCATACGGTGCGCTACGGCTATTGGAAGGATACGGCTGTCATGCTCAGGGGCGCCGCCGTTGACAGCTTTACATTGATGTTTCTTCAGATGTGGAATGTCAAGGAAAAGGAAACGGAGCAATTTTCAAAGTATTTTCATCATTATGATAAGGATATCAGGGCGAACGGCTTTGTCATACCATACAGCGATTCTCCGCTGAATGACCATAAAATCGCCGAAAGAGTATATATGGATATGCTCTATACAGCGAAGAAATATGTCTATATCATGACCCCTTATCTCATTCTTGATGACGAGATTTTCACAGCACTAAGATATACGGCGCAAAGAGGAGTGGATGTCCGGCTGATACTCCCCGGAATACCCGATAAAAAGGCGATATGGGCGCTTGCCAAAAGCCATTACAGACAGCTGCTCGCAGCAGGCGTGAAAATATATGAATATATGCCCGGATTTATTCATGCCAAAGGCTTTCTCAGCGATGACACAAAGGCGGTTGTCGGCTCGATCAACCTTGACTACCGCAGTCTGTATCACCATTTTGAATGTGCCGTTTATATGTACGGAAGCTCATGCGTCAAGGATATATCCGACGATTTTCAAAAGACCTTTTCCGAATGCAGAAAGGTTACTTTTGAAACCATCAAAAAAGAGCGCTTTGCAACAAAGGTCACAGGCGCTGTGCTGAAACTGGTCGCTCCGCTGCTTTGACGGCAGCGGAGATTTGTTTTTGACTGCGAGTCAAATTAAAAATCTGTATTGACATAAGATGTGGGCAATGTTATAATAAAAATGCTTAAGCTTTTTAGGGAAGTGAGATTTTATGGTTAAAAAAATATGGCTGTCGTTATTATTGTCCGCAGCAATAACGGTGCCCGTTTTTGTCGGCAGTACAGCTTTGGAGGTATTTGCGGCAAATACTTCTCAGAATGTTTTGCCTGCATATTCCGATCAACAGACCGGAGAGCTCTCGTTGACTTCGTCTTTAAGTAAAGAGATCGTACAGTTGGGGGAACAGATAACGGTCAATGCACAGGCTGCTGAGGGAAATGGCAAAAAAAGATATAAGTTCAGCTATAAAAACAGCAGTAACGATTGGATAACCGTACAAGATTATAGTGATAAAAGTACGGCTGTGTTTGATTTTCAAGAGACAGGAAAATACAGAATCATCGTTGGTGTCAGAGATGAGGACAATACATATAAAGAAAATCTTTATGATGTCGTTGTTAAAAATGAAACGGGCAGAGAACTTACTGTGACATCGCAAATCAGCGCTCAGAAGACTGCCCCTAATACGGTGATAAATGTTACCGCTGATGCCGACGGAGGTACTCAGCCGTACAGATACAAATTCAGCTATAAAAACAGTAAGGGAGACTGGATTACTGTACAGGATTACAGCGCAAAAAATACAGCTTCCTTCAGATTCTCAGAGGTAGGTTACTACACAGTAATAATCGGTGTCAGAGATTATGACAATCATTACAGCGAAAATCTTTATGAGGTCGCTGTGCAGTCCGATACAAAGAAGAAGCTGGAGGTTTCTTCCACTATCAGCTCACGGAGTATCAATGCCGGAGGCAGTATCAAAATCAATGCCCGTGCTGCCGGCGGAGTTGCTCCTTATAAGTATAAATTCAGCTATAAAACAGGCGACAATGAATGGATTGTGGTGCGTGATTATAGTGTCAGCAATACTGCGGTGCTCAGATTTCCTGAAAGCGGCTATTATAATGTGATTGTGGGAGTCAGGGATTCGGATAACCATTATTCCGAAAATCTTTATTCCGTAGTGGTCAAAGATAATACCAACAAGGAATTGAAGGTGACATCAAGCATTGATTCAACCGAAAAATACATCAATGACCCGATCAGCGTTAGCGCAAAGGCATCGGGCGGCTATGGTCCGTACAGATATAAATTCAGCTATAAGGACAGCAGCTGCAACTGGATTACTGTACAGGATTACAGCGCCAAATCCAAAGCACAGATCAAGTTTACCAAAAGCGGATATTATACAGTTATTGTCGGTGTAAGAGATTATAATAACCGCTATACGGAAAATCTTTATGTGGTAAAAATCAAAAGAGATACAGGCAAAAATATTGCTGTCAATGCTTCCGCAAACAAAACAGCTGCCGCAGAGGGAGAAACATTCAAAGTGACCGCAAGTGCATCGGGCGGCACAGAACCGTACCAGTATCAATATTCTTATCTGTCGGAAAATGGTAAATGGACGGTTGCAAAGGATTTCAGCGCAAATTCATCGGCTGATATTAAAATCAATGCCAAAGGAGTCTATACGCTGAAGGTTACTGCCATGGACGGCAATAATAAGACTGTCAGCAAGTCATTCAGCATGAATATATACAGCAAGACCGCCAGCAGGACGATATCAAAGACGATCCTTATGGCGAATCCGAGATGGGCAACGGTGACACTCAAAGAGGTGCCGCAGGGTTCGGGCGTCAATATCATCAAGCAGAGTGACAGATGGTTTCTTGTCAATTATAACGGAACTGTCGGCTGGCTCTATAATCTGGCATTAGGCTCATACAGCAATTACAGCAGCGTTACAGTCGATACATTGCCTGCCGTCGCAGACGACATCATATTCAACCGGGGAAGATCGGTCTATTCGCTATACAAATATGTCACCGGTATGGGTTATCGGTCAATGGAAAAAGATACGGTTGAAAATATGTGCGTTTATATTATCAAGTATCGCAGAGGTGCTTGTTACCAAAGGGCAGCACTGCTCTATTATCTGTATAAACGTGCCGGATTTGACGTTATCAGGGTGGATGACGGAATAGATAATTACACAGGCGGAGGTCCTCACAACTGGTGTATCATCAAAACTGCGGACGGTTACCGACATATAGATCCGACGGGGGTCATCGGACTGCCTGAATTTTATCTTGTAAAAGACAGCGCCATTGCTCCGTATTTCAGCTGGGACAGAAAAAAATATCCTGAATGTAAATAAAGCTCGGTCAACGAATCAAAATTACGGTATATTTCTGATGATATGAGACATAATTCATGTTGCTTCTGCGTTAGTGAGATATACCGTGATTTTTTATACTATTTCTTAATCTTTAGGAGGAAAAATGGTATTCAGTTCAACAGTATTCCTGTTTATATTTCTTCCGGTCGTATATATTTTATATATTATATGTAAAAATATCATCGTAAGAAATATCATTCTTATAGCGGCAAGTCTGGTATTTTATGCCTATGGCGAACCTTATGCGGTTTTGCTGATGATCGTTTCGATCATTGTCAATTACTTTTTCGGGCTGGGTGTGACAGGAAAATATAAAAAACCTGTGCTGGTGATATCCGTCATATTCAATGTCCTGATGCTTTTTATATTCAAATATCTTTGCTTCACCATGCGGCTTGCCAACGATATACTTCCGTTTGCTGTTCCTGTTTTCGATATCGCATTGCCGATAGGCATATCCTTTTTTACATTTCAGGCAATGTCCTATGTGATAGATGTGTATAGGCAGCCGCAGCTTCAGGAAAGGAATATTCTCAATATCTTCCTTTATATATCCCTCTTTCCGCAGCTTATTGCAGGGCCGATCATACGCTTTGAGGACCTTGCCGAGCAGATAAACAAACGCACGATCAGCCTTGATAAAACGGTGGAGGGTATCAGGCGGTTTATTTTCGGACTTTCCAAAAAAATGCTGATCGCCAACACGATGGGGCGAATCGCCGATGCGGCATTCGGGGCGGAGATCCACACGCTGTCGGCGGCGGCAGTATGGATCGGCGCCGCTTCCTATATGATGCAGATATATTATGATTTCAGCGGTTACAGCGATATGGCTGTCGGTCTGGGCAAAATGTTCGGATTTGATTTTCCGGAAAACTTCCGTTATCCGTTTGCGACATCGTCCATGCAGGATTTCTGGCACAGGTGGAATATTTCTGTTTCAACATGGTTCAGGGAATATGTATATTTCCCGCTGGGCGGAAACAGAAAGGGAAAATTGCGCACGAATATCAACAGATTTATCGTGTTTTTCCTGACCGGACTCTGGCATGGTGCAAATCTTACTTTTGTTGCATGGGGGTTGATACACGGCTGCTTCCTGATGCTTGAAAATTACAATATAATGGGATTTGTCAAAAGCAAAAAGCCCGTGCTGCAATTTGTGTCGCATATATACTGCCTGCTCGTTATCATGTTTACCTTCGTAATATTCCGGGCGGACTCCATCGGACAGGCGCTGGAATACATAGCAAGAATGTTTACAGGATTCGGAGGGAATTTTACGGATTCGTCGTTGGTATACAGTCAGATTTTCACACCGTTCGGCATTATTACGGCCATCTTTGCTGTGATATTTTCTATGCCTGCGGCGGAAAAAATACGAAAACTTTTTGCAGTCAGGAAAAAGGAAAGGCTTTGTGAGTATCTTTCCTGTGCGGTATCGCTGGTGCTTTACGGAATGTGTATCATGAGCCTGATGACCGCAAGCTATAACCCGTTTATTTATTTCAGATTTTAAGGAGCAATTGCATGAAAAGAAGCATAAAGATCATATATGTTATTGTTTTTACGGCAGTTTGCTGTATGCCGCTTTTGCTGATGCCGTTTTTTTCATCTGATGAGCCTGTCGGGAATGAACAGCCTGCCAAAGCGCCGGAGCTGATCAGCGATTCCGGTCTGAATAAGAATTTTTCTGATGAATTCAATCTTTGGTTTACGCAGTCGATGCCATTCCGTGCGGAAATGATAACCGCCAAGAATAAAGTTGACAGCGGTATTCTGGGGCAGAACGCAAACAATGTGATCGTTGGAAGGGACGGCTGGCTTTATACGGAGGAATCAGCTGCCGATTATATCGGAGATACGCTTTCTTCCCGTGAAATACATAATATCGCAGGGACGGTGCGGATCATGCAGAAATATGCCGAGCAAAACGGATCCCGTTTTGTTTTTACGGTTGCACCCGACAAAAATACGATATATCCGGAATATATGCCGTCAGGCTATACAGGGGGCAATATTACGAATCTGCAGCTTCTTGAACAGGAGCTTGCCGGACAGAATGTAAATTATGTGGATCTTCGCAGTATGCTTCTGAGGCATAAGGAAAACGGCGAGGAGCTTTATCTCAGAACAGATACGCATTGGAACAATCTGGCAGCACTTTATTCGTATAATGAAATCGAAAATGCTTTGGACAAAGAGCATAAGACATACAGCGGGGCATCGTTCGAGATAAGGAATGACTGGGTCGGAGATCTGTCAAAGATGCTCTATCCGTCCGATCCTGTCATGTGCAGTCAGTATTATTTTGACATTGAATATCAGGATTACCGTTTTGTGAAGCCGAAAAAGGCTTCAATGACAAATGACGAGATTATGAAAGAACTGATGTCGGACAAGGAAACGATGGATACGATCATACAAACAAGAAATTCCAAAGGCTCCGGCTCTGTATATGTGTCAAGGGATTCCTTTTTCAGATCCATGCTGCCGTTTTTTACAGACAATTACAAAACGACATATATCACCCGTTATCGTGATATGGATCTGCTCAATATAGATGCGGCAGGTTATGACGATATCATATATGAAATGGTTGAAAGAAAGCTGGACACCATAACAGATACACGTCCGGGAGTTTATGCACCGTCAGTTGAATCTGTCAGCGGTACGGAACTGCTGCCGGATGACAGGAATATCATCAAAACGGAAAAGACCGATAACGGATGGCTGGTTTACGGCATACTGGACAAAGATAAGGTAAAAGACGATGACAACATATATATTGCTTTGTCGGACGGCAAAAGCAAGACATTCTACGAAGCGTTTCCGATAACGGAGTGTGAACGGCTTTCGTGTGAAAAATCCGAATATGGTTTTTCGGCGCTTATCAGGGATGATGATGCAGGGGCAGATCATATTTCGGTATGGCTGTCACCGCAATAATATTTATAGCCAACGATATTGATTAATTCCTTTTACAGTTGTGGCTTTGAGTCTCGCCTGCCGGCTCGGTCGGTACTTCTGCTTTGCAGAGGTGTCCACTGGACACCCGCACCCCCAGACCCCACCAGGGCTCTCGCCCTGAACCCCGGCAGGAGCTAAAGCCCCTGCACCTGAATGTTTTACTATCTATAAAAAATCAAAATTAAAAGATGAAGGGAAATGTTAAACATGAAAAAAATAGTTACTTCCATTTTGCTCGGATGTCTGATAGTATCCGCTTTTGCCGGATGTTCATCTGCCGGAGAGGAAAGCAGTACCGTCACCGGCAGTATCGTGATCGAAGAGTCCGAAAAGGCTTCTTCAGCTGCATCGGCGGAGGAATCTTCACAGGACAAAACGTCCTCCGCTCAGGAAAGCCAACAAGAAAGCAGCCGGGAAAACCAACAGGAAAGTGATGCTTCTGAAAATGCAGAAGAAAGCAGCACAGCTGAAAGTACAGACGAAAGCAGTACGGCTGAAAGCTCGGTGCAGACGGTGCAGACAAGTGAGCAGAGTGCCGATGAAAGCAGTAAGGCGGCTGCTCAGGAAACCTCTGAAAGACCGATACAAACAAGCGCTGCGGAGCCGTCGGAGCAGACAGAGCCCTCTGCCGCTTCTGCACCGGATGTGATTTCACAGCCATCGGCAGGGTTCTCGGACAGCGATATTGCATTTGTATACAATAATGCTTCTGTCAGACCGACCGATAATATGTCCGATGTTATCGCAAAGATAGGGGAGGCATCCAATGTTGCGTCCGCTCCCAGCTGCATAGGTGTCGGAGAGGATAAAATATATTCCTACGGGGATTTCAAAATAGAAAGCTATCCCGATGCGGCAGGAGAAAAGGTTCTGAATATTGTTATCGAGGGAAATACGGTGGCTACTTCTAAAGGTGTTACTGTGGGTATGACGGCAGAGGATATCAAAAATGCTTACGGAACCGACAGACTGGACAGCAGCAGCGATGAATTTATTTATACCTATTTTTCCGGTAATATGCACCTTGACTTTTTGCTTGAGGGCGGAAAGATCATCGAAATTGATTATGTGTTTGATATATAATCAGAATGAAACCAGAGCCGTGCGGTTGGTTTACTGTACGGTTTTGTGTGTATATTCTGCCGTTTTTATATCTGACAGGACATCAATAAAAAATGCCAATAAATGGCAATGATTGTATGAAATACTTGCCTAAAACTTTTGTATTTTTTCAGGGAAATACGGCAAAAATGAATGTTGACAGGACTTGATGGGAGAAGTATAATTAAAAACGGTAATATCGGATTATTATTGCTATAAAGCAATTGGAATTTACATATATCTTTCGGAGGAAAAATATGAAAAGGTTTACAGCATTGGCACTCGTTTTCTCTGTTCTTGCAGCCGGTGCGCTTTGCGCTTGTGATAATGAAGAAAATCAGACATCTGTGGAAGGCAGCAAAACAGAAAGTACGGCTTCCGAGGTTTCACAGGAGTCTGAAAATCCTGTTTCGGATATCAGCGCAGTAACATCCAAGCCGGAAATAACAACCTCTCAGCTGGAGCAGATCAACAGCTTCCTGAATCAGTACAAGGATATTCCCGATTTTTCCGCTCAGTCGGAAACCATTGACGCAGAGGAAATATCAAAGGATAAAACTATAACCCTTATCTCCGATAATTCCAACAATTCCTTTACCTCGCTGGTTGCTTCACAGTTTAAAACGGCAGCAAACTCTGCCGGATTTGCAAAGGTATCGGCAGGAGAATCGGACGGAACGGCGGCTTACTATAATCAGGTGCTTTCGGATGCTGTCGGCAGCAGCGATATTATTATTATGTACGGCGATATCAACAAGGATACGGTTGCGGCATCAATCGAGCAGACACAGGCTAACGGTATCAAGGTGCTTTCGGCAGGTAATGTCGGCAAAGGCGAAAAGGATCATTATGTTGATTATTCTGTTCCGATCAACTATCAGCTTGCCGGAAAGCTGCTTGCGGATTGGGCGGTCAGCAAAAATAAAGCCAAGGTCAATGCGCTTGCGATCAATAATTCCGATTCCACACTTTCCTCATCTATTTATACCGGCTTTGCCGATGAATTTCAGAAGTATGTGACATCAGGCTATTGTACGGTTCTGAGCGGATCGAAAATCGAGGTGGGAAATGGTCTGGCAACAAAAATCAGACAGGCAATTGACAACGATCCGAACCTCAATTATGTCATTGTGCTGGATGATTCCATGATAAGCGATGCGGTAAGCGGTGTGGAGCAGTCGGGAAAGAGCAATATCAAGATTATCTCGACAGGCGGCAGCGTGGAGGCATTCAATGCGGCAGAAAGCGGCAAAATTGAAATGCTTGTCGCTCAGAGCTATGAATGGACAGCCTATGCAATGGTTGATTATGCGCTCCGTGTGATGAATCATTCATCGCTTCCGGAGGAGCAGGATGTGCCGGTCAGGATCGTGACGGAGGAATCCATCAAGAATGATATGAAAAATAATACCTATTCTGATATTGACGGATTTTATGAGATCTGCTTCGGTGACAGATTTGTGTCGGGTTACAGCACACTCTGGGATCTGTAAAATAAAAATCAAAAGCCGCAGAGGGCAATCTTCTGCGGCTTTTAAAATATGTCAAAAAAGCGGTGAAATGATATGCTGGGTGCGGTATATGGAAATGTAATTTGAAGATAAATTTTATATGTTAAAAATCACGGTTTTTTTGCACGGATATTGACATTATTGGTTTTAATATACTATAATTAATGATATGAGTTTTATATTTGTTTGTTAAAAATATAAAACATGATGATGTCAATATGCTTTGAAAATATCAATTATTTCGGAGGAAATGCTATGAAAGTTTGTGCTTCATGCGGTGCTTCTCTTCCGGACGGTGCGGCGTTCTGTATTTCATGCGGAGGCAAAGAATTTAAAGCTGCCTATATGCCGGATCTGAATGCACCTCAACAGGAAAAACCGAAAATCGAATATGACCAATACGGCAGACCGATCGGTCAGCCGTATCAGCAGCAGCAATATGAACAGCCCCATTTTTCGCAGCCTTTGGATGAGCCGCTGGGTGGGGATATTGCAAGCCCCGGTTCGAGTACCTATGATCCTTTCGGAGATCCCTACGGAGGAATGAACAGCGGTGCTGCCGATTATCTGGAAGGCGCCGGTCAGCCGCAGTATATAGAGCAGTATACGCCCCAACCGACAGCATCACAGTATACACAGCAACAGTATGCGCAGCCGCAATATCCACAACAGCAATATGCACAGCAGCAATATGAGCAGCCGCAATATACACAACAGCAATATGAGCAGCCGCAGTATACACAACAGCAATATGAGCAGCCGCAGTATACACAACAGCAATATGAGCAGCCGCAGTATACACAGCAGCAATATGCACAGCAACAATATGCACAGCAGCAGTATGAGCAGTCGCAGCCTGTACAACCGAAGCCTGTACAGCCGCAGCCTGTACAACCGGAGCCTGTACAGCAGCAGTACGAACAGCCGCAGCCTGTGCAGCCGAAAGCTGCTGCCGCAGAACCTCAGCAGACAGCTCCCCCTGTGCCGGAGGTGAAAAGCGAGCCTGCTCCCCAAAAACTGAAAGACCCGGTGATTGACCCGAATGCGCCTGATCCTTATGAATCTTCCAAAAACTTTGTGTTTGAGAAAAAAGAAGAGTCACAGGAAACGGAAGAGGAAGAAAAGGGAAAAGCAAAGCCGCAGAATATCAAGGAATTTATTGCCATGCTTCAGGATACCACCGATCATACATACGAGTTTGATCAGAGTGATTTTGCAGCGCATAAAAAACAATGTATCATTGCTTCCCTTGGTATTACCTTCTGGTGGCCGTTCGCTGTATGCAGCAATTCCTATTCATCCAGATTTTATGCAAGTCAGGGCTTCCTGATATGTATACTGGAGGTTTTTGCGACAATTCTTGAGATCATCTTTACGGGAATCGTCGGTGTAGCCTGTACCGTTCAGAATCTTGAGTCGGCTGGATCGCATCTCAGCGTGGTGGGATGGATATTGGACATTCTGTTTACCGCCATTTTCTTTGTGCTTCCTGTGTTCCTGATTGTTACAAGCATACAAAATATCCGTGCCGGAAAAATAAAGGAAATTCCGCTTATCGGAAAATACAGATTTTTCAGATAAATTTTATCACTAAATCATTATCCCACCGTTCATTCCTTGCGGAAGAAACAGTGGGATTTTTGTTTATGAACCTATTCCGTTACCGGGAAAGTGATGGCTGATTCCGAATGTGAAAACAGAAATCTGATCTCCGGATGTTCCTTGTGTATGCGGCGGAGCGTGATCAGAACGGAAAGATAATCATCGGGGTAGAACTGCTTTCCGAGCAGCTTGTCGGAGGGGATCAGGGGCTGCTCTATGGATGTTTCGTCTATGGAAGCGTCGGCAGCGAAAAATATTTTCTTTTCGGGAAGATAGAAACCGACCATTGCTTTGGCGTGGCCGCTGATGTCAACAGCAAGGATACTGCCGTCATTGAATATATCATATACCCATTTGAAATACTGCGAAAGAAATGTTTTTCCTTTGAATATGCCGGCTGCTCTTTTCGGAATTCCGGCAGGAGGAAGAGTGCTTTTCATGATCCTGTCAGAAGCATCGGCATACCATAAAACCGATAGAACCTGTGCGCCTGATATCAGCTCATACTTCGGCAAAAGGGGCAGAGCGCCGCAGCATTCGGGGTCGCAATGTGAAAGCAGAACCTTTCTGACACAGATAGGGTCTGTTTTCTCGGCGGAAAGAAGAGAGCATATACCATCATCGTTTTTGAAGCTGAGTTTGCTGCGCATCAGCAGTTTTGCGAATGCAGTTGGATTTTGTCTGAGCAGTCTGCTGCAGCCTGTATTGATCAGGATCGTTCCCTGACGTTTGTGTTCAAGCATAAAAACATTGACGGGAAGATTTTTGGTGCCGATAGTGCAATTCCTGTAAAGCTCGGAAAAATTGAATTCCTCGCTGCCGCATATATATCTTTTCAGGCTGATAATTTTATCCATAAGTATATCTCCGGTAAATCAGATTTTGCTCTGTCGATGTGTAAATTCGGCAAAATGGCAAAATATGCAAATTCTGCCGAATCGGCTTATTCACGACAGGTATTTACAGAAATTATACTCTGTCTCTGCGGTAAAATCAAGATTTTTAACTATTTTTATTTGACAATATATGTAAAATAGTGTAGAATAGTCATGCAAGGTGAATGTCACAGCGGTAGGCGGTTGCCCCCTTTAGCAAATTTCTTTTATCCGGGGGCTGTAAAATTTCAATTTGCGCCCCCAATAACCAAAAGGGGGTGAGTTATTTATGACGTATGAAGCATTTTTTCAAATGGTAATAGCCGT
>JAFVEY010000036.1 GCA_017475765.1 Clostridia bacterium | reverse complement strand
TATACAGGAGGCTGTGTTAAAATCAGAAAGCGAAATAGAACTTCTATACCATGAGTTCAGCGCCAGTAAAATGCAGGAGGCTTATGAACCATTTCTGGGATGGGTAAAGCAGCTTTATTTCAAATTTTATTACGCTATGCCGATCGATGAGTTTCTTGAGCAGGCAGATGTGTATTATCTCGACCGTTCAACCATCAAATCCTATATTCTTACGGGTGAATGTGAACGCACCGAAGACGTTATCATCAGCGAGGTTGACTATGAGCGCAAACAGTTTGCTCAGTCGCTGGTCAATCTGCTGTCGTTTATTTCCGTGGAGCATACGCTTTTCTTTGTGCTTAACAGGCTTCACCTTGCAGAAAACAGTACGCTTAACTTTTTGCTTCAGTTTACAGCAAAAAGCTATAATAATATTTCTCTTCTTGCTAATTATAACGAGGCTTATGTGACACCTGCCTATACTTTGGAACTTTGGTCAGAGCTTGTTCGTCAGATAGAGGATTTTAATTATATGCTGGACTGGAATATACAGGATCCCCAGGCTGATGTCAATATTATCGAAAGCTTTGAGCCGACATTGTCGGATTTCAAAGACTATTTGATGAAAATCAATAATATGATACTGACACTTGCAACAAAGCAGGCTATATATTATCTGGATATTCTGAGCAACCGACTTATTACTGAAAAGGCAAACCTGAATACAAAATTGCTTGTTCGTTTCTACACTCTGTACGCCACAGCTGCCGCATATAATAAGAATTATACGACTGCGCTGATTATGTGCGATAAACTGAAAAACGTCAACAATAAGCACCCTAATATAAAATATACCTTCCAATATCATTATCTTCTGACACTTTGTGAAATTTATGGCGGTCAGCCGAGTCTCGCCAGAAAAAACGCAGACAAGTGCATGAAAATTGCCAAAAAAAGCGGCTCGGAAAAATATTTCGTTTATGCAAAGCTGCTTTATTATATGTGTACGCTCGACGGCTTTACCAGCTATATGTGGTATAGAATCGATGAGAGCGAGAGCATCATGAAGTTCAAGGAAAAGGCAATCAAATACAAGCTATATAACCATATTGCCCATGTCATGTTCTTCGGCTGCGGCAACGGCAGAGCCAACTATGCGGGGGATGTTGAAAAATGTGAAAATCAGGAGAGCTTTGCTGAGGCAATGACTATTGCAAGGATGCTGAAAAATGAACGGCTCATTATTGCGGCATGGAAGAAAAATGTCTTTCTTGCTCAGGGCTACGGTTTCTTTACATTCGTTGATTATTACTATAAAAAATGTCTTGAGATCATAGAAGGTCAGAACGATAAACAGGAAGAGGCTTCCATCTACAACGGTCTTGGTTTTAACCGTATTGTAAGCGAACAGTTTACTCTTGCCAATGACTATTTTAACCGTGCTCTGTACCTTTTCTTTAATCTGAAGGATACCTATAATGTTGCTGAAACGCTTTATAATATGGCAACAAATGCGATTCTTTCATCAAATTACGATATTGCATACACCTATCTTCTCCATGTTCTGAAGCTGCTGGAATCCAAAAAGATGCACAGAATGAGAATATGCAATATGTCAAAGGTATACGGCATGATCGTATACTGCAGCTATAAGATGGGAATTGAATATAATGCTCATTTCTATCTTAACAAAATGGAAAGGGTCCTTTACCATCTTCTGCACTGCGAAGGAGAACCGTCCTACTTCCTGTGGGACGATGACCTGTTCTTCTATTATTTTGTCAGCGGATTGCTTGAAAAGTCCGATGATATGGAAAAAGCGCAGGAATATATGGACAAGGCAAGATTTCATATGTTCCGCTCTGAGGGACTTCTGTTTTTTGCTTATGCAATGTATGCGGAAGAGCAGTATGATATGTATGTCGCCCAGGGTGAGATAGAAAAGGCAGAGGATACCCTGAACGGCTGTATTGAATTCTGCAGCAAGCACGGCTATAAGCATAAAGAGGAAATGCTTTTTGCAAAGCTGCATAAGCAGTCGCTGATTGAAAAGCATATACCGCTGCCGCTCACAAGTGTCAATAAATATCAGATCGAGGAGCTTGGTCAGCTTGCTGAAATGGAAGTGCTTCTTGCGGATAAAACGAAGGGTATCAATTTCCTTCTTGCATGGCAGGAGCTTCTGAATAAATCCAATACCACTATCGAATCCATTATAGAGGATTGCATGATCACTCTTCAAAATAATTATAATGTGGATTATATTATCTATGTTGATGTTGTTGACGGAGAGTCAGTAATAAAATATAACGGCGGCGAGATTGAATTGAGCCAGGAGATGCTGGAAAGCGTTACTAAGTATCTTACCAAGCACAAAAAGGAATTTGTTGCTTCAAGATTTGAGAGAGAGTTCTATGAATATACGCCAATCCTTCGTATGTTTGGTGTGAATAGTGTGGTTTCGTTTGCCTGTGTACCTATCACAACGGGAAATGAGCTTTCAGGCTATATGCTTGTCTGCATAGAGATGCACGAAAATATGACAGGAAATCTGATATTTCTTGACAGAAATGATCTGACGATTTTTAAATTCGCCCTCCGTCAAATGAACGATACCATATACAGGCTGAAAGCAAGAGATGAGATCAATGAGATGAACCACAAGCTGCAGCAGAGTGCTGTTACAGATCTTCTCACGGGTCTTTTCAACAGACAGGGCTTTACGAAAAAAATTGATGATTATGCTATGCTTGTCAGAAATGGCAAACGTGAGGATATCAATGCAACCGTTCTGTATCTTGATCTGGATAACTTCAAATTCTGCAACGATAACTTCGGACATGATGTCGGAGACGAAATATTGAAAGCATTTTCCAGACTGTTTGAAAGAGTTGTCGGTACAAAGGGATATATCGTCAGATACGGCGGCGATGAATTTCTGATTGTTCTTCCCGGACTCGGTGTTGACGAGGGCGAGCAGATCGCCCAGGCTGTTTACAGCGGCATAGAGGAGAGCAACTATTTCATTCCGGAAATAGAGGCTACCATCAAGGGGAAAGCCGATATTCCGGAAAATCACCGGGTTTCTGTTTCGATCGGTGTTGCCGGAATGGATGTTTATGATCATGTTCACATGAACACGGCACTAAAGCATGCTGATACCATGCTTTATGCTATCAAGAAAAACGGAAAATCCAACTATTCTGTATGGACAGATGAGAATGAAACCGGCTGTCTGCTGGATGAAAATCAAAATTGAATTGATTTTAGTGAAAAAAGAAGAATCCGGAATTGACCGCATGGGTGATTCCGGATTTTTTGTTTGTGTTTTTCTGATGAATATAAAACAGAATTGAAATTCCCGATAAAACACAGACAGCATCAACGATGAAAGTCAATGCTGTCTGTGAAAATTTATTAAGGAGTTGAAAAATGCTCAACCGTATACGCTGTTATGATTATTTGCCCAAGAATGCGGCACCGATAATACCGGCATCATTGCCAAGCTCTGCGATACAGATCTTTGTCTGTCTGTTGTTGTGCTTTGTATATCTGTCACGTTCAATAATCTTTTTGATAGGCTCCAGAATATAATCGCCCTGTCTGCTGATACCGCCGCCGATACAGAGGATTTCAGGCTGGAAGATATTGATGATGTTTGTCAGACCGCAACCGAGATAATCGATATATGTATCAATAACAGACTTAGCAAGCGGGCATCCCTGCTGTGCAGCATCAAAAGCTGTTTTACCGTCAATTCTGCTGAGATCTCCTTCTATCATCTGATAAATAAGATAGTTCGGAGCCTGCTGGATGGAGCAAGCCTCTCTTGTCATATTAATCAGGCCCGTTGCCGAAGCATAAGCCTCCCAACAGCCTCTGCGTCCGCAGGTACAGAGACGTCCGTTGTGCTGGATAACAGTATGACCGACCTCAGCGCCTGCATAGTTGGAGCCGCTGTAAATCATGCCGTCGATGATGATACCGCCGCCGACACCTGTGCCGAGTGTGATCATAACAGCATCGTTTGCATCTCTTGCGGCGCCTACGCAGTATTCACCGTAAGCGGCAGCGTTAGCATCATTTTCAACATAGATCTTTGTGCCGAGACGTTCCTGCATCATACGAACGATTTCCCAGTTATGGAATCCGAAGTTATTGGCAAATTCTATCACGCCTGTTTCGCTGTTCACAGCACCGGGAGCACCGATACCGATATATTTTATATCAGCAGTTGTCAGACCCGCATTTTCAAGAGCTGAACCAGCAACGGCAGCCATATCATCGCATATTGCTTCTTCGGTACGGGGGGTGCTGGTTTTGCAGCTTGCTTTAACGACGATCTTACCGTCATCATCAACAACACCGGCAACGATATTGGTGCCGCCGAGATCAATTCCTAAATAGTACATTGTTTTTTCCTCCAATACAAAAAGTTTCCTGAATCTATTATAACATATAGTACAATTTAATAAAAGTAAAATCTTAAAATATTTTATTTTTATCATAATGAACAATTCTAAAGCCTTTTTCATGGCTATTTTGTCCAGTAGACTAATGGTATGACAACAGGAAAATGAAATAAAATATTGATTTCAGGGTGTTTAAGGGGCATGATGAAAGAAAAAAACGATATATATATAACAGACAGTAAGTTCGGGGGGCGGTCAGGATGACAGACAAAAGCAGAATAAAATACAGCAGTATAACAGGTTTTCTTTTGGTTTGCATTTTTGGATCCATTAATCATTTTATCTATCAATTGAGCGGAAACAATCCGGTTGTGGGTGCATTCGTACCTGTCAATGAAAGCGTATGGGAGCATCTGAAGCTTCTTTTTTTCCCTTTTGTTGCCTATATGCTCTGTGAATTTTTTACCTACGGACATAAAATCAGGGGATTTTTGTTTTCGAGAGTGGTCGGACTGCTTTGCGGACTGATTTTTATACCGGTTGTGTTTTATACTTATACGGGTATTATCGGAAGAAGTTTTTTTCTTTTGGATATATTGACGTTTATAACGGCTTCGGCATTATCCTTTTATGTGGGGACAAAGCGGATACTCAACAGCTCTGACGGCGGTGGAAAAACCATTCCGGCGCTGATACTGATCGTGTGTCTTACGGTTTTATTCGTCGGTTTTACTTTTTATCCGCCGGATTCACCGCTTTTTAAAGCCTGAGCTGATAAAAGTTAATTGATAAAAACTATATATAAAATCCGTTGAATTTATGAAAAAACTATTGACATAGACAATGAATAGTGATATATTAATAATACGTAAATTCCTACGGTTTTACTAAGAATTAAAATGAACGGCTTTGTATGACTTGTTTATACTTCGCTGTCCGATGAACAATGTTGAAATCTGAGGATATGCAAATTTTATAATATATTTTATGATAAAGAGGAGTGCATTTACCATGTCAAAAATTTATAACAGCATTACCGAACTGATCGGTAACACCCCTATTCTTAAAACAAATAACTTCAGCAAGATCAAGGGTGCCGGTGCCAATATTCTTGCAAAACTCGAATATTTCAATCCCGCAGGATCTGTTAAGGACAGAATTGCGAAAAATATGATTGAGGATGCCGAGAACAAGGGTCTGCTCAAGCCGGGCGCAACCATCATCGAGCCTACAAGCGGCAACACAGGTATCGGTCTTGCTTCCGCCGCTGCTGCAAAAGGCTATAAGGCTATCCTTACAATGCCTGAGACTATGAGCGTGGAAAGAAGAAATCTTCTTAAGGCTTATGGCGCACAGATTGTTCTTACAGACGGTACAAAGGGTATGAAGGGCGCTATTGCCAAGGCAGAAGAGCTTAGAAATGAGATTGACGGTGCTGTGATCCTCGGTCAGTTTATCAATCCTGCCAACCCGCAGGTTCACTTTGAAACAACAGGTCCCGAAATCTGGGAAGATACGGACGGCAAGGTGGATATCTTTATTGCCGGTGTCGGTACAGGCGGAACGCTGACAGGTGCAGGAAAATTCCTTAAGTCGAAAAATCCTGATGTGAAAGTCATTGCAGTTGAGCCGAAGACATCTCCGGTTCTCTCCGAAGGCAAGGCAGGTCCGCATAAGATTCAGGGTATCGGTGCAGGCTTTGTTCCGGATACACTCGACACAGATGTATTTGACGAGGTTGTTGCCGTTGCAAACGAGGATGCTTTTGAAACAGCAAGAGATTTTGCTCACATAGAGGGTGTGCTTGTCGGTATTTCAAGCGGTGCAGCTCTTTGGGCAGCTATTGAGCTTTCAAAGCGCCCTGAAAATGCAGGAAAGAATATTGTTGCGATTCTCCCTGATACAGGTGAGAGATATCTTTCGACAGAACTTTTCTCATAATAATGACAGATTAGATTGTCATCTGATTTATCCTATAAGAGTTATTTCAAATATTTCGTTCTCCATTTTAGCAGCTGTCCGCCGTGTATATCCGTATACGGCGGACAGCTGTTTTTGTGGTAGGAAGTCCTTTAAGGTAAAATAAAAACAGCCTTCCGGTCTGATTTGTCAGAACCGAAAGGCTGGCTGTTGTGTGTATGATGTCTGTCAGGCGGAAGATCAAGCCTTGCCTACCGAACCGAAGAGCTCCATCTTCTCTTTGACGGTAGCCTTGATAGCCTCAAAGCCCGGAGCGAGAAGCTTTCTCGGGTCAAAGCCCTTACCCTGAAGATCCTTGCCCTCTTCGATGTACTTTCTTGTAGCCTCCTGGAAAGAAAGCTGACATTCTGTGTTGACGTTGATCTTTGAAACGCCGAGAGAGATTGCCTTCTTGATCATGTCAGCAGGAATACCTGTGCCGCCGTGCAGAACGAGTGGCTTAACGCCTGTCTTTTCCTGGATAGCAGCCAGTGTTTCAAAGCTGAGACCCTGCCAGTTTTCAGGATATTTTCCGTGGATGTTGCCGATACCTGCAGCAAGCATATCAACGCCGAGATCAGCGATAACCTTGCACTCTTCGGGATCAGCACATTCGCCCATGCCGACAACGCCGTCTTCCTCGCCGCCGATGGAACCAACTTCGCACTCGATGGAAAGACCGAGACCGTGAGCCACGCTTACGAGTTCCTTTGACTTTGCCAGGTTCTCCTCGAACGGATAGTGAGATCCGTCGAACATGATAGAAGTAAAGCCTGCCTTGATGCACTTGTAGCAGCCTTCATATGTACCGTGGTCAAGGTGAAGTGCAACCGGAACTGTAATGCCGAGAGACTCGTCCATTGCTTTTACCATAGCTGCAACTGTCTTGAAGCCTGTCATATACTTGCCGGCACCCTCAGAAACACCGAGGATAACGGGGGAGTTAAGCTCCTGAGCTGTCAGAAGGATTGCCTTTGTCCATTCAAGATTGTTGATGTTGAACTGACCTACCGCATAGTGACCTGCTTTTGCCTTGGTAAGCATTTCTGCTGCATTTACTAATGCCATTATAATCACGCTCCATAAAAATAAAGATTAATGTAAGGTATGATAACACACCTGCCGTATTTTATTATACAGCAATTATGGCGAAATATAAAGAATTATTTTAAATTTTTTTTATTTTTTGAATAAGCATAATTATTTCTATATAATCTGATAATATTTTCTTTGTTTTTTGTACATTGTGCCAAATATATCTTCAGCGATCTTTTGCAAACGATTTCGGTATTATCAACAGTTTTTGGGATTAGAATCAGGGTTTTGTTTTTGATTTTTTTCAGCCGTTGTATTGACTTTTTGGAAATAACATGGTATAACGTACAAAAATACATTATGAAGTTTTCCATCATTGATCGGGGAGGAACGATTCTTAATTATGAAAGGCAAATTAGAGGACAAAAT
>JAFVEY010000035.1 GCA_017475765.1 Clostridia bacterium | reverse complement strand
GATATTCATTGTTGTTGATTTTCCCGCACCGTTCGGACCGAGAAATCCCAGAATATGTCCCTCCTCCAGATCAAAGCTCACATTGTCAAGCGCTTTCAGCCTGCCATAGCTTTTGGTAAGATTTTTTACCTTTATCATATATATACTCTCCCTTCTGTGATACCTTTGCAGCATCCTGCATTTTATAGTCAACGTCATTAATTTATTCCTGATTACTGATAATTTGGGCTTTGAGTCTCACCTGCCGGCTCGGTCGGTGCTTCTGCTTCGCAGAGGTGTCCACTGGACACCCGCACCCCCAAACCCCACCAGGGCTGCTCGACCTGGACCTCGGAAGGAGCTGAAGCCCCTGCACCCGCATACTTTAATAGGATAATTTAAATGTCGTTTTATACATTACGGTATCATAAGATATTAACCGATATCCTCCATTTCAAGCAGAACCGGACAATGATCGCTGCCATAAATATCCGACAAAATATCGGCTGTTCTGATTTTATCCTTGATTCTGTCCGACACGATAAAATAGTCAATGCGCCATCCCGCATTATTCTTTCTTGCGTTAAAGCGATAGGACCACCAGCTATAACGTCCTTCTTCATCGGGGTGAAGATAACGGAAGCTGTCTGTAAAGCCGGAATCGAGAAGCTCTGCGATCTTTCCTCTTTCCTGATCGGAAAAACCTGCATTTCCCCTGTTTGTTTTTGGATTTTTCAGATCAATCTCATTATGCGCCACATTCAGATCACCGCAGTAAATGACAGGCTTTTCCTTGTCAAGCCGCATAAGATATTCCCTGAGGTCTGTTTCCCATTCCATCCTGTAATCAATCCTCAGCAGACCGTCCTTTGCATTCGGAGTGTATACATTGACAAGATAGAAGCCTCCCATATCAAGGGTTATCATTCTGCCCTCGTGGGAATGAGCTTCAATATTCATTCCGTTATATGTAACGCTTTCGGGGGTATGCAGCGTAAATATTGCTGTTCCCGAATAACCCTTCTTCTCTGCGCTGTTAAAATATTTGTGATAGCCCTCCAGCGGAACCTCTGCCTGACCCTCCTGCATTTTTGTTTCCTGCAGACAAACAAAATCGGGTGAAAGCTCATTGACCACGTCAATAAAGCCCTTCTGCATACAGGCTCTCAGACCGTTGACATTCCATGAAACAAATTTCATAAAATCAAATTCCCTTTCATTATAAAATTGTTATATATTCCTACATCTATACAGTATAGCACAAATTACTGTACATAAGCAAGCAAAATGCGATATTCTTCTGAAATGTCCTGATCGCTGTACCAGCGTCTGTTGGCAGGACTTGTGGAAGGCAGCGGTATTGCATCTATATCGGTTTTGCTGCGGCACAATCTGTTATATAAAGAATAGGCTTTGGTTCCTGTGGTGAAAATATATCCGATATCGGTCTTTTTCAAAAGTCCGGCAATATCGTTCGGTTCGGGAGAGCGTATCGAGCTGTCGTCCGCACCCTCAATGGTGCAGCTTTTCAGAACATCCCACAGAGCAATATGATGCCGGAGGACTAAGCTCCGCTTTTCTTCATTGGTTTGCGGAACGGTTTCGGAAAACAGATTTGCCAGAACACGCCAGAATCTGTTCTGCGGATGACCGTAATAAAATCCGTTTTCTCTTGATTTAGGTGAAGGCATTGTGCCGAGTATCAGTATTTTTGAGCTGCTGTTGTAAACAGGCTCAAATGTGTGGATAATTTCCTGTCTTTCCATATTTCCTCCCTATCAATAAAACACATGATTTGATTATAGCAGAAATTTTTTAATTTTTGATGAACACAGGATAAAAATAATTCAAGGAAAAATTTGAATTCAGCTATTGACAAAACTGTTATAACTGTGTATACTGTTTATATACAGTAAAGCTAACGAATGAAAGGAAACGCTATGAAAAATATTTTATTGATTCTGACAGGCGGCACCATTGGCAGCTGTGAAAGCGGCGGCATTATCGGAACCGACAGCAGCCGATGCAGAGTGCTTGAATTATATCAAGAAAAATATAATGACTGCCGCTTTGATGTAAAGTCGCCTTTTCATATCCTCAGCGAAAACCTCAGTATAAAACATTGGGAAATGCTAATCAATTATATACTGTCGCTCGACCTTTCAGGCTATGACGGAATGATCATCACGCACGGAAGCGACACGCTCTCCTATTCCTCGGCGATGCTCGGAATGTGTCTGCATGGTCTGGGACTGCCCATTGTCATAACTGCTGCCAATTATATTCCCGATGACAAACGCAGCAATGCTCTTGTTAATTTCAGGGCGGCAGTCAATCTTATTTCAAAGCTGACTGATGGTGTTTATACCGTTTTCAGAAACGGCGGCGACAGCAAAACCTCTGTCTTTATTCCGACACGTATGAATGAAGCAGACAGGATCAGCGACCGCTTCACTTCCTTTGACAAGTCCCCTCTGTCTGTTATTGATAATGATGATAATATAGAGACGATCGGCGCTGTCGGTTCGGAGCAGCTTGCAGGACACAGCCGTTTTTTCGGTACCAACGAATTTCATTTTGACAAAAAAGTACAGATAATACATCCTTATCCGTCAATTAACTATGACAATATAACGATCGGAAAGGATACCGCCGCCGTTCTGCATATCACCTACCATTCCGCAACGGTAAGCGAAGATGCCCTGAAACTGCTTGAAAAATGTAAAGAAAAAGGCATACCTATGTATCTGTGTTCTTTCAAGAGTGAAGTCAAAAACAGGTATGAAACAAGCGACAGAATACTGAAAAACGGCGCATTGCCGCTGTATGATATCAGTACAGAGAGTGCGTATGCAAAGCTGCTGCTGGCTGTCAATCTGTGTCCGCAGGAAATGGAGCGCTTTATCAAACAGAATATTTATTTTGAAAATCTGAAAGAGGTGTAAAAAAATGGTGATCGAAATTAAAAATCTGACAAAAAGTTTCGGTGAAAAGGAGGTTCTGAAGGATATCGGCTTTTCGGCACAGAGCGGAAAGGCTATCGGTCTTCTCGGAAGAAACGGCGCAGGCAAAACAACCACCATACGCATTATTATGGGTGTGTTCTATCAGGACGGCGGAGAAGTGCTTGTTGACGGCAAGCCGATCGACAGGGAGAAAATCAAAATAGGATATCTTCCCGAAGAAAGAGGTCTATATCCGAAAAAGAAAATCGGCGAACAGCTTGTCTATTTCGGCGTTCTCAGAGGTCTGAGCAAGCCCCATGCGCAGGAAGCAACTGCCAGATGGCTTCAAAGAATGGGAATGAGTGAATATATCGACAAAAAGCTGGAAACGCTCAGCAAGGGCAATCAGCAGAAAATACAGCTTGCCGCCACACTTCTGTGCGACCCGCAGCTGATAATACTGGACGAGCCTTTTTCGGGACTGGATCCTGTGAATGCCATGCTGCTCAAGGATGTGATAAAGGAAATGATAGCGGAAGGATCGGCTGTCATTTTCTCCAGTCATCAGATGAATTACATAGAGGAATTCTGTGACGACATTGCCATCCTCAACGGCGGAAGAATCGCCCTCAGCGGCGAAATCAATGAAATAAAAAGAAGCTACCCCAGGAATAATATCGAAATCAGCTCACTCCAGTCGAAGGAAATTGCTCCGTTTATCATCAGAAGTCTCAGCGACTGTATTGAATCAGCCGATATTGATGAAAAATCCTCAGCCGTCAGAGTGCGTCTTAAGGATCCGAAACTGAAAGACAGACTGCTGTCTGCTGTGATGGAACAGGGCTTTGACATCGACTGTTTCAGGGTATGCGAACCGACACTAAATGATATATTTGTTGAATATGCGGAGGGTGGAATATGAAAAATATTTTTAAAATACTCAAATTTGAATATCTCAGCTGTGTCAAAAACAAGGCATTTATTATTACCACGATCTTCCTTGTGGCGCTGATGCTTCTTTCAACAGCTTTGCCAACCATTATCATCGGACTAATGGATAATGACGAAGAAGGCAGCAATGGTGAGGCTCCTGTGATCGGTCTGAGCTGTGAAGTATACGAAAAAGAGCTTGCCGGATCTGAGCTGTCGGCTGTTTATCCCGGTTATGAAATCAGGACGGTTGATGAGGACAAGGAAACGCTTAAGAGTAAGGTCAACGATGGTGAATACAGCTTTGCTGTGCTGATTGATTCCGAACTCAGCTTTACATATATCACAATGAACAATTCCTTGTACGGAACAGATTATGAAACGATCAGCGAAGCCGTCAAATCCATGTACACTGTAAAGGAGCTTGACAAGTACGGCATCTCTCAGCAGGATGCAGACAAGCTCATGAATGTAAGGATCACCTATGAAACCGTTACAACCGGAACAGATCAGACAAAGAATTATCTTCCTGTCTATCTTCTGATGTGTGTTTTGTTTCTCTCAATCACAAGCTACGGTCAGTTTGTGGCGCAAAGCGTTGTCAGCGAGAAGAACACGAGAGCAATGGAGCTTCTTATCACCTGTGCAAAGCCGAGAGATCTTATCTTCGGAAAAGTCATCGGTTCGGGTCTTGCAGGTCTGACTCAGCTTGCGATCATACTCCTGACAGCATTAGGTTCATTCGGAACACTTTCAAAGGACATCATACCGAGCGAGATTTTTGATTATATACAGATTTCCTCATCTACTGTTATACTGGCGCTTATCTTCTTTATTCTGGGATATTTCATTTATGCCTTTCTTCTCGGCGCTCTCGCTTCCTTTGCATCAAAATCGGAAGATCTCAACAACCTGACATCTCCTGTGGTTCTTGTTCTGACGGTGATCTATGTAGCGGTTGCCATCATGTGTACGGGCGATATGTCTGGCAGCACATTTATGACGGTATTATCCTATATTCCCTTCTCTGCACCTATGGCAATGTTTGTCCGTGCAACGCTTTCCGATGTTGCTGTGTGGGAGATCGCAATTTCCATCGCTGTTCAGGCAATATCCGTTTATCTTCTCGGAATGCTTGCTTCTGCCATATACAAAATCGGCGTTCTTATGTACGGCAATCCCCCCAAATTCGTTGATATCATCAAAATGCTTGCCAAATCATCCAAATAATATTGATCATAAGTACAGCTCCTAAAATATGTGAAATCCCCGAAGCGGCGGAATATCCCTTTCTGCCGCTTTGGGGATTTTATGCTGAACGGATGATCGGCGGATCAGAGCAGCTCCTTGATACCGATGACGATCAGCACAATTCCGCCGATGATCTGCGCTTTTGTCGGGTCAAGGGTTCTGATTTTTCTGCCGATATGATATCCGCAAAAGGAAAGAAAAAAAGTAATGCCGCCTATGATGAGAACTACGCAAAGCAGCTCCGTTATATTGCCGGCTCCTGCGGCTGTCGGAAGAACGATTCCGACAGTAAGGGCATCAATGCTTGTCGCAACCGCCATCGCCAAAAGAGAGCGGAGTCTTGACATTCCGGACGGAAAATCCTTTGCCGCTCCGTTTCTGCTGTCAAGTATCATTTTTATTCCTAAAAATACAAGCACTCCGAATGCTATGATATTTTCAAAGCCTGTAACGGCGGTGCTGCCGACTTTTCCGATACTCCATCCGAGAACAGGCATGAACGTCTGAAAAATCCCGAAGGCGGCGGCAGTCATTACAGCCGCACCCTTACGGTTTGCCCCGTCAGAGGAACCGCACACAACGGATACAGCAAAGGCATCCGCCGCCAATGCCGCTCCGATCAATGCTGCCGATATAACCGACATAAAAAAACCCTCCTGCATATTATTCTGTAAAAATAGTATGCCGGAGGGCTGAATTTTATACTTTTACGGGTACCTCACAGCCGGTGTAAAGAGAATAGATGCAGCATTCCTTTACAGGCTTGTCAAAAAGCATCTCTGCTGCCATCTTGTACAGCCTGAGCTGAAGTCCGTATATTTCCGCAAGCTCGGAAGGCTCCTTCACTCTGTCGGTTTTGTAGTCAACAATAAGGATTCCGTCATCCTCTTCCACGATACAGTCAACTGCTCCCTGAAGAATCGTTTCACATTGACCATGCGTCTCTGAGCGGATCTGCTTAAAGGCAGGATCATTGGCAAGAGCAAGCTCCCCCGGAATATTGACGGTAAATCGGTATTCACGGTACAGATTGACTGCCCTGAGCATTCTTTCAAAAAGTCTGCTTTCCGCAAAGGCTTTTATGCTTTCGGGAATGATCAGCTCCGCCTGCTCTGCCGACATGATTTTTTCATTGACCAGTCTTTGCTTTTCCTGTTCAAAATCTCCTCTGCCTGTCAGTCCCTCTCTGAGAAGCCGCAGGTCTGCATACTGCAGAAAAGCATGAGTGGCTGTTCCCCTCTCTGTCGGAGAAATTCTGCCGCTCCTTGCAAAGGACGGCTTTGACGATGCGACATACATCGAAGATACACCCTTATGCGCCAGCATAGATGCCGAAACCTTTGACGGTATCAGCGTGGTAATATCGGCAGGCTTTTTTTCAAAGCGCTCTTTCAGAAAGGCTTCCAACGCCGGATCTGTCTGCTGCCGGTCATCGTTCCCTTCTGCACTTTTACTTTCGTTTATCTTGCTTTGAGCTTGTTTTTCCACACTCTGCACATGAACATATTTCCATGGTGTGCCGCTGTCGAGTGCAGGAAGACAAACCGCTTCTTCAGGCATATCCGTCCTGTCATCCTCTGCACTCCCCACAACACAGGCGTCATGCCGGAGCTCCTTCATCGAGCCGTTGAGAAGTGAACACATAATCATCATATCAGAAAAGGTTTTGCAGTCACGAACCGCACCAGCGGCAATTCTGCCGCTGGTGGGGATATATTCCGTTTTTCGGGCTAGATTATAAAGGTATTTGCGGAATGCCGTCAGACCATCCTGCTTGTCATCGGTATCTTCACCCTTTTTTCTTTCATCTGCGCTGCAGTTGATGGTCGAAAGGATGATCAGCTTCTCCTTCGGGCGGGTCATGGCAACATAAAGCACCCGAAGCTGCTCGCTTTTTTCTTCTGAAAGGATCGCCTGCTCAACAGCACGGTACTGGAGGGTATCAAATTTCAGCAGCCGTTCATCATACATTGCCCTGAGACCCATGCCGAATACGGAATGATAATTGATATTTTTCATTGAATTTTTATTGACCGAATTTGTTCCTGCCAAAATACATATCGGAAATTCAAGTCCTTTGGAATGGTGAATGGTCATGATTTTCACGGCATTGACCGAAGCCGAATCCGATACCTTGATTCCGCTCTTTGTTTCCTCAAGACTTTTTATATGCCGCACCAGTCCCGTCAGTCCACCTGCGGTGCTGCTTTCATAGCCTGCCGCAAAGCTGACGAGCCTTCTCAGATTCTGTATTCTTCCCTCTCCGTTAGGCATTGCACACATAACGGATATAAAGCCTGTTCTTTCAAAAAATTCCGTCAGCAGCTTATCTGTCGGAACAGTAACGGAAAGGGTACGAAGCTCCTTCATGATTTCAATGAAGCTGCTGCATTTTTTCTGAAGCTCTTTATCATCCTGTTCTTTGTCGGAACAAACGATATTCAGCAGCTTTTTATAGTAACATCTTCCCTTCAGCCGTTTGATTTTAACCAGCTCATCGGGAGTGAAGCCAAAAACAGGACACATCAGCGAAGCGATCATATCCACATCGGAAAGAGGATTGTTCAACGCCTTGAGATAGGATACCGCCGCCTTTACCTCATAACATTCCAGCAGATTAAAGTCCGTGTCCATATATGATGGAATTTTCAGCTTTTCAAGCTCGGCAGCATAGATATGCGCCTTGTTCTGCACCGCTCTCATAAGAATACAGAAATCGCTGAATTTTGCCTTTCTGAGTCCGCCGTCGGATGCTTCATCCTTGACCGTAAAGCCCTCATCCATCATTTTCCTGATAAGCGCCGCACAATAGGCAGCCTCCGTCTGTGTGCGGTCGGCATCCTCCTCTTCCGAATCCTCCTCATCAGGAACAGACGAATTCTTTTTATATTCGATCAGGTGCAGCTCTGTATCTGCTCCGCTGCGTTCAGGATAAGACGCTCCGGCGTCCAGTTTGTGAAGCTCGTCATATTCTATATCTCCTGACTCTTCCGACATCAGCAGACCGAAAACATAGTTCACGCTGTCGATAATGCCCTTACTGCTTCGGAAGTTTCTGTCAAGCACAATAAGTGCCGGAAAATGTCTTTCGGCTTTGCTGTAAAGCTCCGCATTGTCACATCTTGATTTAAAAAGATCCGGCTTTGCCTCCCTGAAACGGTAAATGCTTTGCTTGATATCCCCGACAACAAACAGATTTTCTTCATTTCTCGAAACCGCCTTGAAAATACTTTCCTGAATATCGTTGGTATCCTGATATTCATCAACCATGATCTCAACATATTTTTTGGACATTTCTTTTGCAAAATCTGTCAATCTGTGACCGCCTCTGCCGTCGCTTTCATAAAGCAGCTTCAGCATCAATGCTTCAAGATCACGGAAATCCAGCATACCCTTTTCGCATTTAGCCTCAAAAAAACGCCTGTCAAATTCCTCCATGACAGATTTCAGCTCCTGCATGACCGGATAAAGCTGTCTGTTATTTCTGCGGTACAGCTCATCGGTATAACAGGTATAGTGTCTGCATTTTTCCGTTACTGTATCGGCAAAAAGATTCAGTAGCTTGATGGCTGTCTTGGCATCCTCGTCCTTACTTCCTCCCGGAGATATTTTGATCTTTTGGAACTGTGTAAACAGCTCCGCCACCGCCGATATATCGAGCTGTTCCGCATCAAAAAGCGCCTTTGCACCCTCCAGCGTATTTCTGTATGCGTCCAGAGCCGATAGTGTGTTGACATATATTTTCTTCTTGCCCTTACTCTGTCTGTTCTGTTCTTCCAGATACTCACGGTAGGAGGCAGCCTGAGCATATATTTCTTCCAGAATACCGATATTATCCCTGATACTGGAAAACAGATACACGGCAGACTTGCTTTCATTGATACTGCTTTCAGGAGAATACATCTCCACGCACCCTTCCATCCATTCTTCGGGAAAGGCATGGGCGGTATATTTGGTATATATATCAAGCAGTTCGGCTTCAAGTCCGGTATCCAGCTTTGTATTTGTCAGAAGCAGGCTGAGAAGTGAAAAGCTGTGATAGGATTCCAGTTCCTTCTGATACTGTTCTTCGGTTTTTCCCTCTGCCGAGGGACGTTTATACCGCTCCTCTATGATATCCGACATGACCCGTACCTGCATTTCATACAGCTCAGGTATACCGCCGATTCTGAAATCACGGCTGATTCCCAGACGAAAGAAATTTTCTCTGACGGTTTTGCTGCAGAAGCTGTCGATCGTACATATATCGGCAGAACCGAGTAACAGCTGCTGTCTGCGGTAGAAATCGTCACGGGGATGTTTTTCAATAAGCTCGTCTATCGCCTTTGAGATTCTCGTTTTCATTTCTGCTGCCGCCGTATTGGTGAAGGTCAGTATCAGAAGTCTGTCGGCAGGAACGGGATCATCGCCTGTCAGGAGCCTGATGACACGCTGGACAAGAACTCTTGTCTTTCCCGATCCGGCAGCAGCCGAAACTGTGATAGAACCGCCGGCTGCCTGGATCGCCGCTTCCTGTGCGGGGGTAGGCTTAAAACCTGATGTCTGCTTACTCATTCTTTTTTACCTCCTCTTCTGATGTGACCTCTTTTATCATTGTAAGCGCCCCTTCGCTGCTCAGATTTTCACGCTTTAAGGTACGTCCGCCCTTTTCAAAGCGGCAGACAGCACCATATTCACAGTAGGTACAGGCATTCTTTTCAGGCAAAGCTTCTATGGATCCGGAATACAGCTCTATTCCCATACGTTTAATGCAGATATCGACATATCTGAATATTTCCTCCATATCCTCTGCTGAAACAATACTGCTGCCTGCATAAAATTCTCCGTTTGTCTTGATTTTCACAGGAATGAATTCTCCGCCGAGATCGCTCTCCATGGCACGAAGAACCTCTTCATCGTCAATCAGCAGACCCTTCATTTTAAAATTCTTGTTCTGTTCGTCAATAGCGGCAGAAATCTCGCTGTCCGATCCGGAATATCTGGCACCTGATTTCGCTGTTGAAGGAACATACAGAACTCCTGCCGGGAGAAGCGTCCTTCCGTCAGAATATTTCTTCGTTCCGTTTTTCAGAATAGCCGAAAGATACAAAAGCATCTGCACTTTGATACCGTTGGCAACATTGCTCATTTTAAAATCCTCAGTACCTGTTTTGTAATCCATGATCCTGATATATTTATTTCCGCCTATATCAGCTGTATCGACCCTGTCAACATATCCTGTCACCAGTATTTTATCCCCCGTGGGCAGCATTACTTCGTAGGACGGAATACCGCTTCCGTCCTTGCTGCCTATCCTCAGTTCAAAATCCACAGGGCGGAAGCTGTCCTTACTGAGCTGCATCCTCATTCTGCCAAGCACCATAAAAGCGTTTTTTCTTATTTTCCGGCAGGCGGCGGAAAATCTCTCGGTTCTCTCCTCTTCATCACCAAGCTCTGCAACATACTCATCAAGATACTTCTTTATCAATGCCTTAAGCCTTTTATCATCACAGTCCCTCAGACCATCCGCACCCTCTGTACGGAAAATTCTTTCAAAAATAAAGTGCATAGCCGAGCCGTACAGTCCGCTGTCCATAGCAGCTTTTCTGAGCGGCTGTGCGTCAAGTCCGTACTGACAGAAATAGGAAAATTTGCAGGCAGCAAATTTATCGAGCTTTGTGCTTGAAAGCCGTATCGGAGATCCATAAATCCATTTTATGCCATCAAAATCGTGAAGCCTGAAATTTTCACTTCCGGCGGCTCTGCGAACGGCTTCGGTGCGGCTCCGGTATTCCTCCGAGGTGAGATAATAATTTTTAAGAGTATATGATCTTTTTCCCTCGCTGTTCCAGAGCCTTGCACATATATCAAAACCCTGCCGCTCGGTAAAGAACAGATCTTTGTCGGACGGCTGCGTTTCGCTTAGCTCCTGTCGGGAAAACACCTCTGTATCGGGCAGCATGGAGAGTATTTCGCTTTTGATAACGGATGGCTCGCATGGGGCGCCCGAAAGACTCTGGGTATACCAACTGACATAAAGCCTTTCCCTTGCGGCGGTAAGGGCGGTATATACATTAAACTTTTCCTTGAGAGAATTACCGTATACAGAATCGTAAAGCGGAAGTGTCTTATCCTCATCCGAACCGTCACGAAGCAGCCGTCTTTCGCTGTCGGTAAAAATACCGAACGCTCCCGGCTGGGCAGGAAAAACCGACTGTACTGCTCCAATGACAAAAACCGCTCTCGGATTGGCGCTTCTGATATTGCCTGCCTCTCCGACAGTAACGCTGTTGACTGTCCTCGGTATGTCGGACAGGGGACTTTTCCTGATATAGAGTCTGAACAACTCATAATATGTTTTGCTGTCTATATTTTTATTTTCCAGCAGACCGTACATCTTGTCAAGAATGTTCATTGCGGTATCCCACACGCCTGCTTCTCTTTCGGCGGCGCTTTCTCCTCCGCTTTTCTGAAGAGATAGGATAAATCTCCTGAATTCATTTCTTGCGCCAAGTGCTTCTGTCAGCTCATACAGCGCCTGCGTCAGCTGTCCTCCGTTTTCAGCGGCTCTGATCTTTTCCTCAAATGCAAGAAGCGGAGAGATCAGCCTGCTTCTGATGTGCTCGATTTCATCAATTTCCTTTTTGATTTCATCCTCGTCGTCCCTGTCGGAGCGCTGTGCATTCGGTGACATCGTAAAGGAATTTTTCCAGCGTTTGCCCCTTATGCTCCAAACGTACGCATAGTTTTCCAGTTTGAAAATTTCATCCTCATCAAGCGAGGTCAGACCCGTTTTGGCAAAACGGAGAACAGACTCTGTGTCAAAGCCGGAATGGATGACCTCAAATGCCGAAAGCATGAGCCTGAACAGCGGCTTTGCTTCAAGCGGCTGTGGATCAGAAAGAAAATAAGGGATACTGTATTTAGGAAATTCTGCCGTAATGACGCTTTTGTAGGAGGAAAGATCTCCGGCGATGATTTCAATATCGCTGTAATGATAGCCCTCATCGTTTACCAATCTGAAAATATTCTCTGCCGCTGCGCTGATCTCGTCATATATGTCCGATGCCTCGTAAAGACGAACAGACCCATCATTTATGACAGTTTCCGCCGTATATCCAGCGCCGTCCTCTTGCCCTGCAGATCTGTAACCGGCAAACAGTCCTTCCTCCAGAACTTTCAGCGGCTCGGAAAGAAATCTAACTCCCGGCTTTATATCAGATACGATATTACACTTTTTGCCTGCCTTCTGACAGCTCCTCAGCAGCTTTCTGTATGTACTGTTCGGCTCGGCAAACAGGGAGCTGTCATTATTCAGACCGCTGCGGTCGCAGCAGATAGAAATATAAAAATCCTCTGCCTGAGCAATAATACATTCCAGTATTCTCAGCTCCTGTGCCGAAAAACCGCTGAACGAGTCAACAAAAACATACATATCCGAAAAATACTGATGCTCACACAATATATGATAAAGCCTTGTCAGATCATCGTCCGGGTCGGCATAAGTGCTGCCGAGAAGAGCATTATAGGCGGCATAGATTCTGGCGCTGTCACGCAGCTTTGATGCAAGGACTCTGTTTTCAACTGTTTTCGATATCGCCATCAGTCTTTCCGGCGTTATCAGACACATTTTATATTCATTGACAGCTGTCAGCATCGGCTCGACAAGATCCGTTTTTCTCCTGCTGCTCTTAGCCGCATCACCATACAGTTCAAGTTCTCCGCCCTCGGACGGGGCATTTTCGATCGCCATGCTCATCAGAACAGCCTTTATTCCATCATCTATTCTTTTTTCTGTGATTCCCTGATACTGATCAAAAATCACGCTGCAAAGCCTTCTGAAGCTCAGCACCTCTATATTTTTCGCCTTTTTTGCTCCCAAAGATGCAAGTATTTTCTTTTCACTCTGAAAAGAGCTTTGTTCGGGAACAAGAAACACCGCCCTGCTCCCTTCGGGCAGACCTTTGATATACTCATGTATTTTTTCAGTTTTTCCGCTCCCGCTTCTTCCTAAAATAAAATAAGCCATTTTTGCCTCCTTATTGTTGGGGCTTCCGCCCCAAACCCCGACGAGGGCTGCTCGCCCTCGACCTCGGCAGGGGCGTGAGCCCCTGCACCCACAATTTTTATGCTTTTAGAGTTGAATTACCGAAACGTGATATAAATTCCGCATCACTATTTCGATATCTGCCGATGACATGATTGCATGGAGTACATCAGGATTTCCTGTTGAAAGATGAATCATTTCGATCCACTTGCCGATCTCTTCATCGGTTCCTTCTCCGGCTTTGATACGCAGGACTAACTGTCTGACTTCTTCCTTTGTCATTTTAATATTGCCATCCTTTATATACAGTCATACGCCAAACACAGTATGTATTTGGCGTACAATTTATTGTATGTTAATATTGTCTCTTTCCTTTGAACTCCCCCAGCAAAAATTGCGGGTGCAGGAAGTTCAGTCCTTACCGGGGTCGAGCATGGGGTTTGGGGCAAAGCCCCAACTATACCTCTTCAGAAAAATCTTCACTGAGCTGGTTCAGGCTGGCAGCTTTGAGGTAGGCATTGATGAAGCCGTCCAGATCACCGTCCATGACCGCATTGACATTGCCCGTTTCAAAGCTCGTTCTGTGATCCTTTACCATCGTGTAGGGCATGAATACATACGAACGTATCTGCGCACCCCATGCGATCTCCTTCTGAACACCCTTGATGTCCTCGATCTTGTCAAGATGTTCCCTCTCCTTGATCTCGATCAGCTTGGATTTCAGCATTGTCATGGCAACATCACGGTTCTGATACTGGCTTCGCTCCACCTGGCTTGCAACAACGATACCTGTCGGAATATGCGTCAGACGAACTGCCGATGAGGTCTTGTTGACCTTCTGACCGCCTGCGCCGCTAGCACGGTAAACATCCATCTTGATGTCTTCGGGACGGATCTCGACCTCGATCGTGTTGTCGATCTCAGGCATTACTTCGAGAGAGGCAAAGGAGGTATGTCTTCTGCCCGAAGAATCGAACGGCGATACCCTGACAAGGCGGTGTACGCCCGATTCACTTCGGAGATAACCGTAGGCATTTTCGCCCTCGATCAGAAGAACGGCACTCTTTAAGCCTGCTTCTTCGCCATCAAGATAGTCAACTTCCTTAACCTTGAAATTGTGACGCTCCGCCCAATGGATATACATTCTGTAAAGCATCATAGCCCAGTCTTGTGCCTCGGTTCCGCCTGCGCCTGCATGGAAGGTGAGGATCGCATTTTTGGAATCATATTCACCGGTAAGAAGAGTCTGCAACTTCTGTGCTTCAAGGCTTGTTCTCACCTTTTCGACCTCTGACTGAGCCTCTTCAAGCAAAGAAAGATCCTCTTCCTCGTCGGCAAGCTCTATGAGGGCAATCGTATCATCATAAGCTGTTGCAAGTCCCTCGTATTCCGCCACCTTATTTTTCAAAGCGCCTGTTTTCTGAAGTATTTTCTGAGAGTTTTCGACATCATCCCAGAAGCCGGGCTGTGAAGCTCTTTGTTCAAGCTGTTCGATTTCTAATTTCAGCTTATCGAGTCCGAGTGCATTGGCAAGCTCCAGTATATCTGGATGCAGCGCTTCAAGCTGTAATCTGAGTTCTTCAAATTGTATCATAATCTCACCATTTCTTATAAATTCAGGATTTCTTCTGTAATATTATAAAATAAAACAATCCTATTGTAAAGACCCGTTCATAAATTTTTGTACCTGCGGACATTTTATAGTACAAAATACCACCCTTTTATGAAAAAAATCAATTTTATTTGAGCAATATTCAATGATACAACTCTTGCCAAAAAGAAAATTATATAGTATAATATTTAAAATATGGTAAAAATTCAAATCATTTATATAGGAGTAATTTCGGATGGATTTCAAAGGAATAAATTGTCCTGTCTGCTCAGTCGGATTTAAAGAGGATGACGATATTGTTGTTTGCCCGAAATGCGGCGCACCTTATCATAGAGAATGCTATGCACAGAAGGGAAAATGTATTTTTCCCGAACTTCATAAAAACGGCAAATCGTGGAGAAGTGAAAACGGTTATGCAGACGAGCCGGAGGAAAGTATTGAAACAGATGATTTTATCATATGCAGACACTGCGGCTGCAAAAACTCAAAGGATTCGATCGTATGTGAACAATGCGGCGATTTTCTGTTCGGACCGGTTCGCAGAACAATTGACCCGTTCGGAATTGCCGGCGATGATGAAGAAGATGAAGATGACGATCCGATGAAATCCGCCTCCCCTTTCTACCGCACCAATCAGTTTTATGTCAACGGAGTCCGTATTTTTGATCTGGGCTTTAATAAAGATGACGATTTCGACGGAGTCAGCGGCGAAGAGCTTGCGCAATATGTCGGTCCCAATCCTCTTTACTATCTGCCGGTTTTATCTTCTCTGAAAAAAAGAAATGTCAGCAGATTCAATTTTGCTGTGTTCTTATTCTGCGGAGGATGGTATATTTACCGTAAACAGTATTGGAAAGGCATTATCGTCCTGCTGATCAACACGCTGCTTTACGCCGGCAATCTGGTTGTGTCAGAGCTTTTTGCGGATAATATGTGGTCACAGGCTACTGCTGCCCTTACTGCCGCATCCGGCAGCACCAGCTACAATCCCGGCTACGGAGAATATTTCTCATGGATAGCTCAGAACTGTACCCTTACCGAAGGATTTCTGATGCTTCTTCCCTATATTTTTGGCTTGCTCAACTTGGTGATGATGTTTATATGCGGCTTTAATGCCAACAGAGGTTATTATAAAAACTGTATCAGAAAAATCAAAAAAATAAAAGAACAGAATCCGGGTGAGGATAAAAAAGAGCTTCTCAGACTTCTTGCTTTTAAAGGAAGAACAAATATAGGACTTGCCTGGATGCTGATGGCTTGTCAGGTGATCATTCTTTCCGGCTTAATGCTGTATAACCCCTAAATGAACATAAGAGAACCCTATAAAATAAAAACATATCAGGAGGACAATTATGAAAGTAACAAAAGCTGTCATACCCGCTGCGGGATTGGGTACAAGAGTTCTGCCCGCAACAAAATCCATGCCCAAAGAAATGCTGACCATCGTTGATAAGCCTGCCATACAGTATATCGTTGAAGAGGCCGTCAATTCCGGCATTACCGACATTCTTATCATTACCAACAGAGGAAAGGGTATTATCGAGGATCATTTTGACCGCAGTCCTGAGCTGGAAGAAAGACTTCTTGCAGCAGGAAAGCAGGATGTCTATGAACAGGTTGTTTCTATCTCCAAGCTTGCCAATATTTATTTTATCCGCCAGAAAGAAACAAAGGGTCTGGGTCATGCTGTAAACTGCGCCCGCTCCTTTGTAGGCAATGAACCGTTTGCCGTACTTTACGGCGATGATGTCATTATCGGCGAGGATCCTGCCTGCGGACAGCTGATCAGAGCTTATGAAAAGTTCGGAAAATCCGTTGTCGGCATCAAAGCTGTGCCTGAGGAGGATATTTACAAATACAGCTCTCTTAAGGTCGATCATTTGGAAGATAATATTTACAGCTGTACGGATATGATAGAAAAACCGCAGACAAAGGAAGCTGTTCTTTCCCTCTATTCTATCCTCGGCAGATGCGTTCTTACTCCCGATATTTTCGATATTCTCGACAATACCGCCCCCGGCGCCGGCGGAGAAATACAGCTTACCGACGCTATGAAAACCCTCGCTCAGACCGTTGGAATCACAGGAGTTGACTACACGGGAAAGCGCTATGACATGGGCGACAAACTCGGTATTCTTCAGGCTACTGTTGAAATAGCACTTAAAAATCCCCTTCTCGGTGAACCGTTCAGAGCTTACCTTAAAGAGATTATTCCGACTCTTTGAGTTTAACAATATCAATATATGCAATCGCACCCCCGGCTTTACGGTCGGGGGTGCTGCTTTAACCAAAAATTCACTCAAAGATGGATAGCCAATCAAATTTTATTTTCAGTTATTGATAATATTATTGGATTATGATAAAATAAGTGTAAATTATCTGATACAGATTTAATCAAGGAAGTAAATATTATGCCTGAGTCCTCACAATTGACATTTGATTTTTTGAACAAAAACGAAACAGCAAAATATAATTCAGATATCATTATTTCATCTGCACATTATGAAAAAACAAATTTTGCTTTTAACACAGTTTTTACCGATCTCAGCGGTTTAGAAGAAAAGCATAATAATCATTCTATGGCAATACTTGGAGATTGTCTTCATGTGCTTAAGAAAATAAAAAGCAATTCCATTCATCTGATTTTTGCAGATGCTCCCTACAACATAGGAAAAGATTTTGGAATCAAATCTGCTTTTCTTCTCTGCTGCCGCTGTTACTTCTTTTATACGTTCTTCTATAATCTGGCACATAATTGCTTTCACCCTCCTCTGTTTCCTTCAGGTATTTATATCTGTCCGCTAAAACATGAACATATAAACAAATTATTTTTAACCCAAAAACCGATATTCAGAAAAAATAAGGTAATTTTATTAAAAAAGTTGACAACAGGACAATGGAATGGTATATTATATATTAGTTGAAAGTTAAATCGTAACCGGATAGAGGTGCGGGACTGCGTGTAGCATGAAGAAGACAGCCAATGTCAGCGATATCATGCGAATAGCCTTTCCGCCGAAGGGATGAGCCGGAGGCAGGCTTTTCTTTGGGGATATGTCACAGCGGCATATAACTGTCATCATAAAATTCTATGATGGGGAGCTATCGTTTTGGTTTCGCTCTGCGAAATTGTATACATTGGCTTTGCTTAAGTAGTTTGTGAACCGGTTGTTTTTACAATCGGTTTTTATTTTTAGGCGGCGGTTGCTTTCATGGCATCATTAATTAATTAGGAGAGAAAACAATGGAAAAAAAGTTTAATGTAGGTATCATCGGCGCCACAGGTATGGTAGGTCAGCGCTTTGCAACACTTCTCGAAAATCATCCGTGGTTCAATGTAACAGTTCTTGCCGCAAGTGCAAGAAGCGCAGGCAAAACATATAAAGAGGCCGCAGGCAATCGCTGGGCTATGACTGTTCCGATGCCGAAATCGCTGGAGGAGCTTGTGATCGTTGATGCTGCCAATGTGGAAGAAGTGGCTTCAAAGGTTGATTTCGTATTCTGTGCAGTTGACATGAAAAAAGAAGATATCCGTGCTCTTGAAGAGGCTTATGCAAAGGCTGAATGCCCCGTTGTTTCCAACAACAGCGCTCACCGCTTCACGCCTGATGTTCCGATGATCATTCCGGAGATCAACGACAATCATCTTGCCATCATCGAATCCCAGAAAAAACGTCTCGGCACCAAAAGAGGCTTTATTGCCGTCAAGTCCAACTGCTCTCTTCAGAGCTATGTTCCTGCCATTCATCCGCTTCTGAAATACGGTGTTAAAAAGGTTCTTGCCTGCACCTATCAGGCAATTTCCGGCGCCGGAAAAACATTTGAAAGATGGCCTGAAATGGTAGACAATGTTATCCCCTACATAGGCGGCGAGGAAGAAAAATCCGAGCAGGAGCCGCTCAAGATCTGGGGTACGATTGAAAACGGCGAGATCGTCAAGGCTCAGTCGCCTTCTATCACTTCACAGTGCATCCGTGTTCCCGTTTCTGACGGACATACTGCCGCTGTATTTGTGGAGCTTGAAAATAACCCCGGCATTGAGCAGATCATCAGCGACTGGGAAAGTTACAGCGGAAAGCCGCAGGAGCTTGCGCTTCCGAGCGCACCGAAGCAGTTCCTCCACTATTTCAGAGAGGCAGACAGACCGCAGATCAAGAGCGAGAGAAACCTCGAAAACGGTATGGCTGTTTCTGTCGGCAGACTCAGAGAGGACACACAGTATACCATCAAATTTGTTTGTATGTCACACAACACCCTCAGAGGTGCCGCAGGCGGCGCAGTCCTCCTTGCAGAACTCCTCTGTGCAGAAGGATATATTGATCACAAAGGATGATAAATAAGAACTATTAATCATTGAGTTCGCTTTGCTTTCGGGCAAAGCGGATAATAATACGAGGAGGACAATATGAGCAATCATATTTTTACCGGTTCGGGCGTTGCTGTCGTTACTCCTATGAATGAGGACGGAAGCATTAATTACGAAGAATACGGACGAATTATAGATTTTCAGATCGAAAACGGCACAGATGCCATCATCGCCTGCGGAACAACGGGCGAATCTGCAACAATGAGCGGTGAAGAGCATTGTGCGGTAATAGAATATACTGTAAAAAGAGTAAACGGCAGAGTGCCTGTGATTGCAGGTGCAGGCAGCAATGATACCCATTTTGCAGCAGAGCTTTCCATTGAAGCAGAAAAGCTGGGCGCAGATGCTCTTCTTTCGGTTACACCCTACTACAACAAAACCTCACAAAGCGGTCTTATCCGCCATTACAACTATATTGCTGACAGAGTGAACATTCCGATCATACTCTATAATGTTCCCAGCAGAACAGGCTGCAATATCAAGCCTGAAACCTATGCCGAGCTTGCAAAGCACCCGAACATCAGGGCAACAAAAGAAGCTAACGGCGATACCTCCGCTCTTGTGCGCACAATGGCTCTGTGCGGAGATGATCTCGATGTTTACAGCGGCGAGGACAGTCAGGCATTCACCATAACTGCCATGGGCGGTCAGGGTGTCATTTCTGTATTTGCCAATGTTTGCCCGAAAGAAAGCCATGAACTGATTCAGAAGGCTCTTGACGGAGATTTCAAGGGCAGCTTTGCCATACAGAAGAAGTATATCGAGCTGATGGACATCCTTTTCTCGGATGTCAACCCCATTCCGGTAAAGGCAGCGATGAATCTTCTCGGCTATCATTGCGGACCGTGCAGACTGCCCCTTGCACCGATGACCGATGCCGGACTTGAAGCGCTTAAGGCTTGTCTTACAAAATACGGACTTATCAAATAAAACCCGACAGGAGAGTTTAAAATGACGGAAATTATATTATCGGGCTGTTCGGGAAAAATGGGCGCAAGCATCATTGCTTCCGTTTCTGCTCGTACAGACTGCCGGATCACAGCAGGAGTGGATCTTGCACAGCCAAAGGATGCTGCATTTACCTATGCGAAAAGTTTTGAAGAGCTTGATGTCAATGCAGATGTCATCATTGATTTTTCAAATCCTGTCGTACTTGATTCAATGCTTGCCTACGCACAAGCTCATAAGCTGCCCTGTGTGATATGTACCACCGGCTACAACGAGGAGCAAAAGGCAAAAATCAGGGCTGCTTCAGAGATAATCCCTGTTTTCTATTCCGGCAATATGTCTCTCGGAATCAATCTGATCATAGAGCTTGCCAAAAAAGCGGCTTCTGTTTTCGGAGATGATTTTGATGTTGAGATCGTTGAGCAGCACCATAATCAGAAGTTGGACGCTCCCAGCGGAACGGCTCTTATGATCGCAGATGCGATTGCTGAAGTAAAGACAGACAGCGAATATATCTATGACAGACACGCATACCGCAGAAAGCGTGACAAGCGTGAGATCGGTATTCATTCTGTCCGTGGCGGCAATATTGTCGGAGAACACGAGGTTATTTTTGCGGGAACAGACGAGATACTGAAAATCAGCCACAGCGCAAGATCAAAGACTGTTTTTGCAGTCGGCGCTGTCAATGCCGCCGTTTTCCTCAAAGGCAAAAGGCCCGGAATGTATGATATGTCCGATCTGCTTGCCGAAAAATAAGCTGCCGGATTTAATATTGCGATCCTGTCAATCATATTTATTAAGAACAAGGAGTGATAATTATGAAACCCACAATCACAGTTAGTGATGACATTACCCTCATTACCCTGCAGAATATTCCTGCCGATATCAACTTTATCGCTGAGGTTTTTGAGAAAACAGCTTCGATGGGAGTAGATGTGGATATGATATCCCTCTCGCCCGTTCAGAGTTCAAGAACAAGCCTTTCCTTCACGATAAAGGACGATGATCTTGTAAAAATCCTCAGCTACACCTCAAAGCTGGACGACGGCTCTGTGAAATCCATCGTAAGCAGCGGAAACTGCAAAATATCCATCAACGACCCGCAAATGGAGAATTGCCCCGGCGTTGCGGCAAAGGTTTTCGGAAGAGCAGCTCAGTCAGGTACGGATATCAGACTTATCACAACAAGCGAGGCTCAGATCTCTCTCCTTGTTACAAAATCTGATTTTGATTCCGCCTTTGCCGGTATTCAAAGTGCTCTTGACTGACAGTCTGATACAATTAGTTTTAATTTTAATTAAACCGCAGAGGTTCCTCCATATCGGACTTCTGCGGTTTGTTTTTATTCCTCAGCTTCAATGAACAGAAGGTTATTTTTCAACCGGGAACGGAATAAAATGGGAATGAAAATATTTTGGGAGATGAGGAAATGAGCGATAAAAAAAGAGCTGCTGTTGCTTGGGTGATAGGGGCAGTATCGGGAATAGCGGTTACAATTCTGTTTTTGCTGCTGTTTGCCTTTGTTATTACCAAAAGCCGTCATATACAGTATACACTTATTGCACCGATGGCAATTGCCGCTGCCTGTATCGGCGCATTTGTCGGCGGCTATATCACGGCAAGGATCAACAAAAGTTTCGGTATGCTTGTCGGGGCAATATGCGGAGCGCTGATATTGATGATTCTGCTGGCTGTCGGTGCCGCTTCCGGTGAACTTCCCGGTATGCTTTCTCTGCTCAGGGGCGCTTTGATGCTGATATCCGGCGCTATCGGAGGTATTTTAGGCGTAAATCGGCGCAGAAAAAGAAAAAAGAATTGAATTTATGATCATTATATGCTATAATCAATAATATACCAAACAACCGAAAGGGTGATTACGATGAAGGCAACAAAACATATCAAAACTCTCAACAACGCTAACCTCAAGGAATCTGCTGTCAAGGGCGGCTGCGGCGAATGTCAGGCATCCTGCCAGTCAGCCTGCAAAACTTCCTGCACGGTAGCAAACCAGAAGTGTGAGAAGTAATTTTTGTATTGATACTTTCTGAGCGTAAAGGGCGGATATATGTCCGCCCTTTATCTTGTAAAGGATAATGACAATCAAGGAGAAATAAAATGATACATAAGTATAAGCTCGGCGGTTATAATATTTGTCTTGATGTACACAGCGGTGCTGTCCATGTCCTTGACGATGCCGCTTATGATATTCTTGACTACTGCGATGAAAATATGGAGGAACAAATCCCGGAAAACATCCTTTGGGAGCTTGGTTCAAGATATGACAGGGAGGAAATCCAGGAAACCTATGAGGCTCTTTATGAGCTTAAAAAGGAAGGTCTGCTGTTTTCTCCTGATGATTATGAGCAGTTTGCCGATCTGATGACAAAAGCTCCCGTAAAATCAATGTGCATCAATATCTCCCACGACTGCAACCTTCGCTGTGAATACTGCTTTGCCGCAAAGGGCGATTTCGGTCAGGGTCGGTGTCTTATGCCTCTTGAAACGGCTAAAAAGGCGATTGATTTTATCATCGCCAATTCTGGAACAAGAAGAAATCTGGAGGTTGATTTCTTCGGCGGCGAACCTCTTATGAATTTCGAGGTGGTCAAAAAGACCGTTGAATATGCAAGAAGCATTGAAAAGGAACACAACAAGCATTTCCGCTTTACGATCACTACCAACGGACTTTTGCTTGATGATGAAAAAATAGAATATATCAACCGTGAAATGAATAATGCTGTTCTTTCGCTTGACGGCCGCAAGGAAGTCAATGACCGCTTGAGAGTAACCCCGAACGGCAAGGGCTGCTATGATATCATCGTTCCGAAATATCAGAAGCTGGTTGCCGGCAGAGGAGATAAGGATTATTATATCAGAGGTACCTTTACCAAATATAATCTTGATTTTACAGAGGATGTCCTGCATTTCAAGGAGCTTGGTTTCGATCAGCTTTCCATCGAACCGGTCGTATCAGACCCGAATCTTGATTATTCCATCAAATATGAAGATCTGCCCGTGGTGTTCAAGGAGTATGAACGTCTTGCCGATACAATCATCCGTTCAAGAAAAAAGGGAGAGTACTATAATTTCTTCCATTTCATGATAGACCTCAATCAGGGTCCGTGTGCGATAAAACGTCTGAGGGGCTGCGGATGCGGCAATGAGTACGTTGCCATAACGCCGCAGGGAGATATCTATCCCTGTCATCAATTTGTCGGACATGATGAATATAAAATGGGCAACCTCCATGACGGCACCTTCAACACGGATATGAAACTGACGTTTGCAAAGGCAAATGTATACAGCAAAGAAAACTGCAAAAGCTGCTGGGCAAAATTCTACTGTTCGGGCGGCTGCAATGCCAACAACTATCAGTATGAGGGAGATATCAGAAAATCACACAAAACCTCCTGCGAGCTTGAAAAGAAGCGCCTTGAATGTGCGATCATGATCAAGGCTGCTCTTGCCGAAAGCGGCGATGAAGCTCCATGTGACGGTGAGGACTGTATTTCTGCCTGTCATTAACGGAAAAAGTCAAAATTATCCTTGACAAGAGGATGAATGTGTGGTATAGTAGTAGGGTAAAAACAAAGTAAAGTCAGCAATGAGCTTTCACCTGTATGGTTACGTCCGGTACGGGTCAATAGTAATTTAGTTTCCCCTGCTATTCTGTCGGGGTATATTATGCTGTTGACGCACGGACGGTTATTGACTGTTCGTGCTTTCTTTATGTTTATATTGTTTTGGAGGTGCTTTAACATTAGCAAGCAGGAAATTCAGATTAATGACGAAATCCGTGATAAGGAAATACGAGTGATCGGCTCGGACGGCGCTCAGCTCGGTATCATGCCGGCATCAAAGGCATTGTCTATGGCTGAAAGCGCTAATCTCGATCTTGTTAAAATTGCTCCGCAGGCTCAGCCGCCCGTTTGTAAGATTATGGACTACGGCAAGTACCGCTTCGAGCAGGCTAAACGAGAAAAGGAAGCCAGAAAAAATCAGAAGGTTGTTGATATCAAGGAAGTCAGACTTTCCCTCAATATTGATACCCATGATTTTAACACAAAGCTCAATCACACACAGCGTTTTATCAAAAGCGGCGACAAGGTGAAGGTTTCCATACGGTTCAGAGGCCGTGAAATGGGACATCCGGAGCTTGGCACAGAGATAATGAAGAAATTCGCAGATGCTTGTCAGGAGTTTGCAGTCGTTGAAAAGCCTGCGAAGCTGGAGGGACGTAATATGCTTATGTTCCTGGCGCCTAAACCCAACAAATAATCAGAAAAAATCAAGGAGGATCTTAATTATGCCTAAGATTAAGACACACAGCGGAGCTAAAAAGCGTTTTAAGCTCTCAAAGAACGGTAAAGTCATTCGTGCACACGCAAATAAGTCACATATACTTAACAAAAAGACAACAAAGCGTAAGAGAGGTCTCAGAAAGACCGTTGCAGCTGACAAGACAAATGTTGCAGCAGTAAAGAAGCTCATTCCCTATAAATAATATCGGGATCGGATCAAAGGATTTTGAATTCAGACTATCGGAGGTAATATAATATGGCACGAGTAAAAGGTGCGCTGGCTACACGCAAAAGAAGAAAAAAGATTTTAAAGCTCGCTAAGGGTTACTGGGGTGCAAAGAGCAAGCATTTCAAGATGGCGAAGGAAGCCGTAATGAAGAGCGGCAACTATGCTTACATTGGCAGAAAGCAGAGAAAGCGTGATTTCAGAAGACTCTGGATCACACGTATTTCTGCAGGCTGCAAGGCTAACGGCATTAACTATTCCACCTTTATCAACGGTCTTAAGAAGGCAGGCATTACTCTCAACAGAAAGATGCTCTCAGAGATCGCTATTTATGATGCAGAGGCTTTCACAACTCTCGTTGAAAAAGCAAAGGCTGCACTTTAATTATCATTTTCATGCGCCCGATTTTGTTCGGGCGCTGTTTTTGTACTATGACAACTGAGGTGATTATTATGATGTGTGAGGAGCTTCCGAAAATCATGTGGTTTCAGAATGATAACGACTACACAGAATGTAACGAGCTTTTTCATTATATTATCATACCGGATACAAAGGAAGAAACCATGACTGTCCGTATATGGCACGGCGAATACTGCTATGACAAAAGCAAAGACGAGATCGTTTCGGAGCGCACCTTCCCCATGACAAACGAAGGACGTGACGAAATGATCGAATATATCCGCAACGAGGATTTCGGATACCGACAGTTTTAACATCAAAACAGCTGTGCAGTAATAATCCAGGTTATCGCTGCACAGCTGTTTTTTTATACTTTACTCTGATGCCGTTTTCTGATTGCCAAAAATATAACAGACAAAATAGCCGCCAATGCTGCAGTAATTATTATAAAAACCATATCATTCATGCCGGTGCTTTCAACAGACTCCACACTTTGTGCAGACATTCTATTCATTCTGAGTTCCGGATTTTCGTCCTTGTCGTAATGCCTGCCGTTGCTGTCGGCTATCAGCGTTTCATAGATACCGTCATCATCCTCATCTGTGTATACACCCAAGGTTTTATCGTCCACAGCCATAAATTTAACAGAAGTTTTATTGGTGGAAAAATGTGCATTTAACTCCTCATCCCGATTCAATGCTTTAAAGTCTTTGTTGGTAAGATCAGCTTCTGTAAGAATCATACCGTCATCCACAATTTCCAGAGTTGACTGACAGCTTCCTGTTCCGAGAACGGCAATATTAAACCACGGCAAACTGCATAATCCCTCATTGAATATGGCGCTGAACATATAGTCCCCTTTATAATTCTCCATATATATTTTTCCGTCAGGATATGTTGTATAAGTAACGACCGCATCTGATTTTACTTCATACGCATAACCGTTCATTGCAATAAACGAATCTACATTTGTCCAGCCGGAAATTGCTTCAAATGTGTATGGTTCTACGCCTTCAATAAATGTTTCCATTGCATCACAATACACAGGATACCTGCAGGCATATTCAAATGAATATGCCTGAACCACAGGCGCTGCAAACGAGCTCATCAAAATTGAAGAGCTCCATAAAATAACTGCCGATGTTTTAAAAAGTTCTTTTATCTGTTTCATAAATCCTCCTTCTGCGTAAATTTATTACAGATATTATATCTCACATTTGCTGTAAAGTCAATTATGTAAATTATTTTTAGCATTATGTATAAATATCAAAAAAGAATTTATGAAATAAAGCAATGCCCTGCAAGACTTATCAGAAAGCCTTGCAGGGCAGATTTTCTTCTGATCAGAACAGCGACAGCTTGACGATTGTCTTTGGCGAAACGGCGCCTAGTACACCGTCAACGTCCTTTATCGCAAATGAAACATAATGATCCGGGTCGCTGTAATTTTTTGAAATACCGTCATCCTCATACATCAGGTATTCAATATTGTCATCGGTAAATGCAATGATCTCAAACATCGAGGTGTCCATCTCGTCCGTACACTTTGATGTTCTGCAAAGTGGAAGCAGCTTGTTTCTGCGCACAAAAACAGGCACCTCATTAACTGCCGCCGGAATAAAGTGCATTCCCTTTTTCATGATCTGATATTTGCGCACCGAGGACGATTTGAAGATAACAAGCAGCATATCCTCCGGAAGATACACATATCTGCCGACAGCATTCTGTTCATATACGGGGGCAATCATAATGCTTTCCCCGACCATCAGCTGATCTTCAACCGTTCTTGCGAAGTTGTCTGCTGGATATTCAAAGGCAAGAGGTCTGAACATCATATCATTGTTAAGACAAGCCTTCATATATTCGCTGTAAAGATACGGTATCAGGCTGTAACGAATGGAAATGATATTGGCAAAATCCTCTGTATCGCCGAAGGCATAAGCCTCCTGACGGCGTGTTCCCGCTGCTGCATGGTTGCGCATAAGGGGCGTGAAGATACCGAAGGCAAGCCATCTCAGAAGAAGATCTCTTGTACAGTTACATCCGAAGCCGCCGAGGTCTGCACCTGTGTAAAGATAGCCGCACATATTGAGAGAAGGCATCATTTTGATATTAAGAAGAAGATGTGACCACCAAGACTGGTTGTCACCTGTCCAGATACCGCCGTAACGGTGACTTCCTATATAGGAGGAGCGTGAGAAAAGGAGGATTCTCTTGTCCGGAGAGAACTGCTCAAAACCTTCTGCCGCTGCCCTTGTCATATTGGCACCGTAAAGGTTATGTACCTGATCGTGACGGACAATGGTTCCGTCCATATTATGATAAAAGCTTTCATAATCCTTCATTCTGTTGGAAAGACCCGACATTCTTTCACGAAGCTCAAAGAATTTTCCGGGATCGTTTGTCGCAAAATCAAAATTTTCAAGGTACTCCTTTGCTTCTGCAATGCCCTCTTCCGTATAGAACATTGCCGGTTCGTTCATGTCATTCCAAAAACCCTCAATACCGCTGTCGATCAGCACCTTATATTTTGAGCCGAACCACATTCTTGCATTGGAATTCATAAAATCCGGAAAATGTGTCCTGCCCGGCCACACGCCGGCAACAAAATCGCTGCCGTCTGCTCTTTTGCAGAACAGCTGATATTGTCTGCCTTCCTCATAGATATCATATCCCTCTTCAATTTTAACCCCTGCATCTATGATAGGAACAAGACGGACTCCCTGATCTCTCATTTCCTGCACAAACTGCGGAAAATCCGGGAATCTTTCATTGCTGACGGTAAAATCCTTATAACCGTCCATATAGTCAATATCCATATAAACCGCATCAAGAGGAATCCCTCTTTCACGATGAATCCTGACAACCTCACGGATCTCATCTTCGTTCATATAGCTCCAGCGACTCTGCTGATAGCCGAAAGCCCATCGGGGAGCGATATAACTTCTGCCGATCAGTTCTCTGAACTGTCTGACGATATCATAAGCGCTTTTTCCCTCGATCACATAGACGGTAAAATCCCTGCAAGACGGCTCGATATTGAGCATATTGGGCGATGTGTAACCTATATCGAATTTCACCTCCGAAGCACAGTCGATAAAAAATCCGACGCTGATCATGCCTGTGATAACGATAAAATTATGTGCTCCATACAAGGACTGTCTATCCTCTGTCTGATTTGGTTCATCCGAGCAAAAACTGCGGTAGATTCCGCCTCTTTTGTTAAGACCTCTGTTTGCCTCGCCAAGACCGTAAACAATATCGTCAGCCTCCATGGCATAGTTAAACAGCAGCTTTCCGTTCATTTCAAGCTCACTAAGGTACTGTACGGCACCTTCACCGTTTTCAGCTTCACCGACAACCGCATTGGTCGGTATCGGGTTTCCGTATACATACTTCTTGATCATATTTAACCTTCTTTCCGGACATACAGAAGCTGATAAATGCCCACTTCCATATTATCTTATTTTTTAATATATTAAAATCATTATACCATAAAAAATTATATTTTTCTATAATAAATTTACAGGTTTGTTACCATTTTACTGACCATTATAAGACGAAACTATGATTCAATATACAGCAAATCATGTTCTTCGGCACAAAAAGCCGGAGCTTCATCGGCATAAGCTGTGCTGCGCCGATAAGGCTCCGGTAAACAGGATACCTTCCGTCAGATTGAATAATCATTCTTCCTCGGATTTGTCCTTTTTGGATTTTTTATCTCCCTTTTTGTCAGTCTTCTTATCATCCTTCGGCTGCTTATCGGGAGTGTCGATGGAGCTTACTGCCCATTTCTTGAAGCGAATCCTTGTTTTGTCGCTGCCCGTTTCAAGAACAAAGGTTTCGTCATCCTCACGGATAGCGATAATTTTTCCGACAACACCGCCGATGGTAGTAACATCATCACCGATTTCAATGCTGGCACGCATTGCGTCCTCTTCCTTCTGCTTTTTCTTATACGGACGTATAAAGATAAAATACATCACGATAAAGAGGATGATCGTAAATCCGAACATACCCCATGTTGTCAGCGGATTTTCTTCAGCTGCAGCATTGGCTGCCTGATCCAAAAACAAAAAATTCATTTTCCTTTTTCCTTTCGTTATGGGATTAATACCTTCAATATTATTAAGTATACTTTGTTTTACAGTCGTCTGTCAAGAATTTCTCTGTATTTCGCATAAAATTCTTCAAAGGTATTATGATCAAGTGCTTCCCTGATTTTCATCAGAAGCGTATTGTAGAAGTATATGTTGTGCATGACGCAAAGGCGCATAGCAAGCATTTCACCGCTCTTGAAAAGATGACGGATATAAGCTCTGCTGAAATTCCTGCACACAGGGCAGTCACATTGGCTATCGAGCGGTTCATCATCCAGCGCATATTTTTCATTCATCATATTGCGCTTACCCGACCATGTGAATACATTTGCATGACGGGCATTTCTTGTTGGCATAACGCAGTCAAACATATCGACACCCCGATGCACCGCTTCCAGTATATTGACCGGTGTTCCCACTCCCATAAGGTATATTGCCTTATCCTGCGGCATATACTCCTCGACAACTTCAATGATATGATACATCTCTTCGGCGCTTTCGCCAACAGCAAGACCACCGATCGCATAGCCGTCAAGATCCAGATCCCTTATCTTTTTCATATGTTCAATTCTGATATCGTCAAAGGTAGCGCCCTGATTGATGCCGAAAAGCATCTGCTGCGGATTGACCGTTTCCTCCAGCGAATTCAGTTCCCTGATCTTATCCTTGCAGCGGACAAGCCACCGGTAGGTTCTGTCACATGAACGCTTTGTATAGCCATACTCGGCAGGATTTTCAATACATTCATCAAAAGCCATTGCAATATCCGAGCCGAGATGAGACTGTATCGTCATACTTTCTTCAGGACCCATAAATATTTTATGTCCGTCAATATGAGAAGCGAAGGTAACTCCCTCCTCCTTGATATTGCGCAGCTTTGCCAAAGAAAAAACCTGAAAGCCGCCGCTGTCGGTAAGTATCGGTCCGTCCCAGCGTGTGAACTGATGAAGTCCTCCGAGCGTTCTGACATTCTTATCACCCGGTCGGAGATGAAGATGATAGGTATTGCATAGCTGAACCTGACAGCGCAGCTGTTTCAGATCAAGGGCGGATACCGCTCCTTTGATCGCACCGCAGGTAGCAACATTCATAAAAGCCGGAGTCTGTACCGTACCGTGAGCGGTTATCAGCTCTCCTCTTCTTGCTCTTCCCTGACGGGACTTTAGCTTAAACATAGATCATTCCTCGGTTTTTTCGCTGTCTGTATTTTCCTCGTTTTCCGATGCCGAATTCGCCTTTTCGGCGCTTTCAGCAGCAGCCTTGCGGGCAATTGCCTGTTCTCTTTCGTCACGGGTCGAGAAATCCAGCGGATTATCGTTTTCGTCCACAAGAGCCGTCATCTCGTTTTTGTGGAATACAGCAAGTGTTCCCACAGGCATCTGCAGAACCCTCAGAGCCTCTCCTCTGAATTTCATCAGCTCATAGGTGGGTACCTGAATAAATTCATCATCACTATGGCTACCCTCATTTTCATCGTTCAGCAGACCGAAATACCAACCCGAATCTCCATTCTTTGCGGCATCTGTACGGTTGAGGTAAACATCCTCTGCCCCGATGGCTTCCTTTAAAACTAATATCTTGTCTTTGTAGAAGGTAGGCTCCGGCTTTTTCACCTTTGCCCTGAAATTGGTATTCATCTGCATATTCTGAACGACCAGCGAAAGACCGCAGTTATCCGTTCTCATTTCGATGTTGTTTTCATAGTCAACGGTCTGTACCACATAAATATCCTTACCGTCATTATCCTTTCTTTTATCGAGAAAGAAGCTCGACCAGCCGTAATTAAGAATAAATCCCGGCTTAAAAATATCCACCTTTGAAGCAACCGCATTCAAAGTTTTCAAAACAGCAGTTCCTGCATTTTTCAGCGGAACATTAGAATACATTCTGATATTTTTGCCTTTTATGACACCCTGGAATTTTATCATATCAATACTCCTTCATATATGGGAAAAACAGTCCTCTCCGACTGCAAAGCCCTTTAAAATTTAATGCCATATCAATTTTATAACATATTCAGACACTTGTCAACCGTAATAAAAGCCGATTGATCCTACAATATAATAAGCTCCTTCGGCAGGGTTGCCAGATTAATGCAGCCATCGGCGGTGACAACGACCATATCCTCTATTCTGACGCCGAATTCTCCGGAAAGATATATTCCCGGCTCAACGGTTACGACCATTCCGCTTTGCAGCGTCACGTCACTTTTAGAAGATACAAATGGCAGCTCATGTATATCCAGACCGACACCGTGACCTGTCGAATGTCCGAAACAGCCCTCAAAGCCTGCCTGATAGATGTAATCTCTTGCGGCAGCGTCCACATCACGGCATACCGCTCCGCTCCTGACAGCTTCAAGACCTCTTTTCTGAGCCTCAAAAACGGTATTGTAAACTCTTTTTTGCTTATCGTCAGCAAATCCCAGAGCATAGGTTCTTGTCATATCGCTGTGATACCCTTGATAGAGAGCGCCTACATCAAAGGTGATAAAGTCACCGGGCTTAATGCGGTTTTCACCCGGAACACCATGCGGCATGGAGGTTTTTTCTCCTGCAATGACGATCAGATCAAACGAAATGCCCTCTGCACCCAGCCGGCGCATTTTATATTCCAGCTCCAATGCGATATCCTTTTCATAAACTCCCTCTTTAACAAGTTTCAGAGTTTCTGTCAGCGCCTGCTCTGTAATGCGCTGAGCGGTTATCATCTTATCGACCTCAGCGCTTGTCTTGACGATCCGCATTTTGCTGATTAATGTGTCAAGTGCGGAGCTTTTGATACTTTCGGCGCCTGCTGACGACAGAAGCTTATCCATTTTTTCGGCATCATTCACAGTAAAAGCTGATCCTTCCAGCATCACCTTTCTGACATGATGCTTTTTGATGATATCCTCAAGGCTTTTCCCGAGTTCTGTAAAAGTAATGACTTCGCAGCCGTCAGCCTGATTTTTTGCGGCTTCGCCGTAACGAAAATCCACAAGAAGATAGGCTTCTTCCCTTGTTAGGAAAAGATATCCTGCCGATGAAACGAATTTTGTAAAATACCTTCTGTTGGTATTGGAAATGATGATCGCTGCATCCGCATTTTCGGGCAGCATAGAGCTGAGAAGCTGCAATGACAAATTCATATCATCATCCCCCTTTTCCGGATCTGATAAGTGCCTGCAAGCCCAGATAATAGCTGTATTTTCCGAAGCCTGCAATCGTTCCGGCACAAACGGGAGATATAACCGACTTCCGGCGGAAATCCTCCCTTGCTCCTATATTGGACATATGTGTTTCCACCGTCGGAATATGAACGGAGGAGATGGCATCCATCAGCGCATAGCTGTAATGTGTCAGAGCACCCGCATTGATCATGATTCCGTCTGTATTCCCGTAAGCGGCGTGTATTTTATCAATCAGATCTCCCTCATGATTGGACTGATAGATCTCAAGCTCGATTCCAAGCTCCTTTGCCCATTCTCTGACATCATCATTGATACTCTCCGCAGTTTCTGTGCCGTAGGTTCCGACATCCCTTATTCCGACCATATTAAGATTGGGTCCCAGCAAAAAAAGCACCTTCATCATTTACCCTCCGTCTCTGCCACCTGATAAATCATCTCTATCTTCTTTTCCTTCAGCTTATCCCCGACAGCCTCCACCATTGTGACAAAAACTTCGGGATACTGATATTTAAAACAAACCTCTATTCTGAAAGACTCAAATTCCCTGTTTCGGTATACGCTCCGCCATTGCTTTTCATCAATATAGCGGATATAGGCATTCAACTTATCCCTTAGATAAGAAAGATGAGCTGCCTGATGAACTGCCCATGTAAGATGGTCGCTGATCATAAAAACCAGCGTGTCCCCGTCAATGCCCATACCGTCAATCACATTCGGGTCAACTACCGACATAATCCTCACCCCTTTTCAGAATTTTCAGTTTTTTGCGTACACCTATTTCCAGTCTGCGCCTGACATATATAGTAAAGCCGTGTTCTTCCGACTGTGGACAAAGCAGAATCGACTTCATTCCCGCCAGATTCGCTCCCAGAACATCCGTATAGATCTGATCTCCCACAACCAGAACCGATTTCGGCTTTTCCTTCAGCTTTCTTTTTGCCCTGTTGAAGCCGAACGGAAACGGCTTCAGGCTCATCGCAACACATTCCAGTCCCACAGAATCCGAAAACGGGCGGATCCTTGAATGATAGTTATTCGAGCATATAACAACTGCAAAGCCTGCCGATTTGATTTCATCAATCCATGCCTGAACACCCTCATAAGGGATTTTTTCTGTCGGCGGTGCAAGGGTATTGTCCACATCAAGAAGAATTGCATCTATTTCCAGCTGTCTGAGCAGCTCCGGTGTTATATCCGTCACTTTTTCCAAAGCTGCCGTAGGTCTCAGTAGTGCCATTATATCACCCCTTATTTCTGCTCTCCGTTCTGCCTTCTGAACAAATCATATAACATAACAAAAAAGGATATCTCCAAAAAGCCGCAATCCGCTGAAACAGACAGCCGCTCAAGGAAATATCCTCTGATTTTCTGTGTACAATAAACCTTATTATTTGTACTTGCGCTTACGAGCAGCTTCAGACTTCTTCTTACGCTTTACAGAAGGCTTCTCGTATGCCTCTCTCTTGCGAACCTCAGCGATAACGCCGGCTCTTGCACACTGCTTTTTAAATCTTCTGAGTGCGCTCTCAAGAGATTCATTATCTTTGATTCTAATCTCAGCCATTTATCTTCCCTCCCATCCGCCATAAGGCAGGGGTTTGTGTCATTACGATACCTTAGTATTATACATTATTCTGATACCCTTTGTCAACACAAAAAAGCAATAAATTTACATTACTCTCTATGTATACTATGCACAAAAACTACGCAAAAAATTATAAAATTATCTAAAGTTTCAGACAATACGACAAATAACTGCATCACTAATGCTGCACCCGCATATTTCATAAGAGAATTTAAATGTCGTTTACTATATGTACAATACATTGATTATTGATGGTATAGATTTGTTGGTATTGATCATTGTATTGTATTCCGGTTATTTAGCTACAATATTAACGAGCTTGCCCTTGACATAGATTTCTTTGATAATATTCTTGCCGTCAATAAAGCTCTGTACCTTTTCGCTTGATTTTGCCTGAGCAATGGCACCTGCCTGATCAATATCAACCGGCACAGTGATCTTGTCACGAACCTTGCCGTTTACCTGTACGACAATTTCAACTGCTGAATCAACACATTTGCTTTCATCGTACTCAGGCCATTTCTGCTGAGCTGCAAATCCCCTGCCCAGTTTGGCCTGTTCCCATACTTCCTCGGCTATATGCGGTGCAAACGGGCTGAGAAGAACAGTAAACACTCTCAGCTCTCCCTTCGTGATCGAGCCTGTATTGTAGATATCATTGATCAGCGACATGAGCGCTGCGATAGCTGTATTGAATTTCAGTATCTCGATGTCGTCACCGACCTTTTTGATGGTCTTATGGACAGCCGCTTCAAGCTCCGGACGAATTCCCTCATCGTTGGTAAGGATCGTCAGGAAATTATAGTATCTTTCCGCAAGACGGCGGCAGCCCTTGATACTGCTTGAACTCCACGGTGCGGCATTTTCAAAGTCGCCGAGGAACATTTCAAACAAACGCATGGTATCAGCGCCGTATTCATTGACAATATCATCCGGATTGACGACATTGCCTCTTGATTTACTCATCTTTTCGCCGTTTTCGCCGAGTATCATACCATGGCTTGTACGCTTTGCATAAGGCTCTGGTGTGGGAACAACGCCGATATCATAAAGGAACTTATGCCAGAAACGGCTGTACAGCAAGTGAAGCGTTGTATGCTCCATACCGCCGTTATACCAGTCAACGGGTGACCAGTAGTCAAGAGCCTCCTTTGAGGCAAGCGCTTCATTATTATGCGGATCCATATAGCGCAGGAAATACCATGAAGATCCTGCCCACTGCGGCATGGTATCGGTTTCTCTCTTTGCCTCGCCGCCGCATTTCGGGCATTTGGTATTCACCCAGTCTGTTATTTTTGCCAGCGGAGATTCTCCGTTGTCAGTCGGCTCATAGGATTCCACCTCCGGCAGCTCAAGCGGAAGCTCGCTTTCAGGCAGCGGAACTGCACCGCAGCACGGACAATGCACGATCGGAATCGGCTCGCCCCAATAGCGCTGACGTGAGAATACCCAGTCACGGAGTTTGTAATTTACCTTTGCTCTGCCTTTGCCGGTCTCTTCCAGCTTTTCTATAATTTTCTTCTTTGCATCCTCAACGCTGAGTCCGTCAAGATAATCGGAATTTGTCAGGACACCTGTTGCGCAATCGGTAAAGGCTGCCTTCTGAACATCCTCTCCGCCCTTGACAACCTCAATGATAGGAAGCTCAAATTTCTTGGCGAAATCCCAGTCACGGGTATCATGTGCGGGAACAGCCATAATAGCACCTGTTCCGTAGGAAACAAGAACATAGTCGGAAATGAATATCGGAATCTGCTTTCCGTTGACGGGATTGATTGCTTCAAAGCCGTCAATGCGCACACCTGTCTTGTCCTTGGCAACCTCTGTACGCTCAAAGTCCGACTTTCTTGCCGCAGCCTCCTGATAAGCCTTTACCTCGTCCAAATTTTTAATAATGGAGGACAGCTTATTGATGATCGGATGTTCGGGAGAGATAACCATATATGTAGCGCCGAAAAGCGTATCGGGACGGGTTGTGTAAACGGTAAGGGTATCGCCTGTTGTCGTTGTGAAGTCAACCTCAGCTCCTGTCGATCTGCCGATCCAGTTTTTCTGCTGAGCCTTCACCCTGTCGGGATAATTGACAAGCTCCAGATCGTTGATCAGTCTTTCCGCATAAGCGGTGATTTTCAGCATCCACTGCGATTTGACTTTTCTTACTACCTCGCTGCTGCAGCGCTCGCAGACTCCGTTGACAACCTCTTCATTGGCAAGCACACACTTACAGGAGGTACACCAGTTGACAGCCATTTCTTTTTTATAAGCAAGACCCTTTTTGAAAAGCTGAAGGAATATCCACTGTGTCCATTTGTAATAGGAAGGATCAGTCGTGTTGATTTCCCTGCTCCAGTCAAAGGATATGCCAAGAGCCTGAAGCTGGCTTTTGAAACGGGCAACATTCTTTTTGGTAACGTCTTTGGGGTGAACATGATTTTTGATAGCAAAGTTCTCTGTTGGCAGACCGAAAGCATCCCAGCCGATCGGATAGAGAACATTATAGCCCTGCATTCTGCGTTTTCTTGCAACGATATCAAGAGCCGTATAGGATCGGGGATGTCCAACATGAAGTCCCTGTCCCGAAGGATACGGAAATTCGATAAGGGTATAATATTTAGGCTTATTGCTGTTTTCCTCTGCATGGTAGATACCTGCTTCTTCCCATGCTTTCTGCCATTTCGGTTCAATACTTTTATGATCGTATTTATTCATTATTTTGATTTTCTTCCTTTCTGTCATATGCTTTATTCGATATCCACCTGTTCTCCGTCCTCCCACAGACGCTCAAGATTATAGTATTCTCTTGCATCCTCCGAGAAAACATGAACCACAACGTCAATATAGTCCAGCAGTATCCATGTGTCATTTCTCTGACCCTCAACCGCACTCACGCTGATTCCTGCCTCATCCAGCTTATATTCAACCTCATCGGCAAGAGCCTTTACATGAGTGTTGGACGTACCTGTTGCGATCACAAAATAATCGGCGATAGATGAAATATCCCTGATTTTGATAATTCTGATATCAAGACCCTTTTTGCTGTCAAGCGCCTTTGCGGCAAGTCTTGCCGTTTCAAGTGATGTCATATATTTTCCTCCGTTCAGTTTAATTCAGATTACTGTTTTTTCTTCTGTGCTGATTTTGCGAAAGCCAATTCATTATAGCCGTTAAAGGTATCGGGTGCAATGGTAAGGTGTCTTTCGGACAGGTCGGCTATGGTAAAAGCCATTCCCTCCAGACAGGCTTCATCAAGACTTTTATCTGCCAGCCTGCGCATTTTGTCAACACCTTCATAATCTCTTTCGGCAGATGTAAAATCAGCAATAAAGATCACCTTGTCGAGAAGCGTCATGCCTGCCCTGCCTGTTGTATGATAACGTATCGCATCCAGTATTTCGGGATCATCAATGCCAAGCTCTACCTTCACAAAGGCGCTGCCTGAAATGGCGTGCCACAGCTTATGGCTTGACCGTTCAAGCTCTGTCAGCTCTATTCCGGCACGGGCGATAAGCTCCATCTGTTCCTGTTCGGTTGACTCTTTTGTTGTGTCGTGCAAAATACCGGCAATTTCAGCTTTTTCAACATCCGCACCATATTTTTTTGCAAGACGGACAGCTTCTTTTGCCACATTTTTTGAATGTTTAAATCTCGCAGATTTCATTCTTTGGCTTATAATTTCCTCATAATCTTTTACGGTCATTATATCAGCTCCAAAAACTCATATATTTATACCGATATATTATACCATAAATTTCAGTCTTATTCAAGCGGTGCAGACGCACAGTTAAAAAAATTATTAAAAACCGAACCCCACACCACCGAAAAAGGTGATATGGGGCGCAATAATAATATGCAGACATTTCTGTTTTCTCAAACCAAATTCCAGTATTCATCAGCCTTTCTTGCAGCTTCATCTTCGGAAAGAGAGTATAGCTCAATCAGCTGCCTGATCGTTTTTTCCAGATCCGCTCCAAAGTCTTTGCACAGTCTGACGGTATTTCTTATACCTGTTTCTCTTTCTTTGAGTCGGCCTTCTGCTCTGCCTTCCGCTATACCTGCTGCTTTGCCTTTAGCTTCTATTCTGTCAAAAAATTCACACATACCGAACTCCCCTTTCCTGATAGCGGAGTTTTCCGTCAGCCTTATACTGAGAAAATATATCATCGGGACTCAGTCCATCAGGATTGATCACCTGATCACCACCAAACAAATATACGTTTAAGATATCGGCAAAAACATCATTGTAGGATTCAAGATTTTTCGTTGTCGTATCTTTTTCGCCCAAACAGCCGCACCTCCGACTCTTCATGTCCAGGATGAACATGATTTATAATCTCAGACTTTACTGCATAAACGGTTCAACATCTGTATATTTTGATGCCAGATCTGAAATATATTCTGACTCGTTGAAGTATATGACCTTCATATACATACTTCCTTTGACAGCTGCTTCACCTTCCTCGACAACCAAAGCAAAGCCGGATTTGCCTGACTTGCTGATCACACCGACAGAGTACTTTTCATTGTCATACGGCAAAGCCCGTGAACCCAGATTGATTCTGAATGTTCCCTGTACTGTGAGGTTCATAACGGATGTTCTGTTGCTTTTTATGCAGACATCGCATAATGCGCCGTCCTCCAGAAAATCAGATACGATCGCTATCTCACGTCCGTCAGCAAGACTGCGGCAGCTGATGTACTGCTGAAAAAGCTGCTCTACTTCGGGAAATCTTTCATCGGACTCAAAGCCGTTGATAATTTTCCTGTCGCCCATCAGTTTTTTTTCAATTGCGGTAACCGTATCGGTAACCTTTTGCTTTGAGCTTAAAAAACCTTCCTCATAGGTATTTAAAAGCAAGGAGCCGAAATTGTAAAAGGGGGCAAAGTATTTAGGTCTGATAATTGAATACTTCACATTATATAAATTATTGGTAGCGCTCATTTTAACTTCTGCCTTTCATATTAAATTAAATTCAGGTCATATCAAATTTCAAAAAATCCTTATTTTTGATTTTCCTTAATTATTATTATAATCAATTCAAACCATTTTGTAAACAGATTTCTGACAGATGTGTTTCAGAACTGCTTTTCATCCAGACCTGTTATCTTATTTCATAATCTTCACCGACATTGAAAATCAGTGAAGCCATCACCAGATCTTCGGGCTTTGCGCCGTTTGAAAGAGCGCCGTTGAGCACATAACAAACCGATCCGAATCGGATATTTGATTGACGTTCTTTTTATTTTTGAAAATATCAAACAGTCCCATCTCATTTTCTCCTGTCACAGATATAAGTTATTTTTTCTGATATAATCTTCAACTGCCTTCGGCACAAGACCGGAAATATCTTCTCCGTTTTTAATCCTGTTTCTGATATCCGTTGAAGATACTGTCATAACTCCTGCATCCAGTATTTCCGTTTTTGCACCGAGTGAGGAAAGATATTCCTGCTGCCTTTCAAGATCCTTTATATCCTCGTCATTTCTCGGAACGCCGCATACAGTCGCATGACGGAAAATGATCTGCGGCTCTCTCCACTCATGTATCGTCATAAACATATCCGCACCTGTGATCAGATAAAGCTCATCGCCCTTATAAATCTCAGACAGCTCTTCAAGCGTCATATACGTATAGCTTGCACCCTTTCTTCTGATCTCGATATCGCTCACCTCAAAATGCGGCATATCCTCAAAGGCAAGGCGGCACATATCGAGCTTCTGCTCTGGCGTAACAGAAGTCTTTTTCTGCTTGTGGGGCGGAATGTATGTCGGAACAATCAGAACTTTATCCAGTCCGAGTTTTCTGACAAACGCCTTTGCAAGCTGAATATGCCCGTTATGTATCGGGTCAAAGCTGCCTCCGAACATTGCAACCTTCATAAACCCATCGTCCTTTTCATCGTCAGTAATTACGGCTGCGTTTTCTTGCCGGTTTTGCCTTCGGCAAATCAATTTTCGGTTCTTCGGGGTTACGGCGGTAGAGTACAAATTTTGAACCGATCACCTGTACCACCTCACAGCCCGTCTGTGCAGCAATAAGCTCGGCAGCCTCACGGGGCGACAGATCCGCCGTTTCCAGAACCTTGCCCTTGATTAGTTCCCGTGCTGTCATGGCATCGTCCGCCTGCTTGATGAGCTGTTCGCTCATGCCGCCTTTGCCTACCAGTACGATCGTATCCATATCCGTTGCAAGCGATCTTAAAAACGCGCTGTGTTTACTT
>JAFVEY010000034.1 GCA_017475765.1 Clostridia bacterium | reverse complement strand
CGACAGCTTTGTTATAATACCACACCTCCCACCCTTTTGTCAACACCTTTTTTTAAATTTTTTTGCCTTTCTACAAATTGTATTTTTTTACCCCTCCTTTTTCCCATTTGCACTTTATCACTCTAAAAAAAATTACTGTCTGTTGATTTTTCCGGCGGATTCTGCCGCCCTGTTTTTTTAAATTCAACATTCAGCACTTTCCCTTTGGGCAGCTTTAGGCAAAAAAGGAAGCCGAACCGACTTCCCTTCTTATATATATTTAAAGATGTCAACAAACAGCCGCCCTTTTTTGCTTGTGCCTGTAATTCCGCCTATTCTGACCTTTCCCTTGCTGCGCATGGATATTTTATCTCCGTCCGAAACTTCTTTTGATATATTTTCGCAAACCAGCCAATTCACAGAAACAAAGCCTTTCTTTATCAATTCCGCCGCTTTTGTGCGTGACACGCCGAAGCTTTCCGCACAAATACTGTCAAGGCGCATGGAGCTTACATTTATCATCACCTATTCCGTCTGCAAAACAGGCGGCTCATTGAGCGTACCGACGCTGATTTTGATCCGGTACCGACCCACCTTCTGCAGATTCAGTTCAATAAATTCGCTCACGCTGCTGTGGCAGAAAAACTGTGCGCTGCTGCCATCCGTAATAATATCTCCCACCATTTCACGCTTGATTCCAAGACCCATCAGCGAACCGAGAATATCCCTGTGAGAAAATTCTGCATCAGCCGCCGTTGCTTTGATATGATACAGCCTGATCGGTGCGCCGCTGTCCTCGGCATATTCCTCTGTCTGCACCCTGCACAGCCTGCGTTCGGCTTCATCATAGCCGCCGCACAGAGAAACCGCCCCGTAAAATTCATCCGCTTTCATAATAAGTGCCTGCTCTGCCGGTGTCAGAAAGTGCGAATACAAAGCCGAATATGTTTTTCTGCTTCTGCGCATAAGATCATCTATTTTTCGCAAAAGTATTTTTTCTTCATCGTTATTGGTATATTTATTTGTAAAATCCATTCTGTACCTCTTCAATTGGGGCGTTGAGTCTCACCTGCCGGCTCGGTCGGTGCTTCTGCTTCGCAGAGGTGTCCACTGGACACCCGCACCCCCAAACCCCACCAGGACTGCTCGCCCTGGACCCCGGCAGGAGCTGAAGCCCCTGCACCCGCATATTTTATTAGGAATTTTTTCATTTCGTTTACTGTAAAATGATATTACTGCTGACAGCATCGCTGGATATACAATACGTATTTATAGCTTTAATATTATACCATTCGTATAATCAATCATATCCCCTTCATTGATTCTTTTCTGATAAAGCTCCCTGTCAGGCACTTTTACAGTCACTTTCGTGCCGCTTTCCTCCTCCAATATCACCTCACACATCGGCTCCGTGCCGTCCGGCAGACCTTCACAGCCGAAATCAGGCTCTATAATTTCCATCACCTTATACATAACAGCTCCCCCTCACATTCCTGTTTTATTCCATTTTCAACTGCGAAATGTCATATCCCAAATATTCGAGAAATGCCCTGCACCCCTTCACGATATCCGAGTAGGTTCTGTCGAAGTTCCCGTAATACCACGGGTCGGCAATACTGCCGCCCTCCTTTGTAAATGACAGGAGCAGGCGCATTTTTTCACTCCTTGTATGCTTAGTGATTCTTTCCATATTGGAAAGATTAGCGCTGTCCATTCCGAGCAGAAAATCATATCGGTCATAGTCCTCTTTTTTCAGCTGAACAGCTCTTTTTTCTCCGCACGGTATTCCATGACTTTCCAGCTCTCTGCGGGCAGGCGAATAGATCGGATGTCCAAGTTCTTCTGTACTTGTTGCGGAGGATGCGATATAAAAATCCTTCTCTGCGCCTGTTTTTCTGACCATTTCCCTGAAAATCATTTCTGCCATCGGACTGCGGCATATATTCCCAAGACATACAAACATTACTTTTATCATAGCAATTTCCTTTCCGACAGCCTGTTTATCAGACTGACTGATTACATCTATTTTCATTTATTGTTTTTCAACAGAGCTTTTACACCAATATTCACATTATAATTTCTTACTGACAAAAACAGAAATTATCAGCTATTCTCAATATTTCATTCCAGTTCTTTGATGATCTCTTCTGCAAAATAGGCTATGTCCTCGTTCGGATGTCCTATGAGCGTCTGAAGATAGGGTATAAGGTTCTCTAATTTGTTTCTTAACATTCCCTGCCATGTATCCGGTCTGTACCCGGAAGTACAGCAGGCAAATCCGTTAAAGATATCCAGAATTTCAATTTTTATTTCATCGCTCGGATTCTGAAGAGCACAACATAAAATATCAAAAGACGGCAGAGCCGCCGAGGATACAAACGCATACTGATGACACAAGCCACACCATAAATCATGCGCTGCTTTTAATGCGGTTTCCTTGTCATCCGAAAATAAATCGGTCAGAGAGATTTCGACCTTAGGAGTATATCCACGGTCATCTCCTGTGGGAACAAAGTACGGAATATTTTCGCCGGCATTGCCGTAAGCAGTTTCATACTCATGCCAGTTAACAGAAGAAATCATTTTCTGAATATCTTCCTTTTCCGCATACAAAACTGTTTTCATCACATTTTCCCTCCCGAATATACTCTGCCGACCCCACAGTTTTAAAAACGCAGGATCGGCATGAGTCATCTTTATGATTTCAGATATTTCCTGATAATATCGAAATGACTGTCCTTTTCTTTGGTATTGATCTGCTCATTCTTGTCAAGAGCGGACAGCATCGAATTCAGCATCGCTTTGTCAAGTTCACCCTTATATGCCGACTCTCTCAGATAAAGCCCGAAAGCGGCAAGAAGCGATGCAACAGCCATATTTTTATCTCCTGCACCGTCCAGCTCTCCAATGGTAACGGCACGGGTAAAGACCTTGTTTTCGTCATCGGGGGTTTTGTAATGTATCTCGATAAATGCGAATTCCTGATCGTTAGAAACCGCATTCGTACTTACATATCTTGAAGAATAGCTTCTGACCGCCTCTCCACGCTTTATTTCTATCAGCGCCGCAACATTATGCTCCGAACCTATTCCGTCAACAGCCTTTTCCGTGTCATAAAATTCCTTCTGTGTCAGAACCCTTGCATCATATCCTATCAGGCGGTATTCCTTTACAAAATGCGGATTCAGCTCTACCGATATCTTGACATCCTTTGCAACGGTCACAAGATTCGACACCAGCTTTTCCCAAAGCGTTTCCAGAATATCGCTCGGATTGGCAATAAACGTATAATTGCCGTTTCCGTTTCTGGCAAGAGCCTCCATTTTATTGTCCTTGAAGTTTTCTCTTCCATATCCGACAATCGACAAATAGATTCCCGTTTCTCTCTTTTGGCGGATATATTCCGCAAGACCTCCCTCAGAGGTAACACCGAAATTAAAATCTCCGTCCGTAAAGATAAAGATACGATTATTGCCGTTCTCGTCAAAATTGTCCGCAAGATAGGAGTAAGCATTTTCAAGACCCTCGCTGCCGTTGGTGCATCCTCCGATACCGTCGATCGACAGAACAGCCTTGATACACTTATCCATATTGCCGCATTCCATCTTTTCGGCAACCGTCACCGTATCATCAGAATAGGCAATGATCGACATGACATCGCCCTTTTTGAGCTTGCTGATAATCGCCATCATTGACATCTGCACCAGCACCCATCTGTCGGTCATGCTTCCCGAAACATCCACCAGAAAGGCGATATTCTGTCTGATATCCTTATCTGCCTTTTTTCCTTTCAGACCGACAAATAGCAGCTCGGCTTCCCTGTTCCACGGGCAGTCTCCCCTTTCGATATTCACAGAAAAAAGATCCTCACCCTTTGGCTTTTTCAGCTTATACGGATAAGAATTGATGATCTCCTCGATCCGCACAAAGCTCTTGTCGATACGCCTTCCCGTTTTAATGTTATTCCTTAAATACGACCATGAAGCCGTATTGACATTTGCCGAAAAAATGATCTGCGGTGAGTCAAGAGGACTGGCATTTTCTATTTCGGGTGCGTCATGTGTTTCAGCCGCATTGAATTCTTCCGCAGCAGACGGCATCGGCGCTTCGACCGGAGCTGCACAGCAATCCTCCAAAGGCTCCGGACAGATCGCCATCGGAGCTGTCGCCTTGAAGCTTCTGAAACCCGATCCCAAAGCAGCACCCATTCCAAGGGGCATTTCCTTTGCCTCACGCCGGAACTGCCAATCTGCCTTATAGGAAACATTCTTATCAGCTGTCACCTTTGCGCCGAAGCAGCTTCCTGCCAGTTTTTTTGACTGTGACGAAGAAAACCCCAGTTTTTTATAAAATTGAATCAGTTCCTCAAACTGCTCCTCCGACATTCTGATCTTCTCTTCACGCTTAAACAAAGCCATGCCGACCCCTCCCGATACAAAAATCATATTTTGTATCATTGTAACATATTCTTTTTCGAGGGTCAACAGTTTTTATCATTATATACAATAAATGAAAATAAACAAAATTCAAAATATACACCGACCAGCTGTCAAACTTCCTCTTTCGCACTGAATTCCACAATCTCTGACAGGTGATCTATAATAAATCTTTGAGCCTTTTCATGATAGACGATAGCCGTATAAGAACCGTTCACTCCCATTTCCTGTCTGGCTTCTATTCCTATTTCCTGCGAGCGCTCCGTCACTTCACGATGATGCTTCCCCGGAAATCCCTCACTATTCTTTAAAAAGCCTTTTTCCACCAGCCAGGCATTGATCATTCTGGACTGGAGCTTTTTCATGCCGTTTCCGCAGACGGCATCATTAATAACAGCCGTCAACTGAGAAATTCTCATCGGAGCGGAAGAAACAGGTATTTTGGCAGCATCCTCCCGACTGACAGAAAACTCCTGCTTTGACCTGCTTTTTCTGACTGTCGGCTGAGAGTTTTCTCCGCCTGCACTTTTATCCAGCACTTCAGCGGCATAAGCAAGACATTTTCTGATTCTTTCGTTATTCAGCACCTCATCTGTTCCGACAGGTCTGTCGTCCAGCGGATTGATCCCATCCGCCAGCTTCAGCAGATACATTTTTGCCCTCAGCGTTTTTTCTTTTTCCGTCAACAAAATATCACCCTCTGTTTTTTGGAATGGAAAGTCTCTCAATAACGCTCTTTACCATTTCGGCTCTGTTAAATGGTACCACAAAATACAGTCCGTCCGCATAAGGCATTACTTTCTTTGCAATTTCTGCTGCAATTTCAATTCCTACCTTTGCCGCTTCCTCCCGGCTCATATCCGGCGAAAATCTTTCTGCCATCTCATCCGGGATCGTCATTCCCGGCACCTCATTTTTCAGGAAGCAGGCATTCCGGTAGCTTACCATCGGCATGATTCCGGCAAGCACCTTGACATTCTTTTCTTTTGCCGCCCTCAGACAGTCGATCGCTTTATCGGTAAATACAGGCTGTGTCAGAACGAATTTCGCTCCGCAGCCGATTTTCTTGTCAAGCCTTTTCAGCGCAAATTCAGCTCTCGGCGATGCCGGGTCAAACGCTCCTCCTATCACCAGCGGTTCATCGGCAAAGATATCGCCGTTCATCTCACCGATCAGCGACATCAGCTTGGTTGAATCAAGATTGAACACCGGCTTGATAATACCTCTGTCCGTTTCGGCGATATGGTCTCCCGTAACGGCTAAAACCGCTCTGATCCCCTCGCTGTGCGCACCGAGAAGAATAGAGCGCAGCGCATTGATATTCTTGTCACGGCAGCATATATGCGGCAGCGTTTCGATCCCAAGCTCACGCTTGATCCTTGCGGAGCATATCACAGAATCCGCCTTTGCATGACCCAGCGGAGAATCCGAAACGGTGATGATATCGACTCCGCTTTGTTTCAGTACTGCCGCAGCCGAAAGCAGCTTTGTAAAATCCGAATTATTGGGCGGATCCAGCTCCGCCGCAATGATGAATTTGTCGCTGACAAGCTTTGAGGAAAACATCGGCTGTACTTTTTTGCTGACATCACTAAATCCTGCCGCCTTTGGAGAAGCCGCTTCGCTTCCGCCGACAAGAACAGCCAGCAGCCTGATATATTCCGGTGTGGTTCCGCAGCAGCCGCCGACAGCCGACACACCCAGTTCTTTGAGCCTTGCAGTCTGCTCGGCAAAATATTTGGGTGCGGAATTGTAGACCGTTCTTCTGTTGACAATCGACGGATATCCGGCATTCGGCATAATAATCGTGAATAAATCCGTGTTTTCACGAATATATGAGAAAAAGGAGGCAGCGTGCTGATAAAGCTGTGCCGCACCGCTTCCGCAGTTCAGACCTACTGCTGTCAGCAGGGCCATATTCTCTGTAATGGACTTGAGAAGTCGTCTGACAGACAGACCCGAACGTGTTCTTCCGTCCGGCAGCACCGTAAAGGAGGTTATGATCTCGGCGTCCGGCATTTTTTCTTTGATATATCTCACCGCCGGCATGACAGCTTCGATCTCCGACAAAGTCTCAAAAATAAAAACCTCTGCCCCTGCCTCGATAAAGCAGTCAACAATAAACCGGTATTCGCTCTCTATATCCATCTCCATTTCGGGATTTTCATAGATAGCGCTGACATCAGCGCAGACAACGGCATTATCTCCTGCCGCTTCCTTAGCCAATCGGTAGCCCGACATCAGAATTTCCTTCAGCTCAGCGTGATCTGTTCCCAGAAGGGCGCTGTTAGCGGAAAAGGTATTGGTGCGCAGCAGTCTTGAGCCTGCCGCCATATATTCCGTATGTATCTGTCTGATAATTTCCGGACAGTCAATATTGCCCCTTTCGCAAAGCTCGGCGCTTTCCCCTGTCAGCTCGGTAAAATAGGTTCCCATTGCACCGTCCGTAAGAATGATTTTATTATCTTTAAAAAGCTCTTTTAGTTTCATTTCTTCCTCTTTTCTGAATCCGTATGAAAAAATCCGGAGGACAAGCCCTCGGCCTATCCTCCGCAAAGTCAGTTAGTCCTGTGATTCTGCCGTAAAGTAAAAAATAGTCATTTGTTGATAATTTCTGATCATCATGTCATTTTCAGTTTTCAATTAATGCCATTTTTCAGTTCATCAAGGCAAGACTCGCAGACAGTCTGACTTTTATAGCTGACAATATCCTCGCCCGAACCGCAGAATACACAAGCCGGACGATACTTCTTAATCACCACAGCATCCCCATCAGCAAAAAATTCCACAGAATCAATTCCGCTGACGATACCGAGAGATTTCCTGATGTCTGACGGAAGAACCAGTCTTCCCAGTTTATCAATTTGTCTTACGCAGCCGATTGCTCTCATAGCAGTTGCCTCCTTCAAAAATTTAATTAGTTTAATTTATACCAATATTTTACTATTTACGGTGTATTTTGTCAATAGGGATTCCCGAAAAAATACCAATTTTTTCTAATTTTGGTATTTATAATAATTTTGTAGCCATTTTTTGGTAATTTTGTCAAATCGAAAAAAGTCGAATTTTACGGCATTTATCAATGATATTGCCTTTATCGTCAGATACGGTCATTTGTACAAAAATAACTTGTTTCCAAAAAAGAAAAATTCCATCGGGAGGGCGGAATCATGCTCGGATATATATGGTTTTTTATGATTATCGTCAGCATCGTATGCTCCGTTGTGACAGGCAGAACAGACACTCTCACTTCGTCCGTAACAGAAGGAGCTGACAAAGCGGTCAGGCTTCTTATCTCCATGGCAGGTGTCATGTGTCTTTGGACAGGAATGATGAAAATAGCCGATAAAAGCGGCGCAACCAAAATCATATCAAAAATGCTTTCACCGATTCTGCGGTTTCTTATGCCCGATCTGCAGCCGGAAAGTCCTGCCATGCAGGCGGTCAGCGCCAATATAACGGCTAATATCCTCGGTCTGGGCAATGCCGCAACACCGCTCGGAATCAAAGCCATGCAGGAAATGCAGCGAAGCAGCAGACTGAAAGACCGTCCAGATCCGAGTATGATCATGTTTGTTGTCATCAACACCGCATCTGTGCAGCTTATACCGGCAACCGCCGCCGCTCTGAGACAGGCCGCCGGCAGTTCCGACCCCTATTCGATTCTTCCGTTTGTATGGATGACCTCTGCCGCCGCTTTGATTGTCGGAATCATTCTTACGAAGCTTTGTTCGTCAGCACGGAGGTATAAAATTGGATAAACTCGGTATTTATGCTGTCCCAGCCATCATAGCCGCCATTGTTGTTTTCGGTGCGGTAAAGCGCATTGATCTTTTTGAAGCATTCCGTGAAGGCGCAAAAGAGGGCATTTCCTCTCTCATATCCATTGCACCTTCGCTGATCGGACTGGTCATTGCCGTCAATATGCTGAGCGCTTCAGGATTTTTTGACATCGCCGCCGCACTGCTATCTCCTGTCTGCAATGCCATCGGCTTTCCGGCAGAGCTTCTGCCCCTGGGTCTGATACGTCCCGTTTCGGGAAGCGGTTCCTTTGCTGTGCTGTCGTCCGTTCTTGAAAAATACGGTCCCGACAGTATCATCGGAAAAACCGCCTCTGTCATGGCAGGCTCCACCGAAACCACCTTCTATGCCGTTGCCGTCTACTACGGTTCTGTCGGAATCAGAAAGACCCGCTGGACGATCCCCTGTGCTCTTGCCGCCGACCTGACGGGGATGCTTTTTGCCGTCTGGACGGTCAGACTGTTTTCCTGACAAAACGCAAAATGCAGCCGATTTCTCGACTGCATTTTGCGTAAAAGGAAGGGATAATGAAAAAAACAACAAAGGGGTTGATTAATCAAACAAATATTTTATGCTCTTATTATATCATGTAAATCTATATATTTCAATAGTTTTCAGAAATTTTTTTTAATTTTTTGTATACCGCTCCGATAAGCATAACAATCAATTGGATCCGGTATCAGGCTTCAGAACGACTGTCACCTTGAAGCTGTAACCTCCGGATTTGGCAGAGCGGTAAAGGGTAAGCTCCACGCTGTCGCCCGGCTTGTAATTTTTAAGCTCATCTATGAATTCAACCGAAGAGGTGATCGTTTTTCCGTTCACCTCGGTAATAATATCGTCCTTCTGTGCCTGTGTATTCTTCATCGGGCTGTCAGAATTGATCTTTGTTATCATCATTCCCTGCGGAACCTGATTTGCCTTGGACATATAAAGCGTACAGGTTTTGCCCTCAATGCTGAGTGTTCCCCTGTCGTTGACATAGCCATATCTGATCAGCTTGTTGATGATCTCAAGAACCGTATTGCTCGGAATGGCAAATCCCATTGCCTCATAATCGGTTGCGACCAGCTTTGCCGTATTGATACCGATAACCTGACCGTGTTCATTGATCAGCGCACCGCCCGAATTGCCGGGGTTGATGGCTGCATCGGTCTGAATATATTTAACATAGCCGCTGCCGCTGAGAATCCTGTCAAGTGCCGAAAGCGCACCCTTTGTCAGAGAATTGGAGAAGGAAGAGCCGCCGGGATTGCCTATCGCAAACACCTCCTGACCCACCTGCAGCTTGTCGGAATCGGCAAATTCTGCCGGCTGAAGTCCCTCGGCATCAATCTTTATCACAGCCAGGTCGGTTTTTACATCTATTCCGATAATCGTGCCGAGATACTGTGTATTGTCATACAGCGTGATAAGTGTTCCCGTTTGCTTTGAATCATCGACCACATGGCTGTTGGTTGCGATATATCCGTCCGATGTCAGAATAATTCCCGAACCCTCTCCCGATGCGTCCAGCGTATAGTCGCCGCCTGCGGAATAGGAGGTGATGCAGACAATAGATTTTGATGCCTTATTATAGACAGCGCTTGCCGTTTTTGTTTCCTCAGAATCAAGTGCCGGTGTTTCGGCGGCATGGATCTGCGGTCCGTCCTCATTGGCGCTTGCCTGCGGTGCCTGAGCGATATCGCTGGGCATATCGTAGGAGGGTTCCACCTTGCTGCTTCCCGAAGGCTCGTTTACAATATCATTTTTGTCGGGGACTCCCTGTGTAAAAACAAACAAAGCGATCGCCAACGCCACCACAATCAATGCGCTTGCTGTACACCAGAGAGCCACTCTGCGCCCCCTGCTCTTTTCCTGTGGATTTTTCGGCGGCTGAAAATTCGGCATACCGTACCCATAGGGCGGCGGATAGCCGTTCCCATATCCTCCATAGGGCGGCTGCGGCTGATAAGGTGCCGATGAGTTGTAGGGATGATACCCCTGACCGCCTGCTCCATAGGGAGGATAAACATCATACTGCTGCGGACGGGGATAGGGTGTCTGCTGCTGAGGATATGTCTGCCCGGTATACTGCGGCTGTACGGGCTGCGTATATTCGCCGCTTTCAGACCCGTTAACGGGTTCTGAAGGCTGTGAATCAAAGTTTTCATCAAATTCATTCGGCATAATTCTTCCTCCTTCGGTGATATTGTGCGATTACTATTTCTTATCCTGCTTCTTGCCGTTGACGATTTTCTTGGGGATATAGAAGTTAAATTCGGTATATTCGCCGTAAACGCTGTCCGCCATAATCTCTCCGCCATGAAGTCTTATAATGCTCCTGACAAGATACAGACCGAGTCCCAGTCCCTTTTTATCCTTGCTGCGGGATTTGTCTGTCTTGTAGAATCTGTCAAAAACGAGAGCCAGCTCGGATTTCTTGATGCCTGTGCCGCTGTTTTTGATAATAAAATCGGTTCTTTCAAGGCTCTCGGTGATAATAAAATCAATATAACCGCCGTCGTCTGTAAATTTGACAGCATTTTCGACAAGATTATACACAACCTGATGCAGAAGATCCTTATCTCCATACACCATTTTCGGACTGATAAGATCAAGACCTCTTATCTCGATATTTCTTTTATTGATCTGCTGTTCAAAGGTAATGAGTATCGTGACAAGCGTGGTGAGAAGATCGAAGCTCTGATAATTGATCTTCAGCTCTCCGCTGTCGATTCTTGAAAGGTCAAGCATTGACCGAACCAGTCTTGAAAGCCTTTTGACCTCATCGGACACGATATGAAGATAATAGGTATGCTTTTCGGGCGGCACCGTGCCGTCAAGAATACCGTCGATAAAGCCTGCGATCGTTGTCATCGGTGTTTTCAGCTCATGGGAAACATTGGCGACAAAGCTCCTTCTCGTTGCCTCGGAGGAAGCAAGGGAATCCGCCATATTATTGAAGGCGACAGCAAGCTCTCCGATCTCATCATTGCTTGTTTCGCTTACCCTCACGCTGAATTCGCCCTTTCCGAACTGCTTTGCAGCCTGTGCCATCTGACGGAGGGGTTTGACAAGATTATACGAAAACAGTCCTATCGCAAAAAAGGACACAGCAAGTGCAGCTATTGCTGAAAGGATAAAAATTTTCAGCACCATATCCGTAAAATTATTGATATCTGTTCTGTCCGAGGTGACGATCACAACGCCCATGATACTCTGCCCGTTATTATACAGTATCGGTCTTGCAGCAATATATCTTTCGTTTTTATACAGATTGCCGAGCGTTCCCTGAGAAAAATAGCTTTTTCCGCTCATGGCAGCCGCAACGGCATCAGACTGGATAAACGTATTGTTATTGATCGTGTCGCTGACCACAAGCACAGACCTGCCGGTTCTGTTGGTAATGATGATATCTATTCCAGCATCATCCGCAAATAGCTTGAGCACCTCCTGCAGATAGAATGCGTCATTGATATTGATAGAAGCGGATTCACCGCTCATCGGTTCGTTGATTGAGCTTTTTGATTTGATAAATTCCGCAATATTTTCCGCCCTGTTGTCCAGAACGGTGAGTTTTTCGTTTGACCAATAGCTGCTGATGGCTATTGTCAAAATAGTTCCCAGCACAAAGAAACTGAAAAAAACGATCAGTACACTCACGTTCATATATTTGCGGAAAAGCGATCTTTTGGCATAAAATTTATTCTTTAACCTCAAATTTATAACCTACTCCCCATACGGTCTTAAGCGCCCATTTATCCGAAACGCCTTCCAGCTTTTCACGCAGCCTTTTCACATGAACGTCAACGGTTCTTGAATCGCCGTAGTAATCAAAGCCCCACACCTCATCAAGAAGCTGATCTCTTGTGAAGACCCTGTTCGGATTGCTTGCCAGATGGTAAATCAGTTCCATTTCCTTCGGGGGAGTGTCGATCTGTTCACCGTTGACTCTCAGCTCATAGTTGGTAAGGTTGATAACGAGCTTATCGAAAATAACCTCTTTTTTGGAAGTCTGAACCTCGGCGGAAGGAGCGCTGTCGTTGACTCTTCTGAGGACAGCCTTGATTCTCGCAACAATTTCCTTTGTTTCAAACGGCTTCACGACATAGTCATCCGCACCAAGCTCCAGACCAAGCACCTTGTCGAACACTTCTCCCTTTGCCGTCAGCATGATGATCGGACACTGAGAGGTTTTTCTGACCTCTCTGTATACCTGCCAGCCGTCAAGGACAGGCAGCATGATATCCAGCATGATCAGGTCGGGATGCTCGGTTTTGAACTTTGTAACCGCCTGACCTCCGTCATTGGCTATAATCACCTCATAGCCTTCCTTTTCTATATAAAGCCTGAGAAGCTCACAGATATTGATATCATCGTCAACAACAAGTATTTTTCCCATACTCATTTTTGCAGCACACCTTTCTTTCTACTGTTTTCCGTTATATTTTATTGTAATAAAAACGAATGATTGGATTTTACAGATAATTATATCATAAAAAACGTCCAACCTCAACAATCCGTCTCCTATTTAATTTCGCTTTTTTTGAACACAACACATCCTGTCACGGTTGAAACCGCAAAATATGCCAGAGCGGTCAGCAAAGCAGCAAAGCCTTCTCCGTCTTTTACAGAATCGTTCACCGTTATAAAGGTCTGCATCAGAAAATAGCGAAGATAAGCCGAAACCGATGGGTCTGCACTCATCAGAAGATTAAAAATCGACACGATCAGCAGCGGTCCTGCAATTGCAACGGCAACGGCAATACCCGTGCTTCTGAACAGAACGCCGAGCATTTCAAACAGAGCAGCCATTGCGATCAGCAGAAGAATGTATGTGATCATTGTGAGAGCGATCTCCTGCAAGGAAGCGTCTGTCTCTGTTTCAACAAAAAACAAAGACGTTACTGCTCCTGCACCGACATAAGCAGCCGTCACCAGAAATGCTTCGGCAGCGCATACGACCATCTTCGAGAAATAGATCTTTTCCTTTGAAAATCCCCTCGACACGGTATTTTTGAAAGTCCCCATCGAATATTCCGATGCCATAAAGGAGCTGATACAAATTGCCGAAAGGATCCATTTTATCTCATCGGAAAAAAAGCTGTTGACAAATGCCCAGAGGTTTTGTTTGGGAATGGTTGAAAATGCGTCATCCAGCATTGCCGTATCAATTCCGTACAGCTCCATGAGATTGTATGTAAAGGCGATACTTGTTCCTTTTTCCTGCCAGAAGTAATTATAAAGCAGCGCCATGCCGATTCCCAGAGCTGCCGCTATAATCATACATATTATCAGACTTCGGCTTTTGCTCATTTTCCTGAAATCAGCTTTTATAAGTCCTATCATCGTCAACCCTCCTCCATTTTCCTGATAAAGTAGCTTTCGGCGCTGCCCTCGTCTGTTGATATTCCCGAAACGACAATATCATTCCTGAACAGCTCGTTAGTCAATTCTCCGATATTTCCGACAGCCTCGGAAATATAGACGGTTCCGCCGTCCCCAAGCTCCACCCTATCTGTCTTAAGCAGCTTTTTGACGATCTCTGCCGCTTTTTCGGGCGCATCCGTTTTCAGCACGGTACGGCTGCCGCATTTCTGTTCAAGCTGCTCGGCGGTCAGCTCCTCGACCAGCTTTCCGTTGGAGATGATACCATATCGTGTCGCCACCTTTTCCAGCTCTCCGATCAGATGGCTGGAAATAAAGACGGTTTTCCCGTGCTTATTTTTCAGATCCAGCAACAGCTCCCTGATCTCGACGATACCTGTCGGGTCAAGACCGTTGATAGGCTCGTCCAGAATCAGAAATTCGGGATCTCCGACAAGGGCAATGGCGATTCCCAGTCTTTGCTTCATGCCGAGAGAAAAATCCCTTGCCTTTTTTCTGCCCGTATCGGCAAGACCGACTTTTTTCAGAATATCGTGAACGCATTTTTTGTCCTCTCCGAGAATCGTACATAACAGCCTGATGTTTTCCTCGGCGGTCATATTGCCGTATAATGCCGGACTTTCAACAAGACTTCCGATCTTTTTTCTTGCCCTTGCGATATTCTCTCCGTCCATAAGAGAAAAACTTCCCGATGTCGGTGCCGCAAGACCCAGTATCATTCGTATAAAGGTTGTTTTTCCTGCACCGTTTTTGCCGACAAAGCCGTATATATCGCCTTTTCTGACTGTAATGCTGACTTCATCCACAGCCGCTCTCTGAGAATAGATCTTTGTCAGCTTGTCCGATTGCAAAACATATTCCATACATTCACGCTCCCTATACACATAGTATAATCAATAATATATCAACATTTTGTATATTCACACATTCTTTTCTTCAATTTCAATAATGATCCTTGATTTTCTGAGGTACATAATGCGGAATACCTCTCCCCTTGCCGCCGACTGCTGAAGCCTGCACAGCTCGTCTATCGTCATTGCTCTTCCGTAGATATAACCGCCGTCCTCCAGCCGGATCTTATACATTGCCGTAAACTGAAAATTATTCCCGTCAAGCTCAAAAACAGGAACCATCTCAACCGACACATAATCTTTTTCGTCAATATCCTCTCTTGCCTGTTCCTGCCTTGAAAACGGATGTCCCTTTATCATTCTTTTTGCTGTTTCCCTTGTCATTTCAGATTCTCCTGTATTTCTATTACAATTGGGGCGTCGCCCCAAACCCCACCAGGACTGCTCGCCCTGGACCCCGGCAGGAGCTGAAGCCCCTGCACCCGCATAATTTTAATGGGATAATTTAAATGTCGTTTACCATAAATACCCCAGACCAAGAAAGCAAAGCCGCCGCTTTCCCCTCCATAAATCAATTACTTGCTTTTTATCACAAGCTCCTTAAGCCGGGACTTTTTATCCTGCTCTACTCTGTAAGAATCGCAGATTTTCCGTATTGCCCGATTATGTGTATCCTTATCAAAGCGTTTTTCTGTTATATATACCTCTGCCTTGCCGGGAAATTTGATATAACATTCCGCCAGCGCCCACGCAGCCGCCATAGACGAATAATATGCCGCTGTATTGATCTCCGACAGCGCTGTGAGGGTTTGATCAATATATACCTCGCTGACAAAATAATCAAGCAGCATAACGGCAGCGAAACGCTGTTCAAATTCTTTGTCGGAGTGAATATAAGGATGCAGAAAATCCCACATTCTGCCAAGACATTTTCGGGTAAATTTAAGCGTGGAGCAAAAGCTGTCGCACACACCCCAGTTATCAATCAGCGGAATAAATGCTTGTATGAGTCCGAATTTTCTGTCATCATCCGTTTTCAGATAACCGATGATCATTCCTCTCAGCATTGTTTCCTCATAATATCTGTCATCGCCCTCCAGAGCGGCTTCACCCTGAGTTTTCGCAAGCACCTTTGCATACTCCCTGAGCTTTGGCAGCCGTATTCCTATGATACCCTTTGCTCCCGGAATCAGCGAAACCGAAAAATCCTTGAGCTTATCCTCTCCCATTTTCAGAAGTGTCTGTCTTATTTCGTTATTCATGTCACCCTCCGGAGCGGTCAGAAATCCGCTTCCTCCTCATATTGATTGATCACATCAACAAATATCTTTCCGAAACGTCTGATCTTTTCCTCGCCGAAGCCGCTGATTTTTCTCAGACCATCCAGTTCACGGGGCTTTTTGACCGCAAGCTCACGCAGCATGGCATCTCCCGCCACAGAATAAATCGGGACACTCTGCTGCATGGATATCAGCCTTGTCTTTGCCCTGAGCCTTGCCAGCAGCGCTTCGTCTATGATCATACTGCCGCCCTCTGCAAAACCGACACTTCTTTCCTGAATATCTTCATTGCACACGCTGCAGTTGCTGCATTGGCTTTTGGTATATTCCCCGAAATACTGCAGCAGCCTTTTTCTCAGACATACGGATTTTGAAGTGGCATAAAAGGTCATCAGCTTCAGCTTTTCCTCTTCTGCTTCGATAAACTCCCGTCTTTGTTCGGCAGTCATCGAATCATTTTCCGGCACCTGATGTATCATATAGCTTTGCAGACGGACATCCCTGCCGCTGTAAAGCAGAATACAATCTGCCGGGTCGCCGTCACGCCCTGCTCTTCCTGCCTGCTGGTAATAGTCCTCAATGCAGGACGGCATATTGTTATGTATCACAAAGCGCACATTAGGCTTGTCAATTCCCATGCCGAACGCATTGGTCGCAACGATGATCTTTGTGCGGTCGTAGGTGAATTCCTCCTGTGCATATTTTCTGTCGGAATCGCTCATTCCTGCATGATAGGGCAAAGCGGAAAAACCGTTCGCCCGTAGCTCCTGCACCACCTTTTCGGTTTCCTTCCTTGTGGAGCAGTAGATAATTCCCGAATCATCGGGACGGCGGGCAATATAGTCGCTGATAAACTGAATATTGTCGATCGGCGTATGAATCCCGAAATACAGGTTTGGTCTGTCAAAACTTGCCGTAACGGTAAAGGGATTTCTCAGTCCCAGCTTTTCCAGTATATCCTTTTTGACTCTTTCGGTTGCGGTTGCCGTCAGAGCGGCAACGGGCGGTCTGTTCGGCAGTCTCCCGATAAAATCCGCTATCCTGAGATAGCTCGGACGGAAATCCTGTCCCCATTGTGAAACACAATGCGCTTCGTCAACCGCAATCAGCGAAATATCCGCCTGACAGGCAAAACGCATAAAGCTCGGCGCTTCCAGCCTTTCGGGAGCGACATAAATGATCTTATATACCCCTGCCGCCGCATTTCTTATTGCCAGCTCCATCTGTCCGGGGGAAAGTGAGCTGTTAAGGTAAGCGGCACGGACGCCGTTTGAGATAAGCGCCCTGACCTGATCCTGCATCAGCGATATCAGCGGAGAGATCACCAGCGTTATCCCGTCCATCGCCAGCGCCGGGATCTGATAGCAAATGGATTTTCCGGCGCCTGTCGGCATAATTGCCGCAGCATCTCTGCCGCTGAGAATATGGTTAATGATATCCTCCTGATTTTTTCTGAACGAATCATATCCGTAGTATTTTTTCAGCAAATCATATATATTTTTCACTCTTTGTTCCAACGTCCGAACAGCTCCGGATCATCCATCCTTTCGTAGTTTTCCGCATTGATCTTATCGCCGAAAAGCTGCATGGTATTTTCCCCGATCAGAATCAGCTTTTTATCTCTGTCCAATTGCTTTATCCGGTATTCCAGCTTTGAAGCCTCTGACCGTGTGCCGCTTTTCCAGACGGCTTCCAACCGCTTGGCTTTTCTGGAACGGGTATATCGGGCGCACATTTTTCCTCTGCCGAAATGCTCGCCCATCCGCCTGTCGATATCCGAGGCTATCCCCGTGTAAAGACTATCGTCACAGCAGCGCAGTATGTAGGTATAATACATTATTTTGCTCCGCCGCTGAGCTGTTCATGCTCACGGTGTATTTCCCTGTACAGCTCAAAGGCATTCCATCCTCTGTTGGTCGGGGTAATCACCGCTTTCAGGACCTCTCTGCCGAAGCCTGCCTTTCTCAGTCCGAGAATCACCTTGTCGATTTCCGCACTCAGCAGTCCGCCCATAACAACAAGCCTTCCGAACTCCTCTGTGCAGGCAGGATATCCGTTTTCGTCCGCCTCGTCAGCTCCTGCCAGCACTCCTATCGGATAGGAATACTCCTCTTTTCCGACTGCCCTTATGCGGAATTTCAGCGGCAGAAGCGCTCTTCTGACCTTCGGCAGCTCCGTTTCGTCAAAATGATATAGCAATACTGTCTTTTTCATCATTTACTCCGTATCCAGCTTGAGTACAGCCATAAACGCTTCCTGAGGAACCTCCACCGAACCGAGCTGTCTCATTCTCTTCTTGCCTTCCTTCTGCTTTTCAAGCAGTTTTTTCTTTCTTGTGATATCGCCGCCGTAGCACTTTGCCAGCACATCCTTGCGCATCGCCTTGACGGTTTCTCTTGCAATAATTTTTCCTCCGATACACGCCTGTATCGGCACCTCAAAAAGCTGTCTCGGAATTTTCTCCTTCAGCTTTTCCGCCATTTTCCTTGCCCTGCCATAAGCCTTATCCGCATGGATAATGAACGAAAGAGCGTCCACTACCTCTCCGTTGAGCATAATATCGAGCTTGACGAGTTTTGACGGCGTATATCCCGAAAGCTCATAGTCGAAAGAAGCATATCCTCTTGTGCGTGATTTGAGCGTATCGAAAAAGTCATAGATGATCTCGGCAAGCGGCAGATCGTAATGAATATCGACACGGTCGGCATCAATATATTTCATATCCCTGAACACGCCCCGTCTGTCCTGACAAAGCTCCATGATATTGCCGACATATTCTGACGGTGCATAGATATGCGCTTCTGTCATCGGCTCCTCTGCCGTTTGTATCTGACCGGGGTCGGGATAATTGGTCGGATTGTCTATCATTTCAACCGTTCCGTCTGTTTTGGTGATTCTGTAAATAACGCTGGGAGCGGTCGTGATAAGGTCAAGATTATATTCTCTTTCCAGCCGTTCCTGTATGATCTCCATATGCAGAAGACCGAGGAATCCACAGCGGAAGCCGAATCCGAGGGCGATCGAGGTTTCAGGCTCAAACGAAAGAGAAGCATCATTCAGCTCCAGCTTTTCAAGAGCGTCACGGAGATCGCCGTATTTAGCGCCGTCGGCAGGATAAATGCCGCAGAAAACCATCGGCTGAACGGCTCTGTAACCGGGAAGCGGCTCAGCGGCAGGCTTTTGCGCCAATGTCACCGTATCGCCCACCCTTGCATCGCTGACGGTCTTGATAGAAGCGGCTATATAGCCGACTTCGCCTGCATAAAGCGCCTGTGTCGGCTCAAGGCTTGTCGCCCTCATAAAGCCCAGCTCCACGACATTAAATTCCGAACCTGTCGCCATCAGTCTGATCGTATCTCCGACATGAAGCTGACCTTCCTTCAGCCGTACATAGATGATAACACCCTTATAGCTGTCATAATACGAATCGAAGATCAGCGCCTGAAGCGGCTTTTCGCTGTCGCCTTCCGGCGGCGGAATCAGGTTCACGATCTGCTCCATAACGTCATGTATATTCAGTCCTGCCTTTGCCGATACGCACGGTGCGTCCTCGGCAGGCAGACCGATCACGTCCTCGATCTCTTTTTTCACTCTTTCGGGGTCGGCACTCGGCAGATCTATCTTGTTGATCACCGGAACGATCTCCAGACCGGCATCCAGCGCAAGATAGGTATTGGCAAGGGTCTGAGCCTCTATGCCCTGGGAAGCATCCACAACAAGGACAGCGCCCTCACAGGCGGCCAGCGAGCGTGAGACCTCATAGTTAAAATCGACATGACCGGGTGTATCGATCAGATTAAAAATATATTCCTCTCCGTCATCGGCATGATAAAGAAGTGTCACGGCATGAGCCTTTATGGTAATACCCCTTTCACGCTCCAGATCCATATTATCAAGAAGCTGATTTTCCATATCACGGACAGCGACAGATTTTGTCTGTTCAAGTATTCTGTCGGCAAGTGTAGATTTACCGTGATCAATATGTGCAATAATACTGAAGTTTCTTATTTTATCTCTGTCAAAAGCCATACTTTCACCTACTGTTTTGTTCAATATTATAATGATACACAGTCATTATAGCACATAAATCCCTCAAATGATATACCATTCAAAAAATAAATAATGATAAATGAACAAATTTCAAAATAAGAAAAAAGCTCCGGTCATTAAAACAGCCAGAGCTTAGATTATAATGAATAAACATTCATACCCAGTTTTCTAATTCCAATTCGGGCACCCGTTCAAATTCTCTCGTATTATTCGTTACCAGAATCATCTTTGCGGTTTTAGCATGGGCAGCGATAAGCATATCCATTGTTCCGATAGGAGTTCCTTTTTTTTGCAAATATGCACAAATTTTCCCATATTCCACAGCTGCCAAATCATCAAACGGCAGTATGTTAAAAACAGTAAGAAACTGTACTAATGCAGCTGCATTTCTTTCAGGGAATTGGCTTTTTGCGACACCATGCTGTAATTCAGCTAAAGTAATTGAAGAGATACACAATCCATTTGGAAGTTCAGCACGCATTCTTTCAAAAACACTCTGTGGTTTCTTTTTTATCGCATAAATGCAAATATTTGTATCTAGCATATACTTCATATACTTTCCCTTTCATTCGGAATTTCCGAATCTCTCCCATTTTCAAAAATATCCTCTGAAAAACTGTTAATACCATTCAGAAAAGTTTCCCATATCATATTATCCGGCACAAGTATAATGGCATTTCCTAATCTCTGAACAATCACCTCATCGACATCAAATCTGAATTTTTTCGGTAATCTGACCGCCTGACTTCTTCCGTTCTCAAATACTTTTGCAATTTCCATAAAATCAGCTCCTTTGTATATATCACGATATATATTTTTCTCATTATATACTATGATAAATAATTTTTCAAGTGTTTATTCATTGTCTTTTTAAAAGCCAAAAAAAGGACGCCCGGAAGCGTCCTTGAAAATAATAATCAGTTGTTGTATGTTGCGTCCTCAGATACTCCTGAGAGAACATATACCTGCACACCTCTTCTGCCGTAGTTGTAGCAGTCCTGAAGATCAGGATAATAAAGGTCAACGATTGTGCCGGTTCCGTTGTAGATAAATCCGCCTGTATCACCTGCTACCGCATAGCCGTATACGATACCGTCATCAGATACGATGTAAAGGATAGAGCCGTAAGGAATGATGTCGGGGTCAACCGCTACCACGCCGTAACGTGCAAGACGACCTGTTGAGCATATAGCGCCCGGATCGGCTGTGTAAGCTGTGCTGGAACCTGTGATAACTCTTGTGTAATTAAGTGTATTGCCATACTTGTCTGTGATGGTATTGGCAGACTCGTTGACAGTAATTGCTCCGGATGCCGTATCAATTCTGCTGACTTTTTCGGCTGTGCCGTTGAGTACCACTCTGTCCTCGGCTTCCTTTGTCACTTCGTTGCCTGTTACCTCTTCAGCTGTCTTTTCGCCGTTGACGTATGTTTCCTTAATAGTGATCTTACGCTCACCCTCAGCGCCTTCGGAAGCAACCTTGGATTCTCCGACATAAAGCTCATCTGTATCCTTTTCGATCGTCTTATAGTCGATCTTTTCCGTTTTGGTTACATTTTTATATTCAGTTCTTGTGATCTTAAGCTCCATGCCGTCCTTAAGCTCCTGATCCGCCTTGACATTGAGCTTATCATCCTTTGAAAGCTCAATATTAAGGTAAGCAAGTGCATCGGCAACCGTTCCGGCAGGAACGTCCTTATCAAGAGCCTTGCCTCTGAGGTCAAGCTTTATGGAAACCCAGTTTTCGATCTGCACTTCGATATCGGAGCTTTCATTTTTATCCTCACCGAGAGCGACCGTATCATTTTCCTTGACAATAAGATTGATGCTGTTTTCAGAGGCTGCTTCCTCGGCAGCTTCGGCAACGCTGAAAGCTCTCAATACAGAAATGCTTACATCTTCGTTATCGTTGTCTGTACGGATGATCTTATCGTCATCACCGAGAGAAACCTCTGATTTAACGAGGATATCGCTTGTATCGGTATTCATTGTATTAATTGTTACCGTTTTGTCACCGTCTGTAACAGTAACTGTTCTTGTAAACGCCGCAACAGAGAATGCAGCTGTCAGACAAACGGAACCCATAACTGCGACGGATACTGTTTTCTTCAGGGCTGAATGTTTTTTCTGCTTATGACTGTTCATGTTATATCTCCTTAATTATCGCCGTCCGCATCACCACGGTGGGCGTTTTCATTTGATGATGTTATTATAAGCTGAAAATTCAGTATTGTCAAATAAAACCAAGCCTCTGTATTTGTGCATATTACCCAATTCGACACTCAATCAATTCATTTTTCGACCGCTTAACCCCCTCTTTTTTCCTTATCAGAAATTAACAATTTGTAATTTATGTGCAAATTGCAAGAAATCACCTGTTACAAAAATGTAATTCTTTTAAAAACCGTGTTATCTGTTGATTACATTTTATTTAATATGTGATTATACCCGTTTTTTCCTGATTATCATGCGGTTTTTGTTGCTTTTAAATTAGTGAATTATTTTGATTCCGATTCCATAATTTACATATTTCCCCGTTCAATTTGTTACAGAAAATCCTGATCCCGTCAACGGATCCATTTCCTCCATTTAATGGTTTTTTACCTCCCTTTCATATTCAAAACGCCTTTAAAAGCGCATTTTCCCGCAAAAAAAACCACCAATAACCCCCCTTTCCGCTTTTTTTATCCGTCCGGTGCTTTTGCAGACCTGTTCATTAAATTAATTCTTAAAATTAACAATAATTACAAACTTGAAAGAATTTGACCCAAAAAATAACTGCCGCAGCACATTTGCTTTGCGGCAGTCGGTGCAGGCTCTTAATTTTCCTGCTTGTTTTCGCATATAATCAGCTCTTCGGCATAGGGCAAGCCCCTGACAAAATCGCAGAAGCGGTGCCATTCCTCCAGTTTGTGATTTTTCCTTGCGTGATACATACTGATAAGGTTTTCGTAATTCATGGTGCAGGTTCTCATCTGATTGTAGCTCGACGGCAGAAACTGTATGATATCATACCAGTACTGCTTATCCTTTGTTTCCAGAAACCTCACACGGAGCGATTCCAGATAATCTATGACACCCTGCATTTTTGCCAGCGTTTCCTCATCCATCTTATCACAGCTGAAATGAGAGATATCAAACGGCACAGAGGTGATCTTGTGCATGGTGCTGGTTGAATTGGCAACTGTTCCTACCTTATAAGTATCATATTCCTTCCACCAGTACATCGGTGCGGTGATATCCGCCGTGACAAATACCTGACGCAGAAATTTGCGGTGATCTCCTCCTGCTCTGCGAAGGCGCACCGCCAGAGAAAGATCGTTTTCGCCGAGGACATATTTTCCGTTTTCATCAAAATAGCTGTCCGATCTTGCCCAGCTGTTAAGCGGATTCCTCGCTCCTCTCATTGCATTATGAAGATTCATTACCTCTGTATTATTGACTGTAAGCATATTGATTCCCCTGTTTTTCTTTATCTTTTTTTCTTTTGAAATGAATAGCAGAAATGCGTTATCGTCTTGTCGGGCAGAAGCCTTTTGACAAATTTAAGACATTTCATTTTGAAGGTCGGTATGATATACAGCTTTCCTGCCATAAGACCGTCCAGCGCCTGAGAAGCCGCTGTTTTGCTGTCAATGGGCGCCGAAGAGAACTTCACATGAGCGACTTTATTGAATTCAGTATCTACCGGTCCCGGACAAAGGGCGCTTATTCTGACATTGCTGCCCCTTCTTTTCAGCTCCTCATAGATCGCACCCGTCATGCTGACAACATAATTCTTTGTCGCATAATAAGTTGCCATCAGCGGTCCCGAAAAAAATCCTGCAATAGAAGCGACATTCAGGATATACCCCTTGTTTTTGAGCATAAAATCCTGCAGAAAGAGTTTGGTCAGAATATGTACAGCCCTAACATTCGTATCGATCATTTCAAGCTCTTTTTCCAGAGAGGTTTCCGTAAAGAAGCCGCAAAGCCCGAAGCCTGCACAATTGACAAGCATTTCGATATCCTCTCCCTGCAACACCTCATGCAGCTTCAGACATTCATCGGCATGAGAAACATCACACCGGACGCACCTTGCGTGTTTTCCCAGTTCTTTTTTCAGATCCATCAGTCTCTCGGCACGTCTTGCGACAAGGATGACATCCCATCCCCTGCATACAAGCGCACGGGCAATATCTCTTCCTATCCCTGAGCTTGCACCCGTCACCAATGCTTTCATTTTGTTTTCCTCCCGTTCCGATAATTGGGGCGTTGAGTCTCACCTGCCGGCTCGGTCGGTGCTTCTGCTTCGCAGAGGTGTCCACTGGACACCCGCACCCCCAAACCCCACCAGGACTGCTCTCCCTGGACCCCGGCAGGAGCTGAAGCCCCTGCACCCGTGTGTTTTAATAGGAATTTTTAATTTGGTTTACTATAAATTATATACTCTTTCCGCATTGGTTTTTGTCGTATTTAAAACCTCTTCTGCGGTAATACCCTTTATTTCGGCAATACGCTGTGCTGTATAACTAATCATAGAGGAATCATTGCGTTTTCCCCTGAACGGAACAGGCGCAAGATAGGGGCAGTCCGTTTCCAGCACGATCCTTTCCAGCGGTATCTCACGGACGACCTCAACCGTTTTTCTTGCATTTTTAAATGTAACGACTCCGCCTATCCCGATATACATTCCCAGCCCGACAATTTCCCTTGCCATTTCAACACTTCCCGAAAAGCAGTGAAGGATACCCTTCGGACGGTATTTTCTGAGAATATCGAGCGTGTCGCCGTGTGCTTCCCTGTCATGGATATTGACAGGCATATCCAGCTCTTCCGCAAGCGCCAGCAAACGGACGAAAACCTCCTTCTGAAGCTCACGGGGGATATCATAATGATAATCCAGTCCGATCTCGCCGATTGCCACAGCCTTCGGATTTTTGGCAAGCCGCCGTATCTCCTCAATGTCGTTCAGGCTGTTTTCGTCCAGACATTCTGGGTGCAGTCCGACAGCGGCGAAAACACCGTCATATTGCTCTGCAAGCTGCAGTCCGAAGCGTGAAGTACGGACATCCGTCCCCTGATTGACAATGGTGCATACTCCGCTGCCGAGGATATGCGCAATCAGCTCATCCCTGTCGGCATCAAAGGCGGCGTCGTCATAGTGTGCGTGTGTATCAAATATCATATTCATAATTTCTTTCCTTATATATAATACTGCAATCCATTATAATCCATTGCATCAGTATTGTCAAACAGACATAACGGATCCGGATATCATGCTTTGCTCCTTGTCATAAAAATATTTGATAACATCCTTTCGTGTAACGATTCCTATGAAAATATTTCTGTCGTCAATAACAGGGACAAAATTCTGATCCATCACCCTCAGAAGAAGCTCATCCATGGTAACATCGGTTTTCACAGGCAGATTCCTGTCCTCGTTCACGATGTCTATAATATAGAAATCCTCCTGAAATTTAATGCTGTCATTTTTAAAACGAAGGATATGCCAAAGGAAATCTCCCTCGCTGACCGTTCCGATATATTCTCCGTTATCATCTAAGACAGGAATGGCGGTATAGCCGTGCGCCCTCATTTTTTCCAGTCCCTGACGTATTGTATTTGTTTTGTAAAGATAGGATACGGTCGATTTCGGCTTAAGCAGATAAAACAGATTCATAAGCGCAGCCCTCCTTTTCGATTTGATATCCTAATTATAACAAATTATACAGTAAATTTATAGATACAAATTATAAAATTAGTGTAAATTTATAATAAAAAATCCTGCCGGCAAATGACACTACGCCGGCAGGATATTTTTACGGGCCGTAAGGGGTTGTGGGAGTGGCAGGGTATTCCGACTCATCCCATGTTCTGCTTGCTTTCATATAGTCGTCTGTCACGAGGAAGTAGTCGCTGCGGCTGTAAGAGCCGTCATTCCATGTAATGTCGAGCTGATACCAGTTTCCGTCAACCTGCACCAGATTCCACGCATGGCCTCCGCCGTTGGTGCATACGCCTATCACAATATCGCACTTTACGGAAAGCTTGTTCAGTATCAGCTTTGCAGCGCACGAATAACCGTCACATACGGCACTTCCGTTGCGGAGCGCTCCATAGGCTGTATGTGTTATCTCTTCATACGGCTCTGCATCAGGATATTCCACTCTGTCACAAAGATAATCATTGACTTCTTTCACGATCTCATATTCGGATTTTCCTGCTGTGTCAAATTCCTTTGCCGCCTCATCCACGAGCTGTACAGTTTCCTTTTTGATTCTTTTCAACTCATCAATGTCGATCGCATATATGATATTGATGGTATAGACATCATTGGCTACCCAGTAATTCCATGACGCAACTCCCCTGACATCAATCGGATCCTCTCTCACAAGCGTCTGGTACATCGAATTCAGTTCATTGACATCAAAGCTCATATTTTTTCCCAGCTTAAAGGAAACATACTCATCCGTATTATCATAAGCATCATGGAACAGCCGTATCAGTTCCGTATCGCTGTTCACGGTTCTGATATCTCCGTCATCAGACGGACTGCTGCTTTGGTCGTTATCGCCGTCCATGGCTTTTCTGCGCTGATCCTCATAATAGGGAATATCATCATCGTCAATCATATTGGCGGAAGGAATCTCATAAGAACCGGAATAGGAATCAAGCAGCTTTTTCAGGCGCTCTCCGGTATTTTTGACAGAGAAATCCTCTTCCTGCTTTCCGGACGCATACTGTGTCCAGCCGTCCTCAAAAAGAGAATTCATCTTTTCGCCATTGCCGCAGGAGGAAAATACAAGCGCACCTGAAATCGCCAGTATCAGACAAAATACCCTGTTCACAATGTGTTTCACTTCATAACCGCCTTTCCCTCAAGAAGCTGCTGTGTCAATCTCTTCATTGCCTCAAACGGGGTAACATGACTGCCCTCTGCGATCATTCCCGGAAGCTGGGATATCACAAACCGATAGCCCTCTCCGTAAATGCTTTTATCCGTCAGCAGCAGCCTGTGCATATTGTCGGCGGATTCGATCTCGTTCTTGCGGCGCATGACATCTATCTCCACAAATTTCGCATGACCCTCCAGCAGCTTTATCATTTTATCATTGCCGATACGCTTTTTCAGCATAGCAATGTCAAGCTCATCAAACTGCCACGAATGGGTAAGCTCATGTGCAAGGGTGCTTTCCATCGCTGTTCTCGGTCCTCTTGCTTCCAGCCACAGTTCCTTTTTGGAATGTTCATAAAATCCCAGCACTCTGCCGCCTTCATCGGAGGCTGCCGCCTTGATCTCGCTGGCGGTCTTGAAGCGGACATGGATATTCTTTCTGAATTTGATGTTGTAGCTCTCTTCCATCAATCTGACCATATCCGTAAACAGCGTCCGTATCTCATCCCTTTGGCTGATCTGATGATTATGACAGTAGCCGCACATCAGTCTGCCGTCGCTGAGCTGGAACGGATTGAGGGTCGGTTTCTTGCAGAAGCTGCATATCTTGGCAAATTTCGTGATATCCTCCACTTCTCCGGGCGCTGCCTTTTCATAATTGGGGATGATCTTTGTCAGCAGCTCCAGAAGCTCGTTTGGAGCGAACAGGGAGCTGATCTCATCTGAACCGAAGTTCAGATATTTTCCCGGTGCGGTGCCGTCGGCAGCATCCTCTTCCTTTCCGAGATACCAGCTCAGGTAATCCTGAAGAATGGTAAACACATCAATATATTTCTGATATATGGTTCTGATGAAACCGAATTCCACACCGCTGTATTCAATAATATAAATACTTTCCGTATTGCTGTCCCTGCTGCCGATATTACAGCACGGAATCACGCTTCTGATAATATTCTCTGCCGGACTTGCCGTTCCGTTTTTGATCAGCGAGGGGATAAATCCTTCCTCCCATTTTTCCGATACAACGGCATAAATATTCTGGAAATTATTCGGGAACAGCGTCTTGAATACCTCTCCCAGCATATAGGCAAGAAGTGCTGCCGCCTGCTCTGCCTTCCCTTTCAGGATCGTCTTATTGATATTGATCTCAAGGATGTTCACGCTTTTCAGCGTTGTGACAAGTTCATTTCCGTCCATATCACGGAGACTGTTGATTGTGAAATTATCGGTATCTGCAAAGTTATTGCCGTTATTGCAGGACAGATAGCCGTATATATGCCTTGTCACGGTGGCGCAGGCGAGATTCATACTGATCTCTCCCGTATCAATACAGGACTGTGTCACGCCGTAATTCTCAAAGGTAAATTCGGAGATCGGATAATACTGCGGCAGATACTGGGAATTCATCTGAGCGGCATGGATATTGCCGTCATCGCTGATAGAATCAATCCTGTAACGATATCCGTCAAACACAGCGAACTGTCCGGGCAGATAATAATTATACACATTGGATCGCAGGATCGAAAGCTTCATTGACTGACCGTCATTATAGATCAGATTGGCGCACGATATACTGTCCATGATACGCTTCTTGATCACCTCATCCGTTGTTTTGACGCAGGTAACGGGAACATATCCGTCTATCTCGTTCTTATAGGGCTTTTTCTCTTCAAAATGAAAGCGTTCATAAATATTATGTATTTCGTTATCCTTAAAAACGATTTTCAGACAATCGGTCAGCAGCTCTTCAATATTGCCGTAATTCCATCTGTATTCGGCGGATTTTTCCATCAGCTCCTCTTCTGTGAGGCCTTTCTCACACAATGAAACGAGCATTACCGCCATCCGGCTGATCTTCAGCGCTGTGCTGTTCGGAACGAATGCGTTGAATTCGCTGTTTTTGAGGATAAACTGTTTTTTGGTAAAATTAGCCGCAAAATATTCACGCAGCATATAAGCCGGAGAAATGACATGAAACAGCGTGCCGTTTTCGTTGCCGTATTTCATCCATTTCCACAGAGCCTGAAAGAAATTATAATTTTCATCATAAATGATGATAACGGACTGATCCCCACGGCTGATGACCTCGTCCTCGTTATATCTTATCAGGGCTTTGAGGTCGTTTTTTCTGCCGACAAAATTATATATCTCATTGCCGTTTTCTGTCTGAATGTCGCAGTAGGAGCTGTCGCCCCTGTCAGGACTGGGAATGATATTGACAAACGGAACGTCATATTTGACAGCCACCAGCGCCAGCGGAAGTGCCGTACCGATATAATAGGTCTTTGAGCTGCCAATGCCGATCAGACGCTGCAGCTTATAGTAGCTTTCTTCCTTCCAGATCATAATGCCTGTATGCGGATGGCGGATATTATTGGCGAACGGCTGAACCTCATGGTTAATACAGTTTTCAAGTGCTGTGCGGAGGTCGTCATTGTTTTCGTCCGAGATCATAATATACTGTTTCATCATTTTGACGGATTTGAGCGTATTGAACAGCAGCTCGATCTGAACGCTGTCCTGAGAAAACAGTCCGAGACCGTCCGTAATGACGGTGCAGAAAAGATCGTTGATAAAATCCTTTCTTTTATTGAAGATATTGCGTGTGATAAAATCGCTGTATGAGCAGACAAGCACATTGATCGGGCGATTGTTGTCGGCATCCTCTATGGTGCTGAGATCCCACACGCTGCAAAGGTTATTCAGCAGCTCCAGTTTTTTTATCATAGCTTCCCTGACATGGACAGCCTCGCTTTCGTCATTGCAAAGCACCAGCGCCGTCTTGCCCTGAGAAACATAATAATTCAGATAGGCGGCAATATAGATCAGCGCTTCGCCTGTTGTGTTATCCCTGATATTGATGGAATGACCGTTGAGCAAAGCGACAAGCGCATTCTGATAGCTGTTGCACTGGCGGATGCCGCTTTCCCTGAGCCTGTTGGAGATCACGCTCAGAATTTCGGGATAGCGGCAGTCCTCCAGCTGATTATTGCCGAGGTCGTTATTATAGATGCTGTCGCTTTCGCCGTGCTGATCCTTTCCGTCCTCGCTGTACAGAAGAACGCCCGAATTGACAAAGATCTCCTCATACAGCCTGACGAGGTTATCATTTCTGCAAAGGGTGATATTAACATCACAGGAGCTGAGAGTTCCTGCCTCATGGGAGATATCCGCCTCCAGAAAAAGCTGTATCTGTTCTGTCAGCAGAAAGGCTGCCATCGGCAGAAAATACCATGAATTGGACACAGAATAGACAAAGCGGTTCCAGTCCTCTCCGCCCCACAGTATCGAATATGCCATCACAATGACTTCGACAGCCCAAAGCAGCAGAAATGCTCTCTTCAGTCCCTTTGCCCATATCCCCATGACAACACCCTTGTTGGTAAGGGTAATTTCATCATCCTCATACTGATAGAAATGATTCGCTGCGATCCACGGAAAATGCAGCAGACGGGAAAAGCCGTAATAATCGTCAATATCAATAAATTTTCTTTTTCTTTTGAATATCAGTTTTGTGATCCACACCGTCAGCAGCACCGCAATCGTTACCGCAAGATTGATGATAAGCAGCACCAGCAGCATATAAACAAGATAAAATACCCTGTTCGGAAGGATCATATCCAGAATACCCGATACGATCTGCGAATTGATGATATTGTTGATCAGCGTGAGCAGATTGGTGAAAGTAAAAACATTCACCAGCACAAATTCCATCAGAGCAACTGCCACGATCAGCCTGCAGTGAAGATATCTCTTCTTTTTCTCGTAAGCCGCTTTGACGATCAGCTTGTTCAGACCGAAAAGCACCCCGAAAACAGCAAGAAGAAACAGTATAAAATATAAAATTTTCATGATCTTATCTCCTCAACCAATACCTGTCAAACGGATACTCCGCTAATGCTGCGGCCAGTAGATCGGACAGTCCCTGACAGACGCCACCTCATCATCCACCACCGCCGGCAGCGTTTTCTGCAAAGATTCCCTGCGGTCCGGTCTTTCCTCGCATATATCAATCAGTCCCTGAAAAAACTTCAGCTTTGTCAGATGACTCTTGACCTGATAGCGGTGCCACAGATATTCCTTATCGAGCTTGCTTTTGAGCTGCTTGGCATCGTTCAGGAGGTCGTCGTATCGGTTGATATAATCGAGCTGATTAAGAAGATTGATATATCTTTTAAAATTCTCTGCCTTGTCAAAATAACCCTTGATATAGACATCCATGCTGTCCATCAGTCCGCTGACGCATTTTTTGAGTCTGCTGCGGAAATATCGGTGGGGCATTCCCCATGTAAAGAGCATGAACACAATGAGGGCGGCAAAATAGACAAGATACTCTCCGAGAGAAGCCGTTTCCTCAAACACATAGGGCTGCAGAAAGGTATAATGTGCCATGCTGATAACTGCGACAACAGCGATCAGAATGATCAGATTGATAAAGGTAACGGATCTCATGGAGCTGATATAGAAATGTATGTCGAGATTTGCCTGTTCAAGAGCATTCTCCATATTCAGCTGATCCTGAAATTTAAGTGACGGAGAAATATGCGGATTCTGCATCTCACGAAGTCTTTTGGTGCGCTTGTTCTCTATATCCGACAGGAGCTTTTCGCAATTTTCGTCTGCAATATAATGATTGCTTTTCCAGTAGGCAGTTTCTTTTTTTCTTTTTTCCAGCGCCGAGGAATAGATGCTGCTGAGCTTTTTGGCATACTCCCGAAGATCCCTGTCCATCTTGCCGAGACTTTTTTTCAGTCTCTGATAGACGCTGTCCCAATCGTCGGCGAGGTGTGCCGTGTTGAATTTATTGGAGATGAATTTTTCCAATATAGCCTTATAATCATAACCCTGTTTATCGGGCGAATCGCTGCTGAAGGGACCTTCGCCGGAATCAATTTCGTTATCATCCGGTATATTCACAGTCGGTATCGCCTTTGCGCCGGGAGCGCTGATCTCCGGATTTTCCAGATCCATTTCTGCCTGCAGAAGTCCCTGTCTGTACCGATACAGCATAGAGGAATAATACTGCTCCAGACCATCGTCACTTTGTATGTCGTTCCAGTTATTGACGCACCTCTGACTGAGCGGCAGGACCCTGCCGTCATTCTTGTCATATTCGGATATATCCGTGCTTCTTTCAATAAATTCGACCACCCTCAGAAGAGAGAGGATATTGGAACGGCGGTCGTTTTTATCGATCTGCATTTCATAAACCTGATAATTCTGCAGTCTTTCCTTCAGATAGGCGATAAACTGCATCTTGAATGCCGTATCCTCTCCTTTAACGGCAGGCGCTGCCTGTTCTATCACATACCCGCCGACTGAAAAGCTGCCGTCCATATTGAACTCATCGATCGTGCTGCCGCCGTGCAGTAAAAAACGTCTGACAAACTCATACAAAGCCGCATCATATTCGTTCCTTGATTCATATTGATCGAGCGCTTCGGAGATCGACTTTCTTGTCACCTTTTTGGAAATGTCAATGCCGATCTCGGAAAAAAGCATACAGCAGTCATCAACAAATCTTTGGCTGTTGATATAGGCTTCGCTCATATTCGGAAGCTCCAGCGACATATCGGCTTCATACAGCATGACAAGATTCAGCGCCTTTTCATTATTCTCCTTTGATGAAATAAATATCCTTGCATTTTCCAGCTCATAATTGAGCTGTATCAGCCGATAAAGCAATGTGCTGCTCCAGTCCTTCGGCTTGCTTTCATACTGCTTTCTCATCGTCACAATAATGCGGTAGCTTCTGAGGAAATACGAATATTTGTTCAGATACATCCTGATATCCTCAATGGCAGCCTTCAGGGAGGAGCCGCCCGAATCCCCGAACAGCCTGACTTCATTCAGATGAAATTTTTTCCGGCTTTCCAGCTGATAGAAAAATATATCAAAATTCGACTTATTCAGGCACTGATCCACATTTATCAAAAACCTAAAGCAATCATTCATCGGAGCGTTCCTTCCTTCATTATTTTATTATTTGCGGTATCTTTTGGCGAGGAGCCGTTTTTTCTGTTCCTTGATGCAATTCTCGCTGTAATTGAGCTCTGTGCCTTCCTTTTCACGAATACCGGCTTTGCTGAACTCATAAATACGGGCAATGATATCAGCGGCGGCTTTATTGACCATGATCTCATTGCTGTCGAACAGATAGGCACAGATTTCCCATATAGTTTCGATCAGACCGTCGAAAAGCTCCGCCCACTTTTCCATCTTCATCTGATCTCTCATTTCGAGGAATATATCAAAGATATTCTGATCATACTCATTGTCCCTATCGGGCTGAGACTGTATCAGATCCTCGATAAACCAGTTGCTGAGGATCGTGCGGCTGAGCTCTTCCGCCTGTGAAAAGCCCTTCATTGTTTCCAGCATTTTGGCGGCTTCTGAAAGGATATATCGTTTGATGACTCTGTTGAACGGGATAGCCTCATAAAAATCAACATAGGTATCGCCGATCAGCTTGCCCCCTCTGGTGACAGGTGCTGCGCCGCCTGCTGTATAGGTATACCATGTCAGTCTGCCCTTTCCGTTTGTATCAATGATCTCAGGGTGCTCGATCCTCTTTGCACAGTCAAGTCCCATTGCATAGATAAACGCTTTCAGCGTGTCGGACTTGTTCTTTTTTCTCTGTGACTCATACATTGACGGTATATAGCCTTCCTCATGCCAGAATCTGTTCAGGTGCGGATTGACGATGACCTTGAACGAGTCGGGATCCGCTGTGTTGACAGGCAGTCTGCCCAGTCCCCTGATCCTTGATTCATAGGCTTTGGCATTTTCGGAATCGGGTCGGTATTTGATAAGCTGTTCGATCACGAACTTATGTCTTGCCTTGTAGCAGACAATTTCATACGGTGAGAAGCTCTCATCCATCAGAACCTCAGCGCTGACACCGTCCGTTGCATCCGTTGCTTCGGAAAGATACAGCTCCTTGGTTGCCGCCGCACTCGGCTTGCCCATCTGTGATTCGGCACAGTCAGGATGCAGCGCCATATAGACGGTTTCCGTATTTTCAGCCATTGCCGAGCGTGAAACAGCCAGCATCGGCGCTGCCATTTTCATGGTGGATTCCACAAGACCACGGATGTATTCCACAGAATCCGCCTTGAAGGTGGCACAGTTATCCTCTGTTTTTCCCGTTTCAAGCTCCAGCTGCTTGAGCATAGCTTCATGGATATTGATATCCACAATTCCGATGCCGTGCTTTGCGACATCCGTCCTGATGGTGTCGATCACCGCTGTCCTGAAAATACCCTCCAGCGTCTTTTTCTTTTCCCATGCTCTTCTTTCCTTGACAGCTTCGCTCCATTCCTTGCCCCTGCTGCTGAGGTCATCTGTCAGGACATGATAGATCTGTTCAAAAATAGCCTTCTTTGTTTCATCGGGCAGGTCGATATTATCCTTATATTCGGCTGCCATGGCGGAGAACGCTTCCTTGGAGCAGTAAACGCCCTTCTGACCGAGCGGCATACGGATATTTTCGAGGTTATGTATCTGACCGTTATTTTCCTCGATCATGGTGCTGATCGTCTGGAAAAACAGTCTGTAATTCTCGGCAAGTTGCTCCATGCGGTCAAGCAGCGTTTTATAGGTATAAAGCTCAAGGCTTTCAGTAATAAACTTCGTGATTTTTGCAGACTGATCCCTTGTCAGCGCATTGAGCTTGCTTTTGAGCTTGACAAGCTGCTTCTGTTCACTGACCAGCAGCTTGGTGACCCAGTTCTTATTTGCCGCCAGCTTTTCCACGACAGCATCAGGCTGCTGAATACCGCTTTCCTTCGGGTCAAAATCTTTTTCAAGATATTCGTCGAGGTTCAGGCTTTCAAGCGATTTCTCCAGATCGCCGATCCTCTTTTCCAGCTCTTTGATAAGCGAATAACAGAAAAATCTTGCTGTGATGGGGTGAACATTTGCCAGCATACTGTATATGCACAGCTCGCTGTCAACACGGCTTCTCATGGAGTTCCAGCTCGGCGGGAACACATCATTGGCGATCTCGAACTTCTTATCATTAATGACAATGCCTGCCAGCTTGCGGTAATCCTCCAGCGCATCATACACTCTTGCTATCTCGGACTGTGCGTCACGGAAGTTATTCATTTTGGAAGCGCTGAGCTTACACTCCTCAGCGGCAGCCGTTATCTGCTCTCCGTCCGTTATCTGCCTGATCTGATCCCTGATAAGACCGAACAGCTTGTCCGACTTGGTGATGATCCGTTTATCCTCGGATTCGATATAGGCTTCATTATAGAGCTTTCCGAGCTTTCCCTCGCCGCCTTTGACAGCCTTTTCAAAAATGCTCAGATAAGCCGTTCTCAGGGTCGGCAGCTCCAGCGATCCTTGTGTTTTCTGACGGTCACGTGCATCCAGAAGCTGGTCGTTATAGCTTTTATCAATATACATCCATTCTTCCTGCACAAGATCACGAACCACTCTCAGCGTGACATATTCCTTCGCCAGATCTGCCGGGAATACCAGCTTGCAAAGACCTGCTCCGGAATATCTTCCCATTCCGCCCTTTTCCATATCCTGAAGCACCATGTTGTCCTCGACAGAAAGCGCATTCTGCTTCACAGGCGTAAACATAAGCGTGAACACCATCTGTGCAACCAGTCTTTCAATATTCGACAAGGAAACATTGCCCACACTTCCCTCCGAAGAGCTGCCCTCGATCAGATAGATATAGTCATACGGTATACTGGAGCCGTTGCCGGCAAGGGTTTTTGCATCCTTATCCACAATGCCGTAGCCTGCTGCAGCGTCATCGCCTGCAAACTCATCCAACCCGGCAGCAAGGATATCCTCTCTTAAATCCTTGGTCGAATCATTCATTTCCTCGCTTGTACTCTTTTCATAGTAATCGAGTTCAATAAAATTCTCATCTTCCGACATTTTCTGCGTCATATAAAGCGCATTAAGCTCCTTCAGGCAGGCATAGGCATTCACCCTGACAGCATCCTTATTGATCTTCGAGGGCTGCACATTGGCAGTCAGATCCGGACCCACAAACATACCTCTGATAACAATAGCATCCAGACCGTCTGTGTTTTTCATCAGCTTTCTTATGTAATACGGGAGCTGCAAAAACAATCCCGCACCCGTACCGCCTGTGATCGAACCCACGATCATTACCGTCAGATTGCCATTTCCGCCGTCACCCTTATTCGCACGGATCCTTTTGATCTCTTCCTCGATCGGAATAAAATTGCCGCTTTCCTCTGCTGCCAGTCCTGCCAGTCTTGAAATGGAGCGTATCTGACCTGCACCATAGAGCATTCCTCTGTCAACGGTAAAGCGGTTGACAGGGAACCATTTTGTATATTCCGGATGAAGCTTCAGAAAATCCCTGACCTTGCGTTCATCACTTGTCTGTATGGTCTTTATTTTGTGCGCTTTCAGCGGCTTGAGATCTTCCACATTGGTATCCAGCCCCACAAAGCCGACATAATCCCTGTCCTCATCGCTGATAAGATCGCTGATGGCAGCCGCAATTCTGCAGCCTATGCCTCCCACACCAACAACCAAAGACGGAACTCTGTTCATTCCCATCAAAATCAACCCTTTCTGAAATAGAATAAATTTGTATAATATCCGTAAAACAACTGTATCATTTACTCTTCAAGCCATACACACCAGATTCTGTTGCCGGTTTTGGCAGGTCGGAAATAGATCGGTGTGGATGACAGCTCCAGATCCTCCACTTCAAAATCCTTATCATTATTCTGACACTTGGTCATACAGTCGCATATACTTCCCAGACCTCTTTTCGGATCTGTTGATGTATTGTTGTAGCCATAGGCTATCTTTGCAATGGATTTGCCCGTTACCGTAACAAGACCGTCGGGGCCTGCAATGAGCTTCAGATCTCTGTAATTCATAAACGATGCCCTTGTCGGCAGCAGCAGATGTCCGCTGAGCGGTTTCAGCTCCTCTGATGATTCGGTGGATCTGTCCAGCACGCCGCTTCCGTCGCTCAGGAGCTTATACACCTGATAATGAACGATCTGACCCTTGAATTTGTATTTAATAAATATGATGAATATCAGGTAGATCAGAAAAACGATGATCAGCAGCAGTATGATCAGGTCGATCCAGTCCGCAAGTCTCGGAACAATGCTGAATCTGCCGTGTGCACTTATTGCTGCATCTCTGGATGTGACCACCTTGACATCATAATCTCCTGCTTTAATCATAAACGATGTGAAAGCGATCTTCCCCTTTGGAACAAGGCTGTAACTGCCGTCATCATTCAAAACAAGTGTGCAGTCCGCCTGCACATTTCCGAGTGTATCAAAAAAGCCGCTGACATTGCCAGCATCGCAGACAATGTCGCTGATGCCGAGATGAACATCCAGCTTTTCCTGCTCCTCCCTGTTCAGTCTTTTGCCCTCGTTTTTCAGCCAGAATCTGACCTGCTCTCCGTTTTCGCTGCCGCTTTCAAGCGCATTTCTGAAATAGGAGAGCTTATCGGGCTGTTCCACATCAATCGACAGATCATAAACATATTCCGGTATATCCAGGTCAATCTGATATTCCGACGGTGCATAGCCCGGTATCATCATTGTTCCCTTGATCACGCCCCTGCCGTTGACAAGCTCGACATCGTTGAGATCTGTTCCGTCCGCCTGTGCAACGGTATTGTCATCCGCAATATACTCAATCTTCCATGTCAGTCCCTTCGGCAGATCGGACGGGTCTATCACCGTATCCGTTCCCGGAATGACAGGCTTAATGGATATGCTCACCTTATCTCCCTTTTCCAGAGATTTCATATCGCTTATCTCAATGCCGTCCTTTGTTATCGTCTGCTTAAGCGCTATTGCCGGCTCATACTGGATCACAAGATTATCGGCTTTGATCTCCTCAGAAAAGGTAATGGTATAAGTCCCTGCCGGTATAATTTTGTTGATTCCGCCCTCGGACTTACTGATGACTGCCGCATTTCCATACAGCTTCAGACTGCTCGCACCGTCTTTGAACGGATAATAGGCGGCAAGGTCAACATTTTTCAGATTCAGATTTTTATCCTCTGTTGTGTTTGCTCCTGTCACCTCTGCCTTTGAATTCTGTGACAGAACGGATATACTGTACAGCGGCAGTTTTGAGCTGAAGCTGACCGTCTTATTATCAACCAGGGTGATATCATTCCTGTCAACAGCAATCCTTCCCGAAACGATATTCGACATTTCGCTCATCGTATCGAATATATCGGCATCATTCAATGTCCTGAATCCGTACAGTCCGTTTGCCCTGTCATCGGTAATCGGCTTTGCCTCCTTGCCCATGGAAAGATAGGCAACATTCAGACCCGAACCGTTAGGCATTTCAGACTGCTTATAAAAATCCAGTCTTTGCTGTATCGGCTGGGTTTCGTCAAGAAACTCGCCGTCTGTCAGGATCACAAGCCAGTACTGTGCCGAAGTGTCGTTTTTATCTCCCAGCGCATCCAGCTTTTGTCTTGCCGTTATTACTGCCTGTTCGGGAGTACCTGCTGCTTTATTCCATTCTCTGATTTTTTTGACAGAATCCTTGATTTTTCCGGAGCTGAGATCGACAGCCGATGACACCCCCGGAGAACTCATATAGGTAATATACAGCTCATCCTGCTCATTAAGCTGAGCGGTCAGCGCCTGCATGGCATAGCTTGTATACACCCATCTGTCACCCTGCATACTTCCGGAATCATCATAGACAACCGAGATGATCTTCTTAGCCGCACGGATCTCATCTCCCGAAGCGGCTCCGGCGGTCTGCGGCAGGAATGAAAACAGGCACACAAGGCACAAAATCAGACTGAACACTTTTGCATATCCTTTTTTCATTTTCAATCTCCTTTCACATTTCAATATCACACACTCAAAAAACAACATTGTTGTACACAATTCCCAAAAAATATAATAACGAATTCATTTTTATTTTAAAGGTTTTTCAGTAATAAGTCAACAAAAAAACCGATTAAATCCTGATGTTTGTCATTTTCCGCAGATTGCCTGCGAAAAACCTTATTCTCCGGCAGGCATAAGATCATAAACATTAACATTATTATACAATATAATACAAATCCGGATATTGAAGAGGGGTGATTTTTTTGTCGAAAGTTTATATAGAAAGCCGCAAGCCGGAAACAGAATAGACATTCTTTCCGGCCTGCGGCTTATTGACAATATATGTAAAATATTGTAGAATAGTCATGCAAGGTGATTGTCACAGCGGTAGGCGGTTGCCCCCTTTAGCAAATTTCTTTTATCCGGGGGCTGTAAAATTTCAATTTGCGCCCCCAATAACCAAAAGGGGGTGAGTTATTTATGACGTATGAAGCATTTTTTCAAATGGTAATAGCCGT
>JAFVEY010000003.1 GCA_017475765.1 Clostridia bacterium | reverse complement strand
TGACAGGCGGCGCCATTCTCGGCACGATCGCATTTCTGCTTTTCCAGCTTTCGGATTATGCAAAGCTCTTTGAACAGAACTTGGCTCTGAATAATATTTACATTACTCTTGCCGTCATCCTTATCATGCTGCTGATATCGCTTATCATCCCGTTCTTTATGGTGAGGAAAACATCACCTGTCGAAACAATCCATGCCAATTAAAAACATAAAGGAGAATCATTGTGATTGAAATTAAAAATCTTACAAAAACCTATAACTACAAAAAATCCAATGCCTTTGTTGCCCTTAAAGACGTCTCTCTGAAAATAGACGACGGCGAACTTGTGGCAATTATCGGCAAATCAGGTGCAGGAAAGTCTACCCTGCTGCATATCATCGGCTGTATTGATACCTTTGAACAGGGTACCTACACCATTGACGATGTGAATGTACACAAGCTGTCCGACAAAAAACTCGCCGGCATCCGCAACGAAAAGGTCGGCATTGTCATGCAGGATTTTGCACTTGTTGAGGAATATACCGTTATCGAAAACGTCAAAATACCACTTTACTTTTCAAAAAAGAAAAAAGGCAATGCCAATGCCCTTGCTCTCGCCGCACTCGAAAAAGTGGGCATTAAAGAACTTGCCAAAAAACCTGTCAATAAACTCTCCGGCGGACAAAAACAGCGTGTCGCCATTGCAAGAGCGATCGTCAACAACCCCTCTTTCATCCTTGCTGATGAACCAACAGGCGCTCTCGACACAAAAACCTCCGCCGAAATCATGGAGCTTTTCAAATCACTTAACAGCGAGGGAAAAACAATTATCATCATTACCCACGACCCCGGCATTGCAGATGCCTGCAAACGAAAGATAGAAATATCTGACGGAAAAATTATATGATATAGCCGCTTACCAAATTCAGAAAGAAGGTTTGCTTATGAAAAAACAAATCAGTATTGCTCTTGCAGCAGCAATGCTTGCCTGTTCTCTGTTCTGCGGCTGCCGCAGCGATGAAACCGATCATAAAAATGACATCAACCATGATAATATTAAATATGAAAATACCTACATTGACGGGCAAGACTATCAGTTCCAATTTTATAACAATCCTGCATTTTCAAAGATCAATCAAGCAGAAAACGGTTATTATTTTATATCCAATAACTATTTCTATTATATTGACGGAAAAACAATGAAAACAACGCCCCTTTGCAGCAAACCTAACTGCCTGCATGATAAGGAGGACGATGCAGACGAAAAACAAAATTGTAATGCTTATGCCGATACTTCGATTCCGGATGCTTATCAGCAGCTGGTCTGCTATGGTAACAATATTTACTATATCCGTAAATATACTGACGAAGACGATGAACAAACCTACTCTGAAATTGTCAGGGTGTCATCGGACGGCTCCTCCAGAGAAACTTTGTTCCGCTTTGACAACAGCAATCCGCTGATTCCTCCTGTTACACACAGAGGATATCTATACTATCCCATTTCAACATATACTGTTACGGATAAGAAAGACGAAAACGGAAACACCATTCTGGATTATGATACCAAAATTTACCGATTCGATTTGAGCAAAAACAAACCCGATCCGGAGGTACTGATAGAAAATGATGAGTTCGGCTCGGACGGAAACATAATCATCAATGAAGTCAATGCCTACGGCAATTATCTTATTATATCCTATTCCGATTTTTCCGAATACATTGACTCACAGGGAAACAGACACTCGATTGGAAATAGTGAGCAGATCATTTCAGTCAATATTCAGGATAAAAAAATTGTCAGACTTTCAGATGTTGAGCTTCCCGAAAAAGATACACGCATTTCCAACATCAGATTTGCCGGCGGAAAAATTCTGTTTAATTTAAAGAATGCTGACAGTAAGCTGACAAACGGAATATATACCATGAATTTTGACGGTACCGACATCAAAAAGGTCATCACTAAAACGGACGAATTCCGCAATGCTTTATTGTCCTCTGATGAGAATTATATTTATTTGTCAATCCATTCAGACGACAAACAAATCATACAAATCTATGATCAGGATTTCAAACTGATCAATACAGCGTCCCTGCCTGCCAAAGATTCCGGTTCAGGATTTCAGCCCGGCAGCGGCGATAAGATTATATGCTGGGGATATGAAGATCTGGGGGCAGAAACAACCGCAGAAGGATTTTTCAGTTACGGCAACCATATACGCTATTATGTAAATTATGTAGAAAAATCCGAACTGCTTAAAAACAATGCAGAATTGGAATGGAAAAACGCTTTTTCACTAACCACCGGTGAAGACTGATTGGGAGCATAATATTGATGAAACTATATTTTTATGAGCTTTATAAGCTCCTCTCAAAGAAAATGTTTGTTCTTCTGTTTGTGCTGGTGTTTGCAGCCAACATCACCGTATTCATCATCGCTCAGAATACCAGCAAAACAGAACAGGACGATTACAGCGCAGCAGACCCGGCAGAATATGCAGCTTTGCTTGAAAATTACAGAGATATGCCTGTTGAGGACGCTCTCAGGGATGCAAAGGAAAAACGTGAGCTTTATTCCATGTGCAGCGATCTTGAATTTTTGCTTTCCGACAGCTCTATACCCGCAGAGGAAGCAGAAATCGAGCTTCATCGTCTGGAAAATTCAGACAGCAAAAAATTCAGACAGGCATATGAAATGATAAAGAGCGGAGAAGATTATTCCTTCCGGATCAGACTTTACAATCAGGTGACAGAGCAGCTTGAATATATCCAAAAATACGACACCTTTATCTATGAAATGGAGGAACGTGCCGAAAAGCAGCTGACATTTTCAATATTTGCGGAGGATGACAGCTTTGCTTTTAACAACATCCAGAAAACACCCCATGACTTTGAACAGCTTAAAGGGATCAGGCTCATAGCTGCCGACTATACCGGCATTGAAAAAGGAACGGATTTTTATATTACCGACCTGTTTGCCGTGGCATTGATCTTTGTTATGTGCATCTATATCTTTTCACAGGAAAGGGACAAATCGCTGCTGATTCTTATCAAATCCACCAAAAACGGACATACTGCCGCTGCCTTGACGAAAATCTTCTCGCTGCTAACCTACCTGTTCGCAGCCTGTATCTTATTATACGGTTCGGACATCCTTCTGTCGGGCAGTATGTATGGCTTCGGAGAGCTGAATGCTCCTGTCCAGTCAATCAAAACATTTATGAACTGCAGTATGAAATTGACGGTGCTTGAATATCTTCTTCTCTGGCTAGGTTTTAAAATACTCACAACAGCGGCTGTGGGATGTGTTTTTGCAGCAGTTTTTATGCTTCTGAAAAACTCCGCCGAGATATATGCGCTTTGCGCCGCAATGATTGCCGCCGAATATATGCTGTATAGATTGATTCCTGCTCAGTCTGCGGCCAATCACCTCAAATATATCAATATCGTATATTTCATGAGAACAAGAGATCTGATACGGAACTATTTGAATCTCAATTTCTTTACAGCTCCGATCAATATCTATCCGCTTTATTTCAGTATATGTATTCTGCTGATACTGGTATTTTCTTTTCTGACCGTCTTTGCATTCTCCAAGCAAAAGCAGATCGCTTCAAGAAATAAAATAATGATATTGCTCGAAATGATTCGTGAAAAGTTCTTCCGCATAAGAGGAAGTGTAAGCATATTCGGCGCCGAGATCTATAAACTTTTTGTTCAGGAAAAAATGTGGATCATCCTCCTGATAGCCCTGATGGTAGGAATCCACTCTTCCCTCGGCACATTTCCCGATTCCTTCTCCTCCATATCGGAAGCAGCCTATCACAGCTACATACAGACACTTGAGGGCAAAGCAGACGATGAAAAGAGAGCATTTTTAGAAAAGGAACAAAAATATTATGACGATGTATTTGATGAATACATGAGTCTGTCAGCCATTGAAAACAAGACCTTTGATCAGAATGACCGTCTGGAAACGCTGCAGCTGATTATTGAAGGCAAATACAAAGGTTTTGAAAAGCTGAATGAGTATTACGGATATCTTTGTGATCAAAATGAGAAATACGGGACGGCTATTTATTTTATTGATGAATCCAAGTACGGCAATATTTTATCCGACTCTTTCAGCGATTGGCAGCGGTACATTTTCAGCATATTGATTTTGACGGCAGCTCTCGGAAATATTTTCGCCTATGAGCATAAGCGTAATATGTCAAAGCTTCTCAAATCAACTGAAAAAGGCAAATATCGTCTTTGTGCGGCTAAATACTCCGCTGCGGCGCTGACAGCACTTTTGACATTTATGATTATATATATACCTTGTTTGATTAAATTCTTCCGTCAATACGGATATATCATCGGTGAAGCTCCTGCATCGTGTATGCGTATCTTTGAAAATTCACCGCATGGTATGACAATTCTCGGACTGCTGATAGGAATGTATTTCATCAGGTTGATGATACTGCTGTCATTTGCGATAATCATAGCATCCCTGTCGGAGCTGTTCGGCAATTATTTCCTCACCATGACGGTGTCAACTGTCATATTCGGATTCAGCGGTATTCTTCTTTACGGGAATCATAAAGCGAGAATATATTCCCTGATCGGAAGCGGAAATACATGGCTGACAATGCTGCTGACAGCCGCCGCAATAATAGGTGCAGCAATATTTTCAGTATCTGCTGTTTGCAGATATTCCGGCACCGATATTAAAGGTCTTTTCAGAAATAAGGGCAAAAAGAAAGGAGCTGACAAGAGTGGAGCTTAAAATTGAGAATATCAGCAAAAGCTATAAAAAGGGCAAAAAGGCACTATGTGATTTTTCTGTTACCTTGAATACCGGTGTTTATGGACTTCTCGGTGCAAACGGCGCTGGAAAATCCACTTTGATGAATATAATTACAGACAACCTCAAAGCAGACAGCGGCGAAATATACTATAACGGTGCCAATGTCAGAAAGCTCGGCAAAAAATACCGCTCTGTTCTCGGATATATGCCGCAGCAGCAGGGACTTTACGATGACTTTACCGCTAACCGCTTTCTATGGTATATGGCTGCACTCAAAGGACTTGACAAAAAAACGGCAAAGCAGCAGATCACAAAGCTGCTCAAACAGGTAAATCTTCAGAATGATGCACATAAACGGCTTGGAGATTTTTCGGGCGGAATGAAACAAAGAATACTGATTGCACAGGCACTTCTCGGCTCACCCGAAATACTGATACTTGATGAGCCGACCGCAGGACTTGATCCGAGAGAACGTATCAGGATCAGAAACTTTATTAGCGAAATTGCCGATAATAAGATCGTTATTCTTGTCACTCATGTTGTAAGTGATATTGAGTGTATCGCCGATAAGGTAATCCTGATGAAAGACGGCAAACTGATCAAAAACGATTCACCTTCCGGTCTGATCGCTTCCATTACCGATAAGGTTTTTGAGCTGCCGTGTCAAAAAAGCGAGCTTGAAGCGCTTCAAAAGGAATATTCCTACGGAAATGTCATTCAGCGCAAGGATGAAATGCTGTTCAGAATCGTTGGTGATGACTGCCCGAAGAATTTTAGAAAAAGCCGGAATGATATATCCCTCGAAGATGTATATCTGTATTATTTTGAATATTCCGATATCAAGAAATGAACTATTGGCTTGTTCATTACCGCTGAAACAAATCAAAGCCGATAATATACTTTTCCGGAAATAAATACGGGTAAGGCAGTTTTTATGCTGCTTTACCCGTATTTTTTACTGTTTGTAAATAAGTGCGACACAATGAGCGGATAGCCCTTCAAGGCTGCCTGTAAATCCAAGCTTTTCCTCTGTGGTAGCCTTGACGCTTACAGAACTAATATCAAGATTCATTGCCGAAGCTATGTTTTCACGCATATTCAGAATATATGGTCTTAGCTTCGGTGCCTGAGCAATGATAGTTGCATCAATATTTGATATCTCATAGCCGTTATCCCGGATGACTTTGCAGACATATTTCAAAAGCTCAATGCTGTCTGCCCCCTTATACTTTTCATCATTGTCAGGGAAAAACACGCCGATATCTCCCAGAGCCGCCGCACCTATCAGCGAATCCATTACCGCATGAACAACAACATCCGCATCCGAATGTCCGTCCAGTCCCATCTCAAACGGAATATCGACTCCGCCGAGAATGAGTTTTCTCCCCTTTGCATACCTGTGAACATCATATCCGTGTCCTATTCTGAAATTCATAATTCTACCTCTCAATTTTTTATCATTCCGCTTTTTCTGCTCTGAAGATGAATTCACCGTCAGCATAATCGCATATAACTGATTTGCCGCTCTTAATGGAGCCGTCAAGCATTTTTTCCGAAATTGCGTCCTCAATTTTTGTCTGTATCGCTCTTTTCAACGGTCTTGCTCCGTAAATATCGTCAAAGCCTTCATCGGCAACAGCCCTGACCGCTTCATCTGTAAATTCAGCTTTAATATCAAGCTCTGCAAGTCTGACTGCAAGATTTCTAAGAAGATTTCTTGCAATATCACGGATATTTTCTGCTGTCAGTTTATTGAACACAATGATATCATCAACTCTGTTGAGGAATTCAGGTTTAAAAAGCTGCTTGAGCTCTCCAAGAACGCTTTCCTTCATTTTTTCGTCACTTTTATCCGACTGCACGTCTCCGCCGAAAAATCCAAGACTTTTCTGCTTTTCCGTAATCAGCCTTGCTCCGACATTGGATGTCATGATGATAACAGTATTCCGGAAGTTAACGTGTCTGCCCTGAGAATCTGTCAGTCTGCCCTCATCAAGAATCTGAAGGAGCATATTGAAAACATCGGGGTGCGCCTTTTCAATTTCATCAAAAAGTATCACCGAATAAGGTCTGCGGCGAACCGCTTCTGTCAGTTGACCACCCTCGTCATATCCGACATAGCCGGGAGGAGAACCTATCAGCTTTGAAACCGTATGTTTTTCCATAAACTCGGACATATCCAGACGGATCATCGCATTTTCATCGCCGAACATTGCCGCCGCCAGCGCCTTTGTCAGCTCCGTTTTTCCGACACCTGTCGGTCCCAGAAATATAAACGAGCCGACCGGTCTGTTCGGATCCTTCAGTCCTACCCTGCCCCTGCGTATTGCTCTTGCAACGGCTGAAACCGCTTCATCCTGACCGATAATTCTTTCATGAAGTATCTCTTCCAGTTTCAAAAGCCGCTGACTTTCCTCTTCGGTGAGCTGCACAACAGGAACTCCCGTCCAACTTGAAACGATCTCTGCGATATCCTCACCCGTCACTTCACCGTCTTTGCGAGCGTTTTTCTGCTGCCATGCCTGTTTCTTTTCTTCAAGTTCCGCCTTAACTTTTTTCTGTTCGTCACGGACGCTTGCCGCTCTTTCAAAATCCTGTGTATTGACAGCCTCGGATTTTTCCTTTTCAAGCTCTTTTATTCTGTTTTCAAGTTCCTGAAGATCATCGGGAGCGGTATAGGCTCTCAGACGCACTCTTGACGATGCTTCATCAATCAGGTCGATAGCCTTATCGGGAAGAAATCTGTCTGCAATATATCTTGATGACAGTTTAACGGCTGTTTCAATGGCTTCATCTGTAATTTTGATTTTGTGGTGAGCCTCATATTTGTCACGAAGTCCCCTGAGTATCTCCACAGCCTCCTCTTCTGTCGGTTCTCCGACATTAACAGGCTGGAAACGTCTTTCAAGTGCCGAATCCTTTTCAATATATTTGCGGTACTCGTTGATAGTGGTTGCACCTATTACCTGAAAATCTCCTCTTGCCAAAGAAGGTTTCAGTATATTGGCAGCATCGGCAGAACCCTCTGCTGCGCCTGTCCCGATGATAGTATGCAGCTCGTCAATAAACAAGATCACATTTTTGGATTTCTTGACCTCATCTATCACAGCGCTGATCCTGTCCTCAAAATCTCCTCTGTATTTAGTTCCTGCTATCATTCCGGTAAGATCAAGGGTAATGATCCTCTTATCCTTCAGCGGTTCGGGAACATCGCCGGAAACTATCTTGAGGGCAAGACCCTCAGCTATTGCCGTTTTGCCGACTCCGGGTTCACCGATCAGACACGGGTTATTTTTTGTTCTTCTTGAAAGAATCTGAATAACTCTGTCGATTTCCTCTTTTCTTCCGATCACGGGGTCGATATCTCCCTTTTCGGCAGCTTTTGTCAGATCTCTGCCGAATTTATCAAGATTGGAAGTTTTTCCACCTGCCTGATCTCCCGACCTGTAACCACCCTCATTTTCCTGTTCTCTTCCGAAAAGCTCACGGAGCGATGAGACGATGGTATCCTTTGACACTCCCGACTGATCCAGAAAGCGGTTGGCATAGCTCTCGGAATCTGCAAGCAAGACTATCAGAAGGTGTTCCGTTCCGACATAACCGCTTCCCATATTGGCAGCCTGACTTACCGCTGTCTGCAAAAGTCTTTTTGTTCTCGGTGTACAATCATCTGGTGTCAGACCCTTAACAGGATTTTTAGTGCCTATCTGATCTTTGATCAGCTTTTCAATCTCCTCCGCACTTGCTCCGGCTTCTGTCAGTATTCTGCTTGCAGCGCTGTCTGTTTCCCTTACCAGTCCAAGCAGTATATGCTCGCTTCCTATATAAGTATGACCCATTTTTTCCGCCGTACTTATTGCCTCATTTACCGCATTATTTGCTTTCTCTGTAAAACCATTAAATTTAAACATAATCCTTCCTCCTTTTGTCAGGGCTTCGCCCCGAACCCCACCAGGGCGCTGCCCTGGACCCGCAAGCCTTTGGAAAAGGCTTGACCGAAACCTTTATTATGGGTATAGCATCACACCGACAGTTCATAAATATGGGGTAATTCTTTTTATCAATAAAATTTGCGGTTGTCTATATCATTAAATCATTGCTTAAACCAACAGGCGCTTCTTATAAAGAACGATAAACTGAATCGACTCATCAAGCAGCCGGTAAGGGCTTCGCCCGGCGGCGGTGAATAGAATCGTTTTTTGAGCCGCTGCGCCGTGAAATG
>JAFVEY010000002.1 GCA_017475765.1 Clostridia bacterium | reverse complement strand
CCATAGCAATACTGATTGCTCAGTAAGCCAATTTACATCTCTGTATTCCAAGTCGCTATAATCGCCTGAATAATAATATACCTCATCAACGCTGTCTGCACTCTTATCCTTACTGCATATCAGATATTCCGAATACATCTCCGAACCTGTAACAAGTCTGTCCCATTTCGTATCCTTTAGGGTAAAGAAGATATAGGTTTTACCGCCTGTTTCAATCCTTTTCAAAGTCGCATCATGCCACTTGCTGCCTTGTAGCCTTGCCATAATATTACCGTCCACCATTGTGACAGATATACCCTCTGTACTGTCAATTTCTTGAACCGAATGTTTCAAAGCTGAAACGCCAATATTCAGAGCCACTATCAAAGCTAATATCGTTGCTATGATACTAATAATTTGCTTTCGTGTAATTGCCTTTTTTATTTTGTGCAAGGAATTAACTTTCTGTTCTTCATAATCATCAAACTGGGGAATTTCTGAATCGACAGCAGATAATTCTTCATATATTTTTCTACAACTATCGCATTCCCTGATATGCTCCTCAACAATGCGGCAGCTCTCCTTACTGCAAGCCTCATCATAGTACAATGGCAGCAAATCTTGTATCACATCACACGGATATTTCATTTCAATCCCTCCTTTAGTTTCAGTCTTGCCCTATGGTATGTTACTCTTGCCCAACTCTCTGTTTTTTCAAATATTTCCCCGATTTCCCTGAAAGATAATTCTCCGAATGTACGCATCCAGAACACCTCTTTGTAAGGTTCAGCCAAATCGTGAAGCAAAAAATGAAGCTCTTTTGCCGTTTCCTTCCGTACTAACATTTCTTCCGGTGTTTCATTGTCAGGCAATGTGTTCTCATCTGTCTCTGCATATCGTTTTTGTTTTTGCAATTCTGTATTGAGTGTATTTTTTGCAATTTGACACAGCCACACACTCAGCTTGCAATCACCACGAAATTTATCTATGCTTTTTAGTGCCTTGAAAAAGGATTCCTGAGTAACCTCCTCAGCGAGTGCTTCATCATGGCAAAGAGATAGCACAAAGCCGAATATCAGGTTAAAGTATTCTGTATAGACCTTTTCAAAATCTTCCAAGCCATCACCGCCTTTTTGCTTTGTACTACTATGACTCAGTAAAACGGAATTCGTTACAAACATTTTTCTATTTTATTATACCACAATGCAAATTACTTTTCAAGAAACAAATAATAACTGAAAAAGAGAGCTGTTCAAGTGTGTGAACGGCTCTCTTTTATTTTATAGCAAAATCGTCTGTTAATCGCTTAGTTTGATGGTTCGTAAGGTGTTCAAGTGGGTTCTCAAAACGGCACTCCGACAGATGATACATTTCAGCGAATTTTCGCTGTAATCAAGCCTGAATAGCTTGAAAAAAACTTTCGCAGCCGAGTAAAAGCAGAGTATAAACTCGAAAATAAAGAGACAGTAAGTTTAGGCGGAAAGACTTAGCAGATCACATAATCACTATTATCGCTTCACCAACTAATCTGATCCCCTAAACAACAATAGACAAATCCGGCTGTATAATATGTTAAAAAATAAAAATATTTCCAGACTGACAACACTTTCTCTCCGTCCGACGAATACGTATTATGAATGCATTCATTGGAATTGAAAGGAGCTTTAAAATATGTTACAATAAGTGATGTACTATAGTCGCAACAAGGGGAGGAGGAAGAAAATGACGCATCAGGAGTATCGTCTGCTGCTGAAAGCTGATACACAAAAGGCTCAGCGGGCTGTATTTGATGAATATTTTAATTATGTTTATGTAATAGTATGCAACCGTCTGAATAGCTGCGCCCGACGTGAAGATATAGACGAGTGCGTCAGCGATGTGTTCATTGACATTTTTTCCTCTTATGACCCCGAAATGCCTATAGAAGGCGATATCAAAGGCTTTGTTGCTATGGTCGCAGAACGGAGAGCCACAGATTATTTCCGAAAGCTCACAAGGTCACCTGCTGCTGTTTATATCGACGATGATACTGCGGAAGTCCTTCCCGCCGCAGACGACGTTCAGAAAAGCTCAGAGGACAATGAGATGCGGAAAATACTGCTGGAGCTTATCGACAGTCTCGGCGAGCCCGATGCAACCATAATCATACAGAAATTCTTCTTCAACCGCAATTCAAGGGAGATATCGGAGATAGTTCCACTTGCTCCCGTTTCTATAAGGCTGAGGAGTATCAGAGCCTTGAAAAAACTCAGAAAAATGCTTAACGATAAAAATATCACGATATGAAAGGAGGTCGCTATGAAAAAGAAAAATATTTTTAAGCTGCTGAAAAATGCAGACGCCGAAACTCTGGATAAGCTGGCTGAACGCTATCCTGCGGCAGGCAGTCGGGAGCGTGAAAAGATATACCGTATGATCGGAGAGAAAAGTAAAGCTCGTTCGGCAGGTGCTGTATTTGCTTTCGGCGGTGCAGAAAGCCATAGGATAAAGCGCAGTATCACGCCGAAATATATCTACGGTTTAGGCTCGATGGCTGCCGCTGCTGTTATAGCCGCAGGCTCGGTCGTATTCAGCAAGTCATACCGACCTTCCAAGCCTGATATCAGCGAAAGCTCGTCCATTATTTCTGAGAATGACCCTATCACTTCAACTGCTCCTTCATCACAGACCACTGTTACGGCAAAAACGGTGCAGACTGCCAAAAGCACTGTAACTACCGTAAAAACAACCGCTTCCGAAGCAAAAACAAGCACATCACTGTCCGAAAAAATACCCGATGCCACGACACTGACCTCAGCCGCAGCAACAGCCGAAGCTGCAAAAACCAGTCAGATTCTGACTTCTGTTACTGCCGCTGTGAGCACTCAGATATCGGCAGCGGAAACTTCTGCCCCTGTGCAGGAGTTTGACTACGAATATGAAGGGAGTATTATTATGAAAAAGTATGCCGCAGCTTTATCTGCAATTTTAGCAGCAAGTTCAGCAAATGCAATGCCTGCACAGGCTCAGACCTACGAACCTAAAGCCGATTCTTCCTATGAAGAAAATGAATTGATTCAGCTCAAAAACATCGTTGATCAATACGATCCTGATCTGGATATCAACTGCGACGGTAATTTTGATATCTTTGATGCATACGCATTTTACCGTGCGAGTGATTATAATATGGATATGTACAGTATACGGATGATGGATGGTAATATTCCTGATTATATACAAGAAAAATACAACGCTCTCAAAGACAAGGAAATGCTTTACGAAGTAGAAAAGATCGATCCTGATACAAACGAATTAACAACATACACCTATAATTACTCATTTAGTTGGTATAACCTTGTTGAGTACCTGTTTACTTATTGTCCTGTAAAGCTGGATTATTTCGACCCGAATTACTACATTGACAACTGCCCCGATGACTATAACGATCCTATCCCGATGGATGTGTTAAGAAAGGATGTTGATGTATGGGATATTTTAACATTTAAAAAGAATAAGTATTAT
>JAFVEY010000033.1 GCA_017475765.1 Clostridia bacterium | reverse complement strand
TCCGATTTTATAAAACGACCGACATATCTTATTAAAAAAGGTATGCCGGTCAGTTTATTATTTGTCAGCGGGTTCCCACTTACAGCGGACAGGCGATACAATCGAACCATCCTTTTTCATAGCAGTCATTGTTTTGTCAACGACCTTGCGGTCAAGACCTGTAAGCTCTGCTATTTTACCTGCATTCAGCGGTTCACCGGCTTTTTTCATTGCTTCGAGAATCTGTTCTTTTTCACTCATGGTAATTATCCTCCTTAGAAACTGATAGTCTCCGGTGCATTGGTAAACGAGCTGAATGTAGCTGTTGCATTCTTGAAATATAACATCTGCATATTGCCGTCATCAGGATCGTACATTGCTTTCAGACTCGGCATCTTTTTCAGCATAGCCACCTTAACATCACGGTCATCATCATTGATCAACTCGCCTGCGATTCTCAGCCATTTTCCGTCTTTGAACGCACAGATCTCAACCTTGGGATTTGCACTGATCTGCTTTGAAACATCCTTGACCTTGCCTGTCTGGATATAAAGCCTGTCGTTATACAGAAGAGCTGTTCCGAACGGGCGTACTCTTGGCTGATCACCCTCAACAGTTGCAAGATAATAGGTATTTGCCTCGTCAAGGAAGCTGCAAACTCTTTCAATATCTTTCATTTTTATCCTCCGTCAGTCGCCCAGCATCTCGATCATGTAATTCTCCATGCCGATCTGCTCGATCAGGCAGAGATGACCCTTTACCCAGTTGTAGTGCTCCTGCTCGTCAAGGATAAACTCCTCGATCATATGTCTTGTAACATAGTCATCATCGAACATAGCAAGAGATTTTGACATCATCGGCAGAGCTTCTGCAGCGTCCTTGCAGTCATATTCAAGCATTTCCTTGATATCGGTGATAACAGGATAAGGCTCGATCTCCACAACAGGTGTTTCTCCAAGCTCGATAAGTCTTGCATTGACCTTTTTAGCCTCTTCCCATTCCTCATCTGATTCAGCCATAATCTTGTCGCCGAGCTTATTAAGTCCACGAGCCTTCAGAAGCTGAGCGTGGATAGAGTGCTGCTGTGAGTTGCCGAACCAGCCCTTTGCGAATGCCTTTAAAAGTTCAATTTTTGTCATAGTGTAATCCTCCTGAAACAATAATATTGTGTGCATTTATATTGTGCGCAACCTTTAATAATATTATATGCTATTTTATGGTTATTTCAATGGTTGATTTTTGATATCACTATACTTTTACAGCAATTTGCTAAATCCTGTACTTTTACAGCAAGAATGGTCTGAGCTTTTCGGGAATACATTCTACACAATAACGAATAAATTCATCCTCCGTCAGCTTGTTTTCACTGAAATTATAGTCAAAGAAACTGCTTACCAGACCATTTGCATATAATCTTTCTGCAAAAACTACATCGCCAGGTATTTCTGTCAGATCGTTCTTTTTCTGTATAAAGTTAAGTATGGAACGGCAGGCTTCCTCAGCATGAATTTTTGTATATGAATCCGCACCCTGTGTATTTTCAAAAGCATTGGAGAGAAAGTGTTTGATTTGCTGATAGTACTTTATGCCTGCTCTCAGATATTCGTGAAATGTCATATCACCGTCTGACAGCTTGGCATGAAGTCTGTTGCTCTCCATCTGCTCGATATACAGCATCAGCGAATATTTGTCGGGAAAATGGTTATAAAAGGTTTTCAGCGACAATCCGCTTTCTTCGACGATTTTTTTGACAGTGATTTTGTCTATCGGCAGTTCACGGCTCAGCTCCAGAAAAGTTTCCACAAAAATTTGTTTCGATGTTCGTTTCTTCATAATGGATCCCTCATAGTTACATCTGATCTCTTGTAATATATGATAACAAAAAATGGCGTTTTTGTCTATAATAAAAAAGCAGCCCCACCGTAGCAAGGCTAAAAATCGAACGTATGTAAATCCCAAATTATGAAAATTATGGTTTATGTGCAGAATGACTGGCAATACAAAAAGACAATACAAAATACAGAAATTTCAATCAAGACTATTGCAAAATGATAAAGTTTATGATATACTTTTTATGTTGATCACACGCCGGTGTGGCGAAATCGGCAGACGCAAGGGACTTAAAATCCCTCGGTAGTTAATACCGTACCGGTTCAAGTCCGGTCACCGGCACCAGAAACACCCCTCCGCTGACGAAGAGGGGCTCAATGAATAATGAATAGTGAAGAATGAATAATGTATAATAACCCCTGCAGGGTGTTAGCGTTGCATAAGTTCCGCTGACCAATCGAGCTACGCCCTACGGCTTGCTCTCTTGGAGCGTCACTTATCTGTATTATTCATTATTTACTATTCATTTTTCTTTTTTCATAACTTCTATCCGGGGAGCGGAGAGCATGACGTATGATTTTATAGAGCTTGACAAGGACAGCCGCATACCGCTCTATCAGCAGCTTTATAACTGTATCAGCGAGGCAATCGAAATGGGAAAGCTGCCTCAGGAAACAAAGCTGCCTTCAATCAGAGGGCTTTCCGAGGATCTCGGAGTGAGCAGGACAACCGTTGAAGGTGCCTATTCTCAGCTGAGCATTGAAGGCTATATCATCAGCAAGCCGCAAAGCGGATTTTATGTCTACACTCCGTCCCTGCCGTCTGCATCCAGAAAACCGATTAAGCCTGTATCAGAACGAGTAAGAAACACACCGGAAATACTTTATGATCTCGGAAGCGGAAGTATTGATATTGAAAGTGCAGACATCAAAATCTGGCGTACCTATGTCAAGGATGTGCTGAAACAGCAGGCTGCCATGGCTGCCTACGGAACGCCGCAGGGTGAATATGAGCTCCGACGGGAGCTGGCTCATTACAGCTATACTGTGCGAGGCGTGGAATGTTCACCGGACAGCATTGTGATAGGTGCAGGCACACAGCAGCTTCTGTATCTTATCTGCGGATTGCTCAGACCTTACGGTGATACCATTGCCATTGAAAAAGGCGGCTTTGCAAGAGCCGAACAGGTTTTTACCGACTGCGGATATAATATAGCCTATATGTCCAGCGACTGTGATGGCATGAAAACAGACAATTTATGCAATTTTGAGACAAAAATACTGTTTGTTAATCCCTCCGAAAACCTGATGACAGGACAGCCGATGAAAATGAGCCGCCGTTATGAGCTTCTCCGGCGTGCAGCAGACTGCGGCGGAATCATCATCGAGGATGACTATAACGGAGAACTGCGATACAGCTCCCGACCGATACCGGCGCTTCAGGGAACAGACAGCAGCAGAGTGATATATATCGGTTCGTTTTCAAAGCTGCTCCTTCCCTCTGTCAGGGTCGGATATGCCGTGCTGCCCGATGTGCTTCTTTGCGAATATAAAAAGAAGTCGATGCTTTACAATCAGGCGGCATCCAAGGTTGAGCAGCTTGCCCTTGCCAAATACATACATGAAGGTCAGCTCGACAAACGTCTCAGGAAGCTGCGAAAGATATATTATGAAAAGTCAACCGCACTTACCAGCGCTCTGAAAAAGCATTTCGGTGATAATCTCAGACTGACAGTTTTTGAAAACTCTCTCTATATTGAAATAACACTTCCGACAGCATACACCGATCTGTCTGCCGCCGCCTTGGAAAAAGGACTTCGCATTACTGAGCTGCCGGGCTCGGATGGCAGCAGACTGCGGCTGAGCTTTGCAGGAATACTGCCTGAGGATATCGAACCAGCTGTGGAACTTCTCAGGAAGATCTGTATCGGGAAGGCATAAGAGAAAGGGCATTTGAATATGGATGAATTCGGAAACAGATTGAAACATCTCAGAACTCAGGCACATTTCACTCAGGCTGAACTTGCAAAAAAACTCGGTCTGACCAAATCGGTGATCAGCGCTTATGAAACAAGAATGAGAATGCCGTCTTATGAAATACTCCTGAAAACGGCGGAATTGTTCCATGTCAGCACCGACTATCTTCTTGGTGCAAAGCAGACAGAAATGCTTGATCTTTCCGGTCTGAGTGAAGAAGAAATTGCTGCTGTCAGAACTATCATACATTCAATGAAATTGAAAAAATAACAAAGCTAACGGAGACCTTGTATTTTCACAAGATCTCCGTATTTTGATTGATACTCACTATTTCGTCAAATCCTTCCAATATTTTATTGATCTGCATAAGGTATCGGCCATCTATTTTACTGATTTTGTTGATGGCTGACTGCCTATAAAAATCATAACCCATTTCATTTTTTACCCCGATCAGATAATCAGCAGACGTATCAAGCGCCAGCACAATTTTTTTTAGAGTGGAAAGAGAAACTCCCGCTTCCCCACTCTCCACAGCAGCAAGAAATCTTGTACTTACCGATAATTTTTCGGCAAACGCTTCCCTTGTATATCCCTTTTGTTTTCTGAGTGCTTTGATCCGCTCTCCAAGTATTACATTAATTTCTTTTTTCATATATTTTACCTCATCAACCGATCTTTTATATATTATAGTATGAAGTAATACATCATAAAATGATTTAAAATTGCCGTAAAATAGGAATTATTGTATCATAAAATGATATATTTTTCACTTGACAAATGATATATTTATTCATATAATTATTTTATGACGCTTTATTATAATTTAATCAAAAAATTCATCAGACAGGTGTTGAGAATACGAAAGAAAGGGATCCTCACAGCGATCCCTTTCCCATAACGACACGCAGCAACTCATCCGATCCCCCTCGGACGAATTGCTGCGTGTTTCATATTGATATCAAATATTTATATGTAATAATCCCTGACAGATCAGCTCCGTCAGGGATGAAAAGCAAATGAAATATTCAGACAGAAATCGAGGAAACAGGCTTGTCCTCATAGATTCTTTCAATTGCTTCCGCAAATACGGGAGCAACGGGGAGTGTTGTGAACTTGTCAAGATATCTGTCCTCAGGAACGGTAATGGTATCAAGAAGGATAACTTCTTTAATAACACAATTTTTGATTCTATCAATAGCAGGACCTGAAAGCACAGCATGAGTTGCACCGGCATAAACCTCAGTAGCACCGCCTCTTTCCACAACAGCCTGAGCAGCATTGCAAAGAGTACCTGCCGTATCAATCATATCATCAACAAGAATAACCTTCTTGTCTTTAACATCACCGATGATGTTCATAACTTCAGAAACATTGGCTCTCTGACGGCGCTTATCTATAATAGCGATCGGGCAGCCGAGACGTGTTGCAAAGTTTCTTGCTCTTGTAACGGAGCCGAGGTCGGGAGATACGACAACATAATCATCTGTATTGCTGCCGATCTTCTTTTTGAAGTAATTAGCCAGAATCGGAGCGCCCAGAAGATGATCCACAGGGATATTGAAAAAGCCCTGAATCTGAGCAGCGTGAAGATCCATTGTAAGAACTCTGTCTGCGCCTGCTGTTGTGATAAGGTCGGAAACGAGCTTTGCGGAGATCGGGTCACGTGCCTTTGCCTTTCTGTCCTGTCTTGCATAGCCGAAATACGGAATAACCGCTGTGATTCTTGCTGCAGAAGCTCTCTTCATTGCGTCGATCATAATCAAAAGCTCCATGATATTGTCATTGACCGGAGCGCAGGTTGACTGAACAATAAAACATTCCGAACCCCTGACAGACTCATGCAGAGAAACGGCAATTTCGCCGTCGCTGAAGCTTGTCACCTCTGATTTGCCAACAGGAATTCCGAGACAAGCAGCGATCTGCTGAGCTACTGATCTGTTGGAGTTGCAGGTAAAGATTTTAATATCCTTGCCGTGAAAATTCATATAACTCTCTCCCAAAATTTATTTTTGTTTCGATACCCGACATACCATCATACTGTAATCCCCAAAAAGATCCCTACGATATGTTGCCGGCACCATTTCATTCAATAATATTTTAATACCTATTCGCCGAAAAATCAAGTTTTTATCCGATAAACCGAACATTTTGCCGATTTTTGTCTTATTTATGTAAAACTATTTAAAATCTGACAAATTATAATTTATTATGCACAAAGAAATATTTGCCAATTACAATTATAATCTGACATTGTTGACGGATGTTCGTATTTCAATTCCATCACCTATCTGACAGCTATCAACAAGAACAGCAGGACCTATCTCACAGAAGGAGCCTATCACCGTTTTGCCCCTGATAACAGATGACGGAAGGATAGTTGTATTGGCTCCGATACGTACATTTTTTCCTATGATAACACCGTCCGTACAGGGAATATTGACGCCGCCTGCCATATTCTCGTGCAGAATCCTCATTCTTGCAATCTCATTAAGCTGTGCAAGCTGAATACAGTCATTTGCGCCGAGAACCGAATCCGCATTTTCAGCCACAAACGATATGACCGTTTTTCCGTCATTCTTGATGATTTCAACCGTATCGGTGAGGTAATATTCCCCTGTTTTTTCGCTTTTAGTCAGTTTTCCGAGGGCTTTAACAAGCTCATCCGTATTGAACCAGTAAGCGCCGGAATTGACCTCTCTGATTTTTCTGATCTCATCATCGGCTTCCTTTTCCTCGACAATGGCTTTCAGCGTCTCCGAAGCATTATCCTCATGCACGATTCTTCCGTAGCCTGTCGGATTTTCGACCTCTGCGGAAATGACGGTGCAGCCTCTGTTTTCCTTTGCCTTAAGCTGTGCATTTCGGGCATTCCTGATGGTATCAACGCTGATAAAGGGGGCGTCGCCGTTGAGTATCAGCACATCGCTTCCCCGGCGCTTTTCAAGAAACGGAAGAGCCATCATCACCGCATGACCCGTTCCGAGTCTTTCGGGTTGAAAAACGGTTTCAACCGTAAAAGGAAGTGTTGAAAGATATTCCTCGACAAATTCTCTTTTGCTGCCGGTAACAACGCAGATATCCTCGATTCCCGCTTCTCTTACCGTGTCGATCACCCATCTGATCATCGGCTGAAATAATACCTCGCTGAGAACCTTCGGTCTGCCCGACTTCATTCTTTTGCCCTCGCCGCCTGCCAGAATCACGGCACTTGCACTCATATTATTCTCTCCTCTGCAAAAAATTATGATGTGTATTTTATTTATTTCATTTCTTTTTGTTACTGTTTCCGACAAGTGTTTTAATCGAAAAAGCGATTCCCGAAAAAGCGGTTGTCAGCGGAAGTCCGCACAGCGACCTCCACATTACATCAAACGGAGTGCCGCTGTGCAGAATAAACAAGTAAACAATCAGCGGAAGAAAAAACTGACATTGTCCTGCCGCAATTCCGTATATGACAGCTGCCGCCTGTGTTTTTGATACAAGACCGACAATGATCCCCGCCGCCGCAAATACTGCCGGAACAGCTATAAAGTCCGGAACAGGAATATTGACTGGTGTATTGAAAACAGCCTGCGGCGTCACCGAACCGATACCGAGCAGATCAAGTATCACACTCAACAGACCGCCTGATATGAATAAGATCAGACTGAATCTCTGACTGGTTTTAAGATTGTAGTATTGCATAGCTTCTGATTTATTTCTTTTTGTAGCCGTCCTTAAGAGACACGCTGCGGTTAAAGATCAGTCTGTCCGGTGTACTGTCCTTATCAAGGCAGAAATATCCCAGACGCATAAACTGAAAGCTCATCGGAGCCTGCGCACCCTCAACGGATTTTTCAATGATACAGCCTTTCAGAACCGTAAGGCTTGTCGGATTGATATAGTCAAGAAAGTTCTTATCGCCGACATCTGGTTCGGGATCTGTAAAGAGGTTTTCATAAAGTCTTACTTCTGCTTCCAGATAATTGTCAGCATCTACCCAATGAACCGTTCCCCTGACCTTTCTGCCGTCCGGCGTATCTCCGCCCCTTGTGGCAGGGTCATATTCGGCATAGACCTCAACGACCTTTCCGTTTTCATCTTTTTTGCAGCCTGTGCATTTCACGATATATGCCGATTTCAGACGTACCTCATTGCCGGGATAAAAGCGATTGTAGCCTTTTATTTTTTCTTCAATGAAATCCTCTGCCTCTATATAGCATTCTCTGCTGAATGTAATCGTTCTTGTGCCGTCCTCCGGCTTCTGCGGATTGTTTTCAACCTCAAAGGTCTCTGTTTTTCCTTCCGGATAATTGGTGATAACCAGCTTAACGGGATGCAGAACGCACATCACACGCCTTGCATTTTCATTAAGGTCATCACGCAGACAATGCTCCAAGAAGCTGTATTCCACAACGCTGTTTGTCTTTGAAACGCCTATTTTTTCGCAGAAATTGCGGATAGAAGCCGGGGTATATCCTCTTCTTCTCAGACCGCAGAGTGTCGGCATTCTCGGATCATCCCAGCCTGCAACATAGCCGTCCTCGACAAGCTGACGGAGCTTTCTCTTGCTCATGACGGTATTGTTGATTCCCAGTCTGGAAAACTCAATCTGTCTGGGTTTGCACGGAGCGGTAATATTGTCGATGACCCAATCATAAAGCGGTCTGTGTGCTTCAAATTCAAGCGTACAGAGAGAATGTGTGATTCCCTCGATAGCATCCTCGATCGGGTGAGCAAAATCATACATCGGATAGATACACCACTTGTCGCCAGTTCTGTGGTGACGAATACGGTTAATACGATAGATAACCGGGTCACGCATATTGAAGTTACCGCTTGCAAGGTCGATTTTGGCACGGAGCGTCATTTTGCCCTCTTCAAACTCGCCGTTTTTCATTCTTTCAAAAAGGTCAAGGCTTTCTTCAATCGGTCTGTCACGGAACGGACTTTTTGCCGGAGTGGTCAGATCGCCCCTGTTTTCTCTGACCTGTTCGGGAGTCAGCTCGCAGACATAAGCAAGACCCTTTTTGATCAGCTCCACCGCATATTCATACATCTGCTCGAAATATTCTGAAGCAAAATAGAACCTGTCGTCCCAGTCAAAGCCCAGCCATCTGATATCCTCTTTGATGGCATCAATATACTCGACATCCTCTTTGGTCGGATTGGTGTCATCCATTCTGAGGTTGCATATTCCTCCGAATTTTTCCGCCGTTCCGAAATCAATACATACCGCCTTTGCATGGCCGATATGCAGATATCCGTTCGGTTCGGGCGGAAATCTTGTATGCACGGTTCTGCCCTCATACATACCGCCCTCGGCGATATCCTCCCTGATGAAATCCTGAATAAAGTTGCCTGCCGCTGCTTCCGTATTGTTTATTTCATCTGCCATTGTCATTTCCCCCTGATCATTTTTTCTTTTTATCTATTGTGTCTGTCCGTTACCGTTTTCGGAATAGCCGATATGAAGATATCTGTTTTTCAGTTCATGCTGTGTTCCCAATAACAGGTTTTCAAAAAATAATTCCAGATATTCAGTTGTCGCATGAATACCGCTGCGCAGATCATTATAATTTGCTCTCACCATTGCATTTCTGAAATACCATGAATTTTCCGCAAATACATTATTATTGATATCAAAACCGAAAGTCCGTAAATATTTGATTATGAATACGGCGGTTGATCTTGTATTGCCTTCGCAAAATGGGTGAATCTGCCAGATATCGGATGCAAATTTCGCAATATGCCGGACTGCTTCCGCTATGGAAATCCCCTGATATGAAAAATTCTTTTCCATATTGAAATCATAATCCAGCGTATCCGCAATACTGTCATAAGAAGCATACAGAACTGTATCGCCTTTTAATACCCACTCATTCTTTATGATATTATAATTTCTGAATTTGCCTGCATGATCGAACACATCACAAAACAACCGTCTATGGGTATTCTTCCATTCTGCCGGAGAAAACTGAAAGGTTTTTTCTTCCAGAAGTTCCGCTATCCTTGCCGAAACAATATCCGCCTCCATTGTATCGGCTTCGGCTTTGTTTCTGTTTTGACGTTCCCGATAATAGCTTTGTATCCGCTTTTGCGCCACTGAAATACTGATATTTCCTTCAATATGCTCCTTCGCTGTTTCCAGAAGATACGGCGAAATTTGCAGACCATCCACATCCTGCAATCCGATTGCTGTCTGCCATGCGGCACTTTTTTCGGAACGACCGGGTTCCCCCTGTCGGATATATTCGTCAAGCTCCGATTTCCACTCGTCATACTTTTCCAAAAAAACACCGCCTTCTGTTCAGTATAACATCTCTGACTGATCGTTTTGTTTTTGAATGAATATCTTTTTGTTTTTATGCCGCATTGTTCCGTTATATTTACGTCCGTAGCAAAAGAGCCGCTGTTCTTTTCCGGAAACAGGCTGCGTATCATTTTCTGATTCTGCCCATATTGCTTTTGACGGAAATTCAGGTCTGCCAGCACAAAACGGACAATTCGGATCATCACAGGCTTTGCTGAACCATACATCACATCGAAAACACACGATACTGTCGTATTTGTCATAGAAAAACGTATCTTCCCCACATACAGGACATTCACTATGCAGAAAAGAACCGTATTTTTCCAATCTCTGCTTTTTCCTGAGCTGATACCGATACTTAGCCGATTTTTTATGATTTTTCAAAGAATATCACCTGTTAGTATTACTCTGACAAAAGCAAAGAATAATTGCTCATTGTTAATTGCTAATTGTTAATTTTTCCAGTCCTTTGTGAAGTCTTGAAAGCGATTCCTCTCTGCCGAGAATATCAAGAATTTCAACCGCTCCGCCGGGTGTTACCGTCATGCCCGAAGCCGCAATACGAACAGGCCACATTGCTGTGCCGTTTTTGACTTCCAGCTTCTGTGCAAGACCGATCAGACAATCATGGATAGAATCGTGATCCCATACCGGAAGGGCTTCCAGCGCTTCAATGCCTGCCTTTAAGAGACCGGGAGCATTTTCAAGGTTTGTTTTGCTCTTTTTATTGACAAACAAATCAACACCATATTCCGGCTGCTCCGCAAAGAATGTGATCTTTTCGGGGATATCCGCAAGCCTTATCGTTCTCTGCTGAAGAATAGATGCAAGTTTGAGCCTGTCAAGATTTTTATCTCCGAGAGCCTGCTTGAAATAAGGTTCTGCTGCCTCGGCAAATTTTTCAACGGACATCGCCTTGATATATTCGCTGTTAAACCATTCGAGCTTATCATAGTCAAATACAGCAGGCGATTTGCTGATTCCGTCAACGGAAAAATTCTCCACAAGCTCCGGAAGTGTAAACATTTCTCTGTTATCCTTCGGCGCCCATCCGAGAAGGGCAATATAGTTGATGATCGCCTCCGGCAGAAATCCTGCCTTTACCAGATCCTCAAAACTTGTCGCACCATGCCGTTTGGAGAGCTTTGAAATGGAGCCGTCATCATTTTTTCCCATAATAAGCGGAAGATGAATATAGGTCGGTATCTCCCAGCCGAAGGATTCATAAAGAAGGTTATATTTCGGTGTGGACGAAAGATATTCGCTTCCCCTGACAACATGAGTGATATTCATTGTATGATCGTCTATGACATTAGCAAAGTTATATGTCGGATATCCGTCGGCTTTAATCAGTATCTGATCCTGCAGTTCGCTGTTTTCAACGGAAATCGTGCCGAAAACGGCATCCTCAAAGGTTGTCGTACCTTCCAGCGGCATTTTCTGGCGGATAACATACGGTGTACCCTTATCAAGAAGCTCCTGTATTTCCTCCTGAGAAAGATTACGGCAATGACGGTCATAGCCTGCACCCGGATCATCTGAATTTTCACGCAGACTGTCAAGTCTTTCCTTGGTGCAGAAGCAACGGTAAGCCTTACCCTTTTCAACCAGCTCCTGAGCGTAGGGAATATACATATCCTTTCTTTCGCTCTGAACATACGGACCGTATTCTCCGCCGATATCCGGACCCTCGTCATGGTTCAGACCTGCTGAGCGAAGCGTATTATATATAATATCTACCGCTTCATCGACTTTTCTTTCCTGATCCGTATCTTCAATTCTCAGCACAAAATCACCTCCGAGTGATTTTGCGATCAGATACTCATAAAGCGCTGTTCTCAAATTACCGACGTGCATAAATCCTGTCGGACTCGGTGCAAATCTGGTTCTAACCTTTTTATCAGCCATATTTCTCTCTCCTTATCATAATAGGGTCTTTTTTCCAACCCCACCAAATGCTCTTCCTTTGGAAACCACAAACTTTGAATGTGCTGACGCACGGAGTATTATACATACTGTAATATTTTTTGAATATATACAACCGGTATTATAATTCCCTGTAAATACAAGTTGCGCCCGAAACTATTGCCTCGGGCGCAGATCAGATTTTAAAAATAATTATTTAATAACTCTTACACGTATCACGCCGTCAATTGCTGCAATTTTGTCTGCGGCAGCTGCGTCAACATCATTTGCTGTGTCGATAATGGTGTAAGCGTAGTCCTTCTTTGACTTGCTGTCAAGGCTTTCGATGTTGTTGCCTGTTTCCGAAAGAGCTGCTGTAACAGTAGTGATAATGTTCGGAACATTCTTGTGGATAACAGTAACTCTTGCTGCACCTGTTCTCGGAGCAGAAACAGCCGGAAGTGTAACAGAATTTTTGATGTTGCCGTTTTCAAGATAATCCTTGATCTCATCGGCAGCCATTTGAGCGCAGTTATCCTCGGATTCAGGTGTGGATGCACCGAGGTGAGGTGTGACAATAACACCCTTGACGTCAAGAATATCGTCTGTTGCAAAATCAGTTGTATATGCTGCAACCTTACCGCTCTCGATAGCGGCTGCAATATCAGCAGATACAACAAGATCAGCTCTTGAATAGTTGATAATGCGGACGCCGTCCTTCATCTTTGCGATATTTTCTGCATTGATAACGCCCTTTGTTTCAGGTGTCAGCGGTACATGAACTGTTATGTAGTCGCTGCCTGCAAATACCTCATCAAGAGATACAACGTGCTTAACCTTGTGTGAAAGTCTGAGTGCATTGTCAACGGAAAGGAAGGGATCGTAGCCGATAACATCCATGCCGAGAGCAACTGCTGCATTGGCAACAAGAATACCGATAGCGCCGAGACCTACCACGCCGAGTGTCTTGCCCTTGATTTCAGGTCCTACAAACTGGCTCTTGCCCTTTTCAACCAGCTTGCCGACAGCATCGCCGTTGCCCTTGAGTGTCTTTGCCCATTCAATACCGCCTACTACATTTCTGGAGCTGATCAGCAAAGCCGTGATAACAAGCTCCTTAACGGCATTGGCATTAGCGCCCGGTGTATTGAAAACAACAATACCCTTTTCTGCGCACTTGTCAAGCGGAATATTATTGACGCCGGCACCTGCTCTTGCAATGGCAAGAAGGCTTTCGGGAAACTCAATTTCATGCAGCGAAGCCGAACGGACAAGAACAGCATCAGGATTCTGTACATCATCAGCAACTGTATAGTTATCGCCAAGTCTTGACAGACCTGCTGCTGAGATCTTATTGAGTGTCTGAACATTAAACATTTTAATCACCCTTACATATAAAATTCAAATTAATCAGCTGGTGCGAGCCTCAAACTCGCCCATAAACTTAACGAGCTTCTCAACGCCCTCGATCGGCATTGCATTATAGATGGAAGCTCTCATACCGCCTACGCTGCGGTGACCCTTGATATTGACAAAGTCGTTTTCTGTTGCTTCCTTGACAAACTTAGCGTCAAGCTCATCACTGCCTGTGATGAACGGAACATTCATCAGAGAACGATCCTCAGGAACAACTGTACCTTTGAAGAGTTTTGAGCTGTCAAGGAAGTTATAAAGGATAGCAGCCTTCTTCTCGTTGATCTCTTTCATCTTTGCCAGACCGCCGATATCATTCTTGATCCATTCCAGTACGAGCTTAGCAATATAGATCGTATAGCACGGAGGTGTATTGAACATAGAGCCGTTGTCAGCGTGTGTCTGGAAGTTAAGCATTGTCGGGCAGATATCCTTTGCATGACCGATAAGATCCTCACGAACGATAACGATGGTAAGACCTGCAGGAGCCATATTCTTCTGTGCGCCGGCATAGAGGAGTCCGAACTTTGAAACATCAATCGGTTCGGAAAGGATGCAGGAAGAAATATCTGCAACCAGCGGAACATCGCCTGTTTCGGGAAGCTCATGGTAAACCGTACCGTAAATCGTATTGTTCATGCAGATATAGAAATAGTCTGCATCCTTGGTGAAGGTTGACGGATCGAGCTTCGGAATATAGGAGAAGGTCTTATCCTTTGAAGAAGCAACGATATTGGCATCAATATATCTTGCAGCTTCCTTCTGTGCCTTTGTAGCCCACTGACCTGTCAGGACATAGTCCGCCTTGCCGCTCTTTGTTGCAAGGTTGAGCGGAATCGCTGCAAACTGAGTGGATGCACCGCCCTGAAGGAAAAGCACCTTATAGTTGTCGGGAATATTCATTACTTCACGGAGAAGAGCTTCTGCACCCTCGATAATGGTTCCGTAAATTTTGGAGCGGTGAGACATTTCCATTACTGACTGACCGCTGCCCTGATAGTCAAGCATTTCAGCGGCTGCTTTTTCAAGAACTGACTGCGGCAGCATAGAAGGACCTGCCGAAAAATTATAAACTCTTTTCATTTTAATTGCCTCCATATATATTTTTGCCTTTCGGCATATATAACGATACTCTTTCATTATAATTCAAATCATCATATAAGTCAATTACAATGAGTAAATTTTCGGAAAATTTTCTGGGGTTTATTCCCTGCATCATATCAATATTTTCACTCATTCTCCTGCAATCCCAGATCTTCCTCCATCATAAAACAATAATATACTTAAAGAAAGGCGAAGCCGAAGCTCCGCCCATTATGTCAGCTTTAAATTCATATAGTAATGATCATTACTCGTCCTTCACACGGACAGCCGCCTCGTCCTCATGACGAATCTGTGCACGTTTGATTTTTCCGCTGATCGTTTTCGGAAGCTCATCGACAAATTCGACGATTCTGGGATATTTATACGGAGCAGTTGATTTCTTGACATGGTTCTGAAGCTCCTTGATAAGCTCCTCGCTCGGCTCATAGCCCTTTTTCAGAACAACGGTAGCCTTTACGACCTGACCTCTGACAGGATCGGGGGCGCCTGTTATGGCACATTCCACAACAGCGTCATGCTCCAGCATAGCACTTTCCACCTCGAACGGACCTATGCGGTAGCCTGAACATTTGATAACATCATCATTTCTTCCGACAAACCAATAATAACCCTCGCTGTCACGCCATGCCATATCGCAGGTATTGTAGTATTTGCCGAGAAGAAGCTCATCTGTCATTGCGGGATTCAGATAATATCCGGTAAACAGACCGACAGGCGGATTATTTTTGACGTCCATAACACATATGCAGCCTTCCTCACCTGTGCCGACTTCATTTCCGTCATTATCAAGCAGCTTGATATCATAAAGCGGCGACGGCTTTCCTGTTGAGCCGATCTTGATATCGTCCCACTGAAAATCAGCCATCAGCACACTTCCCTCTGACTGACCGAAACCCTGATAGATGTTATGTCCCGTAAATCCGAACCATTTGTTGTTCACTTCGGGATTCAGCGGTTCTCCTGCTGTTGCCCAATGCTGAATGGAGGACAGATCATAAGAAGCGACATCCTCAAGCAGCATGAATCGGTACATTGTCGGAGGCGCACAGAAGGTTGTCAGCTTATATTTTGACATTTTCTCCAGCAGCTTTGCCGGAACAAATTTATCCATATCATAAGCAAATATAACTGCACCGCAGATCCATTGACCATAAATCTTTCCCCAGCCGAATTTTGCCCAGCCTGAATCGGTAACGCTCATATGGAGCTTATTTTCCTGAACCTGCTGCCAGTATTTAGCCGTCACAATATGTCCGAGAGGATGTGAAAAGCTGTGCTGAACCATTTTCGGCATACCAGTTGTGCCCGATGTAAAATAAATAAGCATAAGGTCATCCTTTGTCGTTGCCTGATCACCTGTCGGACGTTCAAATACATCCGGGAATTTTTCGATCTCATCCTCAAAAAATTCCCAGCCCTCACGGCTTTCACCGACAACAATATGATGTCTGATGGTCGGCGTATCGGGAAGTGATTTTTCCACCTGCTCTATAACAAAATCATCGTTAAGGCATACAATAGCGCTGGCTTTGGCTGCATTTGCTCTGTAAACGATATCCTTCTTTGTAAGCTGGAGAGTGCCGGGAATCGTAATAGCGCCGAGCTTATGGAGAGCAACCGCACAAACCCAGTATTCCCAGCGGCGGCGAAGGATCATCATGACCACATCGCCCTTTTTTATGCCGAGACTTCTGAAATAATTGGCTGCCTTATTGGACAGCAGGCTGATATCCTTAAAAGTAAATATCTTTTCCTCATCGTGGTCATTGCACCATACGAGAGCCTTTTTGTTTTCATCCTGTTTTGCCCATTCATCTACAATATCGAAGCCGAAATTAAAATTGTCCGGAACATTTACTTTATAATTCGTTTTAAAATCCTCATAGGATTCAAATTCGATCCTCGGCAAAAATCTGTCCAGCAGCATATTAAACTTCTCCTTTTGATTTTATGATCCGCAGCCGTATTATTCAACAGAAAATAGCACAATAGTGACCTTAATTTGTAAAATAATAATTTCAGCGGTCTGTTTAATATGATACCACTTTGATTTTAGCCTGTCAAGATTATTATTATATCATCTAATAGCATTTTAATATCATAAAGTAATTGGTGCTTTCAATATGATACAGATTCCCCTGCCAGACTAAGCATAAAGCCATTATATTTTTCTTCGCTTATATCGCCTGCAACAACACGATCATCACATATAATCAGATTTAAAAGCACTCTGTCATCGCCGTTATATCCGTCCAGCCGATAGCTGAGAAGTCGGCATTTGGCTTTCTTATATTTTTCAAGATTCAGTCCGACAGATTTCTGAATGTCATTATAATGCTCATATACCTCATTAAACTGCTCCGGTATTGTAATTTCTTTCACAAAGACAGGCTCTTTTTTCGTTTTCAGCCCAAACTGTTCTGCAAATTTCTGAATTTCTTCCTCATCAGCTGCCGATGTGCTGTAAACTATTCCGTTATATTCCGCAACAGGAGGATCATAATTGAAAATAAAAAATGCCGTTGTGATGATCATAGTCGTAAGAGCAGCAATCACGGCACCTTTGAAAAGACGGATTTTTGCATTTTTATCAAATTCAGAAAAAATAACCAAAATTCTGTTCTCCTTTTCTACACAAATATTTTTATGATTTTTCATCATTTTTATAATGAACATAGAAAATCACGGAAATTGAATAATCAAGCAGAAAGCTAACATATAATATTTGAGTAAGCCTTTTAAAAGGTATTTTCACAGCAGATCAGCTGCCAAATCCATGCCGCTCAATGATTCATATTAAGAGCGGCCGTACAAAATCATGAGGTGAATCATATGAATAACCAAAAGCATCAGATCGACACAGACTTCAACTCCATCGGCGCACCCTTTGACCCTTACGGAAATGACGACTATACCGTTATGAATGCAAGAGTAATGCCCTCTCAGTTCAGCTATCCGAGTATGCCCATGAACTTCTCCCTGATCAGGAATATCACAGGTTCAAAATCAGATATTAACAGTTTTCAGTCCTGATTCTATGAAAGAACGCCCCGGCAGGCAGCATACCAAAACCGGAATGTGTTCGGCTGCCTGCTTAAGTATATGCAGCTGTTTATTGATTATTGACAATCCGATATAAAATATTATATAATGAATTTGTAGATTTTATATTATATTTCAATCGGAGGAAAAGCTATGAGCAAAATGCAAGAGCTGATAAAAAAATACAAACAAAATGATGAAAAAAATAATCTCCAGGAAATAGTCAGGGAAATACAGACCTGCGATATGCTTTGGGTTGCATTTTCTCCGATTACAAAGGGATTTTATATAGACTACGTTCAGGGCAGCCCCACCGTATTCCTGTTTTCCGAAAAGGAATACTGCGAGGCTTACTGCCGTCACATGAAATCAACTGCTAATTCCACAGTCACTACTGCCGAATGCCCGAAGGATGACAGACTGGATATGTTCAGTACATTCTTCCGCTGCGGTTTTGAAAGCGTTATTATTGATAACGGAAAGGACTTCATCTTTTTGGAAATGGAGCAGCTTGTCAATATTCCCGACTATTCAAACCTGCCCGAAAAGGAACGCCCCGTTTTCAATCCAGCATTCGTGTGCAGCGCCAACAGATTTTTCCAATGCCTTGAAAATAAAACCATTACGCCCGACAAGGAGCTGAATCTTCTTGTTGAAACCTATCACGCTAAATACCTTGTTCCGATCAAGGGAGAACCAAAGGATAATACCGTTACCATTCCGGGTCTGGAGCGTGCTGACGGAAGCAAGAAAGTCGTTCCGTTTTTCACAGATATCAATGAACTGAGAAAATTCGATCCCAAAGGCAGCTTCAATGTCATGAGTTCGGATTTTGCACAGATAGAGTCATTCTGCAAGGCAGGCGAAACCGTTGTTATCAATCCGATGACACTAAATTTTAATCTTGTAAAAGAAACCTGTGAAGCCATACAAAAAGCCGTTGCTGCAGTTCCCGACCATAAAACCGCCAAAAAAGCTGTTATTTTCAACCCCGATCAGCTCGACCCGAAGCTCATCGCCGTTCTCAATGAAACGCTGGATCATGCTGAGGGTGCTGTGAAAGGCTACATAAAAGCGATACGCAAAGAAAAAAAGAAAAATCTGCTTGTCGTTATCGACTGCGGAGAAGCGTCCGCTGAGGAAACCAAAAACATCATTGATGCTGTCAAGAAAAGAGCATCGGAAAAAATAAAGGGAATTGAGATCGAATATATCCCTGCAAACAGCGATATCGGCAGAATTGCTTCCAGCGATGCTGAGCCGTTCTTTGAAGCCTTTACTGTTGATTTTTCGGATGATGATACCATTCCGGAAGAGTAAAAAACCATTATATGTGCAAAAAAGCTGTCCATTTCCGGACAGCTTTTTATTATTCAATATTTTCCTCAGGCTCAATAAACATCAGCAGCAATACAACCGCAAGAGCGACAGCACAGAGCATAACGGATTTTTCACCAAGAATCCCTGTCACATACGAACTGATAAGTGCGCCTAAAATAAAGAATCCTACAATTCCATAATATTTTCCTGCGGTTCTGAGCAGCTTTTTCTCTTTTTCGGAAAAATATCTGACAAGACAATCTGTTCCGCTTCTGAGATTGCCCGTACACATTGTTGTGGCACAGACGATACCCCTGATTTTTCTGAAACTCTGCACCTGAAGCGAACATACAAATGATATCGAGATATTTGCAACCATATCAAAATCAATACCGCCCGATCTGCCCTGCGGCAAAAAACCGACAATGAGCGTAACCGCCATTTCCATAAAAATCACATACTGCCGCCAATGAATATGGAATCTGTTACAGTACTTTTTCAGAATCTCACAAATCACAATACCTGCAACAAAGGCAAATATCGGCAAAAAATAGGAAAGTGCTTGCAGAAAATCGCCCGAAAGAACACTTATCCCCATCAGCACCATATTGCCCGTCTGTGCATTGGCAAAAACATGACCTCTTGCCGCATAAGTATAAGCATCAAAATATCCTCCTGCAACAGCAAGCACTGAGCCGATAAAATATGTTTCGGATATCTGTCCCTTTGACTTTTTCAGCTTCATAATATCCCTCCAAGAAACATATCATACCATTTTTCTCCCGGAAATTCAACTGTTCGTCTTTGTTTTTATAATACAATCATCAGGCTGAATAATATTACAAAAAAGCCGCTCACCAACGCACAAAGCCCCGGTAAGCGACTGTACGGATACGCCTCTGCGGACGTTCCGAAGTTATTCTTCATTTTGTCTGCCGAGAAATTCGGCTGCCGCCTGAGCAAGTTTTACCTCGCTTTCGGTCGGTATTTCGGCTGTGTCCGAAAGCAGAATGACAATTGCTCCGGTGATGTCGCCCGATGAAATGATCGGATAAGCAACTCCTGCACATCTGTCGATCCCCTCTATCGGCTTCAGCTTTGCGATCGTATTCCTGTCAGCGATAAAGCTGCGCCTGTTTTCGATAAGCTCCTCCAAAGATGAAGAAATTCTTCTTTCCAGATATTCCTTTTTTGAAATACCCGAAACCGCCACAACATGGTCTCTGTCCGTTATGATCACAGGGCATTTAGCAACTCTGTTAAGCACATCGGCATACTGCTCGGCAAAGCCCGACATTTCACCCATCGGCGAATATTTCTTAAAAATCACCTCTCCGCCCGAATCGGTATAGATCTCAAGCGGGTCGCCCTCACGTATACGAAGTGTGCGGCGTATTTCTTTCGGTATCACAACTCTTCCGAGGTCATCTATTCTTCTGACAATTCCGGTTGCTCGCATAAATATATCTCCTTTTGAAATTCTTTTACAATCATTTTTCAT
>JAFVEY010000032.1 GCA_017475765.1 Clostridia bacterium | reverse complement strand
AATTATAAAGCTGCATCCATTCATATCTGCCAATATTCTTATAAATTCCTTGACACATAACAGTTGTTATGCTATACTTATTATAAGAATCGTAAATAAACGGGGTTTTGGAAATGTCAGAGCAAGATATTAGTGTAAAGGAAAAGCTGCTGAACTCAGGCAAGGAAGAATTTCTCCTGCACGGATTCAAAAACGCTTCACTACGCAGAATTTGCTCCAAAGCAGGTGTTACAACAGGAGCATTGTATTTTTTCTTTAACAATAAAGAGGATCTTTTTTGCAGTATTGTAGACAAGCCCTTAGCTTTGTATCGGGAGCTGATTCAAACTTCCATTCAAAAAGAAACTGATGATTTGAATACTTCGGTCGAGAATGAGGAAAATATCATGCGGTTTCTGATGACTTACCGTGACGAATGTATCCTGATCCTCGAAAAATCCGCAGGAACAAAGTATGAAAGCTTCTTTACCGAATACAAAGCAATGCTCGAAAAGGTCAATACCGACTTTTTTGAAAGATACGCTCGCCGCAAAACAAATCCTGATTTAATTAAAATTATCGTCGGTATGCGGCTTCAGGGATATCTGGAGATTATACACGGCAAGTATTCCATTGAGGAGGCAATCAAATTGACAAAATATATGGCCTGCTATGCAGATGCAGGATTTTCAGAACTGATCAGAAAACTGAATGAAGGTAACTGAGAGGCTGTCGTACTGACAGCCTCTTTCACATAACAAAACATAACAACTGTTATGTCATTAAAATCAAAGGAGAGAACTCAGATGAAAGAAAGATATTCAATCAACAAAGACGGTTTCTGCGCAAGATGGTTTGAAGGAACTACACACAAAGACAAAGTTGTCATTGTCATGCCCGGAACAGGTACGGCGGAAGAAAATGCTGTTAAATTATTCGGATTTATCCACAAGGCAGGTTATTCTGTTATGATGATCGCCAATTCCTTATGGGACAAGGAAATGCCGAAAGACCCGATACAAGTCCCTGTGGAATATGCCGAAAGGGCTATCGCACTGCTGAAAAAAGAAGGTTACAGCCGCTTTGCGATGTATGGTTTATCCTTCGGTGCAAGATATGTTTTGCTTTGTGCAAGTCTGATTCCCGATATCGAGGTCGTTATTGCTTCATCACCATACGATTATGTCACCGAAGGAGTTAAGGGTATCACAAAACCGCAGAACTGCTCTTCTCTGACCTATAAAGGGAAAGATTTCCCCTATCTTCCTGTTGCAATCCTGCACCATAATCTGCTGTCGGGTGTGATAAAACTGATCAAATCAAAATATACCTTCAAGCAGATCATGCGCTTTGGTTATGACAGCTGCACCGAAAGCGAAAACGCAAGAATCAAGGTGGAAAATATCACTGCCGATATCCTCCTGCTCTCTTCCGGCTATGACGACTGCTGGCCGTCAGACACAGCCATTCCGAGAATGGAAAAACTGATTCGTGAGGGCGGAAAATCCAAACGCTTCAAGTCTGTTGTATACGAAAAAGGCAGTCACATTATCGGTATTGATCTTGACGCTGCTCCCGACCGCAAAAAGAAAATGCAGGCTATGCTGAAAGCCGAAATCGACGATCCGCAAGCCTGCGACTCTGCCCGTTATGAAAGCATTAAAGAGATCATACATTTTCTGAATGAATGGCAGTAATATAAAAATACATTGCTCTTATTTTGTTATGAAATACAAATTCCCAAATCAAAGATTTTTCAAAAATATATAAATTTTGTATTTTATGCTTGACATATTTTTGTTTTATAAGTATAATTAAAACAGTTGATTTAAAACAAAAGTTGCAAAAAAAGAAAGAAGGAAACCCTGTGCCGCCAAAAGCGAAATTTACAAAAGAAGAAATCATCAATGCAGGTTTAGCTATCCTGCGTGAGCGTGATATTTCCTCCGTTACCGCAAGGGAAATCGGAAAGTATCTCGGAAGCTCGGCAAGACCGATATTTACCGTATTTGATAATATGGGCGAGGTAATTGACGGAATAGAGGACAAGGCTCGTGAAATTTATTCCGAATATGTTTGTCTGGGATTACAGAATGATATAGCTTTTAAGGGAGTCGGTCAGGCGTATATTTCCTTTGCCATTAACGAGCCGAAGCTGTTTCAGCTTTTGTTTATGAGAGAGCAGTCAAGCGATATAGCGTTAAGTGAAATTCTGCCCGAAATTGATGATAACTATCTCGCTATTTTAAAATCTATTACAGATCAATATCCCGTATCGACAGACGATGCCGTTATCCTGTACCGCCACCTTTGGATATATTCTCACGGTATTGCCACCCTTTGTGCCACCTCAATGTGCCACTTTACGGGAGAAGAAATCAGCATTATGCTGACGGAAGTATTCAAAGCACTGCTGACAGAAAGACTGAAAGGAAAACTAAAATGATAGAGATAAACGACCTTACAAAGTTTTACGGAAAAGGCGAAAGCCGCTTTAAGGCGCTGGATGGTGTTTCCGTTAGCATAAATGACGGCGAGTTTATTGTCATACTCGGAGCTTCAGGTTCAGGAAAATCAACCTTTCTCAATGTTATTTCGGGCTTGGAGACCGCAGATGGCGGAACCGTTGCTTATGACGGACAACAGCTTGACAAAATGAGCGAAAAGGAACTGACAAAATTTCGCCGTGAGAATACTGCTTATATTTTTCAGCAATACTATTTACTGCCCCATCTGAACGTAGAGAAAAATGTAAGAATGGGTGCTGACCTTAACAATAACAAAGACTATCTGAAATTTATCGAAGCAGTCGGCTTATCCGAAAAGCGCAAAAAATTCCCCTCCGAACTCAGCGGAGGCGAGCAGCAGCGTGTCGCCATTGCAAGAGCACTTGCAAAAAATCCAAAGGTGCTTTTCCTTGATGAACCAACAGGTGCATTAGATGAAACAACGGGAAGATTGGTGCTTGACTATATTATCAAGCTTCAAAAAGAACAATGCTTTACGATGATCATGGTGACGCATAATGCCAACATTGCCGAAACCGCTGACAAAATTATCAGGATGAACAGCGGTAAAATCGTCAGCGTCACAGAAAATACCAATAAAAAGACTGCTTACGAGATTGGATGGTGATGATATGATTGTCAGTATCAAGGATAGTGTAAAGCTGTTTGGAATTTCCATTATGACTTGTTGTGCCGTTACCGTGTGTAATCTTTTTCTGAATTATTATATTGACCTCAAATCCATAGCTGACTTGATTGATAATCAGTATGCACAAGCGTTTTATGATGCACAGATCATGACAGCAAAGGTGGTCTGCGCCGTCAGCGGAGGATGTTTAGCAGCTACTACTGTTGTAATGCTGTTTTTCTACATTAAGCATTACATTGACAGTCATTCCAGACAAATCGGAATATTAAAGGCACTTGGTTATTCTGATTTCAAAATTGCCAAAGGGTTCTCCGTATTCGGGCTGAGCGTTCTCGTTGGCTGCCTGATTGGATATCTGCTGTCTTTCTTGTTAATGCCGCAGTTTTATGAACTGCAAAACGAGGACGGCTACTTGCCGGAATTATCCGTTCATCAGCATTGGATCTTATTTGTTCTGTTGGTAGTTGCTCCGACATTGTTGTTCGCCCTGATTGCGGTATGCTACAGCCTGTTAAAGCTCAATCAGCCCTGTGTCAATCTTTTGAAAGGAATTGTGAAATCCAAGGGCAAGAACCGAAATTCAAAAGACAAAAAGAACTTTGTCGCCGAAATGAGAAGCTCGGTGCTGAGGAGCCGCAAAACGCTGGTTTTCTTCATTGCCTTTTCCTCCTTCTGTTTTTCGGCTATGATACAGATGTCATCCAGTATGGACGAATTAGCAAGCGAAATGATGGGCTTAATGATTTTGATTATTGGTATTGTGCTGGCGTTTACAACGCTGTATATTGCCGTAACAACCGTAATTCGTTCCAATCAAAAAAATATTGCTATGATGCGTGTATTCGGGTATGACAGCAGCGATTGCAAACACTCTGTTCTTGACGGATACCGTCCAGCGGCATATATAGGATTTGTCATTGGTTCTGTCTATCAGTATTTGCTGCTGAAAATTATGGTTGATATTGTTTTTGCAGGCATTGAAGGTGTTCCAAATTATGAATTTGACTTTCCGATTTTCTTTATTACACTCGGTATCTTTATTGTTGTGTATGAGGGCATTATGTTTGCTTACGGTCGGTCAATGAAACAAATACCTCTGAAACAGATCATGAGCGAGTAAGACACATATTGCAGACGAAAGCCCTCAGACGGAACTTTGACCCGTCTGAGGGCTTTGATAATGTTAATCAAGTGTGTCAAGGTTGTTTATCTACACCATGACACACCTGTCAGAAGAATCATTTTATGTTTATGTATTTTCAGATTCCGAGAAATCATGCCTTCTCTGTTTTTTGCTTTTTATATCCTATAAAGCATAGCCCTGCAAAAATCACACACAGTATCGAACCGGCAAGCATCCATACCATCAGGATCTTATCAGAACATATAACAAAGCCTAAAACAGAAACCAGCGTGCCGACAATTCCGCCCAGCGTTAATGCACCGAATCCTCTATACAACCTGATTTTCGGGAGAATACGGTCAAGTTTTGCAATTCGTTCACTAATCAGTTCTGCAATAGCAATCAGCATCAGTACTGCCGGAATGACTGCAATCACCGAAAATACGCTCAGACCATCTCTGAAACACAGCACTAAGCAAACAATATAAATGATCCAGCCGATATTTCCCGGAATGTCATAGGCAAGCCACCTTGCATCTGAAATTTTTGTTTCATACATTTCTTTCATTCTTCCCATTCCTCCTTAACAATTCATTTGTTTTTCATCCAGTAATCACAGTCGTCAAATCCTTCCGCAACTGTGTGTTCACGGTAAAGCTCTTTGCCCATATTACTTCTCATTGCCTCATAATCCGATTGACAAAAAATTGGCATAAGTTCCATGTATCCGTGTGATTTTGCAAAATCGGCTATCGGGCAGCCCACAAGATGAATACTGATTCCTTCTGTTCGGTTCAAGGGATTCACGTCAAGCCCCCATGTATTACCCCATGTACCGTTTGCCTTTTTCTTATTGAATTTTTTTGCAACAGGTCTGATAATGCCATAAATTATTTTCTGTACAAAAGGACGGTTAAAATCAATTTTTGAAAATCCTCCCGTCCCGTCACCACGAACGGTATTGCCACGCAGAACCTCTTTCATTTCGGCATTATCGGGGTGTGGGTCAAATGCTTCGTACCATGCAAAACACGCAATCGCACCATAAAGGCTTTTCCACATCATATTTTTCTTTCCACCGATATCGGGAATATCATCAATAAATTGTCTGTAAATGTTTTCTATCTCCTGCCATTTTTCTTCATATTCGTCCGTGCTTGCTTTTGTTTTCAGCCGCTCTCTCAGATCGTTATAGCTTTCCTTCGGCATCGGAATATATACTGCCATGTAAATTCCTCCTTGTATAAATTCATTTATTCTAATTTTTTACTATACCTGAAATCGCAGAAATCTCCGCCTTCGGCAATGGTTTTGGTTCGTGTCAGATTTATTCCCATGATATCTGCAACAACATAATCCAGTTTACAAAGCTGTTGTGCCAGTTCGGGACAGCCTTCGTCCCTGCATATTTTACAAACGCCGCACTCGTGGTAATCATAACCGAGATCGTATTCTCCGTTGCCGGGCAGAACATCCACCACCCAGTCATTTTCATATTTTCTCTTATGGCTTTCCTCCGACCACTTTAATCTTTCCGGAAGCTTTTTTGGCTCAGGTAGCTGTCCGCATTTCCAAGAGCTTTATGAAACAGCTTTGATTCGTATAATCCATCCTTAAAAATTTCGTAATTTTCTTCGGGCGATAAGCCTGTACTTCTGTTTAGTGCAATAAAGTAGATTGCCATTATATAAGCACTAAGCATATTGGACGCACCGATATCCTTTGCATGAAATGTGATTTTCTTATATTCTTGCACAATATTCCAAATAACAACATTCCGAACCCCTCGCCTTTTTCAATTCGGCTTTGCAGGCACTGTGATAGAAATGTCCTAATAACCATGCTTTCAATGAATATTTCATACAATTATTTCTTTCCTTTCAATATTGCATTTATAGCAATTAAACACATCTAACTATTTCGAATTATAGCACAATTTCAGATATATTTCAATATCAATACTGATAAAAAAGCAGACCATACCGATAATGGTATCATCTGCAAAAAATATTTTCTCTTATATAAACAAACCGATCAATGCGCTCAGTCCGCCAATGATGATTGCCAGCGGAATTATCAGAATCAATCCTGCAAAGAACGGTTTCCAATGAAACCAATAATCATGGTACACATCTGTCATATCCTCTGTTCCGGGAATGATCCAAAATTTTGAATGACAGAACCAGACAGTATCAATCACAGCCGCATCAAACAAGGAAAACGCATTAAAGAAAATATAGGACTGATATGCCCCTGCCCAAAAAGTTGTTTCATGATTAACTGCGCAGATAATTACCAGACTTGCGATTGTCATGACAGCAAAACCAAGAGGCTTATTCTTCTTTGAATTGGCAGCCATTTCTTCTTTAGTTGTAATGCCAAGTTCAACCGCCCGTTGCTGAATTTTCGGCGGATAATTGTATAGCTGCTTGATTGCTCCCTGCTTTTTCATTAGAATCACACTAAAAGCCGCATATAAAAGTGAATAGATGATCGCTTCGACTGTCAGTTTCAGTACCATTTGTTTTCAGTCCTCTCTCAGTAAAACTCATTACATACCTTTCCATGTATTGACTGCTTTGGAAATACGTTTGTCAATATCTATTCTTGTCTGCTTACACTCCTTCGGATATTTTCTTCCGGCGGGAAAAAATCCTCCCCTCGAATAGTAAAAAAACGCTTCTTAAGCCATTTTTAAAACTCTATACTTTTCCCTAAAACTGTTATATTGTGTGTAAGATTGTGCGTAATATCATGATTCATTACAAACAAAAAACTCCGGCAGAGAAGCCCCACCGCTCCCCTGTCGGATCAAATTATGTGTGTATCAAAATTACATAAGCATTTGATTGACCTTAGCCTGCACCTGAGCATAGGTGTAGGATATCTCACCCTTGTTGTAGGCATTGGTGAGGGCGGTCTTTCGCTCAGCGCCGTTGCCCCACTTGCCCTGAATCACTTCACGGGCGATCTCGTCAATGGTCTTTTTGGCGGTCGTGGATACTGTGACCTTAGTGCAATGGTCAAGGACGATCCATCCTGCGCCGCTTTTGAGTTTGCCGAAGAGTTTTGCGCCCGTACCGGAAGATTCGGCAACGATGGTGTATACGCCGACCGGACACTTGCCCGTCACCTTGTAGTTAGTACCTGCACCGGCAAAGATGTTGAGGGCAGTCGGCACCTTAACGGTGTAGTTGACTGTTTTTGTCGTGGCGGTCTTAGATGTGGTAGTTGTAGTCGTTGTGCCGAGCTGTTTGTTGACCTCTGCGGCGATCTGACCGTGCAGGTTATAGAGATAATCGCCTGGGCAGGACTTGTTGGCATAGTCACGGTGTACGGTCATGTTGCAGCCGTTTTTGTGGTTGATGCGGTCGGTCTTGTTGGTTGACCATACGAGCTTTTTGATGCCGTTGCGTTTGCAGATATCGACAAGCAGATTGATGAGCGACTTGTAAGCCGCAGCATTAACACGGTACGGCTCATATGTATCTGATGCGACCTCAATCGTGATAGCCCTGTTGTCGTTTGTTGCGGAAGATGTACACCAAGAGCGGTTCTTCTCTTCGACATACATTCCGATTTTTCCGTCATATCCGATGCCGTAGTTGCTGCTTGCCTCTTTGTTCGGGTCGGCAAAAATCGCTCCGAGCGTTTCGACGCTGCACTGACCGACAACGCAGTGTATCGACACGGTATCAATTACATGATTACGCTGACCGCTGTGGTTGGGTGATAACTTTGTGTAATTTACGAGTTTGCTGTTAGTGTAAGCCATATATATTAGTCCTCTCCTTTGTTATTGCTAAGATTTTCGATTGTTTCCTGTGTTACGCCTTCGAGTTCTTTTTCTTCAGTCATTGTTGTCACTCCTTCCTATGGTTTCAGTCTCCGGCAGTCCTGCCACGCTTGTAAGGAGCGACAGCACCGCCGAGAGCGCAGCAGTCGAACCGACTGTAAGCCAGTCAACTGCTCCGAGAGTAGCCGACACGCCGACAGCAGCGATTGCCGCCTGTGCAAATGTTTTGACGGCTCTTATTCCTGCCGCCTTAAGCCATGTTTTGTTTAACATATTATTTTCCCTCCAAATCGTTAATTCTGTGGTTGGCAACCTTGATTTTTTCGTCCAACAGCTCCATTTTATCTTCAAGCCGATATGTACGTTCGACGAGGTTGTTGTGCTTTTCGACTTT
>JAFVEY010000031.1 GCA_017475765.1 Clostridia bacterium | reverse complement strand
CTCCTTCCAATTTTCTAATTTTACCTTTAATATCAACACTACTCGGCTGTACTTCTGTATCAATAGACAAAATGTTTGTGCCGTCAATAGTGAGTATTGCTATCCCTGTATCGCTCATTGATATGCTCTGACCCTCCACAATCGGATCGTCAAGGTAGATGTTGGTTGTGATGGGGTCATGATATGTTTTGTTTTATATCACGGATAGTTTTGTAGATACGAAATATTATTTTCAACTGCCTCCGAGAACGCTTTGAGATATGCGTTACTCATTGCCTCGTATAATGGCACAGTCGGGTGTAGATCGACCAAGTTGTCCAGCCAGAATTTTGAACTGAACAACGGGATATCCAAACTCTTGATCACTAATTCGCCGAAATGATTGGCTATGTTAACAATAGCTTCTGAATATGGCTCGTATCTTTCACCCAGTCGGGGGATTGTTATATAACAGATTTTCGCTTTGGGATTTTTAGCAAGTATAGCGTCATGAATTTTTCCCATATTCCCATAAAACGTGTCGGGTTTGTTAGTTGCGGTTAAATCGTCAATTGTCCCTAGTGGTACATTACGTTCATCGGAATTGCTATCATTAATACCGAACGCTATCCAGTAAAAATCTTTTGCCGTGTCGGACTGCAATTTTTCTAAACCGCCCACATCCGTCAGCCACGTTCGGGTTGTTGACCCGCTAATGCTGTAATTTGTACATTCACACCCTAATTTTCGTGCCATTAACTGCACCCACGATAGATAGAATTTCGTTCCGTCAGGCGCAGATTTTCCCGTCATGAAACTGTCACCAATTCCGCCCCATGTTGGGAAAATGGCAGGTGTAATATTAATATCAGATTTGTTGAAAATTTTTTGCCATGGGTTGTAATAGAAACCAGTACCACTACCCCATCCTGTGCGCATATATATTGCCCCGTTGGTATCAGATGTCATATAAAATGCAATTTGTACTGTCAATGATGTTGTACTTCCGCCGTCCCTATTAAATGAAACAACCGTAAAACTCGGCTCATTGCTAGGTGCATTTTTTATTCCTCTCATATTATATGACACAATTCGGGTGCTCGGTATCGTGTCCAGGTCATCCCACGGGGCAGACGGCGGGGTATTTGTGTTGAAAATAGTGCTTTGTGCGGCGGTCAGAATCATTTTTTCATTGCCCGTCAACAAATTACACCAATCATTATATACAGGTGTGCCACCCCATGTATATCGGACATAAACATTTGTCTTATTGCCATTCTCGAACAGCATTTGAACTGTTTGTGAAATTAGCGTGCCTGTGTTTCGGGAAAACGTCAGCACGGTAAAACCACCCGACAACTCATCGGGAGCATTGCTGACGATTCTTTTAGCCGTGTAGCACACTATTGTGCCAACAGGGACTGTGTTCAGGTCGTCATACGGGGCAGCGGGTAATCTCGATGGTGTGTACTGCGTGGGGTGAGATTTAATGACCGATTCGTTAATAGCCTGAATCTGTTCTCTGACAGCTGCACCTGCACTTTCATAAACTATACCATCATTACCTATACGAACATCAATGAGTTCGCTGTTACCTTCTGTCGCCGTACCGGCGGCAATGATGTTGTCAATTCGCCGTGACAATTCGTTGATATCATTCCTCGCAGTCTTATCCACGACGTTTCCTCCATAAGGGTTTAATTTTCCTGTCAACAACTTGTTTCACTCCTCTATAATAAATTCTTTTTTAGGAATAACTGTTTCAAATTCGCCATCAGCTCTTTTTAACCTTATCTTATAATAATACGTTCCGGGACTGATGTCTGTCTCGTCAGAGCTTAATGAAAGAATATATCCTTTTTCATCATCATTGTATTCTGCATTTGTAAGTTCTTTTTGCAGAATAATATTTTCTCCGTGTCTGACTTCAAAAATCAATTTTTCGGTTTCGCCAAGGATATAATGCTCTCCCTGATCAGCAATACAGACAGCAGCGGCGTAGACTGTATTCCTGTAAATTACTATTGTACTGAAACCGCTGACTGCTTTAACGTCAAGCGTTATTCCTATGATTCGCAAATCAATTTCTTCTTTCGTGATTTCTATCACACAATCCATTTTGCCCGCCGACAGGGTCATTTCCGGATCCAGCAAAAATTCAACAACACCATTTTCGGGATCCGCAACCGTTCCGAGACATATAATTTTCTGAAATCCATTGAAAACACACAAAGCAACTGTAAAACCCGTCAGATCAAGCATCTTGTTTACCGGTACAGCGTTTGATGTAGCAGCAACAACACCAGATTTTTCAATTATTTTAAATACAATCGTACGGCTGTCCGACTCTCCCTGAACAGCGTACAAATTGACCTGATTGCTTTCATAGGCATTAACGCTGTATTCAGTTGTCATCTTTCCACCCCCAATACTGAATCATGGTTCCGTTTGATGATGTGTATGTGTCTTTCATCAGTTTGTAACCATTTAATTTGCCAACTGTCAGGTTTCCGTTGACAGTCAGATTTCCTGCAATTTTTACGCTTCCTGTAAATTCAAACCCTTCACCTTTGGTGTATTGAAACACGGGATCATAAATGCGTGTTGTACCCGATGCCTGTTTGCCCCAGCACATAAAACTGCCGTCATTATCAATGTTAAATGCAAGCCCGTGTTCGCCATTTCCGTTCGTTGTATATCCGATATTGCCAACGCTTTTGTTATCCCGATACAGTTTAATACCACTGCTGTTTATCGTGAAGAGTAATGATCCGTTTGCGTCATAGATAGAGATAATATTATTCCGGCTGTCGATCTTGATTGTTCCGTCGCTTGAAACAAGCACACCGTTTTCCATTTTCCAGCCTGCAATACTGCCAAGCGTTGCTATTATTTCAACACCTGTCAACGTACCAACATTTATCCAGTCAGCAACTATGCCGACAGCAGCAAGAATATCCAGTACGGCGCTTCCTGTACTGTCCATGCCTTTCCATGTCTTGCCGCCATCGTTTGATACGGCGAAGCTGTCAACAGACTTTTTCCATATTGTCCGGCTTTCCGACAGAAGCGGTTTATCGTGCTGATAGCATATAACAGACCCGTCATCCTGTATTTCTTCCGTCTGATAGTAACCCATTGCATTGGCTGTCAGCTCCGAAAACTGTTTTGCACGGATATCATATTCCGATATCTGCTGTGCAGTATTCCGTTTTGCTGCGGCTATGATTCTGGCAGAAGGACTGAGCCGGGTCCTCTGTTTTTCTTTGATGGTTTCCGCATCACAGGAAACAGTCATTTTACCGTCAAGACGATAGATTATGTTCGTTATAGGCGTAAGATAAGTGTTGCCGTTTATATCTGACACGATAACAATATCTCCCGTTTCCAGACAGGGATCGGAAATTATGTCGGCAGAAAACGGTGTAAGCTGCATACCGATAAGCCGCTGATTCCAGACAGCATTTTTAATAGCTGTTCCGTCTGCTGCAAGAGGATTATCATCAATGACAATACAATAATTTTTTGTACCTGATAACCAAACATTTTCGTCTGTATCTGTAAGCTGCACACCCGATACAGTAACAGTTCCGTTTAATTTCTGCTCTTCGCTTATGTTGTAATCTGTCGTGCTGTACCATGACAGGTGTATTATTCCGACATTGTCCGCATAAGCAAAACAGCAGGCAAGCTGTGCAATATACGACAGTATTTCACGGCAGCTCGTGTCATCGGTTATATATTCGCCCGTTTTGACTTGAAGATCGGCATTAGGGAAATTCAGGGAATCATACGGCACACCGCAAAAATTACATACAGCCGCATAAATCTGACCAAGCGTTGCCGGAAAATGGACATCCGAAAAAGGAACATCAAACTTTGCCATATTGTCATAGGCAATAATACTGATGTAATTCTCGTTTACGGTAACTTCCTCAGCCGTGTATAATCCTTTTCTGAGCCATTCAACAGTTAATGTGCCGTCATATTTCTGCTCTGTCACAAGTCCTATGCGAACATCAAAAACAGCGTCTTCAAAGCTCATATTGTCGTACTTTCCGCTGCTGTTATCAATCTCGAAATCCAGCTCTCCGATAATAGCAGATCCTATCGAAAAAACACCTTCATCGGATGTACCGCCGGATATAACAAGACTGTTTTGCATGATATCATCATCGGTCAGAACCGTTTCGGATCCATCGGAGAAAGTAACGAATATTTTCGCCCGGAAGGTTCTTCCGGACTGCTGTACAAGTTCCTTATATAGATTTGATGTGTTTAAAATAATGATCACCTTCTTCAAAAAAATCTTGACATATACGCATTATGCGTATATAATATTATTAGTGGGGGTGAGATGAATGAGGTTTCGTGAGATTGAAAAAATAATCCTTGCGGACGGATGGGTATATAAAACCACAAAAGGTTCACATAACCAGTATGTACATCCGTCAAAACCCGGCAAGGTTACTATCCCGAAACATCCGGGAGACTTAGATCCGACAACAGTAAAGTCGATTTTAAAACAAGCAGGTCTGAATTAAGCCCTGTGCTCCCGTCTCACCTGAATGATATTACATGGAGGTTGTTGCTATGAAACTTGTATATCCTGCCTATTTTACACCACTTGAAAATTCAGACGGTTACTGTGTCACTTTTCCTGACCTTCCCGGCTGTGTAACTCAGGGCAGCAGTCTTGCCGAAGCTATCGAAATGGCTGTTGATGCCGCTTCCGGTTGGGTGCTTGATGAACTTGAAGATGGAAAGACAGCCCCTGAAGCTTCAAAGCTTAATGACATCAAAGTTGAAAATGCTGATGATTTTGTTAATATTGTCGTTCTTGACATGGACGCATACAGCGAAAAATACGGAAACAAAGCAATTCGCAAAAACTGCACCATTCCGTCATGGCTTAATTCCATTGCCGAAAAAAACAATATTAATTTTTCTGCTGTTTTGCAATCTGCACTTATGGAAAAACTCGGTTTAAGTTCATAATCAAGCCGCCCTTCGGGGCGGTTTTTTACATCTCAATAAAGCTGCATGACAGCCCGTTGATATACATACCGTCACCAAGTGGAACATAGCTTCCGTTTGTCAGATCGCCTGTATAAAATTTTCCGGTAACATTTTTTCCTGTCAGTATATCGGGATAGGTAAGATATACAGCGGCTCCTCTGTTTTTGCAGAGCTGAGCAACAACAGACGCTTCGGAAAGCGTAAGATATCCCCATGTAAATGTCAGGGTTCGTTTCTGTGCAATGATATCCTTCTGCATAGCTCCTGTGCGTGTGCTTCTGCCGCTTTCGTCAGACGAAAGATCGGCAAAAGACCAGACCGCCGATGACACAGACGGAAGATCAATGTTATTGATTTTAAAATAACTCACGATGTTGCACCTCTGTACCGCCTGTTTTTGCGTTTACGGACCTTTACCAGTTTCCTGTCAATTACTTCGCTGTCGAGATAGATGATATTCTGATATGTGCCTTCCTCGTTTTCGAGAAGGGCAATGATCTTGAGCAGCAGACTGATAATCTCAGGATTGCCGCTGTTCATCATGCTTTGCAGCTTTGAAAGCGGAGATACTACTTCCGGATCGTGATCTGCTCCTTTGTTATCGCCGACAAGGGCAAGTGTGGGAGCTTTCACAATACCGCCTGTTGCGAGGTGAGGAATTTGAGGAACGTCAATTGTGCTGATCCAATCGAAGGGTTTAAGTCCTAAAATATCAACATCCTTTATTCCCTGCAAGGCGCTGTTAAGACCATTGAATGGTTGTGCAATCACCCAGTTTATGCCATCTATGAGGTTATTGACAGCATTGGTAAACACAGCACCTATTGCATCTCGTATGCCTATAAAAATCTGTCCGCCACGATTAAATAAACCTGTTATTGTATTCCATGCTCCGGTAAACTGCGATACAAGCCACTCACGTGCGGTACCAAAGGCGGTTCTTATACCATTCCAAACACCTGAAAAGAATGTTCCCGCACCATTCCACACGTTTCTTACATTGCTCCATGCGTTTCCGAATTGTTCTCTGAACCATTTATTGACATTTGAAAAAATACTTTGAATATTTTTCCATACGCTTTCAAAAAATTGTGATACGTTATTCCAGGTATCTTCAATCCCATTTCTTGCTTCGTGAAATCTGTCCTCGAACCAAATTCCAATACCAGCGAAAACCTCTGAAATTTCTTTCCAAGCGTTTTCAAAGAAATGAACAACAGGTTCAAGAACATCATCCCAAATCCAACCACCGAACCATTCAAGCCCAGCGATTATATCGTCCCAATAAGCAATAACAGTTATTATAACTGCAATAAGAGCAACAACTCCCGCAACTACAACACCGACAGGATTTGCCAGCCAAATGGCATTCAGAATTCCACCTGATACAGCTGCTGCAGTCTGCACAGCATTAACTATTGTCATTACAGCGTTATATGCCGCAATTCCTGCAACAAGCGAGCTGATTATTAGCACCAATGACTCTAATGTAGCAACCGCTGCTGAACTGTTTGATATCTTCTCAAGCACATCCGCAACACCTGAAAAAAACATTGTAAAAGTATCACCCACAAAGCCGACAACATGTTTTAAAAAATTATCCCAAATTGATTTTAATGTGTTCCCAGCCGTTTTGCCAAATTCATTGATGAGTTTTAGTGCATTGGCAATAGCATTAAATACAGCCGGCACCGCTTCCTCTATAACCCATTTGCTTGTCGGGATAATAACACTTTTATTAAAATCTCTCATACCATCAAGGCAATTATCAACAATATCCTTAATCGGTGTCAAAAGACTGTTAAAATTGTTTATCAGCGGCTGAAAATTCAGTTTCTCAGCCCACTTTTCCCATTGTTTGCTGATATCCTTAGTAAAACCTGAAATATCAGTAACAATATCAAGTATTGTCTGAGTTATCCGCTTGCCTTCTTTGCTTTTGAATGCTTCATTAAAGTTTTTAGTTATACTCTTTACAATGTTATTGGTATTTGTCATTGTATCAAGTATATTGCTTATAATTTTTTCTCCATCGCCACTACTCCATGCGTCACGAAAATTTTCGCCTATTGTGTTCAACAGATTGATAATAGCTGTAAACTTATCTATATAACTTTGTATCAGCTTTATTCCCCTGTCATTACCATTCCATCCATTATCCCAAGCTGCTGTTATATCTGCTACCATGTTGCCTATTGTTGATAATATCATTAATTGGGATTCGAGAAAGGACTGTGCGGATTTGCTTTGCCAGACATTGGAAAAGGACTTGCCAATATCCACAACAAGATTTTTGATATTATTAAACGCTCTTGTCCATGCGTTTATAACAGAAGTACCATATTTATCCCACGATTTCTTTATAGGTTCAAAAATTTTCATAAGACGGCTGCTCATTTTATCAACGAAGCTGTTTACCGCAGAATCTGTTTTAGAGATATCAAGAGCAGGTGTAACAGAAGCCGTTACACCTGACGTGTCTGTTGACGTATCGCTGCTTTCCGAGAGGATGTTAAGCTGGTCAAATCCTGCAGCTGCTTTTTTCAAAGCCTTTATGGAATCTGTCGTACCGTCAACTGCATCAGAAGCGTCATCGGCACTATCTGAAAGACTGATGATACCTGAGCCGCTTGAAACATCGTCTGTTATCCCAAACATATTCTTTATGTTTTCATTCAGAACGGAGAAAACATTATTGAGCTTTAACACAATTACATCGAGATATCTTACGATTGGATAAAGCACATTCGTCACCAGTCCGCCGAGCGTTTCTTTCAGATCACCGAAATCATTTGACAGCTGTTTCATTTTGCCTGTCGGTGTGTCGGCGAGTGCTTTGTTGACACCACCGACACTTTCACTTACAACAGCTGCAAGTGTGGCAACACGCTGCTCCTCAGTACCGTATTTTAACAGCTGCTCCTGTGCTTCGGTAAAACTATATCCGTAACGGCTGAGTGCGCTCGTTTGTCCCTGTAAGACTTTTCCGAGCATGGTAGAGATCGTTACAGCGCTGTCGGTGCTTGCAGAAAATCCGTACTGCTGGGCGATCATATCATCAAGCACGGGCATCATTGTTTTCAGACTGTCCGCATTCTCAACGTATGTAGCAAGCTCCTGCATACCCGCAAGAGATACCTCATCGCCGACAACGCCTAATCCCTGTATCTCACCTGCAAGGTCTTTGACGGACTGTATCTGCTCTTTCGTTGCACCTGTTGTATTGCGCATTGTTGCACCTAAACGTGCTTCCGATTCTATCTGTGTCTGATATGCGGACATACAACCCTTAAAACTTGATGTCAACATTCTGACTGAACCTGTTGCCATATCAAATGCTGCTTTTATATTTGCTGCCGAAGACAAAAGATTTCTTGAAACAGATTTAGAAAAATCTTGTTTTATTTTTTCTCCGACTTTTGAAATGGTTGTAATTAGCCTTTTAGTATTAGTTTCAAGATCAAGACTGATCTTGCCCACAGAATCGTTATCTGCCATTATATCAACCTCCCTTCGTCTTTATTTTGCCATCGAAACAAACGCAGATTTCAGCTGTTCCAACAGTCTGTCACGTTCTTCTATCGTGGCAGGAGCTACTTTCCTCATCTTCCTGCTGCGCCAATCGTTACGGATCTTGTGCTGATTTTTGGTAAAGTGTTTCAGCACTTTTTTGTCATTCTCCGAACGTATCTGTACAATACGTCCGAGCGGACTGTCGGGACTAAGCCCTGCAAGCAGGGAACAAAACTCCTGCCATGTCATGTGTTTGAAATCCTCACTATATACTCTGACCCCGTACTCCGATGCAAAAGATGATACGATCAAATCAAAATCATCTATCAGGTCGTAGCAGGGGTCGGAGTTTCCCCCGAACTCTTACCTGCTATCAGCTCCATTGCAGACTGTACGACTGTCATATAGTCAATAAGTCCCAAGTGCAGGTCAGCAAGTTTTCGGCGGTTTTCCTCGTCAAAGAGTGCATCGCATACCAACTTGATATCCTGCATTGTCATATTTTCGGTGTCTGATACTTTATCTGATATTTTTGATACAATTTCGAGTATTGCTACTGCCTCATTATTAACTGACAAAACAGTATCTTTGATCTTGATTGTCGGTTTTTCCTCGAAGTTAAGTTTCTCTGTAATATCAATTGCCTTCATTTTTTCTGACCTCCCATTATGTGCCTGTCGGTTCTGTTACTGTCGGCTTGCCGTTTGACATAACTTCAAATTCAAGCGGTGCTACTCCTGTACTGTCGCTTGATCCCAGTGCCGATATATTTATGATCGCATCAGCAAACTTTACTTTCGTTCCGTCAGGGAAAAGCCACTCAAAGTCCGCCTCTGCGTCCCTGCCGTTTTTGAATGCAAGCCCTGCGACAAAATCATTTCCTGCATCACCGACATTACGCTTACCCGACACGGAAATTGTAATACTTTTTGCCGTTTTGAGCCTGCGTGTCCAACCCTCACCCTCAAATGGTGTCCATTCCTCAACACCATCATCGAAGCTGACTGAAAAACTTTCCATATCGGCAATGGTATTCAATGTTGTTGCGCCTGCGCTGCCTATCTTAAACTGATTTTTATAGCATGGATATACTCCTGTTTCTGCTGACATATTTTATACCTCTCTTTCGTAATATAAATTAAATTCAATAACTCTCTCATACACGCCGGTATCGTCCGTTCCGACATCGATCGGCTCTGCATGATTGAGCGTAATAAAATAAACGTGTGTACTGCCTAAATCGCATGAAGAAACCGCCCTGATCTTTTCATAAAGCTCAAAGGCGGTCTGTTCTGTTTCTTTTGCATTTTTGTTCCAATGAACGAGCACGGATATCTGTTTGACCTCATAGGTCGATTCCTGCCCGATCGCTTTTGTGGGCGCACGGGCATTATTCTGATACACGCCTATCGACTTATCCTTTTTGTTGTCGAGCTTGCCGATATAGTAATGCTCAGCATTACCAAACGATTTCAGCCAATCCCGTACATCTGACAGATACAGCATATGTACCTCCTATTTTTTTAATTTTGCATTCCTGCGGTACAGTCGGCGGAAGGTTTTCGGGACAAAATCCTGACGTGTGCCGCCCGGAAGCCAGGGGTCAAACCATTTGCCGCCGGCAGCAATATTACCTTCGTGTTTTTCACCATACTCATCGAACCATTCGCCACGATGAAAATTATATTCCGGGTGATAATACAGTCGGCGAGCATAAGGAGCCGAATGCACAAGTTTCAATTTTCCGAAACGTGACTGTCTTTTATCGACATGAAATGATTCATTCTACAAATTACCTGTATCTCTGGGAACAACCTGTTTCTGCACAACCTCTGTATGAAGCGCTTCCCCCGTTTCTTCAAGCGTTTTTACCGCCGCCTGCTCCAGTTCTTTTATCCGGATTTTGTTGATCGTAAATTTTGAGTTTACTTTGATCATACTGCCCCTCCTTGCGGGCATGAAAAAAGCACCCGTTTCCGAGTGCTTAAAATTCATAATGTGTCCACATAGACACTATTTTCACTGTTTTTTCTTCCTCATAAACCATATAAACAAGTCTGTGCTTTGCATTAATTCGCCTTGAATAAAGCATATGAAGGTCACCAACAAGTTTTTCATAAGGCGGAGGATTCTGATACGGATTATTTTCTATTACCTCAAGCAGATTCTTGACATTCTTAACGAGTGCAGGGTACTGATTTATCTTTTCCTTGTCCTTTTGAGCGGCTTTGGTAATAACGATTTTGTAATTACCACTCAAAATTATCACACTCCTCCAAAGGCTCATCTGCACCTTTCAACAATTTTTCTTTCATACCCGGTACAGAAGTAAGATATAGTGTTTCCATAAGGCTGTTATACTCTTCCTCGCTAATCAGTACCGCATTTCCGCTTTTGGTGCTGATATTTACAGGTTCATTGAATTTGATCGTCTGATCAAGCATTTCAAAAATATTTTTTCTGAAATTTGTCGCATTGGTATTGATCATATCTGACACCTCTCATATAATTTATTATGTACATTATAGCGTACATATTCATATATGTCAAGATTTTTTATATCAAATCCAATCTTGTATAATTTACGCTCCCATCGGGATTGCGAGCTTTCATACCCTGTGCAATTTTCCGCTTTTCGCCGCAGATTTCAACTTCACCGTCCGAAATGACCGCTAAATCCGGCGCAATATCACCGATAAAATATGCCTGAGCAGATAGCTGTATCAGTCGCTTTTCGGCGGTCAGAACGGTTTTTGCGCTGTCCTGATAATTGCATAAGCCCTCAAATTCAGCGCTTGTCAGCGGCGCACCGTCCTCATCGTTGCCCTCACGATAAATTGTTACCTTTATCGGTGTTTTGCAGAAGCGTTTGTCTACCAGACACGGATATTTCATCGCAAACCTCCATAACACAGACCTGTTGACATCAGCATACTG
>JAFVEY010000030.1 GCA_017475765.1 Clostridia bacterium | reverse complement strand
ACGTGCCTGTCCGTGTCCGCTGTGCGCTCCGTTTGTCGGGAAGGTATTCATTGACGATGTCTGGAGTGGTGCAGACAAGAGCGGCATTTCTCCAGTTACCGGCTTGCAATATCCGCTTTTGTCGGAAGCAATTGCGGCAGGACTTTATCATCCGAGATGTCGTGATGTACATACTACCTACTTTGAGGGTGTCAGCACACCGCCCGAAGGCTCGGAGTACACCGCCGATGAGCTTGACGAAATGGCGCAGCGTTACGAATCTGAGCAGAAGCAAGCCTATTCCGAAAAGCAGGAAGAGCGCTATGACCGCATGAGCAAATACACCCTTGACCCCGACAATCAGCGTATGTACGGTGCAAGGGCGCAGGTGTGGGGGCAGAAAGCGGAGAGTTTCGGAAAACTTACTTCCTCAATGGAAGATTCCGAGAAAAAATCTGCCCAAACGGTTGAAAAATCGAGCGAAAGTGGTATAATAGATACGAAGGAAGTGTCAAAAATGTCTATACATTCAATAGATATGCCTATCGAGCAGCGAAATACCGGAAAAGGTAATCCGAATGCTATTCTTATGTTTGGCATAGAATTGAACAAAAGACAAAAAAGATTGCTGGAAATGCTGAGTGAATTTGACAGCAGAGTAGCTGTTCCGAAAAAATCAGTAAGTATGGCTGATCTTTCCGCTTTAACTGCTTATACCGGTGATGAATTTGCTCTGTTTACGAAGGCAGGAGAAAGACTGATTATCAGAGGAAATGCGAAAAGTGTCAATATTGATGTCGAAACAGCAAAACAGATGGCAGAGCAGGGCTATCGTTGGAGTGGACATACGCATCCCGGTATCGATTATTTGGCTATGCAGCCTTCAGACGGTGATTATTCTATTTTGGATTGTTTTAATCATCAAACAACTGTTATTTACAATTCAAAAGGTAACTTTCGTACCTTTGAAAAAAGGAGTTGATATTATGTGTAAGCTATTTAACAAGTATTCAAAGGAAATCGAAAAATATTGTTTAGAGAATGAATTGGATTTTGAAAAAGCTAAGAGTTTACCGCAATGCTGGGGGAAAAATGATATTTGGTTGCAGTATCATGATCCATCCAAAGGCAGTAATGGATTACTTGATGAAACTCCTGCCCCTATCGTCTTGAAGATTTTTGTTGAAAACGGTAATGTGAAGTTTGAGCAAACAGAGTATACACAAAAGTATCTTGGAAAAGTTTCATAAAATCAACCGCTTCGGGAAACCGGGGCGGTATTTTTATACCTGAAAGGAAGTGAAAGTATGAAATATGAAGTTGTGTTTTCCGATAACAGTTCAACGACAATTATTATCGACAAGAAAAAAGGCGACAAGATTTATTCCGGCGATGACGGAATAATTTGTGTCCATGCCCATGATGATCATTTGATTTTTGCTGCACCGATTATAAGCGTGAAGTACATTAAGGCGTGTGAACAATGAAAAATGCACGTTATTTCAAACTTAATCAATCAGCACTTTTACTGAACCTGATTCCGGGCTGAGTGAGAGTGCTTTTTTCATATCCAAAACTCTGATGATGATACAATCAGTTACTATGACTATAATGAAAATTTTTATCATGTGTTTCTGGCCGGACTGTTTTCGGGAGTCAAAAATCTCAGCGTAGAATCGAACCGTGAAACCGGCAAAGGAAGAGCAGATATTATCATTAAGGACACTTCCCGGCGATATGTAGCGATCTTTGAGTTAAAGAGAGCGAAAAACGACGATGAAATGTCAAAGCTTTGTGATGAGGCACTTCGGCAGATCGAAAACAATAAATACTACACTCCCTACAAAAGAGAAACTGTATTCAAATATGGTATTGCCTTTTCAGGCAAAGACTGTCTTGTACAGAAAGCATAAAAATATATCCTGCTCGTTCTGATGCAAATCGGAACGAACAGGATTTTTTTGCAAAAAAGGAAGAGACTCTTTAACGTCAAAGTATGTATATTTTGTCAGGTCGTTTATATTTTACAGAGAATTTATAAACCACAATCCTAAACATATCGCAAATGCTGCCACAAGCATGATCATAAAGGAAATAACTCCTTTATTAGTACCCTTGGAAAGAAAACAATACCAGTCATATTCCTTTGAAACCCGACCATTTTCGGCATGAGAAAGTGAATTTACGGAATAAAACGCAGCATATATACCAAACGGTATCAGTCCCAAGAATACTTGTTGGAAACTGATCACAGCACTTTTTTCAAAAAAGCAGAACGATATCGCTCCAAGTAACGGTACTAACAGGTGAAAATATAAATTAGCGCCCTTGAAAAGCGGAGGATAGGATTTCTGAACTACGGGAGCAAGATAAAACAGCACAGTAAGCATTGTGAGAGTTACTCCTACCGTCAGAACATATTTAATGATGTACAGAATTGAAGGCATTGTGTCTGCCGATCCGTATATCAGCTCAAAAACCGCAAATACGCCTGCGTATGTACCATACAAGAGGTTTGACTGTACTGTAAAATATTTTAAAGCACTCAGCCCTTTTCCTCCAAGATACTCATCAGCATCTATGCCTTTGACCATAACAATAGTACCCACAACTGTCAGAACAAATCCTAGTATATTCAATATGACTGATATCATAAATCCAACTTGCATATTCATTATTCGTTTATCCTGGCACGAATGATCTTCTTAGAAGCGGTCTTGACAAATTCCTTATCACGAAATATAATGTTCACAATTCGTTTGGCAGGCGGGAATGTGTCATTGATCTCATCTACTTTTCTGCGTATCTCTTCCTGAATATCCTCCGATTTGTAATCAGGATCGGGATATATCTGTGCTGTGATAAGATGACCGTCCTCGTAAACGACGATCTCTTTTATAGGGCGGAATGTAATGAACTTATTCTCTATCTCCTCCGGAGAAACATTCTCGCCATTGGAGAGTATGATAAGATTTTTCTTTCTTCCGGTAATATAAAGATAACCATCGTTGTCTTTGTGACCCAGATCTCCGGTTTTGAGCCAGCCGTCCGGAGTTAGTGTATTGGCAGTTTCCTCCGGATTTTTGTAATATCCCTTCATAACTGACTTGCTCTTTACCCATATCTCGCCGTCAACTATTTTTACCTCACAGCCGTTTACTATCTTACCTACTGAGTCCGGTTTGGGGCAGTTAACGATACCGGTACATATTCTGGGAGAACATTCCGTCATTCCATAGCCCTGTGCTATATCTATGCCAAATTCTTTGTAACCATTAATAATTTCAGGACTCAGATACGCACCGCCGGAGAATATCGCAATGAGCTGTTCGCCGAATGTCTCATGTGCTATCATTTCTTTATAGGGTATTTTTTTTGCAGCCATCTGCATTTTTCCGAGTATTGTTGCTGCAATCATCGGTACGAATGTACAGTATTCCGGCTTAAAAAGCTTGAGATTCTTGGAGATATGGAATAATGAGTCATTTACACACACGGTCACACCGTTCCACAGACTATGAAGAATATCAATTGTAAAGCAGAAAACGTGATGTATCGGAAGAACCGTAAGCAGTTTCATTCCATGATAATCGTCATCGGGGCAGCAGGTAGTGTTATCAATAAAATTACCGTGGGTCAGCACTACTCCTTTACTGATACCGGTAGTTCCCGATGTGAACAGTATTGCTGCAAGATCGTCCTCAGACACATCTTCCACCGGAGTCTGTCCTTCATACTCGGCTGCGATATCGCCCAGATAAAGCATTCCTTTCTCAGGTTTGTTGATGTGGACATAATATTCAATCTGAGGACAACGTTCCTTGAACAATGGTATATCCTTAACGTGCTTATCATCGAGGAATAGCATTTTACTGTCAGAACGGGCAAGCTCATCTGCAATATTTTCGGGATTGTTGTTTGTATCAAGCGGAACAGATACATTACAACTGCACTGTACGCCAAACCAGGCGCTCAGATACTCAAAAGAGGTAGTTCCTATAAGAGCTATATGTGTTTTTCCGCTAAAGTGTTTTTGAATCCATACGGCAATATTGTCGCAGGTTTTACGAAAGTCACGAAAGCTTGTATCACGAAATTCTTTGTCAATATATTCACGGATAAATATTTCATCACCGTATTGTTCGTCAGCGTTATAAATAAGTTGCTTTAGTGTTTTTAACTCAGCCATTCTCCTGACCTCCAAAATAACTCAGCAAATCACCTACTGTTTTGCACTTCATGATTTCTTCTTCCTCTATTTCTACATCAAATTCGCTCTCTGCGTCTCCGAGCATACACATGATATCATAGGAATTGAATCCGAGATCTTCAATAAAACGTGATTCTTTTGTTATTGTGTCGGGGTCAACCTCGACATACTGGCAAATCAGTTCTTTCAGCTTATCAAACATGGTATGAGTACTCCTTTCCGTGTCAGGTCATATCAATAATTTCTTTGAGTGTTTTATCGGGATTTTCAATGCTGCGGAACAAAATTCTTCCGGTGAAGTAATACAGGAACTCTATTTCCTCCGGTGTAGCACATGCGGTCTGATATCCGAAGTAGAAATTAAGTCCTCCGTCATTCGGTCTGTGCATTGCAGTAATATACATAGGCTGCGGCTGTTTTCCGCTGCTGTACCACCAACTCTTGAAGGGGATACCTTTTAGTGCCTCACCTATGGTGGCGAGTGTGCCCGGTTGGTAAGTAAAATCTACACTAGTATATGTTGAACCAGGAGGAGCACCGTATGTTTCACAAAGTTCGCCCAGACATTTAAGAGGCGGATATTCAGCATGGATAAACAGTTCGTCCTGTGCTTTCTTGATAAGACGTATAGAATCAAGAACAGTAGTATCGAGCGGCATGATTGTTCTGAGTGGGAAACAATGCATTCTTACACCGCCGCATTTTTTGCTGTTAAGAGTAGAACGTCTGCTTACCAGATCTCTGATGATAATATCAGTTTCATTGTCATTGAATTTAGAAAGCACGGTTCTTATCGCATGGAGAATGATCGCACTGACAGGCAAATCATATTCTTGTGCAAAATTTATTATCTTTTGCGTAGACTCGACACTCAGCTCGTAAGTAATAGTATTTCCCTTGCCGTCAGAGCTTTCGAGAAGTCCCCATCTTTGTTCCGGATTGTTGTTCTCCTGACGGAGACGCATGAGCCTGCCGATACCGGTATAGTCCGTATACATAGGCTCCGGAAGTTCAAACTGCTTGTGCCAGTATTCCTCGTCTTTCTTCTGCTTTTTGCTGCCCTCATATGTAAGGTCTTTCTTTACTGACTCAATGTAGGAAGACATAGGCTTTGGATAAGGCATATCGTATAGCAGAGAGCAGTATATCTCAATAACATCTCTGGTAAACGCTATGACAGAGCTTGAATCCATACAGGCATGATGCACATTGTAATAGAATCCGTTAAAACCATCCGGGAGAGTTACTATGACTATTCTCGAAAGTTTTCCGCCGAAAGTATCGAATGGCTGTGATGTCCATTTATTGAGTACCTCGGTGACTTTTTCGTCTTTCCACTGAGAGAAGTCATAATACTCAAAGTACTCGTTCTGGTATGGTACGACATACTGCCAAAGTTCGCCCGTTTCAGGGTCTTTCCACAGTCTGAGTCTCATGGACTCGCATCTTTCCACTGCACGGTTCAAAGCCTCACGCAGAGCTGCTGTATTCAGATCCATATGAAGATACTGTCCCGTTCCGATATTTTCTACCTCATGAGTAGAACCGCTTTTGATCAGTGCGAGGTTCAGAAGCTGTGCTGGTGTAAGGGGATAACAGTCGTAATTGATTCCGCCAATATTTTTTAACATTTTCTCACCGCCCTCATAAATTTAATTCGCCAAGCGAATATTTCTTATTCCATTGTATATGATAGTTCAATGAAAAACAATTGACAAAAATACCAAATATATACATATTCATTGGGTTATTTTTACTATAAAATTCTACACTAATTGATAGAATATATTGAAAATATACAATTATTGCTATTCTGATGAACATTCTGACATTATTTTTGGCAAGTGTAACTAACAGACAAAGCGTATAAAATCCTTTCTTTGTTCACCCTTTTTTGACATAGCATTTCTACTTTTATTGTACACCATCAAATTTTTTTGTAACTATTTCCTTTCGTTCTGATTATATAAGTAAAAGGAGGAAATTAACTATGAAAATTCGTAAAATGATATGTGCGGCAATGATAATGGCAATGACTGTCGGAATGTCAGCTTGTGCAGTAGGAGGCGAATCGGCAGCTTCGGTGACAGGCGGAGAAGGATTTTCCGCAGAAATCACAAACGGCTCGGACAGCGCTGATACCATTCCGGATACAACACCGAGGAGTGAGGAAAAAACAGCCGGGGATGACCGTGCTGAAGTCAGGGATAAGTCAGCAGCCGAGAAATTTTCCGAGGATGCAGAAATAAAGGAGAAGAAGGATGTGATCATCGCTTCTGATACTCTTGATACTGGCGAGACCATTTGTGCCGGTGATGAAGCTTCCGGCATTGATTCCTCGCAGGGAAATCATACAGACATTCCTGAGGTGGGACAGCTGACTGCCGGAGAATGGAACGATAACAGTAACTGGGGATTTTTTACAAACCTTATCAATACAGGAACAATTAATTTTCCAAGCTATGGTTTAAATCCTGTATACCGCACTATGATTACCGTAAAATCAGAAAGCGGTTTGCCGGTTGTCAATGCGACTGTCAGAATACTGGATTCTGACGGCAATATTCTGTGGAGTGCCATTACAGACAAAAACGGAACAGCCTATCTTTTTGAAGGAGAAAAACAGAAAGGAGCTTCTGTTGAAGTTGAAAGCGGAGATAAAAAACAAAGTTTTGAACTGACTCAGACAAGCGCTGATACGCAAAGCCAAAAGAAAACCGAAAACACAGAGCTGGAGCTTACATTTGTGGGAGAGGTCAAGAACTGTCAGAATATGGAAATTATGTTTATACTTGATACGACTGGCTCTATGTCTGATGAAATGCTTTTCCTGCAAAGCGAATTTTCCGCCATTACAAAAGAAATCGGAACGGAAAACACGAAATATTCGGTCAATTTTTACCGTGACGAGGGAGATGATTATGTTACCAAGTGTTTTGATTTTACAGATGATATAGATGCTCTGCAAAAAAATCTGAACAGCGAATCGGCAGACGGAGGCGGAGATATTCCCGAAGCGGTAGCGGAAATTCTTAAGGAAACCATTTCAGAAAGCAGCTGGAGTGACGAGTCTGTCAAACTGGCATTCCTCATTTTTGACGCACCGCCGCATGATGGAAAGGAAAAAGTGCTTTATGATACGATTAGAACGGCTGCCGAAAAGGGAATACGCATTATACCTGTCGTTTCTTCAAACAGCGAAAGAGATACCGAGCTTTTCGGGCGTTCACTTGCCATTATGACAGGTGGTACATATATATTTCTGACAGATGATTCCGGTATAGGAGATGCTCATCTTGAACCGATCATAGGGGATTATAAGGTAGAAAAGCTATATGATATCATCATAAGGGTCATTAATGAATACAGACAATAAATGATGATTTATAAATATACCCCATTCTTTGGAGCATACGGAAATGATTTTCTGTATGCTTCGATTGTGCTGATGGTTGTTATTGTTATTTGACGGTTGAAAAAAATCAAAAAACATATTATAATTTGATACAGGAATCAATGCTCAAACATCGGACAGTTATATAATGTAAACAAAGCGTTTTGCAATCGGAGGTGAAAAGGTGGAATTTCCATCAGAACTGAGAAATCAAATTGAGATGAAAGCAGCTGCATGGAAGCCGTCAGAGCTGAGAAAGGCTTCTGCGGCTCTGTCGGAAAAATATAGAAATGACAGCGGCAAGGGTAAAAAACTCGTCACAAGCGGACTTGACGCTTTGGTATATTCCATCGTAAGAATGCCGGCAACCTTTGCTGCCGTTTCAGAGGCTTTGCGATATGCTGCTGAATGTACGGGGGAGGAGATACATTCTCTTCTGGATGTGGGAGCAGGAACAGGAGCGGCAGCATGGGCGGCTGACGCTGTGTTTGAGCTTGAAAAGATTGTCTGTCTTGAGCGTGAAAAAGCAATGAGCAGGCTGGGAGCAGAATATATGAGGGTGGGTTCGGAAACACTCAGAAATGCCGGATGGATCTATGCGGACCTGACTTCGGAAAATTTTCCGTATCAGGCAGATCTTGTGACAGCTTCTTATGTTCTGAACGAAATGTCGGATCCGGACAGATCAGCGGCTGTCAGAAGGCTTTGGAATGCAGCGAGGAAAATGCTGGTGATAACAGAACCGGGAACGCCTGTCGGTTTTGCACAGCTTAAGGCAGCAAGGGATCAGCTTCTGTCGGAGGGGGCACATATTGCCGCACCGTGTCCGCATGAGGTGCTGTGCCGTCTCAGCGAAAATGATTGGTGTCATTTTACGGCAAGAGTACAGCGTTCAAGACTGCATAAAATTGTTAAAGACGGCGATTCTCCGTTTGAGGATGAAAAATTTTCGTATATGGTTTTTACAAGAAATGAACCGCAAAGAGCAGCTGCCCGTGTACTGCGCCATCCGTACACGGAAAAGGGCAGAATCACGCTTGAGCTTTGCACCGCATCCGAAAACACAACCGTTACAATTACCAAAAAGGACAAGGAAATTTATAAAGCAGCTAAAAAAGCTGTCAGCGGAAGTAAAATTGATTTATGATAAATTTTTGAATTAATTATAAACATTTCTTATGCAGTATTGACTTTTACCCGTATGTGCTTTATGATATAAAAAATATTTTTGGAAAATGGGAGATGAAAAAATGGAAAATGAAGCAACGAATGAAAAGCTGTTTGATTCTGCCGACAGAGTTGCCAAAGAGCTGGTGAGATTTTCTCAGGATATAAATCTGAATGCCGATGTTTTTCTGGATATAATGCAGGAAAGCTTTGCGCCTGTTGAGCAGTTTTTTGCCAATTATACCTGCGCCATCATGGAGATCGAAACAAAATTCAAGGTTCTCAATGAACAGTTTTCTCTTAAATATGACGGAAATCCGATAGAATCTATACATTCAAGAGTAAAGGACTATGACAGTATTATCCGTAAGGTGATAAAGAAGAATATTCCCAGAAATCTGGAAGCGATAGAGGAAAATATCAACGATATAGCAGGAGTGCGTGTTGTCTGCTCCTTTGTGGATGATATCTACCGCCTTGCGGACTGTCTTTTGCAGCAGGATGATATTACGCTGATCCGCCGCAAGGATTATATCAAGAATCCGAAGCCGACAGGCTACCGCAGCCTTCATCTTATCGTTGCTGTTCCGATTTTTCTTGAAAACGAAAAGAAGATGGTAAAGGTTGAGGTGCAGCTCCGGACCATTGCAATGGATTTCTGGGCAAGCCTTGAGCATAAGATGAGATATAAAAAGAATATATCGCCAGAAATGCTTGAAAAGCTCTCTCACGAGCTTACCGACTGTGCCGAGATCAGCGCTTCTCTTGACGGCAGGATGCAGAATGTCCGCAATCTGATCTCAGCAGAAGCCAACAGTCAGAACGGAGTAAATGAGGGAAATATCTGATTATTTCAAAAAACCGCTTGACATCGGCTGAAAAAGAGTTATAATATTATTGGAAAATTTATATTTGTGCTGTGATGAGAAAAAGAACAGAACCGTCATCAAAGAGAGGGGAGCATTGGTGTGATATCCCTATGACAAGGCTGCTCAGGCTGACTCGGAGCTTCTGCGCAAAACGCAGCGTATGACCTCGTTACGGTCGATAAAGCGGTATACGGCTGAGGCTGTATGCAATTTGGGTGGTAACACGGATCTTTCGTCCCATGGGGGAAGGATCCGTTATTTGTTTGCACTCGGATCAATGAAATTTTTAAAAAAAGGTGATTTAAAATGCAATGGACAGGACTTAACGAACTAAGGGAAAAATATCTTTCCTTCTTTGAATCAAAGGGACACCTCAGACTTCCCAGCTTTCCGCTGATACCCCGTGACGATAAGAGCCTTCTTCTGATCAATTCCGGCATGGCGCCGATGAAAAAGTATTTTACGGGCGAAGTAACACCTCCGAGAAAGAGAGTGACGACCTGTCAGAAATGTATCCGCACACCGGATATCGAACGTGTGGGTATAACGGCAAGACATGGCACTTTCTTTGAGATGCTCGGCAATTTTTCTTTCGGAGATTATTTCAAGCATGAAGCAACATCATGGGCTTGGGAATTCTGCACGAAGGTTCTTGACCTGCCTGTGGATAAAATATGGGTTTCCATCTATGAGAACGATGATGAAGCATTCGATATATGGACAAAAGAAGTCGGAGTTGCCGCCGATCATATTGTACGTCTGGGTAAAGAGGACAACTTCTGGGAACATGGCGAGGGTCCCTGCGGTCCCTGCTCGGAGCTGTATTTCGACAGAGGTGAAAAATACGGCTGCGGCAAACCGACCTGCGGTGTCGGATGCGACTGCGACAGATATGTGGAATTCTGGAATAATGTATTTACTCAGTTTGATAATGATGGCAAAGGAAATTATACACCTCTTGATCATCCGAATATTGATACAGGTATGGGTCTTGAACGTCTTGCCTGCATCATGCAGGGTGTGGACAATCTTTTCCTTGTCGATACCGTTCAGAATATCATGAAGAAGATCAGCAGCCTTGTCAATGTCAATTACGGTGACAGCGAAAAGACGGATATTTCTCTGCGTGTCATTACTGACCATATCAGAAGCGTTACCTTTATGATAGGTGACGGTGTTATGCCTTCCAACGAGGGCAGAGGCTATGTGCTCCGCCGACTGCTCAGAAGAGCAGCACGTCACGGCAGACTTCTCGGCGTAAGCGATCCGTTCCTTTATCAGGTGGTCGATACAGTTATTACTGAAAATCCTGCCTATCCCGAACTTTCCGAAAAGCGTGAGATCATTACAAAGGTGATCAGGACAGAGGAAGAGGCTTTCAAAATTACGCTTGATCAGGGCATTGAGATGCTTAACGAGATCATAGAAAAATCAGAGATTAACCGCATTTCGGGCGAGGATGCCTTTAAACTCAACGATACATTCGGTTTCCCGATAGATCTCCTTAAGGAAATAGCGGCAGAAAAGGGAATGATTGTTGATACGGATAAATACAACGAACTTCTGAAGGAACAGAAGGATCGTGCAAGAGCCGCAAGAAAAAATGCCGGTGCAGAGGCATGGCTGAGCGATGCTGTTGATTTCAGCGGAATCGAAAAGACAAAATTCGTCGGATATACTGATCTCAGCGCAAAAGCTGAAATTAAGGCAATTGTCAAGGATGGAGAAAAGACTGAATTCGGAGGTACAGGTGATAATGCAGTAATCGTTCTTGATACAACACCGTTCTATGCGGAAAGCGGCGGACAGGTGGGAGATATCGGTACTATCACAACCGATAAAGCCGTTATCAGAGTGTTGGATACCGTAAAGGATAATAATGGAATTTATATGCACCGCTGTGAGATAACAGAGGGTACTGTTGAGGTCGGTGACATCGTTACCGCACAGGTGGATGAGGAAACAAGACTTGCTGTTATGCGTAATCATACGGCGGCTCATCTTCTTCAGGCAGCACTCCGTAAGGTGCTCGGCAATCATGTTGAACAGGCGGGTCAGTTGGTGACAGCTGACAAACTCCGATTCGACTTTACGCATTTTTCGGCTCTTACAGAGGAAGAACTCAAGCAGGTGGAAGCGCTTGTCAATGACGAGATTTTCAGGGCTGTTGATGTCATCACAAAGGAAATGCCGATCGAAGAAGCAAAGAAGCTCGGCGCAATGGCACTTTTCGGAGAAAAGTACGGCGATGTTGTCCGTGTTGTTATGGTGGAAGAATTCTCAAAGGAATTCTGCGGCGGTACACATATAGAAAATACGTCAAAGATCGGTATTTTCCGTATACTCGGTGAAAACTCCGTTGCTGCGGGTGTAAGAAGAATTGAAGCTGTGACAGGCAAGGGCGTTCTCAAATTTATTGACGAAATAACGGATATCCTCAACAAATCCATGAAGCTCTTCAAGGCTAATGCAACGAATCACTTCCTGACAGTCAGCGAAAAGCTCATAGAAGACCTGAAGTCTAAGGACAGGGAGATCGAATCGCTTACTGCTAAACTCTCGGCACAGGGTGTTGATACAATGCTTGCCGGTGCAGAAGTAACGAATGGAATTCGTGTCGTAAGCGGCAAATTCCCGAATACCAATACCGCAGCTCTTAAGTCTATGACAGACAGGGTTCTTGAAATAGCTCCCGATGCCGTTGCTGTGATGTTCGGCATTGACGGCGGCAAGGCGAATATTTCGGTTGCCTGCGGAAAGGATGCACAGTCGAAGGGCGCTCATGCCGGAAAGATCGTAAAAGCAGCCGCAGAGCTTGTCGGCGGCAAGGGCGGCGGAAAGCCCGAAAGAGCAATGGCAGGTGTCGGCGATCTCTCAAAAATAGACGATGCGCTTGCAAAGGTTGAAGAGATTGTTTTTGCCAATATCAAATAACTTTTTGCGCATCCGGGTTGTATAATCATGGCAGTTTGTATAAAAAGCAGTCTTGACAAATATACCCAATATGGTGTATGATATACATGGATTTTATAAAGAAAAGGAGAGAATATCATGTCACAGATTGATATCAGCAAATACGGCATTACCGACGTGAAGGAGATTGTTTACAATCCTTCCTACGAGGTGCTTTTTAAAGACGAAACAGATCCGTCTTTGGAGGGCTATGAAAAGGGTCAGGTTACTGAGCTTGGTGCGGTTAATGTCATGACAGGTATCTACACAGGCCGTTCACCTAAGGATAAGTTCATCGTTATGGATGAAAATTCTAAGGATACCGTATGGTGGACAACACCGGAGTATCCGAACGATAACCACCCTGCAAGCCAGCAGGCATGGGACGTGTGCAAAAAGCTTGCTCTTGATGAACTTTCCGGCAAAAAACTTTATGTAGTGGATGCGTTCTGCGGTGCGAACAAGGATACACGTATGGCAGTTCGTTTCATTATGGAGGTTGCATGGCAGGCACACTTCGTAACAAATATGTTCATTAAGCCTACTGCTGAAGAGCAGGAGAACTTTGAGCCTGATTTCATTGTTTATACAGCATCCAAGGCTAAGGTTGAGAACTACAAGGAACTCGGTCTTAACTCTGAAACAGCAGTGCTGTTCAATGTAACCAGCCGTGAGCAGGTTATCCTTAACACATGGTACGGCGGTGAAATGAAAAAGGGTATGTTCTCCATGCAGAACTACTTCCTCCCGCTTCAGGGTATGGCTTCTATGCACTGTTCAGCCAACACCGATATGAACGGCGAGCACACAGCAATTTTCTTCGGACTTTCCGGTACAGGCAAAACAACACTTTCAACTGACCCGAAGCGCCTTCTTATCGGCGATGATGAGCATGGCTGGGATGACAACGGCGTATTTAACCTTGAGGGCGGATGCTATGCAAAGGTTATCGGTCTTGATAAGGAAAGTGAGCCTGATATCTATAATGCTATCAGAAGAGATGCTCTTCTTGAGAATGTAACAGTTGCCGAGGACGGTACAATCGACTTTGACGACAAGAGCGTTACAGAAAATACCCGTGTTTCTTATCCGATTGAGCATATTGAGAAGATCGTTAAGAATGTAAACCAGATTTCTTCCGGTCCTGCTGCCGATAATGTTATCTTCCTTTCAGCAGATGCGTTTGGCGTATTGCCTCCGGTTTCTATTCTGACACCTGAGCAGACACAGTATTACTTCCTCTCAGGCTTTACAGCTAAGCTGGCAGGTACAGAGCGTGGTATTACAGAGCCTACTCCTACATTCTCCGCTTGCTTTGGTCAGGCATTCCTTGAGCTCCACCCCACAAAGTATGCTGAGGAGCTTGTAAAGAAGATGGAAAAGAGCGGTGCAAAAGCATACCTTGTCAATACAGGCTGGAACGGTACAGGCAAGAGAATCACCATTAAGGACACAAGAGGCATTATTGATGCTATCCTTAACGGCGACATCAAGAATGCACCCACAAAGAAGATTCCTTACTTTGATTTTGAGGTTCCCACAGAGCTTCCGGGCGTTGATACGGGAATACTCGATCCGAGAGATACTTATGCTGATGCTGCTGAATGGGATGCAAAGGCTAAGGATCTTGCTGAAAGATTTGTCAAGAACTTCAAAAAGTATGAGACAAACGAAGCAGGTAAAGCTCTTGTTAAGGCAGGTCCTCAGATCTGATCTTTTATTTGAAGTATGTTGGCGATAACGCCAATCTTTAGAATATCATAACCGAAATCCCCGATAGGCTTGACTTATCGGGGATTTCGGTTATATTTTTATAAATTTTTAACAGATGAAAATACTGCAAAAAAATGTAAAACAAACGTATATATTGCTTGACTGTATTCGTTAAAAACAGTATAATTGAATTATCAGATTTGTAAAATTGGAGGATGCGTTATGTTTTTGAATCAATTGAGTGAAATGGAAAAAGAGCTTTATCTGGAGCTTTGTGCTCATGCTGTGGCAGCTGACGGTGAATTCTCGCTGGAGGAAATGGAAGCCATTGCGCTGTACTGCCATGAAATGATGATACCGAACCACCTTCCCGATACGGATGAGCCGCTGGAATCCGTTCTGGATGAGATCAACAGGATTTCGTCAAAGCAGGTAAAAAATATCATTGCTTTTGAACTGATCCTGCTTTTAAAACACGACGGAGCTTTTGATAAAAAAGAAAAGGGCTTTATTGATATTGTGATTGAGAAGCTGGGTTTAAACGAAGAAAAATATAACAGGCTTGAAGGTCTGGTAAATTTACATATAGCATTAAGCAATGAGCTTGACAAGGCAATCAACGATTAAGTTTTTACATACGTATATGAAATGATAGATAGAAATCTCCGATAGGCTTAACTTGTCGGAGATTTTTTGCAGAAAATAAAATTTTTCTTCTGTTTTTAAATCTATTTCAGTCTCTGAATTGTCTATATATACGGGAGGTACTTGATAGCATTGCATGGAAAGGAGTTAAAAGTATGAGTCTGAATCAAGAAGATCTGTCTTTGCTGGTTTTACAGGCTAAAAATGGCGACAATCAGGCATTTGAAAAGCTGTATACGGAATTTTATGAAGATGTATATTTTACCTGTCTTAAAATTCTTACCAACAGCAGCGATGCAGAAGACATTACACAGGACACGTTTGTGGAGGCTTATCATTCTCTCGGATCGCTTGCACAGCCAAAAGGCTTCAGGGCGTGGATAAACAGAATAGCTGCCAATAAGTCGCTGAATTATTTAAAGCGCATGAACAGGATTTATCTTCAGGATAATGACGAGATGAATCAGCTTATCGACGAGGAGGACTTTGAAGCGTCAACTGAGGATAAGGTGATTGATGAGGATGTAAGGTCGGAGATTGAAGAAATCATGTTCAGGCTTCCGGAGGAGCAAAGAACCGCATTGTATCTGTATTATTACTGCGACATGACTGCACGGGAAATTGCCGAAATGTACGGATGCCCTGAAAGTACCGTCAAGAGCCGGCTTATCTATGCAAGAAAATTCATGAAAAAAGAGGTCAAAAAGCTGGAGGACAACGGCTATAAGCTCAGGTGCATTGCAGCTTTGCCGTTTCTGTATGCTCTGTTCAGGGCGCAGAAGGGCATGATATCGGTGTCCGCACCGAAAAATTTTGCAGCAGTACTTTCAGCAAAAAGTTCAGCGGCAGTATCAGCAGTATCAAAAAATATAGCGAGCGGAACCAATACCGCCCAAAAAGGAAAGGTGATCAGATTGTCAAAGAAAGCAAAAATAGCCCTTGGAGGAGTAGGAGCAGCAGTTGTGATAAGCGGAGGGATCCTTATCGGAGTGCTTGCCGCCTGCAATAATTCGGAAACCGTACAGACACAAACCTCCCAAGGTTCAGTTGTATCGGCAGTTTCAGATGCAGAAACTGTCAGCAATGATGCAAGCAAAACAGAGGTGAAGGATAGTGTGGGCGGTTCGGAAGTCAGCGCTGCTGATTTTGAATATGAGGTATATGACGATCATGTGGAGATAACGAAATATATCGGAGAAGCAGTTAATGTGAATATACCATCACAAATTGAAAATAAGCCTGTTACCGTTATCGGCGAAGAAGCATTCCAGAAAGGTGATATTGTGTCGGTCACTATACCTGACACGGTGACTACAATTGGAAAATACGCATTCTTCTATTGTACTTCTCTTACTACTGTTAATTTTCCACAGAGCGGCAGTCTTACAACGATTGTAGATGGTGCATTTGAGCAGTGTTTTAAGCTGCAAAGTGCGAATATTCCGGACGGAGTAACAGAGATCGGTCAATCAGCATTTATTCATTGCCGAGAAATGACGGAGCTGACATTACCCGAAACGCTGGAGTCGATTGGCGGCAGTGCTTTTGCAAGGTGTGAAAAACTGACAAGTGTTACCGTACCGTCGGGAGTAAAAACATTCGGAAAGAATATTTTCGGAAACTGCTCTGCTCTTACGGATGTTACTATTTCCGAGGGTATTACGGAACTTCCCGAAGCATTTCTATATTGCTGTACCTCTCTTGAAAAGCTGACCATTCCCGACAGCGTTACAACGATGGAAAGAGGAGTTGCAAAAGAGTGTGCCGCTTTGAAGGATATCACGCTTTCAAAGAATCTGACGGAGATCCCCGAAGCTGCATTTAATGCCTGCACCGCCCTTGAAGAGATCGAAATACCTGAGGGTGTGACAAATATCGGAATGAGTGCATTCGGCAGCTGTCCTGCTATAAAAAAAGCGGTCATTCCCGGAAGTGTTCAGAAGATAGGACTGTATGCCTTTGGTGACTGCTATAAGAGTGTATTGGTGATTCATGGACAAGCAGGTAGTGCCGCCGAAAAATATGCCAACAAAGAAGGATTTACATTCGTTGCGGAGGGTGCAGCGGTTTCTGATGAATCCTCTGTTGCGGAAGAATCGCAGGAGAGCAGCGGCAGTACAGAGACAGTAGATTTCAAATATGATATCGTTGATGACCATGTTGAGATCACAAAATATACAGGTAATGACGTGAATGTAACGATACCTTCACGGATAGAGGGCAAACCCGTGACGGTGATCGGCAAAAGGGCATTTACACAGAGCAAAGATGTGGAAACGGTTATCATCCCCGACAGCGTGACAGTGATAGGAGAAAAAATCTGCTATAAATGTGTGTCTTTGAAGGAAGTAAAACTTTCCGAAAATCTTACGATAATTGCGAAAAAGGCCTTTTCGGAGTGCAGCGCACTTGAAAATATAACTATTCCCGATAGTGTGACCTCAATTGAAAGCAAAGCATTTGAAAAGTGTGATGCTCTGACTCTCCACGGAGGAAGTGCAGCCGAACAATATGCAAAAGATAACAATATAAATTATTCAGCCAACTGATAATTAAAAACTCCGCTGTACTCATCACGGGTACAGCGGATAAATTTTATAGGACATAAAACAGGATACAGAAGAAATGCATCAGACTTCCGATCACGATAAAGATATGAAAAACGGAGTGCATATATTTTTTCTTTTTTCCGATACCGTAAAGCACGGCGCCGATGGTGTAGCTTATGCCGCCCAGAACAAGGAAGAGAATACCGCCTGTGCCGATTTCCGCAGAAACGATGCCCAGCACAGGGGCGATACACCAGCCGATGGCGATGTACAGTATCATTCCGAGAACCTTGTATTTGTTGAGATTAACGGCGGTAAAGGTTACGCCGAGAGCCGCAAGCCCCCACACCGCACCGAAATATGTCCAGCCGAGAGCGGTGCTGTACTGACGGAGCGTGCAGAGAGCAAGAGGTGTGTATGTTCCTGCTATTAGGAAAAAGATGGTGCAGTGGTCGAGAACTCTGAACACCTTCTTTGCTTTCAGCGAAGGACTTAAACCGTGATAAATACTTGACATACTGTAAAGGATGATCATCGTACTTCCGAAAATTGCCGCACTAACAACGCCGTAGACATTTCCGTGCACAGCCGCCATAATGACACACAGGGCAGTAACAGCCAATCCGAACGCACCGCCGACAATATGGGACACCATGTTGAAAATTTCTTCGCCCTTAGTATAATTGGGAATAGGGATTTTTTCCTTGATAACTTCAGCGCTCATAACCGTTCTCCTCTCTTTTTTATTAATTATAACATTCCTCTCCCTCTTTTTCAATACAATTACAATAAAAATAAATACAAAACACGCCGTATTGATTCAGTACGGCGTGAAGTATGGGTATATGAAATTCTACTCACTCAACCAGATCGGGATGATAGCTTTCCTTCCAAGGCAGACCGAACTTGTTGAGATCGTCCATGAATGGATCAGGGTCAAATTCCTCAATATTGTGTACACCCGGCTTGTTCCATTTGCCTGTAAGAAGCATAGCAGCGCCGATCATGGCAGGAACGCCTGTTGTGTAGGAAACAGCCTGAGAGCCGACTTCCTTGTAACATTCTTCATGGTCGCATACGTTATAGAGGTAATAGGTCTTGTCCTTGCCGTCCTTTTTGCCGATAAAAATACAGCCGATGTTGGTTTTTCCTTTTGTTCTCGGACCGAGTGAAGCCGGGTCGGGAAGAACAGCCTTAAGGAACTGGAGCGGCACGATCTGCTTGCCCTCGAATTCGATCGGCTCGATAGAGGTCATGCCGACATTTTCAAGACATTTCAGATGGGTCAGATAGCTCTGACCGAAGGTCATAAAGAAACGTATTCTTTTGATTCCCTTAATGTTGAGAGCGAGGGATTCCAGCTCTTCATGATGAAGAAGATACATATCCTTTTCACCGATTTCGGGGAAGTTGTACACTCTTTTGATCTCCATCGGTTCTGTTTCGACCCATTCGCCGTTTTCAATATAGCTGCCCTTTGCGGACACTTCACGGATATTGATCTCAGGGTTAAAGTTGGTTGCGAAAGGATAGCCGTGATCTCCAGCATTGCAGTCCAGAATGTCAATGTAGTTGATCTCGTCAAATTCGTGCTTCATGGCATAAGCACTAAATACACCCGTAACACCGGGATCAAAGCCGCTTCCGAGGAGTGCCGTAATTCCTGCCTGCTCAAAGCGTTCCCTGTATGCCCACTGCCATTTATATTCAAATTTAGCGGTATCAAGCGGCTCATAGTTAGCTGTATCGACATAGTTTACCTTTGTTGCAAGACAAGCATCCATGATGGTAAGATCCTGATAGGGGAGAGCAAGGTTGATGACAACATCAGGCTTGAATTCATTGATCAGAGCAATCAGCTCGTCAACATTGTCTGCATTTACCTGTGCAGTTGAAATTTTTGTTTTTCCTCCGTCCAGCTTTTCTTTAAGCGCATCACATTTTGACTTTGTTCTGCTTGCAATACAAATTTCCTCAAAAACGTCAGAGTTCTGGCAGCATTTGTGTATGCAGACGCTTGCCACTCCTCCGGCACCGATAATTAAAGCCTTTCCCATTTTAAATACCTCCGCTTTCAATTTTTTTAGTATTCGCCTTCCATGAGTTGTCTTGTGACGTAGGTAGGCAGGGCAAAGCAGCCCTTATGAAGTCTTGTATTGTAATACTGTGTATCAATCCCCAGCTGGTTCCATTTTCCTTCGTCAAGATCGTGAATGGGATGGAATCGTTTTGACGCAAATCCAAAAAGCCAATGCCCTGAAGGATATGTCGGAATATGCGCCTGATAGACCTTGCAGATGGGGAAGAACTCAACCAGCTTTTTGTGCGCCTGCTTCATCGCTTTTGCATAGGTTTTGTAATAGGGGCTTTCATGCTGATTGACGAGTATTCCGTTTTCGTTAAGAGCCTTGTAGCAGTTGCCGTAAAATTCAGTCGTAAAAAGTCCTTCTCCGGGACCGATCGGGTCAGTCGAATCGACGATGATCAGATCATATTTGTTTTCTATCGCTCTGACAAAGCGCAGCCCGTCATCAATATAGACATGGACTCTCGGATCGCTGAGCTTGCTTGCCACAGTTGGCAGGTATTCCTTGCAGGCATCGACAACCATTCTGTCGATCTCGACCATATCTATCTGTTCAATAGTTTTGTAGCGTGTCAGCTCTTTGACAGTTCCGCCGTCACCAGCACCGATTACCAATACATTTTTTATGTCGGGATTTGTAGCCATAGGAACATGAGCTATCATTTCATGATAGATGAATTCGTCCTTTGTTGTCAGCATGATTCTGTCGTCAAGAACAAGAATATCGCCGAATTCGGGAGTGCTGAAAATTTCTATGCGCTGAAAATCCGACTGGGCGGAATATTTCTGCTTGTCGCACCTTATCGAGAAGCGGACATTTCTGGTCTGCTCCTCAGTATACCACATTTCCATAACCTACCTCCAAACTATTCAGTCATTACATTGATCCTGTCGGTATTCATATCCTCGGCACCCGTCAGGTTACAGCCCTTGATTTTGGCATATTTGATATATTCAAGAGCCTCCTTTGTGACAAGTTCGCCGGGTGCAAGTATCGGTATGCCGGGAGGATAGCACATGACAAATTCCGCACATACCTTATTGACGGTTTCATCCAGCGGAAGCTGTATTTTGTCTGCATAAAACGCTTCCTGCGGAGAATATATCACATGAGGCTCTATATATTCGTGATCGAGCATACCGGCAGGATTTTTTGTATAAAGACGCTTTATTTCATAAAGTGCGGAAATAAGCCGTTCAATATTAAGGATCCGGTCACCGACGGAAACAATGGCAAGGATGTTTCCGATGTCGCCGAATTCTATTTGTATATCATAGCGGTCACGGAGAATATCATAGACCTCTATTCCGGCAAGACCGATATCTCTTGTATGGACAGATATTTTTGTCGGATCAAAGTCAAAAATATCATCGCCGTTGATCAGTTCTCTTGAAAAGGCGTAAAGTCCGCCGAGCTTATTGATTTCCCTTATTCCATAAGAGGCGAGAGAGGTTACTTTTTCAAAAATCTGTCTGCCGTTGAGGGCAAGATTTTTTCTTGAAATATCGAGAGATGACAAAAGCAGATAGGAAGCGCTTGTTGTCTGAGTCAGGTTGATGATCTGCCGCACATAACCCTCATTGATATCAGGTCCCAGAAGCAGCGCCGAGCTTTGGGTAAGAGATCCGCCGGTCTTGTGCATACTGACCGCAGCCATATCGGCACCGACACTCATGGCAGATAGCGGCATATAATCTCCGAAATAAAAATGAGTACCGTGTGCCTCGTCAACAAGTACTTTCATCCCTGCACTATGGGCGATCTTTACTATCTCACGCAGATTGGAGCATACTCCGTAATATGTAGGGTTATTGACGATGATAGCCTTTGCATCGGGATTTTGGGCAATAGCCTTTCTGATGGAGTCAACAGACATTCCCAAAGGTATGCCGAGCTGCTTATTGACTCCCGGATTGACATAAACGGGAACCGCCCCGCACACAATCAGCGCATTTATGCTGCTGCGGTGAACATTTCTCGGCATGATAATTTTATCTCCACGCTTGCAGACGCTCATTACCATAGCCTGCACGGCGCTTGACGTACCGTTGACCATAAAAAAAGCATGAGCGGCGCCGAATGCGTCAGCCATCAGTTCTTCTGCTTCTTTGATTACGCTGACGGGGTGAACAAGGTTATCAAGCGGTTTCATTGAATTGACATCAACGCTCATGCACTGCCTGCCCAAAAATTCCGTCAGCTCAGGATTTCCCTTTCCCTGCTTATGTCCGGGAACATCAAAAGAAACAATCCTGTTTTCTCTGTATTCGTTTAACGCCTCAAACACAGGCGCACGATCCTGGGGTAGCTTCATTGATTTAGTCCTCGTTATTATATACATTAGATCCGCTGAATATTTCGATCATTTCCCGTCTCAGACTGTTTGAAATGGCAAGTCTTTCCTTTGGCGGTATCTCATAAACGTCGGTCTTGAAAAGATAATTCTGGAGCTCTAGCTCTTTTATCAGCATCTGGGTGTGGAAGATATTAGCCTGATAGACATTGATATCAACGGTATCATATCTTTTGAGAGTTTCATCCTTGATATAGTCCTGAATAGAGGTTATTTTGTGGTCGATAAAGAGTTTATGACCGCTTGTATCTCTTGTAAACCCCCTGACTCTGTAATCAATGGTGATGATATCGGAATCAAAGCTGTCGATCAGCAGATCGAGCGTGTTGAGTGGGGAGATCGTTCCGCAGGTGGAAACATCAATATCGACCCTGAAGGTAGCGATCGCATTATCGGGATGATATTCAGGATAGGTATGCACCGTAACATGACTTTTGTCGAGATGTGCAGCAATGGATTCCTTGGAACGGTTGATAACGCATTGTCCGCAGTTGCAGGACGGATCAATTTTTTCGGGAAGTCCCTTTTCCGAAATAAGAAGTGTAACGCTTGCCCCCTGGGGGTCATAATCCTGCTTTGATATATTCAGCACAGAAGCGCCGATCATTTCCGTTACCGTACAAAGAATATTTGTCAGACGTTCGGAATTATACTGTTCATCAATATATGCGATATAGTCCTTTTGCTCACGTTCTGTTTTTGCATAACAGACATCATAGATATTAAAACTCAGGGTTTTTGTCAAATTATTAAAGCCGTACAGCTTGAGTCTTTTGTCCAATTCAGGATCACACCTTCTTTTATTTTCTTCAGATATTTGTCATATTCCGATGTCAGGGATTAAGACGGTCAAGTATTTTGTGAGCACACATATAGACATTGCCGCCGCCGATTGTGATGATCAGATCGCCCGGCTGTGCTTTTTGCGTGACATAGTCAGCTATTTCATCAAAGGTTTCAAACCATACGCAGCCGTCAATTTTTTCAGCAAGATCCTTTGAGTAAATATTGTATATATTAGTTTCTCTGACAGGAAGGATTTCGGAAAGTATACAATGATCGGGGATGGAAAGCACCTCGGCAAATTCGCTCAGGAATGTATAGGTTCGTGAGAAGGTGTGAGGCTGAAAAACTGCCCATACATTCTGATATCCCATGCTCATGGCAGTTGTAAGAGTTGCTCTCAGTTCTGTCGGGTGATGGGCAAAATCATCAGCAACGGTGATACCGCCTGGATTTCCGAGAATTTCAAATCTTCTGTGAGCGCCTCTGAATGCGCCGAGAGCTTCGGCAGCTGCTTCGGGAGAAACACCCATTGTAATGGTTGCTGCTGCGGCAGCAAGGGCATTCATAACATTGAATGTTCCGGGTACAGCCAGCTTGACGGAAGCAATGCGCTGTCCGCTGCGGATAATGTCAAAGCTGTCACAGACAGACGATTCGCCGGTTATTTCGGCTCTGAAATCATTTCCCTCGCCGAAACCAAAGGTGACGATTCTTTTGCCTTTTTCTGCCATGCCGTCAATGCAGAACATGGTGTTTTCATCATCACCATTGACAACAAGGATATCTGATGTCTGACCGGCAAATTTGGTAAAGGATTCCTTGATTCTGTCAAGCGTTCCGAAATAGTCCAGATGATCCTCGTCTACATTCAGTATTACCGTAACAGCAGGGTAGATATGCAGGAAGGAATCAACATATTCGCAGGCTTCACAAACGATGATATCGGATTTTCCGACACGGCTGTTTCCGCCGATAAATGGCAGCTTTGCGCCGATGACAGCAGTCGGATCGAAATCCGCCATTGTAAATATCTGAGTTATCATAGAAGTAGTTGTTGTCTTGCCGTGAGTGCCGCAGACAGCAACAGAGTCCTTATATTTGTCAACGACTGCTCCGAGCATGATACAGCGCTCAACAGCGGGGATATGATGCTCCTTTGCGGAAACAAGCTCAGGATTATCGGATTTGACTGCAGCCGTATAGACAACGAGGTCAGCACCGATAACGGTTTCGGCAAAATGTCCCATTGTCACAGGAATGCCGTAGGAGCGTATTCTTTCGAGGGTATCGGATTCTGCGGTATCCGAGCCTGTAATTTCATAACCCTCGTGATGAAGGATTTCAGCAAGGGGACACATACCCGAACCGCCTATACCAACAAAATGTATTCTTTTTATGTTATCAAGCAGATGTTCATAGTTTTCAATCACTAAAAGCACTCCCAATCATAGTTAAATAGAATTACACATAATATTATATTCTTTAAACCGCAAAAAATAAAGATAAAAATACATTTTCTTTCAAATATGTAAATTTTGCGGCATAAAGGAGAAAAAAATCCGAACAGCTACTATATTATATAATAAATTGTCTGCAATTGCAATATTCATCCTGTTTTTTTGTAATATTTCATTTTTCTTTGACAGGCTGTTATATATCATATAATAGTATGCCCATTTGGCAAGGGATCATGTTTTCGGCGAAAATTCAGCACAGCTACTTGACAACACAAAGTAGATGTGCTATTATTTTGATAAGCTACATTGTAATACAAAGTAGATGCCTGAAAATATTCTTGAAAATAAAGAGGGGAAAGAACAATGAAAAACAGTTATTCGATGCATAAAAGCAAGCTGAATGAAGAATACATCAATGCTTTTGAAAAAATTGAAGCCTATGTTAATGCCACAGGGATTGACACATTATCACAGGAAGAACTTTTGAGCAGCTTAATCGACAGTTTTTTATCAGCACAGAATGAAAAAAAACCTGTGGAAAAGATCACAGGCAAAAATATAGATCGCTTTTGCCGTGAAATCTGCTCCGGATTTGGTTTTAAGGAGCATTTTATTGCTCTGTTTGAATATATCAAACCTGCTGTTTATATCTTGTTTATATTTTCTTTATTGAATACAATACCGTTTTTTGGATATTTGCAAAAAAATCCGGAATTGAATTATTTTCAGTACCATGAAGGTGTTGGCAGTCTGATTGATTTTGTAGGTGGTCTGTTATTGGGTTTTTTGCTGAATTTTCTGATAAGTATAGTACTAAAGCATATATTTTTCAAAAAGAAAAAACTTTCGATACGCTGGGCAGTTGGTGCGAGGCTTTTTGCAATATTGATCGTTTTGGTGTTATTTGTCGGCGGTATGTTATTGCTTGACAACATTTCACCCGATTCGGTATTATCTTTCGATATTCCTTTGTGGACAATTCAGATTTTCTCATTGATGCTGACGGTGATTTGTACCGTTATTTCCCGCAGATTAAAAAAATAATATGTCTGATCCTGTCGCCGCTATGGAGGATATTTATGTCAACGACAGCTACTTTCTCAGCTTAGAAAAATACAGCAAAAACAGATTGGAACGCATTAATAAAAGACGTCAGAATCGAGGCAAGCCTTTGATGAAACCGGCTGAATTCTATGAAAGAGAATTAAAAAGTGCGCAGCGTGATATGTCACCGCTGTATTTCATCATCCTGTTTTTCGGAGGAGTGCTTTTGTCGCAGTTTATGATCAGCGGTTTTGAAAGCATTCAGGATTTTCTGATCTACTGTGCCTTTGCGCTGGCAGTCGGCATACCCATCATACTGCTGACCATGATTCCCACACGAAAATATGCGAGAAAAAGAATTGCCTGGTTTCGTATGAAACTGGATGAGACAGAAGAAGAAAACGATAATTAGAGATTGGTATAGGTTTTCTGTACATATTAATCCCCCTGCGCCGTTTGTGCATCAAAACACATAACGGTACAGGGGGAGAATTTTAATGAAAAAGAATGATATCCCACCAATTTAGTGAGGGGTATTTTTGTCAACAGGCAGCAAAAAAGATATCACTCAGAGCGTGGCGATGAATTTGAACCCTCGAAAAACGAACAACCGCACGGAAACGACTATGCGAATCGTCCCGTGCGGTCACGTACTGGAGCGGATGACGGGGCTCGAACCCGCTACCTCAACCTTGGCAAGGTTGCGCTCTACCAGATGAGCTACATCCGCATACTAATTTTCTGTTTGGCTGTTTTGCTTTTCTCTCAGCGACAGTAGTTATTATAAAACATAAACAGGGAAATGTCAAGCGTTTTTTTAAAAAAACTAAAAAATTTTTGACTTTTTTTCTTTTTTGTCCTTTTGCGGCATAAAAATATGGCAGAGGTGGTCTGAAATGTTTGATTTATTATCCGATATTATTGGAAGAATTTCTTTTTTGTTTATCCTTCATGTCACAAGCTCCGGACAGTTCCCGAAGCCGCTGTCCGAAGAGGAAGAAAGAAAATGTCTTGAAAAATACCATAACGGAGATATTGCGGCAGGGGACAGACTCATCGAACACAATCTTCGCCTTGTGGCGCATATCGTAAAAAAATATTATGCAACGGGTGCAGACCCCGATGATCTTGTTTCCATCGGAACGATCGGTCTTATCAAGGCGATCAAGACCTTTAAGCCGGACAAAAGCATCCGGCTTTCCAGCTATGCTTCGAGATGTATTGATAATGAGATATTGATGTATTTCAGGAGCATTAAGAAAACAGCAAAGGATATTTCCATCAATGAAGAAATTGATTCCGACAGCGACGGCAATGCCCTGACGCTGATGGATATCATGTCTGTGGAGGACACCATAGTTGACGATCTCGATACAAAAATAAAGACCGAAAACCTTGCCAAATATATCAAAGAGAGCCTTTCTCCAAGAGAGCAGCTGATTATCCGTCTGAGATACGGTCTTGACGGCTCCGATCCCCTGACCCAGCGTGAGGTTGCGGCTTTGCTGCAGATATCCCGCTCGTATGTTTCGAGAATAGAAAAAAAGGCTCTTTCCGCATTAAAAAAGCGCTATGAGCAAAAGGGGGAGACATGAGCAGATGAGTAATCAAGAAAAACCGCAGTCGGAATGAAAATAATATCCTGTTTTGTCATACGATCTTGTCCCTGAATAAAATGGTGATGCTGAAAACATTGTTTTCATATTGAGCGCTTATTTTTCCTCCGAGTATTTCTGTAAACTGTTTTACAATTGCCAGTCCGAGACCGGTATTGCCCTTGGTTCTTGAAATATCCGTTGTATAGAATTCATCAAAAATCTTTTCGGTGTTGACCTCAGAGTCAAAAAGATCATTTCTGAAGCATATAACCGTATCGCCGGTGCTGTTGGCAGAGATATCAAGTCTGCCGCAGCCATGCTTCAGGGCATTGTTGATCAGATTGTCGAATATTCTCATCAGCATATTTTTGTTTGAATAAAGAATAATCTTTGATTTGTCGCAGGAAAGCACAATATCCCGTCCCTGACTGCTGTAATCATCAAAATAATGCGCTGCGGTTTCTTCCAGAATCGCCACAAGATTAACCTCTTCCTTTTCAGGCATTTTGTCGCTGGAAATGATCTTTGAAAATTCAAAAAAGGAATTGATCAGCTCTTCAAGCCGGAGAAGTCTTTGCTCGATAATTTCAATTTCCCTGTTTTTCTCCTCTTCCGAAAGTCCGGAATTTTTAATGATATTGATATAGCCGAGAGCGGAAGTGAGGGGAGTGCGCAGGTCATGTGAAATATTCGTCATCATTTGTTCAAGGTCATGTTTTTTTCTTTTGTAATAGATTCTGTTATACTGAAGTTCCTTTACTAAAGCATTTATTTCGTGTATCAGCATTTTCGTGCCGACAGAAAAGCCCTCACGGCGGATAAGTGCATTGGTATTTTCTCTTTTGATTTTCTTGAGCTGCCTGACAATACTCAGAAGCTCTGCCTGAGTCATCAGCAGAAGAAACAGCAAAAAGACGGCAGCCGCTGCAAGTATGATCATCAATATAATTAGCTGCTGCAATGTTTGATTCCTCCTGTCACTTGAAATCAATGCTTTTGAATAAATAATATCCGGCTGCTGCTCCGGCGGCTGTCAATAGGGTACAGAATGCAGATACAGAAAATGCTTCAGGTGAATATGGAGATTTGACGATTGTATCAAAAGCATTGTAAAGAACAGCTATGATGGGAAAAGGGAGAATAGGGAGAAGTATTGCCGTAGGTATAAACAAATAATCTCTTCTTAAAGCGATTGCCAGAAGAGTTAAAAATGACGCAGCCAATGTCATAATAGGGATATGGAGACAAATGATGATAATAATTTCCGAAACAGGATGAGTAAGCTCCGTGCCGTATTTTATGGTATCCTGATAATAATCATTATACGCTAAATAATCACATAGAATAATACTCAGAGCCGCAATGATAATGGAAAGAATGAATTTGGATAAAAAATACGGTTTTCTGTTTGTTACACATGAAATGGTATTTTTGAGTGTCTTATATTTGAAATCCTCCGTATACAATGTATATACTATTAATATAAACGGGAAATAAAGCCTTCCATTAAAGCCCATTTTCAAAAGAGAGATCGGTATGCCTGAACTGTTATGTATAAAAGCAAACGCAAACTCTCCCATACTGTACACCATAAAAATCAGTATCAGATAGGCAAAAATAGTTTTGTACTTTATCATGCGGTAAATATCAGCTTTCATAATATTAAGCATAATTACACCTTCCTGATTTCAGCTCTTTCAAATATTATATATCCGAGCAATATGACAGATGCCGACAGCATCAGATATACTGCTGATACATTTAATGTGTCAGGATTGCCGAATGGAGCGTCAGCGGCGGTATCCAGTATATGGTTTATTTCGTATATCAGTAAGCTTTTATAATCGTTTTCGTGCGGCAAATACTCATCCTGTGCTTTGATTATGTCATATATGGCATTTTGTACAATATTTATCACAACTATAACAGCTATAAATGTTGAGATTTTATCTGCAAAAAAGGATAGGATATTCAGTAAAGAGGTGATGAATATAAAAATTACCAAATGCCGGATAATCATAAGCGGCAGCGTTGACAGGGGGGCATTAGTCATTCCGATACTGCTGATGTCATATCCATTGACGGCTGTTGTTGTAGGAGCGATGATTATAATCATGTTGATCAAGCGGACGATCCATATAATGCAATCGGCTATGATAAGAGATATACATTCAAAAATTTCTGTCAGTAGGAGCTTTGAGAAAAAATATTTCTTTCTTGATGTCACAGAGGATAGTGTATTTGTGACAGAGCCGCCCGAAATATCCTTGGCTATAAAAATATAGGAGGGTATTGACACAGCAATCAGAATATAGAAGAGCTGAAACCCGCTGTTTCTGACGGCGCAGGAAATAGCAATATAAATCAGAACAACTGCAAATATGTAAATGCCGGGGCCTTTTTTGATGCGGTAAATATCTGATCGGATTATGTTAAGCATATCACAGTCCCTCCACAAGAGAAATAAAATAATCCTCCACAGAGATCCCGCCTTCATATATACCGTTTATACGGATATTGTTGATAAGCAGCATTTTTGCAAGTCCGTTCATATCAATACGGTCATCATATATTTTTATTTCATTATATCCAGTAACATGATAATCTGATATGCCCTTCGTTTTTTCGATCAGGACAGCAGCCTGCCTGACATCCTCTGTTTTGATAACAATACAGCGCCTGATTTCTGCCATAAGCTCTTCCTTGGAGATTTCTTTCAGAACTCTGCCTTTGTCAATAAACAGAAATCGGTTGGCACAGACATAAAGCTCAGAAAGAATATGACTTGAAATGATAATGGTAGTTCCGTATTCTCTGTTGAGCTTTTCAAAGATGTTTCTTAGCTTGCTTATGCCTGTGGGGTCAATTCCGTTGATAGGCTCATCAAGAATAAGCAGATCGGGATTGTCAAGAATTGCAAAAGCAATTCCCAGACGCTGCTTCATGCCAAAAGAAAGCTGCTTGTACTTTTTCTTTTTTTGTTCTGTGAGGTTTAACAGCTCCAATACATGATTGATCTGTTTTTTGTCTGCCATTCCTTTTTGTATCGCATAGTATTTAAGATTCTCAAAAACCGTCAGATTCATGAAAAATGCAGGGTTTTCAATGAGACAGCCAAGGCGTTTCTTATCGTATTCCGTTAATTCTCCGGTTTTTGAGAAAAGCGAAAAATTGCCTTTGTACGAGGCAATAAGTCCGGAAACAATTTTCAGTATGGTTGTTTTTCCGGCGCCGTTTCTTCCGATAAGACCGTAAATATCTCCCTGATAGACCGTCATATCCACGCTGTCCAGCGCTTTGACACTTCCGTAGCTTTTGGACAGTCGATTTGTTTTAAGTATGATCTCACGCATAATTTCTCCTCCCGAAGTATATTATCTTCTCACAGCTGTATTATATCATCAACTTCTGAAAAAACACTTAAAGCAAATCTTAAAATTTTCTTAATCATGACCATTTCCTGATCCGGTAGCCGATTCCCCAAACCGTTTCGATATAGTCGTTTTCGGAATCACATTCCTTGAGCTTTTTACGGATTTTGCTGATATGAACATTAAGCGTATTGTCATCGGCAGAATTTTCATTATTCCATATTCTTTCATATATCATGCTTTTCGTGCAGGTTCTGCCCGAATTTTCGGCGAGCATACATAAAAGCTCAAATTCATTTTTTGAAAGCTCAATGGCTTTTCCAAAACACTCGGCTGTAAAATTATTTTTATCTATTACTATATTGCCGCATTGCAGTTTTTCTTCCGCCGAGACAGCAATGCCGCTTCTCAGTCTTGCTTTGATTCTTGCAATAAGCTCTTCATTATGAAACGGCTTTGTAACATAATCGTCCGCACCCAAAGAAAACAGATCGACCTTTTTGTTGATATCATGTATTGCACTCATGACAATCACAGGAACATTATGTTTCGCTTTCAGCTCTGTGATGATTTCCTCTCCGCTTTTTCCGGGAAGCATAAGGTCAAGCAGTATCAGGGATATATCCTTTCCGTGAACGATAAGAGCTTCCGTTCCTGAATAAGCACTTCGTGAGTCAAAGCCATTCTGTGAGAGCAGAAGCTGAAGCATCTTGTTGATTTCGTTATCGTCCTCGATAATAAGTATTTTTGGATTCACATGGATCACTTCCGGATAATATTTGATTGTATTTATATTATCACGAAAAAAGACATAATGCAAGCAGGGATAAAAACAGATAAAAAACAAAATTCCCGTATATTTCAGTCAGACATGAAATATACGGGAAAATTTATTGATTGTCCTTGTGCCGGAAAATAAATTTTTTAATTTCTTCAGTAAGGTTTTTGTATCTGATGGATTTGAGGTTGGGGAAGGATTTCAGAAGTCTGATCTGCTGTTCATTCAGGCTTTTCGCAAAGCGTCCGTATGCCGAATTGATTTTTTCATAAGCGGCTGTTGACTGCATTTTGTTGCTTAAACCGTTTCTTATCTGCTGAAGATTGGAGGAAAGATCGTTCAGTTTGTCATTGAAGCTCGAAAAGCTGAGTATCGTGAAAAGGCTGTCAATGGCAATGAGAATCAAAAGACCGAAGCAGATATAATGGAACATCGGATAGGTGAGCTTGTCAGTCATGATCATAATAAACGGATGTATGAATTTGACAAGCAGTATGGAAAGCGTACCGAAGGCAAGAGCGCCCACAAGGCACACTCTGCCGTTGATATTGAATTTGCCGACATCAATGGTTTTGCCCTTAATGGTGAACTTAAAGTCGTTGTAATCCCACCATCTGACATCGAAAGCCTTTTCCATAACAACAGAGGTGATATACTCAAGTGTCGAGGTCAGTATGGCGCTGACAAGGAAAAGGTAGACAGGATTTTCGATCCAGCCGAGAACAAGAACGTCCAGTAGTGAGCCGAAACCGTAAATCGGACAGTACGGACCGTTCAGAAATCCTCTGTTGACCAGTTTTTTCTGCCGGAAGGTTTCAAGAACACATTCGTAAACCCAGCCGATCATACTGTAAACAACAAGCCAAAAGAAATATTTTTCTAATATCAGAACGCTGTCCATAGCCTTTACTGTCCTTTCACTTTTTTAAATCTTAATTTTGACAGCTTTATTTTAAAGCCGCCGACTGTTTCGTAAAGTGCGCAGATCTTATCCGCAATACATAATATCACACCCTCACGGTATTTCGGAGGTACGGGTGTCAAAGGAAACATATGTCGTTTTATCATATTTTTTTCAATTTCTCCGAGAATAAATTCCTTTTCCGCATTTCTAAGCGCTATTCCCGGATGTGTGAATCCGTGTATTCTGTTGGCCTTGCATGGGGTATGCCAGTCATAAAGAAAATAATCGTGCAGAAGAGCGCCCCTGACCATTGCTTTTTCGTTAACACGGATTTTCAGCCGTCTGGAGATTCTGATGCACATGGATGTGACAAAAAGAGAATGATCATAAACGCTGTATATTCCGTGCTGTATACATTCTTTTTCGATTTCCATCCCCTTGGATGAAAGGATATCGTCACCGTGCTTCCGGATCATATCCAAATGCTTAAAATTCTTCATATACTTCTCCTGTTCGGATCATAGCAGTTATCCCACTTCATCATAATATGATAACATAATTTATTTTAAAGTACAACAACAAAATTTAACAATTTATTTGATTTTAACAGCATAAAAATATTGTTTTAGCAAAAAAATCGTGATAAAATAGCAATACAGTAAATAATAAGAGATTAAGGAGTAATGATAATAATGACAGATAAAGAATTTGCTGAGATAAAACGGCGCTTTAAACCCGAAAAAAGCAACATCACAAATGTAAGAGGCTGCTATGTCAGCACGACAAAGGAAATACTTTCCAAATTTAAAATACCGGTTGCGGTGCTTCCCGACGAACAGAAGGAGTGGCTGTTCAAGCTGCTGAAAAAGCCGATAACAGGCTCTGTGGGCAGGAATCTGATGAACATTGAATTTTCCGCCGATCAGGTCAGCAGGGGAGAAGAGCATAAGCTGCTGAGTGATATAAGAGAATCCGAGCTTGAAAACGAGGAGCTTCTCACATCCCTTTATGAAAAAATCATCGCTTCCTTTGCAACAGACGAGAATTACCTGATTCTTCTGGCTTTCGACCGATACGATGTGCCTTCCTTTTCCAAAAATGATGAGGATATCGGAGATTCATCAGAAATATTCCGTTACTTTGTATGCAGCGTTTGTCCCATAAAAATGACAAAAACCGCACTCGGTTTTTCAACAGCCGACAATACCTTCAGGAATATCGGCGCCGATGCTGCTGTTGCTGCCCCTGAAATCGGCTTTATGTTCCCATGCTTTGACGACCGCAGAACAAACATATATAATGCCGTTTTCTATTCCAAAAGTACGTCCGAAAATCATCCTGAGGTGGTTGAAACACTTTTCGGAGCAACCGCCCAGATGCCTGCACAGGAGCAGAAAGAAACCTTCAGAAGTCTTGTTTCAACAGCGGCTCCTGAAAGCTGCAGCTATGAATTCGTGCAGTCCGTGCATGATATGATCACCGATATGATCACCGAGCATAAGGAAAGCAAGGATCCCGAACCACTTATGTTTGACAAGAATGATGTCAGACGTGTTCTGACAACCTGCGGTGCGCAGGAAGAGGAGCTTGCGGATTTTGATGATAAATTTACCACCGGATTCGGAGATACAACGGAGATTCCGCCGCAGAATATCATTGATCCGAAACAGTTTGAGCTTAAGAACTCGTATGTATCTATCAAGGTAGACCCTCAGTACAGCTTTATGCTGAATGCAAAGGTGATAGACGGTGTGAAATATATTATGGTTCGTGCCGATGAGGGAGTGGAAGTGAACGGTATATCCATCCGCTTTGAGGGCGAAGCGCCGGCGATCCGGATTCCGCTTGATGACGGCAGCGAGCTTTCTGAAATAGAAGATACAGCAAAAACGACAGCTGTATATCAGGCGTCTGCACAGCCGGCGGAAGAAACGGTTTCTACATAATTTTTATAGAGCATTTTTATACAGCAGCTTGTCGGTTTTGATATGTCGGCAGGCTGTTTTGACATATTGCACATAGAATAATTGTTTCAAATAATTTTAACTGTTCAGATAAACGATTTTCAAAATGAATCGCAAAAGTCAAATTGCACATTGTCGGGAGTGTTTGATTGTTAAAAGTGTATAATGTGAAAGAAAAACCTGTAAATTTTTACAGGTTTTTTCGCATCTGTTTGTAAGGAATTTCCAAATAAATTTGAAACAAAATTAAATTATTACGAAATTTTGAACAAAAAATATTCTTTACAAAAAGGTTTTGCTGTTATAAAATCATATATGAGAAAAGTCTGTGCAGAGCATCATTCCCAAAATACAACAGCGCTGACCGCAAGCGGAGGTGTGATATTTTATCGGTCGCAATTAAGCAGATTTTTACGGTTTTTATCAACAATTTTACATTGAAAGGATTGGTATACCTAATGAGTGGACTCAGTAAATTCAAACGTGCTGTAAAGCGTACTTCTGCGGTCATTCTTGCAGCGCTGATGACAACAGCCTGTGTTGATGCAACAGTACTCTCCGCCGGCGCAGCGTCAGACTCCGTTCTCAGCAACGAGGCCAGAGGGGTCATTTATGCCGACACCAGAAGCGACTTCCGTGATGAATCCATCTATTTTGTAATGACAACAAGATTCTATAACGGTGACACAAGCAATGACGCATGGTGCTGGGACGGCAAACAGGATCTTAACGACCCCGAATGGAGAGGCGATTTCAAGGGACTTATCGAAAAGCTCGACTACATAAAGGCTCTCGGATTCACGGCAATATGGATCACTCCTGTTGTTGAAAACTGTTCGGGCTTTGACTACCATGGCTATCATGCGATCAATTTCAGCAAGGTTGATCCGAGATATGAATCGGATGACTGTACTTATCAGGATCTTATTGATGCGGTTCATGCAAAGGGCATGAAGATCATTCAGGATGTTGTTTATAACCATACAGGAAACTTTGGTGAGTCAAACCTCCTTCCGATGTTTACCAAAGAAGGAGATCTCAGCTCCACAGAATGTCTCAAGCAGGTTCCGGATTCGGGACTTCCTTCCAACTACGATAGCCTGATACCGGATAAGCAGTATGATGCACGTATCACTTTGATGAAAAATACGGACGGAGTAAATCACGATACACAGAATATTTACCACCATTACGGTAACTTTGACTGGGATAACTACACCTGCCAGATTGCACAGATCGCCGGTGACTGCGTTGACCTTAACACAGAAAACCCCATCGTTTACAACTATCTTGTGAATGCTTATACCAAATATATCAATATGGGCGTTGACGCATTCCGTGTCGATACGGTAAGACATATCAGCCGTCTTACTCTTAACAAGGCATTTAACCAGCAGCTCATTAGTGCGGCTAAAGCAGCAGGAAATGATAACTTCTTCATGTTCGGAGAGGTCTGCACCCGTGATAACGGCAACTACTGGTACAGACAGAATCCCGGTATGTCCACTCCGTACTATACATGGAAGGAATCAAAGGATTATGCTTGGAGCGATGATCCTGCACAGTGGGAAACAAACTATAACTCAGCAATTCAAAGTACAAAGGATAATGCCGATAATATCAGTCAGCAGCCTACAAGCACCAACGCATTTCTCAACGGCAATGATTACCACACTCCTGATTACAGCAAGTATTCAGGTCTGAGTGTCATTGACTTCCCGATGCACTGGTCTTTCAAGGACGCTTACGGAGCATTCAATGTTGCTAAAAACGGTGACCAGTACTATAATGATGCAACATGGAATGTAACTTATGTTGATTCACATGACTATGCCCCTGACGGCGCTCCTGAAAATCAGAGATTTGCAGGAAGTCAGGAAACATGGGCAGAAAATCTTGACCTTATCTTCACTTTCAGAGGTATTCCCTGCGTTTATTATGGTTCCGAGACAGAGTTCCAGAAGGGCTGCGTTATTGATGACGGTCCCCGTCTTGCTCTTAAGGATTCGGGACGTGCCTATTATGGTGATAATATCGAGGGCAGCATTGTGACAAGCGACTTTACAGTATTCAATGCAAGCGGTCAGGTTGCGGAAACACTCAAATATCCTCTTGCACAGCATATCATCCGTCTTAACAGAATCCGTCAGGCTGTTCCTGCTCTCCGAAAAGGTCAGTACTCAACAGAAGGTGTTGACGGCGGACTCGCTTTCAAAAGACGTTACACAGACTCAAAGACAGACAGCTTTGCCTGCGTTACTATTTCCAACACCGCTACATTCTCAGGTATTCCGAACGGTACATATGTTGATGCAGTAACAGGCGATACAAAAACAGTAACCAACGGAACGCTCACCGCTTCCTGCTCAGGACAGGGCAACCTCAGAGTTTATGTTCTCAGCACATCAAAGACCCCTGCTCCGGGAAGAGTTGTTACTAACGGTACATACCTTACAGACGGCGGTGCTGCTGAGCTGATCGGCAATGAAAATATCAATATCGTAGCGCCGACATCGGTAAGCCTTAGCAAAACAAGTGTGACGGTCAGAGAAGCAGAATCTGAATCCATCAAGGCAACGGTTTCTCCGGCAGACGCTACCAACAAGACCGTTTCATGGACTTCCAGCAATCCTTCCGTTGCGACTGTCAGCGGCGGTACCATTACAGGCGTATCCAAGGGTACAGCAACAATTACTGCTACAACCACAAACGGCAAAACAGCCACCTGTAAGGTAACGGTAACAGAAAATACCAGTATCGTAAAGCCGACCGGCATTTCAATCAGCTCATCATCACTTGAACTTGAAGCAGGGCAGACAGGCACACTTTCAGCAACGGTTAGTCCGTCAAATGCAACCAATAAGACAGTAACATGGAGTTCGGACGATACCTCTGTTGCAACTGTCAGCAATGGTACGGTAACAGCTGTTGCACAGGGTACGGCAACAATTACTGCTCAGACCTTCAACGGCTATAAAGCTACCTGTACAGTTACTGTCACCCCGAAGAGCATTAAAACCATTGATAACGGTGTATATTTTGAAAAGCCATCTGATTGGGGCAGCAATATCAATATATATCTGTATGATTCATCAACCAATTCAACAGTAGGTGCCGGCTGGCCGGGTACATCAATGACAGCATCGGGAGACGGCACTTATACCTATGAATACACAACCTCCAATTCAAATCTGATGATTGTATTCAACGACGGCGGCGCACATCAGGCTCCTGCTGACAAGGGCTTCCAGTATGTCAATCAGGGATATTACACCTCGGCAGGCTATCAGTATAAGGTTGAAAAACCTGTCGAAGTTCTTCCGACATCTGTCACGATTGACGGAACAAGCACAGGGGTAGCGAAGGGAAGTACTGTTAAGTTGACAGCTTCAGTCGCTCCTTCCAACGCAACCAATAAGACGCTCACATGGAAATCATCGAATACGTCAATAGCAACTGTTTCCAACGGTGTTGTAACTGGTGTCAGCGCAGGTACAGCAACGATTACAGCAACGACTGTCAATGGAAAGACAGCTTCCATCAAGGTTGTGGTTTCTGCTGACTCTCTTACCAACAACACAACCGTCAGCAAGACGAGCTTTAATGTTGGCGAAGCAGTTACTGTAAAGGGAGCAGCATCAGGCGGCAGCGGTACTTATACTTATGAATT
>JAFVEY010000029.1 GCA_017475765.1 Clostridia bacterium | reverse complement strand
TTAATTGCATTTAAAAAAAGTTGGTTTAAATGCTTCCAGTCGGGGTTTCTGTCATCGGGCAATGAATCCGCACAGGATTTATAATATATGAGAGCGTTATCAATATATTCATCAATTTCAGGAATATGTGCCGCCGTTTCGGCTTCTGTCATTTTCGTTTTCAGCTCCAGAAGGTGGGAAACAAAAGACTTCATCCTGTTTTCAAGTATACTCTCTGCCATTTCGGAAAACAAAACAGGCGGCGGACAATGCCGCTGCTCTATCCATTGGCAGGCAAGGAGCGGACGAAGGACATAAAAATACTTTTTATATCTGACATTCTCCCCTCTGAGAAAAAGCTCACAATTTTTCTTTGCTGTGCCGTAGTAATGATAAACCGCTGCTTTTTCGGAAAAATATTCTGCTGCACCTTGCACTATTTCCCTCCACAGCTCTGTCGTTTTATAGACAACGGGCGAATTCGCCCATTCAAACATAACGGCATTCGACTTATGAAAATGGCGGAGAACCTTTGAAAGATCCCAGCCGTTGATGTCCAGCACCTCATCCAATGCCCATTCAATGGTATCCTTTTTTTGCTCCAACTGAAGATAATACTCTATCGGGCGGACATAGATAAACCGCACATCATAATCGCTGTCGGGCGAAGCAAAGCCCCATGCCCTGCTGCCTGACTCGACCGCATGAAGAATGACGACATTCTCTTTTTCCTCGATTTCACGGAGCTTCCATGCAATAAGCTCTTCTATCGTGCCTTCATAATCCTTATATTTCATCTCTGACCACTCTTTCATTAACCGACATTACAAATTCCGATATTCTGTTCCGGTCAGGCTCATCGGGCAATGCTGTGTTTTTCGCCGCATAATGGAGCTTTCTTTCATAATCCGCAACAAGGTCATAGAACTCCTCGCTGAATCCGTTTTCGGTTCGCATTTCACCGTTACGGATTCTCAGAAGCAGCTCCAGATCATCACCACGATAAGTGATCACCTTTCCTTTTTCCAATATATCAATTCCCATCATAAACAGCCTGATCAGGTGCATTGCGTGTTTATTGAGATGATTATCGTCCTTTTTCTTATTGCGCTTCCCGAGCTTATCATATTCCCTGACAATATTGCTCATATCCTGCCACATATTCCGATAATCCCGGAGCGGATAATGCTTCAAAGACGCATCGACAAATATTTCCGTTTCAAAATCGGGATGCTCTGACTGATCAATATAAATCTGCAAAGCGCCGCTTTCAAAACTTTTATAATGCGCATTAAAATGGTACATCGCATTCCTGACGGAATTAAAAATATGCTTTTCCTTTTCCTGCTGCGGAAGGCTGTCACGGGCAAGTGCATTCTGAAGCCTTCTGAGCTGGGCATCGGCATATCCGCCGAACGACTGAATGGCTCTTTTGGAAAGAAACATATCCGTATTTTCGATCAGTTGTTTTCCGATATCACTAAGAATCAGATAATGTTGAGGTTTCAGACCCAAAAGCTCTATGGTATTGGGATTGCAGTTCATCAGAAGATTCATGATCTTCATCAATCCGTAAATCACGGTGTCCGTACCTTCATCAGTATATTGCTCAAACTGCTCAAGACCGATCAGCTCCGGTTTTCTGTTCAGGGTAATCCCTCTGACATCAATATCGCTGTACGGATTGTCTGTTCCGTAGGAGATACTTCCTCCGAATCCCAATAAAATAATATTTTTACCCAAATGTTCATTTTCCCTGATAAAACTGTATTCACTTCGTTCCAACAAATCGGTATACAGCATATTTTCATCTCCGAGGTAAATAAATCAATATAACAAAAAATCCCGTCCGTTAGGACAGGATTTACATAAAGGGATTCGCACCCTGAAAACTGAACAAAGCGACAGCAAGTCAACCAAGGAAACCTGGTCAAGCCCTCGACCTATTAGTACTGCCAAGCTGAACGTCTCACGACGCTTACACACGCAGCCTATCAACCTTGTAGTCTACAAGGGGTCTTAACAGCTTAAGCTGTGGGATATCTTATCTTGGAGTCGGCTTCACGCTTAGATGCTTTCAGCGTTTATCCGATCCGTACATAGCTGCCCAGCTGTGCTCCTGGCGGAACAACTGGTGCACCAGAGGTATGTCCATCCCGGTCCTCTCGTACTAAGGACAGAGCTCCTCAAATATCCTACGCCCACGACAGATAGGGACCGAACTGTCTC
>JAFVEY010000028.1 GCA_017475765.1 Clostridia bacterium | reverse complement strand
GGGACTGAGAAGGTCGATTATCATGCGGCTTGATTTTGCCTCAAAGGCGCTGTCGAATGTTTCGGAGGATGTGGAGGAGGTGTCTGAAAAGCTGGCAGGAATTGTAACGCCGACAATGGAAAGCGTTTATAAGGAAGCGGTTGACAATACCTGTTCAAGGTGCGGAATGAGAGTGTTCTGCTGGGAGCACAGGGACGGAGTGAGTCTGGAATCGTTTGAATATGTGACAGAAAAGCTGAAAACGGAGGGGGAGATCGACAAGAAGGATTTCCGTGAGGACTTTAAGCAGAAATGCTGCCGCAGTGAGGAAATGGCATCGGCAGTCAATAAAAGCTATCAGAACTATCTTGCTTCGGAAGCGGCGGAGAAGCGTGTTGAGGAGGTGCGGCAGGTCGTTGCGGGGCAGTTCTGCGGACTGGGAGATATTCTCGGAGAAATGGCAGAGGAATATGCCAATTATGAGGTGTTTGACAATGATCTTTCTGAAAGGATTACCATAAAGCTCAAGGAACTTGGATTGAAACCGACAGCGGTAAGCTGCCGTATAGATTATCTCGGAAGAATGACGATTGAAGCAGAGACAGCCGATACAGACAAAAAGAAAATCAAAAGGGCGCTGATGGTGCATGAGCTTTCAAAGCTTTGCGGCAGAAGCTTTGATTCGCCAAGTATCACGACAGCCTACGGAAGCTGCCGGATCACTCTTTGCGAACGTCCGTGCTTTGACGTTGAAACGGGCAGCAGCCAGCATATCAGCGGCAGCGGAAGGCTTTGCGGAGACAGTCTCAGGTATTTTACGGACGGAACAGGAAAAATGACGGCTATCATCAGCGATGGAATGGGAACGGGAGGAAGAGCGGCAGTAGACGGCGGCATGGCTTCAAGTATTATGGAAAAGCTAATCAAGGCAGGACTGGGATATGACTGTTCGCTGAAGGTCGTCAATTCGGCGCTGCTGGTGAAATCAGGGGATGAATCGCTGGCAACATTGGATGTGGTTTCGATTGATCTGTACAGCGGAAAAACAAATTTTATGAAAGCGGGCGCAGCACTTTCATTCATTCGGAAAAACGGAGATATGTACAGAGTGGAAACGCCGTCTTTGCCTGCCGGAATTCTTCCGCAGATCGGATTTACCTACACGGAGGATGAGCTTTCGGAGGGAGATATTATTGTGATGGTGTCAGACGGTACAACGGTAACGGGGGAGGACTGGATCGAAAGGATCATAGCTTCATGGGAGGACAAAAGTATGGAGCAGCTGAGTCAGACAATTATTGATGAGGCTGTTGCACGGAGAACAGACGGCCATGATGACGATATCACCGTGCTTGCCATGCAGATCAAGGCTAATTGATGACATTGTAATAGAGGGGGCATGACAAATGAAAACGGAAAACAGGCTGCACTTTTCAGCAGGAGCGGCAGCTCTTGCGGCGGCTGCCGTAATTTTCTTTGCAGCAGCCTTTCATCTTGGTGCAAGGCTGACACAAAGATACAGTCAGACGATCGTATCATTTTATGAGGATTGGGCAGGTGCTTTTAAAGCATGAATAAATATCGGACAAACTTTATAAAATAATTGACTTTTTTATTAATATATTGTATACTTGTAATAATCTTATTATGAACAGAAAAGGAGGCTTCCGAAATGCAGAAATATGTCTGTGATATATGCGGCTATGTTTATGAGCCGCTCGACGGTGACCCGGATAACGGTATCGCTCCCGGCACAGCGTTTGAAGATATTCCGGATGATTGGGTCTGCCCGCTGTGCGGCGTAGGTAAGGAAAACTTCTCGCCGGAAGAATGATTGAACGGAAACGGGTATGCGATTGTGGCGGCAGAGCTGATGGTATCTGCCGCCGTTTGTTTTTGGGGGAGCATTATATGTGGGGCGGAAGAAGATACAAGTCGCTTGATTTTTATCTGAAGGAGAAGTTCGGAGAAAAGTTGTATAAACTGGCGCTTTCGGGCGGCATGACCTGTCCGAACCGTGACGGCAGGATATCCTACGGCGGCTGTATTTTCTGCAGCGGAGAAGGATCGGGAGATTTTGCAGCTCCATTTGGACTCGGTATGGAAAAACAGATCGAATATGCCAAATCGCTGGTTGGGGAAAAATATAAGGGCAGCCGCTACATAGCGTATTTTCAGTCGTATACCAATACTTATGCTGATACCGGATATTTAAGAGAGCTGTATATGCCGGTGATCATGCGTGACGATATAGCGGTGTTGGATATAGCAACACGCCCCGATTGTCTGGAGGATGACAAAATAGCGCTGATTCAGGAGCTGGCATCAATAAAGCCTGTGTGGGTGGAGCTGGGGCTTCAAACCTCGAATGAAAAGACAGCCGTACTGCTCAACAGAGGATATCGTAATGAGGTGTATGCTTCTGCCGTACAGCGGCTTCATAAAGCGGGAGCAGAGGTCATAACGCATATTATAACAGGTCTGCCGGGAGAGAGCCGTCGGGATATGCTCGGCTCGGCGGAATTGGCAGCCGAATGCGGAACGGACGGCATAAAGCTGCAGCTGCTGCATATTCTGGAGGGGACAAGGCTTGCTGAGATGTATAGAAATGGAGAATTTGAAGCGCTTAGCGAGGAGGAATATATTGCTGTCATCAGCGATATCATTTCCATCCTTCCCGAAAATATCGTGCTGCACAGGCTCACAGGTGACGGAGACCGTCAAAAGCTGATAGCGCCGAGGTGGAGCCTTGATAAAAGAAGCGTTCTTAACCATATTAACCATGAGCTTAAGGTCAGGAATATTATACAGGGATGCAAAGCAGGAAGGCAATAATATACAAGTTAGATAAGTTAAACTGTAAAAAGTTGTCCAAAATGCTGCATTTGTACTTTACAATTTAAAAAAAGAGTTGTAAAATGATTCTATAATATATTAAATGTTTCTGTGCCGTGCAGCACAGAGAAATGGAGAGATAAAAATGAGTAAAGTAATTGTTGAAACTTCAGCACGTCATGTCCATGTCACACAGGAGGCTTTGGAGGCTCTGTTCGGCAAGGGCGCTGAGCTGACGGTTAAAAAAGAGCTTTCACAGCCCGGTCAGTTTGCTTCCAACGAAAAGGTGACGATCGTTGGTCCAAAGGGTCAGCTGGCAGCTTCTATTCTCGGTCCTGTCCGTCCTGAAACACAGGTGGAGGTTTCTCTCACAGAGGCACGCAAGCTCGGTATAGCAGCTCCTGTCAGAGAATCAGGCGATATTGCAGGCACCCCCGGCTGCAAGCTCATCGGTCCTGCAGGCGAAATTGAAATCGAAAACGGTGTTATCGCAGCTAAAAGACATATTCACCTCACACCCGAAGCAGCAGCCGAATTCGGCGTTCAGGACAAACAGATCGTAAGTGTTGCCGTAGGGGGAGAGGGAAGAAAGCTCGTGTTCGGTGATGTTGTGATCCGTGTAAGCCCGAAATATGCTCCTGCCATGCACATCGACACAGACGAGTCCAATGCGGCAGGCATCAGCGGTACTGTTGAGGGCGAAATCATTGTATAATATCAATAAAGACATATAAAAACCTTGCAGCGAAGCGGAGGATTTCCTCTTTCTTCGCTGTTTTTGTTCACGATGATTTCCATTGTCCTTATAACATATTAATAAATATGTTGAAGGGTAAAAATACAGCTTCCTTCGGAAGAAAGATCCACAGGAAAGCTGAAGGGGGAAATGAAATGACCTTAAAGGAACTGGAAATAGGCAGGAGCGGTATTATTACCAAAGTCGGAGGAGAAGGGGCATTACGTCAGCATTTTCTGGATATGGGTGTCATACCGGGGGCAGAGGTAAGCATTGTTAAATATGCGCCTATGGGAGATCCTGTTGAGTTACTGATTCATGGCTATAAGCTGACGCTTAGAATGGCGGATGCCGAGAAAATAGAAGTTGAACCGATCAAAAAGAAAAAGGCTGAACCGAATAAAAAAACGAAATCCAAGGAGTCAACACATCCCGGACTGGGCGAGGGCGGAAGATTCCACCCGAAGGGCAGCGGCGATCCGCTTCCTGACGGAACGAGGCTGACATTTGCACTTGTGGGAAATCAAAACTGCGGAAAAACAACGCTTTTCAACCAGCTGACAGGTGCCAATCAGCACGTAGGCAATTTTCCGGGCGTAACGGTAGACCGAAAGGATGGAGCTATCAAGGGACAGAAAAATACGCTTGTAACGGATCTGCCGGGGATTTATTCAATGTCACCGTACAGCAGCGAGGAGATCGTATCCCGTAACTTTGTTCTGAATGACAAACCAAAAGCAATCATCAATATAGTAGATGCAACGAATATTGAACGTAATTTGTATCTGACCATGCAGCTTCTCGAAATGAATGTGCCGATGGTAGTAGCGCTTAATATGATGGATGAAGTTACAGCTAACGGAGGAACAATTGATGTCAACGAAATGGAGGCAATGCTCGGAGTGCCTGTTGTGCCGATTTCAGCAGCAAAAAATCAAGGCATAGACGAGCTTGTGGAACACGCAGTACATATAGCTTATTATCAGGAAAAGCCGCTTCGCCGGGATTTCTGCGGCAAAAATGATAACGGCGGCGCTGTTCACCGCTGTCTGCACGGAATCAGCCATCTGATCGAGGATCATGCGAAGAATGCAGGCATTCCCGTTCGTTTTGCGGCAAGCAAGGTGATTGAAGGGGATTCGCTGATTCAGTCACAGCTGATGCTGGAGCAGAACGAGAAAGAAATGGTGGAACACATCGTTCTTCAGATGGAAAAAGAAAGAGGGCTTGACAGAAGTGCGGCTATTGCCGATATGAGATATGCGTTTATTCAGAAGGTATGCGAACAGACTGTCACAAAACCAAAAAAGAGCAAAGAAAGTACAAGAAGCGAAAAAATTGACCGCATATTAACAGGTAAATTGACAGCAATACCCATTTTTATATTGATAATGGGACTTGTTTTCTGGCTGACATTCAGCATTATAGGCGGAACCTTGCAGGAATGGCTGGAAATCGGAATAGATGGTCTGACAGAGCTTACCGATCAGGCATTGACCGATGCAAATGTCAATGATGTTATTCATGGGCTGATCATTGATGGTATCTTTGCAGGTGTGGGAAGTGTGCTTAGCTTTCTTCCGATTATTGTTACGTTGTTTTTCTTTCTTTCGCTTCTTGAGGACAGCGGATACATTGCCCGTGTTGCGTTCTTTATGGATAAACTTCTGCGTAAAATAGGATTGTCGGGACGAAGTATTGTGCCGATGCTGATAGGGTTCGGCTGTACTGTGCCGGCTGTCATGTCCACAAGAACGCTGCCGAGCGAGCGTGACAGAAAGATGACTATTTTTCTGACACCGTTTATGAGCTGCACAGCAAAGCTGCCGATTTATGCTTTTTTTGTCGATGCTTTTTTCCCTGAGCATAAAGTATTGATCATGGTAGGCTTATATTTCCTCGGAATTATGATCGGCATATTGGTTGCATTTCTTTTCAAGGGTACACTCTTTAAAGGTGAAGCTGTACCTTTCGTGATGGAGCTGCCGAATTACCGTTTGCCGGGAGTAAGGAATGTTGTCCAGCTTCTTTGGGAAAAGGCAAAGGACTTTCTGACGAAGGCATTTACTGTGATACTGGTGGCAACAATTGTTATATGGCTTCTGCAGAGTTTTGATATTCATTTCAATCTGGTGGAAGATCAGCAGGACAGTATTCTCGCAATGGCTGCTGGCTGGTTTGCCCCGATCATGACACCTCTCGGACTGGGCGACTGGAGAATCTGCACATCGCTGATCAGCGGCTTTATGGCGAAGGAAAGCGTGGTGTCTACGCTTGAAATTCTATTTGGTGAGAATGTTACTGCGATCCTGTCCTGCACTTCGGCGGCATCACTTTTGGTATTTTCCCTGCTGTACACTCCATGCGTGGCGGCTGTTGCATCGATCAAAAGAGAGCTTGGCGCTAAATGGGCAGTCGGAGTGGTTCTTTGGCAATGCTTTGTGGCATGGGTTGCAGCGTCTGTCATACATCTGATCGGACTGCTTGTCGGAGGTATTTGAAATGAATTTTTGGGATATTCTGTTAATCGTATTGATAGCTGTTATTGTTATTTTAGCTTTAGTCAAAATATTCAGAAATAGAAAAAACAGCACAGGCTGCTGCGGCGACTGTGACAAATGCAGAGGCTGCATATCCGGTCAGGGAGAACAGGGATATGATTAAACATATAATAGAAGCAGCAATCATCATCGTGATCGCTGCTGCGGTGGTTTTTGCGATTTTCTGTATGGTAAAAAAGGCAAGGTACGGCGGTGGCTGCTGCGGCAAACATGAGACCGCCGAACGAAAGACAGCGGTCAAGGACAGAAATAAAACCCATTATCCGTACACAGCTATGCTCAGAATTGAGGGCATGACCTGTGAAAACTGTGCCAGACGAGCAGAAAATGCGCTGAATTCCCTTGATGGAATATGGGCAAAGGTGGATATAGGCAGCCATACGGCAAAGGTGCGTTCAAAAAATCCCATTGATGATTGGTTGCTCATAAAGTCAGTTACAGATGTGGGATATGCTGTAACCGACATCACCCGAATCACGAAATCCTGAATCCTTATATACTTATGGGAACCTCTAAAAACCTCTTATGTAAATATCTGGAAGACACCCATTCTTTTGTTAAATAGCCTCCTACATATAATGTAGGTATTGCACCGCCCTCATCTATATGATAGGAACCTGTACCTTTCCAGAAATTTGTGTAATAAGGACTGACCATTGCTTAGATGCTGCCCTATGTAAGCAAGATGATGAAAAACAGTATCGTTTAGTGACGAATGATTTAAATGAGTGGGGAGGAGAATACCAATGAAAATAGTAATCAGAAATGATGACTGCACAGAAGTATGGGACGGCGTAATGTATAAGAAACTCTCGGATTATCCGCATATAACCGATTGGGAGCTGCGCAGTATCATTGACTTTATCGCTTATGAGAACAAATATGGTCGTGAGTGTCAGATTGAATGTGAAGATAAGACATTGCTTGCCGTGATTCAGAATGTACTGGATAATCCAGAAAAATATAAATCTGTATGTCCTCCGAAGCTGATCACGGAATGTACTGCCTGTCCTGTCAGAAAAGGCTGTGTTACCGAATTTGTATGCCATACGGCACAGATTGAAAATGCAGTAAAGATTTTTGAAACAGGCAGTCTGCTGTCAGCGGTAAAGGCACGAAAGATGTCTGCTGCCGAGTTAAAAAAGGAAAGCCGTAATGCTGCGAATGATCCCGAAGATTATTTCGATTATGTCATGTTTACATGGGGAAATTGTCAGGCGGGTGACAGACTTGTTATGGAAAGAAAGCTGAAGCGTTTTCCTGATGAAAAGGATCTGAGCGTTGATTTTACACCGGGTGTAAGATTTTACTTCCGATATTCCGAGCTGATAAAGCATCCGGCGGCTGTTTCTGATGGCGTGTTGCCTGTCAAGGTTATGGATGAAGTGAAACTTGATGACTGGGTTTATGCGATCATCATTCCCGAAGCGGAACGAAAACACTTTGAAAGTGTCATACCGGATCAGTTAAAAACAAGGGTGCATTATATTGAAAACGACTGCAATGATATATGGGAATGGTCGGAAAAGGTATATTGCTTTGTGGAAAATCGGAAGAGAAATCAGGATCCGGTCAGCTGAATCCCGCACATCGATCGCTGCTGTCCGCAAAGCTCAGATAAACACAGAAAAACGGTCCGGAACCAAGGTTTCAGACCGTTTTTCGATATAAGAATATAATTAATCATTAAAACTCAAAGTCGGATTGCAGTATCAGTATGGCAGAAAAAACAGCTATAAGGATGGCAGCCAACCCTACGATGGTGAAAATGACAGCCAATGTTCTCGGCAGAGTGTCTCCGGCAATATAGTATTCATGATAATTCTCCGGATTATAACAAATTTCTACATTTTGTCCGATAGCATATTTTGGCCGGGAGCTTCCGTAGGAGGATTCCTTTATAAATGTAAGCTCTCCTATATGATATTCAAATACAGGATGCCAGCTTGAACTGTATCCGCCGCTGCTGCTATGGCTTCGGTGCTGAACCAGATCTCTTACCGTTCCATAGGTTTTTGAAGTGCAAATTCTTTCTTTTCTCTTTCTGTAATTCAGCATTGCTAATCCTATTATCAAGAAAATCATTCCCACCAAACACCAGATTCCGGAGAACATAGCGGTAAACATTAATTTATCTTTCATCTTTACTCTCTCCTATTTCATATCGTGATGTATATGTTAGCATACCATCCAAATTAAGTCAATATGAAAATTTAATTTCAAATGATTATATTGCATGAACAGTTGAAGAGATTGAAGGTGCAATGAAAGAGATCATTGATAAGCCTTCGGTGCAGACAAAAGCAAAAAGACAAGGAACTTCGTTTTTGATACGCTCCCTTGTCTTTTTGCTGTATTATTTTTTCTGCTGTCATCTGTGAGCCTGCCCGGGGGGATTTGAACCCTCGATCTTCAGAGTCGGAGTCTGATGCATTATCCAGCTGTGCTACGGGCAGATAACGAGGATATTATAACATATTTTTATTTGATTGACAAGACGATTTTATCAAATTTTTTCTTCACATCAATAGCCGTTTCCGACAGAATATGATTATTTTGCAATATATAAAATATATGTTTGTAAAAAGGAGGAAGGGGTGATATAATAGAGGTATTAAAATGACGGAGGACTTTATGGATATCAGATTGGGAGATATTTTGGAAATGAAAAAACCGCACCCGTGCGGAAAAGAGAAAAGCAAACATTTTTTGGTTCTCAGGATAGGGATGGATTTTAAGATAAAATGTCTGGGCTGTGGACACGAAATCATGATTCCCAGAGTAAAGGCAGAAAAAAATATACGCCGTGTTATTCGTGAAAGTGAAAATGACGGCTGATATATCCGGAGAAAACAGAATGAATTTGACTGTCTGACAGGATTGTGATGATATTGATGCAGGGTGAAGAGAATGTTTGATAAGCTGATAATCTTTGAAAATAAATATGATGAACTGTCTGCCGCTTTGTGCGATCCCTCGGTGGCAGGAAATGCGGATAAATATACAAAAACCATGAAGGAGCTGAAGGCTGTTGAGCCGATTGCTTTAAAATTCAGAGAATACAAAAAATGTAAGCAGGAGCTGGAGGATGCGTCCGGAATGCTGAAGGAGGAAAATGATCCTGAGCTTTCTGCCATGATAGAATCTGAAATAGACGAGCTGAAAACAAGGCTGGAAAGACTTTCGGAGGAGCTGAAAATTCTGCTTCTGCCGAAGGATCCGAACGATGAAAGGAATGTCATCGTTGAGATCCGGGGAGGAGCAGGCGGCGAAGAGGCAGCGCTGTTTGCAGCGGTGCTGTACAGAATGTATTCGATGTATGCCGTAAAAAACGGATGGCGCAGCGAGCTGCTGAATTCAAATGAAACAGAACTCGGCGGCTTTAAGGAGGTCGGCTTTATGCTTAAAGGTCAGGGAGCATATTCAAGACTGAAATTTGAAAGCGGCGTTCATCGTGTGCAGCGTGTGCCGGATACGGAAACACAGGGAAGGATCCATACCTCCACCGTAACGGTTGCCGTTTTGCCGGAAGCCGAGGATGTTGAGGTCGATATTAATCCGGCGGATCTCAAAATTGATACCTTCCGCTCCAGCGGAGCAGGCGGTCAGCATATTAATAAAACCGAGTCGGCGATACGAATTACACACCTTCCGACAGGTCTTGTTGTGGAATGTCAGGATGAAAGAAGCCAATATAAAAATAAGGATAAGGCGATGAAGGTGCTCCGTTCCCGGCTGCTTGAAATGGAGAGAAGCCGGCAGCAGCAGGAGGTTGCCTCTGAACGCAGGCTTCAGGTCGGCACAGGCGATAGAAGTGAGAGGATAAGAACCTACAATTATCCGCAGGGCAGGGTGACGGATCACAGAATCGGACTTACCCTGTATAAAATTGACGATATCCTTAACGGAGATCTTGACGAAATCATTGACGCTCTTATTGCAGCAGACCGTTCGGCGCAGCTTGAAAATGAATAAGATTGACTGATATTTTGTGGAGGAAACCGCTATGTTCAAAAGTTTTTCAGCAGTCGGGAAATGGGAAATCCTAAAGATCATTATGGTTATATTATGTGTTTTGATGGCGGTGAATCAATTCATAGCAGCGAACAATATGATGGCAAAAAATGAGGAGAAGCCCATTGCGATCACCCCGGATGATTATGACCAATTAATAGTGGGGAAAACGGTGACGGGAAAGGTAGGAAAATATATGGCATCCTTTCCCGGACAGCTTGGCGACAATACTTACCATTATTATACATTCGTCACTAATGATGACAGGATCATGGTATTCCGCACGCTTCCGGAAAGCTCTTTTGATTTCGCTATGAAGACAATTGAATACAAAAATATTCCTGCTGATGAACCGGATTCGGATAATAACGAAAATTCGGCACAGGAGCCGGAGATACAGATCGAATATACAGGCATAGTACGTCCTATGACCGACTCGGATAAATATATTTGTAATATGCAATTTGTTGCAGATAATACGCTGCATAAAAACGATATCATAGCCGAAAGCGAGGATATATATGTCACGAATCTGATATATGTTACAGACGGTGGTGAAAGTATACCCGTCAATACCATTGTGGTCACGATTATAGGCGGCTTTGTCATGTTGGCACTAATTCCTCTGATCATGAGAAAGACGATCAAGGATATCATCTACACCATACAGGTGAAAAACGGTACTGCTCCGGTTCCCGAACCGGAGATCCGTCAGGAGGATCTTGTATTTGAGCTAGAAGGCTTTTATGAGGGCAACGATCAGCTCGGTGATGATTTTTATGTTAATACGGAATTCAATATCAGAGATCAGGGAAGCACCGACGAAATCAGAAGGAGAATCAAAGAAAGAATGGAGAGGTCAGCAGCGGCGGCACGTCAGGCAGATGAGGAGGAGCAGCGCACCGACTCCGAGGTTGAGCGGACGGAACCCCAAAAACCGTGGGTCACCGATGATTTCTTCTATTCAAGCGGCATCAACGAGGAAGGAAATTTCTATGTGGAAACAGACCCTGAAAATGATGTAAAGAAAAAATACTGAAATGGAATTGATTTTATGAAAACATTGATGCTTAGTGCCGGAGAAATAGAAAAGGCAGCCGGAATTATTAAAAACGGGGGACTGGTCGCCATGCCGACAGAAACGGTTTACGGACTCGCCGCCAATGCCTTTGACGGAAAGGCGGTTGCCGGAATATTCAAAGCGAAAGGCAGACCAATGGATAATCCGCTGATCGTACATATTTCAGCACTTTCGCAGATAGATGAGCTTGTTTCGGAATTTCCTGAAAAGGCAAAAATACTGGCGGAAAAATTCTGGCCGGGTCCCCTTACTATCATATTGCCTAAATCAGACAGAGTACCTGATGAGGTGAGTGCTGGATTGGATACGGTCGCAGTCCGGTTTCCGTCGCATCCGGCGGCAAGGAAACTGATATCGCTGTCAATGCCGTTGGCGGCACCGTCAGCAAATTTATCGGGCAGTCCGAGTCCGACCAATGCAAAGCACGTGATGGACGATATGGACGGCAGAATTGATGCAGTTATTGATGGCGGAGAATGTGATGTCGGTCTTGAATCAACGGTCATTACGCTTGCTTCGGACAGACCGAGACTGCTTCGCCCCGGCGGAATCACCGCAGAGCAACTCAGGGAAGCGATAGGGGAACTGGATATTGATGAAGCTGTGACAAAACCGCTTGCAAAGGATGCAAAAGCAGCAAGTCCGGGAATGAAATACAAACATTATTCTCCAAAGGCAAATGTGATTCTGATTGATGGAGACGAAGAATATTTTATAGAATATGTCAATTCCCATGCCAAAGACGGGACAGCGGCGCTTTGCTGTGATGAGGATCTCGGAAAACTGAAAGTGCCGTGTATTTCTCTCGGCGCAAGGGGAGATGATAAGGCTCATGCACATACGCTGTTTGCAGCGCTGAGAAAAGCCGATGAAAACGGCTGCAAAATTGTTTATGCACGCTGCCCCGGAACACAGGGAGTGGGACTTGCCGTGTACAACAGAATTATCAGGGCGGCAGGCTTTGAAATCATCCATGCGGCAGAAGAATGAGAAAAGAGGAATATGATAGTGAGCAGCATTGTGGTTGGTCTGACAGGACAGACAGGAGCAGGGAAAAGTACCATCTCCCTGTATGCAGAGGAAATGGGCTGTGCGGTGATAAGCGCCGATGCTGTTGCAAGAGAAGCGCTGGCACCGGGTTCGGATTGTCTGAAAGTACTTGCAGAATCCTTCGGATATGATATAATAGATAAGGACGGAAGCTGTCGCCGCAGCCTGCTTGCCGAAAGAGCCTTTGCGGACAGGGAAAAGACAGATCTGCTCAACAGTATCACACACCCGTGGATCATTAGCCGTGCAGGGGAATATATTTCATTGTACATGAATAAAAATTATGATGTGATATTGTTTGATGCTTCTCAGCTTTTTGAAAGCGGAGGTCAGACCCTGTGCGATTTTGTTATCGCTGTGACTGCTCCGGAGAATATCCGGATGGAGAGAATTATCAGGCGTGACGGGATCAGCAGGGAAGCAGCGCTTCTCAGGATCAGGGCTCAGTATGGTGAGGAGTATTATACATCAAGGGCTGATTATGTCATAGATGGTTCGGCTTCTGTTGATGAGGTCAGAGCACAAATGAAAAAGATATTATGCAGATTGATCGGACAGGGGTGAATGGATGAAAGCGTATGTAAAGGTGATCATAAGTGCAGGCATTGTGCTTGTGCTGCTTTTTGCGGCAGCGCTTTTGTTAAGGCGGACACACGATGAGTATGTTTATTCCACCTATCCGATAAAATATCAGACAGAGGTGGAAGCGGCAGCCGAAAAATATGGCGTAGATAAATATCTGATCTATGCCGTGATAAAAACCGAAAGCGATTTTGATCCCGAAGCGGTTTCGGGAGCCGGTGCAATCGGTCTGATGCAGCTGATGCCGAAAACCTTTGAATGGATACAGACATACTATGTAAGTGAGGAATATCAGGGGTATACCGCTGAGGATCTGACCAATGCAGGTATCAATATAGATTACGGAACGCATCTGCTGGCGATACTTCTCGATATGTACGGCAATGAAGACACGGCGCTTTGTGCTTACAACGCAGGGGTCGGAAATGTCAATTCATGGCTTGAAAATGAAGAGTATTCAGAGGACGGCAAAACGCTGATGGTTGCCCCGATTGAAGAAACAGAAAACTACCGTCATCTTGTCGCACAGAATAAAAGCTGCTACAAGAGACTTTATGAAAATAATTAAAGAAAGGACAGATGAACGATGTCAAACAAGAAGGAAGAAAAGAGCGAAGCAGCTAAGCTTAAGGAAAAGCTGTTCGTGTCAAAGAAAAACGGCTGCTATAAGGTCAGCGCCGAGGAGCTTGAAAAGGCGGATGAATTCTGCAAAGAATATAAGAATTTCCTCGACAACGGAAAAATAGAGAGGGAAGCGGTTGCCTATGCTGTCGCTGCTGCGGAAAAGGCAGGGTTTACGGAATATGATCGTACCAAAACTTATAGTGCAGGCGATAAGGTTTATGTCAACAACAGGAACAAGGCGATCATACTGGCAGTAATAGGAAAAAACGGAACCCATAATGGTGTTCGTCTCGGAATTGCCCATATAGATTCTCCCCGCCTTGATCTGAAGCCGAACCCTCTTTATGAAACAAGTAATCTTGCTATGTTCAAAACGCACTATTACGGCGGCATCAAGAAATATCAGTGGCCGACAGTTCCTCTTGCGCTTCATGGAGTCGTTGCTTTCAAGGATGGCACCAGCATTACGGTTGCCATAGGAGATAATGATGAGGATCCTGTTTTCTGTGTTACCGATCTTCTGCCCCACCTTGCCGTTGATCAGATGTCTCAGGTGATGACAAAGGCTTTTAACGGAGAACATCTGAATGTTCTGATCGGCAGCAGACCTTTCAGCCAGGATGAGGAAAGTGAAAATGTAAAGCTGAATATATTGTCTTTGCTTTATGACAAATATAACATTACAGAGGAGGATTTCCTTTCGGCAGATCTGACATTGGTTCCGGCTTTCAAGGCAAGAGATCTCGGCTTTGACAGAAGCATGATCGGCGCATACGGACATGATGACAAGGTCTGCGCTTATCCGGCTCTGATGGCGGCAATCAATGCAGAGCTTCCTGAAAGTACAGTTATCACCGTACTTACCGACCGTGAGGAAATCGGCAGCGACGGCAATACCGGCATGAAGTCAACATATACAATAGACTTTATCGAAGATCTTGCAAAGGCTGACGGAGAAGAGGTGCGTCATGTGATGGCAAAGAGTACGTGTCTGTCCGCAGATGTAAACGCTGCATTTGATCCCACTTATGCCTCCGCCTTTGAAGCCAACAATTCGTCCTATATCAATAACGGAGCAGTAATTACTAAATATACGGGAAGCGGCGGAAAGTATTCCACATCGGACGCTTCTGCGGAATATATGGCGAAGATACGGAAAATCCTTGACGATGCCGGTGTCCTCTGGCAGACAGGGGAGCTTGGCAAAGTGGACGGCGGCGGCGGCGGAACGATTGCAAAATTTGTTGCAAATCTGAATGCCGATGTGGTCGATCTCGGCGTTCCCGTACTTTCGATGCACGCCCCGATGGAGGTCGTATCAAAGCTGGATGTCTATATGACATACAGAGCCCTTTATGAATTCTATATGGCGAAGGATTGATATAACGCTGCTCTGGGAGCTGTACTTGTACTTCCGGAGCAGTCATAATGACTATATTTTTGATAAAATTCACCAATGAAAATAGCGGTTTTCGTTGTTAATTCCGTATTTTGCCGTTTTTTGAAATGAGCGGAAAATATCTATTGACAATCGGAAATATTTGTATTATCATATCTCAAGAGTGACTTATTTTTTGCATTAAAATCGAGTGTTGGTTTCGTACAATTTGCACAATTAATCTGGTTGACAGGAATATTAATTGTGTGAGGTTGTTTTGTGTGAAATTTTACAGATAAAATATAAATTCAGTTATACGGATTCTTTGACTCATACGGTAATTATTTGGAGGGTTGAGGTTTGGAAAAGATAGTTATTAACGGCGCCAACAAGCTTCACGGAGAGGTAAAAATCAGCGGCGCCAAGAATGCAGCCGTTGCCATTATTCCGGCAGTCGTTCTGTCTGACGGAGTATGCCGCATTGAAAATATTCCCAATATCATGGATGTCAATCTCATTGCAAAAATTCTGCAGGAGATGGGTGCAAAGGTTCAAAGACCAAACAAAACTACGCTTGAAATAGATCCGAGAGGAATTAAAAATCCCGTGGCAACATACGATCTCGTTCGCCACATGAGAGCATCGAGCTATCTTCTCGGCGCACTACTGGGTAAGTTTTCCAGAGCGGAGGTCGCTCTTCCGGGCGGCTGTGATTTCGGAGTGCGCCCTGTTGATCAGCACCTCAAGGGCTTTGCCGTTCTCGGAGCAAAGCATATTGTTGAGGGCGGAATGATCAAGGTGAAGGCCGATAAGCTGGTCGGAGGACATATCTATCTTGACGTTGTATCAGTCGGAGCAACAGTCAATATTATGCTGGCGGCTGTCAAGGCGGAGGGCAGAACTACCATAGAGAATGCTGCCAAAGAGCCGCACATTGTCGATCTTGCGAATTTCCTGAATTCAATGGGTGCGGATGTGAGAGGTGCTGGCACAGATGTTATCAAGGTAAACGGAGTCAAAAGACTCAACAGCACGACTTATTCGATCATTCCCGATCAGATCGAGGCTGGAACATATATGGCTGCTGTTGCAAGTGCAGGAGGAAATGTTCTGATTCAGAACGTCATACCGAAGCATCTGGAATCCATTACTGCAAAGCTGCGTGAAATGGGAGTAATCATAGAGGAATATGATGATTCGATCAGAGTGATCAAAGATAAAAGGCTTAAGCGCTGCAATGTCAAGACAATGCCGCATCCGGGTTTCCCGACAGATATGCAGCCGCAGATTGCAGCAATACTTACCATGGCAGACGGTACAAGCATTGTCAATGAAGCTGTCTGGGATAACCGTTTTCGTTATGTGGAGGAACTCAGAAGAATGGGTGCAGAGATATCGGTTGACGGAAAATTGGCGGTTATCGAAGGTGTTGAACAGCTGGAAGGAGCGCCTGTGAAGGCTACCGATCTCAGGGCAGGAGCAGCTATGATCGTTGCGGCTTTGGGAGCAAAGGGAACCACTCAGATCGAGGATATCAGACATATCGAAAGAGGATATGAGGATGTTGTTGAAAAGTTCAGGGCGATAGGTGCAGATATTAGGCGTGTCTATTCAAATGATCCGGCTGTTCAGACAGCATAATCATTCATATTGACGTTTTGGGGAAGTTCCGCTGAACTTCCCCCTATTTGCAGCTGCTGCGAGGAGGAAAGAATATGCCGAGGTTATATCCGCTTTTCAGCGGAAGCTCTGGAAATTGTTATTATATCGGGTCAGCCGGAAGCGGCATACTGATAGATGCTGGAAGAAGTGCAAAGCAGATTGAAAATGCGCTGAAAGAAAATGATCTTGATATCAAGAACGTCAGAGCCGTATTTGTTACGCATGAGCATATCGACCATGTCAAGGGACTGAGGGTTCTTGCTTCGAGGCACGGTCTTAAGGTTTATGCTTCCGAAGGAACTGTCGAAGCATTGAGGGAAAAGGATCTGATCAATGAAAAGGTGGATATTATGCCGATAGGTTTTGACGGAAAAGAAACTGACGATATGAAGATACGTCCGTTTGAAATATCGCATGACTGTGCGCAGGGCTTCGGTTTTGTTGTTGAAACCTCAGACGGCAGAAAGACTGCATTTGCAACGGATACAGGTTATGTGACAGACAGTATGAGCAAAGCAATAAGAGGCTGCGATACGGCTGTGATAGAATCAAATCATGATGTAAGAATGCTTGAAAACGGTCTTTACCCTTATCTTCTGAAAAGAAGAATACTTTCCGATATAGGACATCTGTCCAATGACGTTTGTGCAGAAACTGTAACAGCGCTTGTGAAAAGCGGCTCGACAAGATTTGTTCTGGCTCATCTCAGCAAGGAAAATAATATGCCGGAGCTTGCAAGACAGACATCGCTTTGTACTCTTGAGCAGAACGGTATGAAACAGAATATAGATTTTATGCTTACTGTTGCGGCAGAAAGCAATAACAAGCCTTTGATTTACTGATGGCAGGGAGATATTTGTATGCTTAAGATAACGATACTTTGTGTCGGAAAGCTGAAGGAAAAATATTGGCGTGATGCCTGTGCCGAATATGCAAAAAGAATGAGCAGATTTGCGGATTTCTCCATCATTGAGGTTGAGGAGGAAAAGCTGCCTGATTCGCCTTCTCCTGCACAGATCAGCCATACGCTGCTCAAAGAAGGGGAAAGGCTTCTTGCAAAAGTTCCGAACGGCTCTGTCATTGCGGCAATGTGCATAGAGGGAAAGCAGCGAAGCTCTGAAGGACTTGCTGAGCTTGTCGAAATAGCGGCGGTAGAGGGAGCGTCGGGAATTGCTTTTGTGATAGGAGGCTCGTGGGGACTTTCGGACGAGGTGAAAAAGGTGTCAAAGTTCCGGCTGTCGATGTCAGAAATGACATTTCCGCACCAGCTTGCAAGAGTGATGCTTTGCGAGCAGATATACCGTGCTTTTCAGATCAACAGCGGAGGAAAATACCATAAATAAACGTGCGGCTTCATTTTGCGTTATTTCTTGATATTTATCTTCGGATGTAATATAATATAAAAAGGTGTGTGCCTTACGGAAGTGTTTAATTTGTTGTCAGAAGAGGCAATGGAAAAGTCTGAAGCAGAAGAACACAGGAAAAACATGGAAGTTGCCATGAAAATGCGTTTGATGACGGAACACATATTATATATGTAAACGGAGCTTATAAAGAGAATGATCCGCTCGGAAATCTTATGCACGATTTCCGGTGTTATAATGCGGATGAAATGTATGATCCGGTTTTAGCTGAGAGATATCGTTATCTGAGAGAAACTGAGGAAGGACGTGAGATTATGTGTAAATTGGTAGAGGACAGAGTGAAGGAAGCTTGTAAACTCACAGCAGAAAGAGTAGAAAAGGAAACAATTGTAAGAATCGCCAAGGAAACAGCCAAAAAACTGATCTCACTCGGAACCTTGTCGTATGAGCTGATATCCGAAACCTGCGGTTTATCTGTCGGCGAGGTTGAAATGATTGCGAAAGAGCTTTCGGCATGAAATGGTATTGCAGCAGTATAAAATAAATTTTAAGCGGAGGATGAATGTTATGGTATATTTATTTTTGGCTCAGGGATTTGAAGAAATAGAAGCTTTGGCACCGGTCGATGTTCTCAGGCGAGGAGGAGTCGAGGTGGTTACTGTCGGAATCGGCGGTAAGAATATAACAGGTTCTCACGGAATTACTGTTTCTGCCGATAAAGCAGACAGCGAGCTTCAAGATCTTAGTGGAATAGAGGCAGCAGTTCTTCCGGGAGGAATGCCGGGAACGCTTAACCTCGAAAAAAGCGGAGTTGTTATCAATACAATCAAATACTGCTATGAAAATAACATACTTCTGGGAGCAATATGTGCAGCTCCGTCAATTTTCGGACATCTCGGTATTCTTAAGGAAAAAAGAGCGACTGCTTTTCCGGGTTTTGAAAAAGATCTGGAAGGAGCCGTTTTTAATGATAATTATCTTGAAAACGACAGCAATATTGTTACTGCAAGGGGAATGGGCGTTGCAGTCGAGTTTGGTCTGGAACTGCTTTCAGAGCTTAAAGGACGGGAAACTGCAGAAAAAGTAAAGGCTTCGATACAATGCAGAGCCTGACGGAAGCAAAAAACGCACTCAGAGCCGAATGTAAAAGACTTCGGAGAGAAATGCCGGCAGCAGACAAAGATGCAGCAGACAGCTTGATTTTTGAGAGAACCCTGGGATTGATCGGCAGCTATTCTCCTCAGTATCTTTTCTGCTATGTGTCGTCTCCTGTGCTGGAGGTCGATACGACAAGAATCATAGATTATGCTATCGGACAGGGAATCCGTGTCGTTGTTCCGAAATGTGTCAAAGGTACGAACCTGCTGGAGCATTTTATTCTTAAAGACCGCTCCGACCTTGAAAAGGGCAGCTTCGGCATTATGGAGCCATCGGAGGATAAGTGTTTGAAATTGTCCGGGGTGTGTGAAGGAATCTGTATTGTTCCTGGACTTGCTTTTGATGCTTCGGGAAAAAGACTCGGCTACGGCAAGGGTTATTATGACAGATTTCTTGCAGCATTTTCGGGTGTAAGAATAGGACTTTGCTATGAAAGCTGCTTCAGAGAACATATACCGCATGATCATTTTGACGCAGCAATGGATTTTGTCATTACCGAGCGAAAAATAAGAATAATCAATCGAAAAAGGGGTGCTTCTGCCAATGAGCGATGAGCTTGAACAGAAACGAAAGGAAAAAATAGAAAGCTTTGAGGTTCATTTTGATGATTTTGACGACTATGACGATGCGGATATCAGCAGTACATCTGAAGAGCCTGCGCCTGTGGAGGAACCGAGAGATTTCAGCATAGATCTGCAAAGTGTCAGCAGACCTGATGAAATTTACGGATCTGATTCAGCCGATGAGGAAGAGGAATTGTCAAGTTACAGCGATGAATCGTTTGATGAAGAGCCTGCTTTGAATAAATCGGAGCTGAGAGCGGCGAAACGCTCGGATAAAAAGCGCCGCCGCAGAAAGGCAAAGAAAAACAGGGTGATATTCAGAACGATATGGATAACGATGGTGGTATTTGTTTCGGTGATGCTTGGTGAATATATCATGGTGGGAGTAAACGATATGTTTGCTGTCGGTCGTGAGGATGAGAAAAGTGTTTCTGTAACGATCCCGAAAAACGCTACTCTTGACCAGATCACCGATATTCTGCTTGCCAACGATATCATCAAAAATGAAAATTTCTTTAAGCTCTATGCAACGCTGACAAAAGCTACATCCGGATTTACACAGGGTACATTTGACGTTGCGACAAACAAGGATTATCAGGCGCTTATCAATTATATGCAGTCTGATATGAACAGAACCGATGTTGTACGAATTACCTTCAGCGAAGGTTTGTCCATCATTGATTTTGCGGAAAGTCTGGAAGAAAAGAATGTATGCTCGTCTGACGAATTTCTTAAAAAGTGTAATTCTGATGAATTTGACGAGGACTACGAATTTCTTAAAAATATCAAAAATGCCAAGGACAGATATTACAGGCTTGAAGGATATCTTTTCCCCGATACTTATGATTTCTATGTCGGCGAGGACCCGTCGTCTGTTGTGAGAAAATTCCTTTCCAACTACCGTACAAGACTCTATCGTACCAAGGAGCGTTTTGAGAAGAATGAAAAGAAGCAGACCATCGAGCAGAGAGCCGAAAAGCTCGGAATGACGATGGAGGAAGTGATCAACCTTGCTTCGCTGATTCAGGCGGAGGCTGCCAATAAGGAGGATATGTATGTTATCTCCTCGATACTTCATAATCGTCTGGATACGATTAAAAATGGCGGAGAAAATGAATTCGGAGAGGGCGGTTTAGGCTATCTGCAGCTCGACTCGACCGTATTCTATCCTTATCATTCGCAGAGTCAGGTGCCTGTATCCATCAGGAATACTTATGTCAGCAATTACAGCACCTACAAATATGAAGGCTTACCGAGCGGACCGATCTGCAACCCCGGACTGGAAGCCATCAAGGCTGCCGTATTCCCTGACGAAACGGATTATTACTACTTCTGTCATAAGGCTGCAACGGACGATGAGCCTGCAGTCGCATACTACGCAAAAACAAACTATGAGCATATTGCCAATCAGGAAGAAGCAGGACTTATCTGATGTTGTGCAGAATCCAGTTATTGAAGGACGGTCGGAGCGATGCTTCGGCTGTTCTTTGTTATGTATTGAAATATCACGTTTTGACATTTTGTTAACAAAATATATTAATATTATTTACAAATTGTCGAATAAAACGATATAAAGTAATAAGATAATAATAGCACAACAAATTATATATAAATTAACTGTAAATTTTTCTTTGTGTATTGAAAATTGTAGTAAAATTTGATATAATGTGTTATAGGGAGGGATGGACATGGAATCCTGTTCACAGTTATATACCAGGAAAATAGTTGATTCAATAATACACGGACTGGAGCAGCGTCATAGCAGTATTCTTTTCGTAAAACATTACAATACACTTAGCGTACCGATCGATTCTATACAGGAGGCTGTGTTAAAATCAGAAAGCGAAATAGAACTTCTATACCATGAGTTCAGCGCCAGTAAAATGCAGGAGGCATATGAACCATTTCTGGGATGGGTGAAACAGCTTTATTTCAAATTTTATTACGCTATGCCGATCGATGAGTTTCTTGAGCAGGCAGATGTGTATTATCTCGACCGTTCTACTATTAAATCCTATATTCTTACGGGTGAATGTGAACGTACTGAAGACGTTATCATCAGCGAGGTTGACTATGAGCGCAAACAGTTTGCTCAGTCGCTGGTCAATCTGCTGTCGTTTGTTTCTGTGGAGCATACACTTTTTTTTGTGCTTAACCGGCTTCATCTTGCAGAAAACAGTACACTTAATTTTTTGCTTCAGTTTACTGCAAAAAGCTATAATAATATATCTCTTCTCGCCAATTATAACGAGGCTTATGTGACACCTGCCTATACATTGGAGCTTTGGTCGGAACTGGTTCATCGGATAGAGGATTTCAACTATATGCTGGACTGGAATATACAGGATCCTCAGGCAGATATCAATATCATCGAGAGCTTTGAACCGACATTGTCGGATTTTAAAGAATATCTGGTAAAAATAAACAATATGATACTGACACTTGCAACAAAGCAGGCTATATATTATCTGGATATTCTGAGCAACCGACTTATTACTGAAAAGGCAAACCTGAATACAAAATTGCTTGTTCGTTTCTACACTCT
>JAFVEY010000027.1 GCA_017475765.1 Clostridia bacterium | reverse complement strand
GCGGAGGCACTCCGCCGCTGCGCCGTGAATTGCGAGAATGAAATGGAGCGTTTCGTAAAGTAGTGAGCTTTGCGAACGGACACGCAATCACGACTGCGGAGGCACTCCGCAAAAATCTCTTTTGATCATTGCTTGAACCAACAGGCGCTTCTTATAAAGAACAATAAACTGAATCGACTCATCAAGCCAGCCGGTAAGGGCTTCGCCCGGCGGCGGTGAATAGAATCGTTTTTTGAGCCGCTGCGCCGTGAAATGCGGGAATGAAATCAAGCGTTTCACAAAGTAGTGAGCTTTGCGAACGGATACGCAATCACGACTGCGGAGGCACTCCGCCGCTGCGCCGTGAATTGCGAGAATGAAATGGAGCGTTTCGTAAAGTAGTGAGCTTTGCGAACGGACACGCAATCACGACTGCGGAGGCACTCCGCCCAAGCGACGGTGGGCAGGAATTTGCTTGCGCATGATTGCAGTACGGACTACCTCGGCACGAATCTGATCTCTTTCCTGCGGTGTCAGCTTTTTGCCTATGTTTTTCATAAGAGTCGCCGGCTGAACTTCAATCATCAGATGATTGATCGTGTCAAAATCTATGTTCTCCAGTATGCCGATCTCAACACCAAAACGAAGATTTGAAAGCAGCTTCATACATTCATCGTTGCTTAACAGCTTTGCATATTGAAGAATACCGAACGAACGGTAAATACTGTCAAGCACCGTTATATTTTGAGACAAAGCCTCTCTTGCTGACCTCTCCTGCGCAATCAGCTGATTGGCAATATCTCTGAGGTTGCTGATCGCCTCTTTCTCAGAAATACCCAGCGTTACCTGATTGGAAAGCTGATATACAGAACCCTTCGGGTCGGTTCCCTCTCCGTACATTCCTCTTATCACAAGTCCCAGCTTTGAAAGCGATGCGCTGATCTTGCTCATCGCTCCGCTTTCCTTGAGCGCCGGTAGATGAAGCATCAGAGATGCCCGCATACCTGTTCCGATATTTGTCGGACATTGTGTCAAATATCCGAGCTTATCATTAAACGCAAAGTTCAGCTGTTCATCAAAAAGTGTGTCGATTTTATCGGCGATTTCATAGGCTCCGTCCAGATCCATATTCGGTCGTATTACCTGTATTCTGATATGATCCTCTTCGTTGATCATAATGCTCACAGATTCATCGTCAAGAAGAAGAAGTCCTCTTCCCTGTCTGTCAGAAATAAATTCCGGGCTGACAAGGTGTCTTTCAACCAGCGAAACAGCCTCTTCCTGTGTAAGCTCAGACATCTGAATGTATCTGAATTTGCCTGATATTTCGCTGTTTCCTTTGAGTGCAGCTTCCTTTACGATCGCCGCCACTCTGCATTTTTTCTCTTCCGAAAGTCTGCACGGAAACGGATAATCCCTGAGATTTCGTGCAAATCTTATTCTTGTGCTGATAACAACATCGCTGATATCCTTTTTCTCACTCATCATGATCCTTCCTTTCCGTTTGCAGATTCCGAATGCTCTCTCATACTTTTTTCAAGCTCTCTGATTCTATCACGAAGCTCTGCGGCTTTCTCAAATTCCTGCGTTTTGATTGCTTGTTCGATCTCATATTTCAGCTGCGTCAGCTCATTTTTGATTCTTACCTCTGTCCCTGCCGAACGAGCCAGCTTCCCTGCATGGGTTGTTCTGCCGTGTATTCTTTGTATCGAGGGCAAAAGCTCATCGTAAAAGGTTTCATAACAATGTGAACAGCCGACCTTGCCCGATTTGGCAATATCCTCAAAGCTGCTGCCGCAGAAATTGCAGCGTTTTGAACTGCCCTCCTCTCCGAAACTTTCCATAAAGCTTCCGAAAAGTTTGTCGAGATCCAGTCCGATATTTCCGAAAAATGAACCGTAACCCAGCTTTACTGCACAGTCCGAGCAAAGGTTAAATTCCTTAAGCTCTCCATTAAGTATTGTTTTTATATGTGTTGTTGCTTTTTTCTTTTCACATGATTGACATAACATAAATTTGACCTCCTTCAGTTATTCAGCACAATTTCTGTCATCAGCATATTTTTCATCACAGAAGCTCTCAGATGATCTCTCAACTCCTGCGGCACCGCCGCATAAGCCTTGTCCGATAAGGCTGACGATATCAGAACATAATCATAATGAGAAATCATCTCCTGCTCCGCAAGATTATTGAGAATTGCTCCGGCAGCAGCTGCTGAAATGCTGTCGCCGACAGAATTGACAATGTGCATCATTGCAACACGCTTATCGGTTGTGACACGGGTGATGCGGATATATCCTCCGCCCCCTCTTCTGCTTTCAACAATATACCCCTGTTCGGGTGTAAAGCGTGAGGTGATTACATAATTTATCTGACTCGGAACACATCCGAGAATACCTGCGAGTTCGTTTCGCTGTATCTCTGCATTGCCGCCCGTTTCATCAAGCATTCGCACGATATATTCGGCAACCAGATCGCTCATTTTCATTGGCTCACGCCCTTTCTTGTCTTTGACTTTCTTTGACCTTATAATTATATTATATTTAAAAAGTCAGAGAAAGTCAAAGTCAGAAAAAGTCAAATTTTATTGTTTTTTAGTATAAAATCTCCGTTTTTCTCTTATTTTCTTTTATTTTCAATTACTTTTGAACGTGTTGATAGAGGCAAAGGTCAGAAATATGCAAATTTATTATAAAACTTTGCGCAGGAAAATTTTATACTATTTTGACATAGCAGAAAAAGAACAACCGCTCGGTCGGACGCCAAGCGGTTGTTTCCCCTTTTTTCTTTTCTTCCCTTTTCCTTTTATGAAATCAGCTGAATAATCGGATCAGCTGTTTTCAGCAATTATTATTCAGTATCCTGGAGAGCCTCGAAACCCGTTTCTCCTGTACGAACCTTAACGACATCCTCAACATCATAGATGAAGATCTTACCGTCACCGATATGACCGGTATAAAGAGCCTTTACAGCAGCATCTACTACTGTCTTTACAGGTATCTTGCAAACTACGATATCAACCTGTACCTTCGGGAGGAGGTTCATTTCAACCTCAACACCACGATAATATTCTGTCTTACCCTTCTGTACACCGCAGCCGAGAACCTGAGTTACCGTCATACCTGTAATACCGATTTCTGAAAGAGCTGTATTAAGATCAGAGAACTTGCTCTGCTTTGTGATGATTTCGATCTTTGTAAACTTAACACCATCAGATGTCGAAGCCTTCTTATCGCTTGATGCAAGCTTAACCTCAACTGCCTTCTCAGGCGGTACGTTGCCTGCTTCAAATTCCTGTGATGTTTCGCCTGTAAGTACCTGCGGAACAGGCATAAAGTCTGCATAAGAGCTTGAAAGACCATGCTCTGTGAGGTCAAGGCCTCTTACTTCTTCTTCTTTGGAAGCACGCAGACCGATCGTCTTCTTTATCAGACCGAAAATGATAAGCATCATAACTGTTGTATACGCAGCGATACAAAGAATACCGAGAGCCTGCTTGCCAAGCTGTTCAAAACCTCCGCCATAGAAAAGACCAAGTGAATGTCCTGCGTCATCTGCATGGATGGAGAAAAGACCTACTGCCAGAGTACCCCATATACCGTTAGCTCCGTGTACAGCAACAGCACCAACCGGGTCGTCGATCTTAAGAACGCTGTCAACAAATTCAACAGCAAGAACAACCAATATACCAGCCACAAGACCAATGATAAGTGAACCGAGAATATCTACTGTGAAGCAGCCTGCTGTGATAGCAACCAGACCTGCCAGTGAACCGTTAAGAGACATTGAAACATCGGGCTTGCCGTTCTTGATCCAAGTGTAGATCATTGTTGCACAGGTAGCGGTTGCCGGAGCAACAGTTGTTGTTGCAAAGATCTGAGCAAGCTGTGTCACATCGGTTGCAGCAGCACCGTTAAAGCCGTACCAACCAAACCAGAGAATGAATACACCGAGTGCACCAAGTGTCAGGCTGTGGCCCGGTATAGCACGGGGCTTGCCGTCCTTTGTATATTTACCGATACGGGGACCAACCATTGCCGCACCGATAAGTGCTGATATACCACCGACTGTATGAATTGCAGCAGAACCTGCGAAGTCAATGAAGCCTAACTGTGCAAGCCAGCCCTGCTCATTCCATACCCAGCCTGCTTCAATCGGATATACAACAAGACTGATAAGACCGCTGTAAATACAATAAGAAATGAACTTTGTTCTTTCAGCCATTGCACCTGAAACAATTGTGGAAGCTGTTGCACAGAATACAAGGTTGAATACAAACGATGACCACGGGAAATTATTGAAATCCGTAAAAATCTGAAGGCTCGGAACACCTATCAAGCCGAAAAGATAGTTTTCAGACATCATAAGACCGAAGCCGAGGAAGATGAACATCACAGTACCTATACAGAAGTCCATAAGGTTTTTCATGATGATGTTACCTGCGTTTTTGGCTCTTGTAAAGCCTGTTTCTACCATTGCAAAGCCGCACTGCATAAAGAATACGAGCGATGCACCGATCAGGAACCATATTGCTATGGTAAAAGCGTTGGACTGTTCAACAGCGCTGCTGATTGCCTGCTGAAGATTTGCATCCATGGATATCACTCCTAAAAAAATTTATAATTGAGAAATCATACGGAAAAATAAAATTATCACCGTCCGATTTCCAATCGGTAAAAGAATATAGGCGTGTACCCCATCCCGAAAGGAACAGTAATACACGCCATTGTGCAAATATAAAATAATATTTAAGTTATCACACGCTGAAAAGAAGTGTGCCGTATGACGGATAAGGCCAAGCCTTTGCAGACATATTGGATTCCATCTCGTCTGCTACCGCACGAAGCTCCTGCATTGCTGCCAGAACGGACTCCTGGAAGTACTTAGCATTCTCTGCTGCACCCTCCACCTCTTTTGCTCCGACAACAGCCTTATCAAGAGCATCAATCTTCTTGACAAAGCAATTAAGAAGGCTTGTCAGCTTTTTGAGAAGCTCTGTTTCTGCTGCGGGAACAAGCTCAGGATCAACTGTCTTGACAAGATTTGCTGTTTCTGCAAGCTCTTTGATATAAGCTGTAACAGCCGGAACGATATCCTTTTTCGCCATATCAAGAGCAGTAAGAGCCTCGATATTGATAATCTTTGAATATTTCTCAAGGAGAACCTCACATCTTGAACGAAGCTCAACCTCTGTAAGAACATGATGCTTTGTAAAGAGCTTGATATTCTTTTCGCTTGTGTAAAGCGGAAGTGCATCGGGAAGTGAACGGAGGTTGAGAAGTCCTCTCTTCTTTGCCTCTTCAACCCACTCTTCGGAATAGTTGTTGCCGTTGAAAATAATTCTCTTGTGTTCTTCTACTGTTTTCTTGACAAGAGCTTCGGCAGCCGATTTCAGATCGTCAGCCTTTTCAAGCTGGTCTGCAAAGTCTTCAAGGACGTCTGCCACCATCGTATTGATAATAAAGTTAGCGCAGGCGATATTTTCAGCAGAACCAAGCATTCTGAATTCAAACTTGTTGCCTGTAAATGCAAACGGTGATGTACGGTTACGGTCTGAAGTATCCTTTGTGAAGTTCGGAAGAACCTCCGCTGTTGTTTCCATTACTGGCTTGCCCTCAGAAACATACTCTTTTCCGCTGAGTACTGCACGGAGAACCTCTGTAAGATCATCACCAAGATACATGGAAATGATAGCCGGAGGTGCCTCGTTAGCGCCGAGTCTGTGGTCATTGCCGGCACTTGCAACAGAAATTCTGAGAAGATCCTGATGCTCGTCAACCGCTCTGATAACAGCTGCAAGGAATACAAGGAAGAGTGTATTCTCTCTCGGATTCTTGCTCGGATCGAGAAGGTTTTTGCCTGTGTTGGTGGACATGGACCAGTTGTTGTGTTTACCTGAACCGTTGACGCCTGCAAAGGGCTTTTCATGGAGAAGGCAAACAAGACCGTGTCTTGCAGCAACCTTTTTCATAACCTCCATAGTCAGCTGGTTTTGGTCTGTGGCAATATTAGTTGTATCAAAAATCGGTGCAAGCTCATGCTGAGCGGGAGCAACCTCGTTATGCTTTGTTTTTGCAAGAATGCCGTATTTCCAGAGTTCTTCGTCAAGATCCTTCATAAAGGCAGACACTCTCGGCTTGATAGAGCCAAAATAGTGATCCTCAAGTTCCTGACCCTTCGGAGGTCTTGCACCGAAAAGTGTTCTTCCGCAGTAGATAAGATCCTTACGCTTTTCAAAAACATTTTTATCAACAAGGAAATATTCCTGCTCCGGACCAACGGTTGTTGCAACATGAGTTGTTTCTGTATCGCCGAAAATACGGAGAATTCTGAGGGCATGTGTATTGACACATTCCATAGAACGGAGAAGCGGAGTCTTTTTATCGAGTGCTTCACCTGTATAGGAACAAAAAGCTGTCGGGATGCAGAGTGAACCATCTTTAATGAAAGCGTAGGATGTAGGATCCCATGCTGTATAGCCTCTTGCCTCAAATGTAGCACGGATGCCGCCTGACGGGAAGCTGGACGCATCAGGCTCGCCCTTGATAAGCTCTTTGCCCGAAAACTCCATAATTACCTTGCCGCCTGCTGTCGGCGAGATAAAGCCGTCATGTTTTTCAGCGGTAATGCCTGTCATAGGCTGGAACCAGTGTGTAAAATGAGTTGCGCCGTTTTCAATCGCCCATTCCTTCATTGCGTGAGCAACTACATTAGCGATATTGATATCGAGCGCTTTACCGTCCTCGATAGTTTTCTTCAGCTCTTTGTAGGTTCCTTTCGGAAGATACTTTTTCATAGTCTCATCGTTAAAGACTCTTTCGCCGAATATCTCAGGTACGTTTGCCATAACAAAACTCTCCATTCTTAAAAATAATTGAAGTAAAAAAGCGAAAAAGGCGTTGTAGGTTTATAATCAACCTACAGCGCCTTTGCTGTCGATGTTTGAATTATAAATCATTCTGAACAATATGTCAAGGGGTTTTTAAAAATTCGACATATTATTGTATTTTTAAGTGTCGGATTCTGTTTTTTTGTAAAATTTCATTAATTTTCAAAGTAAGCCTACCCACGTTCTCTCAGGTATTCAAAGGTATTGTAAAGATTCAGCTTTCCGTAACCCCATTTATTATTTGGGTAGTCAATATTATCTTCACGCACAGCACCGCCGATAAACAGACTTCTCATCAGATCTCCGTTCAGTCCCGGAAGATTGCCCTCCAGGATTCCCCATTCCAGAAGCAATGCAGCAGCTCCCGTTGTAACGGCGGCGGCGGCGCTCGTTCCCGTCATTGTGCCGACACCTTCGGGAAAATAGCCGCTGATCCGCACACCCGGAGCGACAAAATCGGGAGCCGGCTTCGGAAGTCTGGTGGGTCCCCATGAAGAGGACACCAGCAGGCTGCCGTCAAAGCTGCTGTATGCGCCGCAGGTGATCGAGCGTATGGCGGCGGCAGGATACACGATCGTATAATCAGGAACTGGACGAAGAAATTCAACGGACGGATCCACCTGTCCTGTGATCGGCAGCCATGCCCAATAACTGCCATCAACTACTGTATCCGCATATAAGGTGATCTCCCAGATTCCCTCGGTTGCCTTTTCGAGACCTATCCATATTGTGTTATTAATATCTCTTGAAAAGCGGATATGAATAATCGTGTCCTCCAGCACCAATTCCTGTTCAAGTTCCTGACCCGCTTTGAAGGGTTTGCGTGAGATCACCTCTCCTGTCGGAGATGTCACGCTGACGGATATCCTGTCAAATGCGGGACCGAATATGATCGTTCCGAAGGATGTTCCCTGTCGCCCCACTTTGATATTGATCCCCTCACTTGACCCCTGCAAAAGTTTACCCTGAGTATGATGACGGGCATTGGCTTCATTGCCTGCCGCCGTCACAAAGGCATAACCTGTCCGTTGGGAAACAAATGAGATATAATCCTCAAAAAGCGTATTTCCGTCATGTGCAGAGGTGTTGGAACCCATGCCGATACATATTACAGCCGGTTTGTTCATCGTCTGGGCTTTATCAAGGATAAATTTGATACCGAGCAGAAAATCCGTACTTTCATAAAGCGTCGGATTGTCAGGTGCGAGAAGAAATCGTTTGATATAATAATCTCTTGCACGTCTGAGCTTTACGCATATAAGGTCTGCCCCCGGAGCCGCTCCGATATACTGATCTCTTGTATTGCCTGCGGCGGCAGAAGCCAGAAAGGTGCCGTGTCCGTCCTCATCTATACTGGGAATAAAAGACATGGGTGTGCCGCTGTCAAGTGCAGAATTGATATCCTCACGGCTGTAAGTTGCACCGAAATAAACACCGTCATGGTTTCCGTCCAGCGTCTGATCCCAAAGTGCGAGCAGCTTTGTCGATCCGTCCTCAAACCGGAAGGCATCAAGCGTATAGTCAATTCCGGTATCGACAATTCCGACAACAACACCACGCCCCGAAAGATCAAGGAACGGCTGTCCCAGAACACGGGTAATACCTGCGCTGTCATTACTCTGACTGTCAACGGGTGACATAATTTTCGGAGTGAAAAGAAGAAAATTTCCTCCAAGCTCGGCAAACAGTCCGGGAATATTTTTTTCATTGGTATAAACCACCGTATAATCATTGGCAAGCCTTGCACCAAGATGAATATACGGTCTTGTCTTTGCAAATTCCAGAAAGCTGTCAGTTACGATCATCTGAAAATCCACCGTTGTCGGCAGCTTGACAAATTCCTCAAGAGGCAGCAGATCCTCTTCACTAATATTTATTTCATCAGGCACAGCCGTCACCCCTAACCGTACATTTTTGCCATTTCCGTAAGTGATGAACCAATACATAACATCCCGTAACCGCTGATCGGATTCGGGTATACTGTGTTTTCACTGCGTTTGGCGCCGAGTCTGAGATAGGCTTTGATACGTTCTCCATACATAAACGGAGCAAGTCCTCGCACGATGCCCCATTCCATCATAAGTGCCGCCGATCCTGTCACAAAAGGTGCCGCAAAGCTTGTACCCGTAAAAACATCATAACCGCCGCCGATCCTGGGGGCAGTTACCGCAACAGAGGGCGCTGCAATATCGGGAAAATTGGTATTTCGGCTTCCGATACCCGAAAATTCCGCTGCGCTGCCCAGTCTGTCGTTATATCCTGCAACACGGATGATTTTCTGTGCAGTAGAGGGAATGGTTATCGTGTCAAAATTATCAGGAACGGTAAAATAGGTTCCTGTCGTCACCTGTTCAACAGTAGGAAGCCATATATCAAAGCTGCCGTCAACAACAGATATCCCTCTCAGGCGAAGCCGCCACAATCCTGCCTGAATATAGCCCTCTGCCGCTCTGACATCAAAGAAAAGCTCCTGAGAAACGCTGTATATGGTCGGCTGCCCGTAAACAACCGTAACATCAAGATTCCTGAACCTTTGCGTTTTCGGAGGACTGCCTGAATTAATGATACCTGTTGTGCTGCCATCAGGAAGGATCAGCTCAATGCTGATATCATCTGAAAAGTTTTTCCACATTGATAGATAGAATTTCTCAATTCCCGAAGCAGTAAAAAATTCTACATCATTTGTTTCGCCTACTCTGATCGTTCCCGAATAATGATGTCCGGCACCACCCTCATTCCCCGTCGGAATGACAATGGATGTTTTCCATTCGCTGCTCATGGAGCTGATATACTCCTCAAAAAGCGAATCTCCTTTGTGTGCGCCTTCATTCATGCCAAAGCTGAGATTGATTGCGGCAGGCATTTTGTAAAAGCGTGCTTTATCTACCACATATTTTATTGCTCTCATCAGCTCGGTTGACCTTGCAAAATCATCATCCGCTTCTCCGACACGTACTGCTATAATTGCCGAATACGGTGCCATTCCAATGTTATCCTCGCTTGCTATTCCACTCCCTGCGGCGATGCCCGCAACCGCTGTGCCGTGACCGTTGATATCAAGCTGCGGAATGATGGAAAAAGGATCCGAGGAAGCAAGAGCCTCATTAATCTCCTCGCTTGTATACTCTGTTCCTTCCCGGAATCCGTCAGGAGAATTTCCCTCTCCCCGCTGATCCCAGAAAGACAGAATTCTTGTCTGTCCGTTCGGTGTCTGAAAATCGGGGTGCGTATAGTCTATCCCTGTATCAATAACCGCCGTTATCACTCCGCTGCCCTTCAGACCAAAGGAATCCGGCGAATGTGCTGGCAGCAGACAAACTGAAGAAGCAGTAAAAGTATCATTGATATACACATCCTTTGGCAGCTCTATATTTTCAATCTGCGGCTGAGAATACAGTTCCTCTAATTTGTCTCTTTCAATTTCAATCACACCAAAGCCTTGTCCGAGAGGTTCAATTCCCAGCTCTGACGGATCACCATTATACTTGACAATTACTTCCATATAACCCTCACAAAATTTAAGTGATGATAAATATATATGCCGACAGGTCGAAAAAAGAACGGCGGAAGACTATTTCTCCCGCCGGCAGTAGTTATTTTATAATTTTCATTATTTCTTCATAAATTCTCTTGCAGTTACCTTTATCGTTATTACCGAAAAATTCTTTTTTTCTGAGTTCATATTTACTGCCCTGTTTAAAGCCGTTTTCCATGCCCTTGATCAAATAAACGCAAAGAAGGTTATGCTCGAAAATCATTTCACCAAAGCCGTATTGGGAAATATTTTCTCCTGTATGCTCGGAATGTATCGGAAGTCCGGGCGGAAAATAATAGACAACATTTTTGTCCGTATAGGCAAATCGGTACTGCAGATCGGAATAATCCGTAACCAATACGGAAGCCCTTGACGTCAGGGATGATTCGTTCTGTTCCGTTGCAGGATAGAGTGTCACGATGTCATTCGACTGAAAGAGCTTCAGATACTTCTCGACTGCCTTGGGCATCAGAACTGCTATCCTCCAACCATTTTCACGGCAGCTTCTCAAAAGAGCCGTGTCGGAGATCAGGGTATTGTAGGCTTTAAAAAAGGAACTGTCGGAGAATCGGTAATAATCTGAGTTTTCGTAAATATTGAAAAGTCTTCTGTCTCCGGGAGCGATCAGAATCAGTTTTTCCCTTTTATCGCTGACTGCATCAAGAACAGGATTACCTGCCATCCTGATCATACTACTGTCAAAATCGTAAACAGGTGAAAGCAGTTGGCTCTTTTCTCTTGCACAAGTGCAGAAAACAAACTGTGTATTATCCCTCAGCCTGTTATTGAACTGCGCCGTCTGATAGGTCATAAATCCATTTTTGACAGAAATGGTTTTTGCTCTGATCATGTCACGAAAATACAGCTTGTCTTTTTCGCTGAAACCGAGCGAATCATAAGGATCACAGCTTGAAGCAAACAAATAATCTGCTGCCAGAATGACTGCCTTTGCTTTGGCGGAGCCGATCTCCAATATATTGTCATAACCTCTGTCATGCAGGAATGCAAGTTCCGCTGAGTCCCTTCGCACACAAATATAAGGCTCAAATGCGTCTGTCTTGTATTTGAAGAAATACCGGAAAAGAAGATTTCCGTTAAAGTTGATTCCCTGATTCTCATAGAAAACCAATATTTTCTTGTTTTCCTTATCCTTGAGCAAAGATTTTGCGGAAGATCTTATTCTGCGGCACAGCGCATAATCGGCTATGTTCATATTCTTAGCTGCTTCCGTCATCATTCTGCTTTCGGACAATGCAATCAGGCTGTCGGTTGCCCTTCTCAGAACAAGACACTTATTTTTGCTGTCATAGCTGAGCACCTTATCGCCGATATTCAGGAATGAACCCTTGAGTGTTTCGCTCAGTCCCGAATAAACACCCCTGAAAATCATATTCAGCTTGAAAGCCATCTTATTATACCTGAAACAAATGCTGATCGTATCCATTTTTTTGTTATGTTCCACAGGGATAAACAGACGGAAAGAGAACCGTCTTAAAAAAGACTGTCCGAAAAACTTGACCAATGTATATACCTTTGATGGAATAACGGATGTTTTTTCTCCGTTGATAACAGCAAAAACCGAATAATCGTTCTCGCTCATATACGAACATCCGTTCAGAACAGCGTCAATATATATTCCCTCTCTGTCAAAGTTGATCGTTCTGATTTCTGCGGTGATTTCTTTTGATCTTGCAATGAGAACATTTTTGATATGTGCAGCGAACTCTCCCCTCATGCTCAGAGCTTCCATACGGTTGGGAGCAATATAGTATTTTCTTTCAAGCTCCTCCTTTGGGAGAGCAAGGTCTATTTCGGCTTTCAGTCCCGGATTCCGATATTTGAGCCGTAAAAATCTGAACGGTGCCTCTTCATCAAGACCGCATATTCTGCAAAGTCTTTTATTAAGTATAACTGTATCGTCAATATAGTCCATAGCGTCCGCAGCAGCGTCAAAAAAGCCTTTGATATGGCTGCCGACAAGTATATTATTATATTTGTCATCGGCATTGAGCGCAAATCTGACCTCAAGAAGATACATCATCGCCGACTGCACCAGAACTGAATCATGGCTTGACTTAAGCATAGGCAGGATAAACTCCTTGACCGTTTTTGTATAAAAAGCCTGTGAATACTGCGGTGCAAATCTCTTTCCGTTGCGTTCTGTCGGAGCGATCGTCACATACTGACATTTGTCGCTGAAAACATACGAATATGTCATCAGCAGTGCTTCGACAATATATTTTGCATCATAGTGAAATCGGAGCTTTGTATCAAATGAAAGTCTGTCGGTAATTTTCCGGCTGAAAAAATAGCCGCCAAGCAGAAGAATCGTTTTGTCGGGCGTATCATGAAGCTGTATGATACCGCTTTCTATGTCAGAAATATACGGAGTGGGAGCTTCTCCGGGCATGGAAAGGGTCGGCATGATACAGAAAACAGGTATTTTTCCGCTGCGGACAAGGTTCATAACCGTCTGCAATGCGCCTTTTGAATAACAGCCGTAATTATCCATATAGGAAACATATATACCTGCAGCAATAGGAGCGGCATCGTTATAGCTTCGTGCAGGATTTTTTCCGACTGCATCAACAAAGTAGATATTTTCGGGATATTGACTGCTGTATTCGGCACAGACCGAAATACTCAGCTCGCTTCCGACAGAATCTATCAGGATCAGCTGCACATTTTCCCTGAAAAATTTTTCGCTGTCAATCACCGAGGCTATTGATTTTTTGATATTTGTGTCGCTTCTGATAAGCAAATTGACTGTAAAAAAATATTTTTTCGGCATACCAAGCTCCCACTCTGCATACAAATTGTAATAATTATAGTACAAAATTTCCCTCTTGTCAATGCAGCGCAATCATTCTGAATCAACAGACCTAAGGAGGTCATACTATGCCGGATGAAATTGTTGAGGAAATATCTGTTGGAACATTAAAAATCTCTGCCTTTTTAACCTCTGTCGGAATGCCGGCAGAGGGAGTCAGAGTAACTGTAAGCTATCCGGACAGCGGCGAGGTGATTGCCGAAGGGCTGACGGATGCCGAAGGAAAGCTCTCTCCCCTGCTGCTGCCTGCTCCCCCCGAAGAATATTCTCTGACTCCCCCCGACAGTACGGATAATGCCATTGAGGACGAAAGTGAAACAGGCGGTTCATGGGTCGAACCCCCGGCAGAAGAAACCAATACGAACGAAAATCAAGAAGTGGTAACACCAAATGAAATAACTGATATTGAACCTCTTTCCGAAGAAGCCGAACAGCCTGTTCCCTACGGTGCATATAATATTACTGCTGAAACGGAGGACGGAGATGTTACCAATATTTTCAATGCTCAGATCTATTCGGGCATCATTTCTCTTCAGAGTATCGTTTTTCCGGGGCAGGACGATGAAATCAACGTACCGTCACCCGTTATCATGGGTGGATTCCCCGAAAAAATTCCCGAATCCGAAACAAAGCGGCTGCCGAGCACAGGGGGACTTGTCGTTCTGCCGAAGCCTGTCGTTCCTGGATTGATCGTTGTTCACAGCGGCGTTCCGTCAGATACGGACGTACCGAACTACACCGTCACCTTCAAGGATTATGTAAAAAATGTTGCCAGCTCTGAGATTTTCGCAACATGGCCGAGAGAAGCGCTCAAAGCCAATATCATCGCTATCTGCTCCTTTACCATGAACAGGGTTTTTACAGAGTGGTACAGAGGAAAAGGATACAGCTTTACAGTAACGAATTCCACGGCTTATGATCAGGCTTTCACTTACGGGAGAACCATCTTTTCCGAAATATCCGAAGTGGTTGACGAGGTTTTCACATTATATATCACAAGAGAAGGAATCACCCAGCCGCTTCTTACACAATACAGCGACGGCATAAGAGTAAAACGGAGCGGCTGGCTCAGTCAATGGGGTTCAAAGGAACTTGCAGATGACGGATATAACGCTTTGCAGATACTGCGGTATTATTACGGCAGAGATATCATTCTGCGTGAAGCCGAAAAGGTCGAAGGCATTCCGCTGTCCTTTCAGGGTGTCGTGTCAATCGGTTCAAGCGGAGAAGCAGTACGCACCATACAAAGACAGCTCAATGCCATTTCTAATAATTTTCCACTCATTCCGAAACTGGCGGTTGACGGAATATTCGGGTCAAAAACTGCTGAGTCGGTCAAGGTATTTCAGCAGATCTTCAATCTGCCGGTCAATGGTATTGTGAATTTCGGCACATGGTATGCTATATCCGATATCTATACAGCCGTTGAAAATCTTGCATGAAATGTCAGATGATTTTTACTGCTCACAATTTACTTCTTCACAACAAAGCACATTATATGTTGCTTGACGTTATGGTGAAGAGGTGTTATAATTAGTAGACAGCAAAATGATGGAGGTGAAAGCTGTGGATTCGGATTTTTTGTTTGAGCTTGAGGAATTGTTTTCTGACGGCAGATTTGAAGAAGCAATCGAAAAAATAGAGGAGCTTGATGAGGATGAACTGACACCTGAAATCAGTATTTCTCTTGCACACGCCCTTTCACAATGCAGCAGATTCAAGGATTCTCTTGAGGTTCTGAAAAAAATAAGTGATGATGTTTCCGAGGACGATCTCGGTTATCATATTGAACTTGCCGGTGCTTACTTCGGACTTCACCGCTATCACTCGGCTGTAAAGGAAGCTCAGAAATGTATTGAAATAGACGAAAACTGTGTTGATGTATGGATCCTTCTCAGCCTGATATATCAGGAAACAGGAGAAGATGATAAATTTGAGGCAGCCGGCGCAAAAGTCAGAGAACTGGATGAGGAAGCATGGGAAAATGTCTTTGGCGACAGAACTGATGAGCTTGCACAGTATAACGATGATGAGCTTGAAACTGTATTGAACCATATTTCGGGCAAATTCGGCAGAATATCCCGCATATTCCCTCTCCTTGACGATAACGGAGAATCTTCTCCGCACCCTATCAACGTACTCATTATTCCGCCGTCAAAGGAAAAGAATTTTTATTCCCTCGTTTCTGTCGGCATTGGCGCATATAGAGGAAATGACTACCGGGATGACAATTCCTTCTGTCTTCACAGAATTGAAATGGCGGCTTTTCTTCCGCCTTTACTGACCGAACAGGAAATTATTACAAAATTTTACTGGGTAGCAAGAATTATGCGCCAGTTCGGAGAAATGATACAGTTTGAGGATTCATGGCTGGGCTACGGGCATACAATATCCTACGGAGGCGCTCTGGATGAAAGTGTTGATTTTGATGGTGTTATTTTTGACAACCTGACACTTAACAACAGCTTCGGAGAAATTTGTATGCTGCCGTGCGGAGAGCCTGTGCAGTTTATGCAGATGCGCCCTCTTTATGAAGAGGAAATGCTTTTCAAAATTGAACACGGACATAAAATGCTTTTTGACCGTATCAATTTCCTGCCCAAGCACGGCTACGCATACGACGGCATTACAGCGGCGTCTGAATCCGCTGTGGATATCATCAACATATACCGACCCAATGCCTGTTCGGACAAAAAAGAAAAGCACTGGGCCATACCACGCAGCGGCATTGTCGATCTGCTTGAATGGGACGGCGCAGACGGCTGCTTTGCAACCGACAGGATCACCGTTGATAAATGCAAAGTAGGATTCATGTACCGTGAAAAGCCGTATACCTCGCACCCCGACAGCGGCTGGCGCTTTCTGGCAGGTGATGAGGACGAGCAGTATATGGCCGATACGGAACATACGGATATTTTCAGGCTCAACACAATATGCAATTATGATCCCGATATCATCGAGTTTCTTGACAGTCCCATCGGATCCGCATTTTACCGTAATTCTAATGGAGAATTCGTTTCTTTTTACGAAAAGCAGCCATAACAGAACTAATCAAATGAAAGGACGGATAACATGGACAATTCCAACAAGGAAATCATCGAAAAGACATTGCAGGCTCTGCGAAGAAACAATATGCAGGCATACTATGCCGATACCAAAGAACAGGCGAAGGAGCTTGTCTGTTCCATGCTTAAAAAGGGCAGCACCGTCACACACGGCGGCTCTGTCACACTTGCCGAAACAGGTATTACAGAGCTGCTCGGAAACGGTGATTACATCTATCTTGACCGTTCAGCGCCAGGTCTTACCCCAGAACAGGTCAGGGAAATCTACCGGAAATCTTTTTTTGCGGATACTTATCTGACAAGCTCTAATGCCATTACCGAAAACGGAGAGCTTTATAATGTTGATGGCAATTCCAATCGTGTTGCTGCAATAGTATACGGTCCTGAAAGTGTTATCGTGATTGCCGGCTACAACAAGATCGTCCCTGATATCCGTGCGGCTGTTGAAAGAGTAAAAAGAATTGCAGCGCCGAAAAATGCGGTTCGTCTTGACTGTGCGACACCGTGTGCTGAAACAGGAGAATGTATATCGCTCAAAAAGGAAAACAGCTTCGCCTGTGAGGGCTGCAAAAGTCCTGCACGAATCTGCTGTAATTATGTCGTTACCGCTCAGCAGCGCCATAAGGACAGAATCAAGGTGATTATCGTGGGAGAAGTTCTCGGCTACTGATATCAAAGGAGGCTTTACAATGTCAACACCTCATAACAGCGCAGAAAAAGGCGATTTTGCCAAAACCGTTCTGATGCCCGGAGATCCTCTCAGAGCAAAATACATAGCCGAAACCTTTCTGGAAAATGCAAGGCTTATCAATGAAGTCAGAGGAATGTATGCTTATACAGGCGAATATAAGGGTAAAGACGTTTCTGTCATGGCAAGCGGAATGGGAATGCCATCAATGGGAATATATTCGTATGAGCTGTTTAAATTCTATGATGTTGAAAATATCATCCGTATCGGAACGGCGGGTGCCGTAAGCGAAAATCTGCATCTGCGTGATGTGGTTCTTGCAATGAGTTCATGCACCCATTCAAGCTATGCAGATCAGTTCGGACTGCCGTGCCGCCCGGCTGCCGCCGCTTCCTATGAGCTTCTTAAAAAAGCGGATGAAGCGGCTGCCTCAATGGGCAAAAACGTCTGTGTCGGAACGGTACTGTGTACGGATGTATTCTATGACGAATCGGGAAGTCTTGCCAAGTGGAGGAATTTCGGAGTGCTTGCCACAGAAATGGAAAGCGCCGCTCTTTATTACAATGCCGCAAGACTCGGCAAAAAGGCGCTTTGTATATGCACCATTTCTGACTGTCCTCTGACAGGTGAGGAATCATCTCCCGAAGAACGTCAGAGTACCTTTAACGATATGGTGAAAATAGCACTTGAAACCACAATCAAATTATAGTAAACAAAATTAAGAATTTCCTATTAAAAAACATTCGGGTGCAGGGGCTTTAGCTCCTGCCGAGGTTCAGGGCGAGAAGCCCTGGTGGGGTTTGGGGGTGCGGGTGTCCAGTGGACACCTCTGCGAAGCAGAAGCACCGACCGAGCCGGCAGGTGAGACTCAAAGCCCCAATTGTAATAGGAATTAATCAGTATCGTTGACTATATAATCAATCTGAAACACAATATAAACCCACACAGCCGACCCTGATATCGGTCTGTGCGGGTTTATTATGTAATGGTTATGATTTTATGAGCCGCTTCCCAGCTTTTTGAGCTGCTCTTCTCTTGCTTCCATCTGGCTGATCCTCTTCTCGCCTTCGTCGGCAAGCGATTTGAATTCGGCAATAGTCGCCTGCATCTTCGGCAGCGCTTTTGACTTGTAGTCACTTACTGCATCAAGTGCGTCAAAGGTATCGGCGAATGCACTTCGGAGGGTATCAACGGAAACATTTGTTTCCATAGCCTGCTGCTGGATCTCTGCACCCTGCTCCTTCAACATTCTTGCAGTTGCGCTGATCAGCTTGTTGGTGGCTTCATTGACAGCATTTACCTTTTCAAGAACTATCTTCTGATTATAAAGAGCGCTTGCCACCGTAACGGCAATCCTGAGAGCGGAAACCGTAACGCTTTCGGCTCTTTCCACCGCCCTGATAAGCTCCTTGTTGTTGCGCCTTACGATCTCCATTGCGATGATTCCCTGCATATTGACAGCCTGCATCTGCTGGAGATCCATCACCTTTTGTCTGAGCGGGAAAAGCACCTCTTCCTCGATGAATTTGATTCTTTCCTCATCGACATTTTCGGTCTTTGCCTTTTCAATCGCTGCTGTGATCGTTTCATCCATTTGCATTCCAAGCTCTATCTGCTGTGCAAGCTTTTTGGTGAGGTCACGAAGCGCCAGCTGTTCAATTTCAAGAGTGGTGTTATCGTTTTTAAGCGTTGCTTTTCCTCTGCCGAGAGATTCTATCGTTGCCGCAATAACGGAATCTGCTCTTTCAAATTTGGCAAAATAGGTCTTAATCGGATTGAAGAGCTTTCCGAGAACGCCTCTGCTTGTAAAATCTATACCAGTTGGGTCAAGATCTCTCATCTGGGTCTGAAGCTGAGAAAGTCCGCTGACAACCTCTCCGTTTTCTCCGCCCATTCTGCTCAGGTCAACAAGCCGTACATTCAGAAGCTCATTCTTTTTTGTCGATTTATCGACAAGATCTGTTCCGAAGGATTCAATCGACGAAACAATTTCTCTTCTGCTTTCGAGCGAACCGAGATCAAATGTAAACAGCTCTTCAGTATTGCTGTCTGCCGCCTTTTCGATTTTGACCTTTGTTTCCGGAGCAGGCGCAAGCTCCTCGGCAACCTCTTTTTTTACGTCCTCTTCATCGGGCAGATCAAGTGAAAATCCCATTTTCAGGTCCTCCTTATTCATTAAAATTCGGGTTTGATTATATAACAGGGAACAGAACCTTTCAGGACTGTTCCCTGAGATTTATTTGTTACATCTCTGAATTGAAGAGATTTTTGAGCTGATAGATAATATCATCGCTGTCGGCATTGATAGTTGCGGCTTCATTGATTTCTGAGATTCGTTTAAGAGCCTCGATATTCGCATTATAACCGATGGAATATATCGGAACCTCATAGGTGCCGAGAATGGTCGATATATCGTTCAGTGACCAGCCGGTGTTCTGTTCACCGTCGCTGAGAAGGAAGATCATCGGCTTTGCATCGGGATGCTCCTCCATGGCCTTATTGACCATATCAAGCGCCACAAGAATAGCATCGTAAGTGGCTGTCTGACCGTTTGCATCAAGATCCTGCACCGCACCCTTGAAAAGTGACTGCTGATTCAGATCAAACTTTGCAATGGGGAGATTGATATATACCTTGCTGTTATAGGATACCAGACCGATATAATTCTCCTTGTTGATATACTGCATGGAATTGATGAGAGAGGTTTGGAGAGCGTTGATGGATTCCCCTCTCATGCTTCCCGATGTGTCAGCGACAAATACAGCTATGATCGGCTTGCCGCTGTCCTTATTGGCTTTATAGAGCTTCTGTGCGCTTAAGAGCTTATCACCGCTGATATCATCGGGCAGTTCGCTTTTATATTTTTTATTCTGATTGAAGCCGTACTGTTCAGCAAGCTGCTGTGAGCTTTCATTCAGACAATATTCGCAGAACTTATCAAGCACCTCATTCTTATCGCTGCTGAGTTTGTCGATGGCATACATCGGGTTGTCATGTCTTGCACCGAAAGGTGTGAAAATATAGTCATTCTTAAGAGTTGCATCGTTGATATACGACTGATATTCCAGAACGAAGGCGTCAAGCGATCCTGATTCCGCAGATTTTCTCATCTGAATCGTATTATAGGAAACAAGCGGAACATTTTCCTGAAATTTTTTGAAGCCTGCAACCGCTTTTTCGCTGAGAAGATCATCTGCATCATAGGAATAAAGCGTTGATACAAGGAAATTCATTCCTGTCGAGCTTGCAAACGGATTGGTATAGCCCATTGCCAGTTCGTTGTTGGCTGTACACTCGGATATAACCTTCATGCTGACAGAACCGTATTTTTCCAGAATTTCATTATACTTGCTTTTTGAAAGAAGAATGCCTGCAACATTGCCCACAATTTTTTCCTGTTTCAGTTCAAGGTCAACTCCGCCTGCTTCAAGCATTTTACCCCAGAATTCATTGGAGGGGGTGAGCGCATCGGGAACATATTTTCCGGATTTGATATAGTCAACGGCAAGACCCGATGAAACGGAGCGGATCGAAACAGAAGCCGTTTTACCGTTTACGGTAATATTTTCGGCATTAAATCTTTCGGCTACCTCGTTCAGCCAGCCGTCTGTTCCCTCTCCTGCCTTTTCGGGAGAGGAGAATATCTCAATATTGATATCGCCGCTGCCTGTAACAGTAAAGGGATAGGAACTGATATCGGGCAGCTCCTCCTCGTCGGAAAGAATATCGTCATCGCTGATGGCTGCTCTTCTTGCATCAACATGGATCACGCTGATTCCGTCAAGCAGCTTTGTCATTTGTTTTCCTGCATCCTCCTTGGTGATCTCGTCCTCGGTCATTCCGACATTTCTTGTCAGGTTGATTCCGATAAACACAGCCGCAAACACCAATATGGCAATTCCGGCAAAGATCAGTACCTTTTTAGTTGTTGATGTTTTTTGCATTTCCCAACCTCCTAATTTTTATAGAATTTTGTCTGTGAAATCAGGTCATTTATTTCCTGAATTGCAGCGATATTTTCAAGACCGTCACGGTCAAGGTCATCCAGCTTTGATAATTCAAGCAGCAAACTGTCGAGCTTCACCAAAATACTCTCGTTCATCTCGATAAGATCCCTCACATAGTAAATATGTTCATTATAGATCTTCAGCTGTGCACCGACAGCCTTTGACGAAACCTTCACTCCGTCCACGACCGGTGAATTTTTGAGCTTTTCAAGCACCTTCAGATAGTCCTTATAATCGAATATAATGATTCGGTTAAGCATTTTCTTGATATTGTTATAGAACAGTTCCTTCACCGAAATAATCACCGACTGAAATTTGGTATAAGTCATTTCCTGCGGTGAGAAATACTGACCGAGAATACTATCCAAAGCTCTGTCCTTATCCTGCATACGATATACTTGTTCAATCGCATTATTAATTTCAGGCTCAAATATTTTTTTGTCACGTCTTTCTTCAAGCGCCGCAACATAGTCTTTCGTTTCGGAAAGCTCTCCGCCCTTGAAAAGAAGCACATTCTGTTCAGGCTCTTTGAAAAGCAGCGTATAATTACCGTAGCCAAAGCCGATCACGCTCATAACGATCGCTGTTACACCGAGAGCGGTCAAAAGGGCGTCACCGCCCAATGTCAGTCCGACAAGACCTCTTGAAAACAGTATGACATTCAGCAAAGCAATACCGACGTTCAGACAAATCAGCTTGATGATCTGTTTTTTTGACACCTATCGAACCCCCATTCTATTTTCTAACTAAAACAATTTTACTATTCCGCATTGATTTTGTCAATATAAAAACTTTTGGCTTACAAAATGCAGAAATCATCAATGACTGCTGACTTTACTGCAAAATCCGTTTTTTATCGGCGCAAACCTTTCGGGTATTTATTTTTCAGCCTGCCGCCCGAACATTTTCCGAAGCCTGTGATCATGCCTTCAACAGCTACACCCGTATAGCCGCTTTCACCGTCACAGTCAATTTCATTGCCGCTTAAAAATTCATCTGTTCTTTTGTCGTCAGCCGAAAGCGCCAGCACCCGGCGCAAAGCAGACGGAGAAGACGATGTAAAAAGGGCGTGTTCGGGTTCAATGCGGTTTTTCACGATCACTCCGGCAAGTACTCCAGATCTTATCACGTTCAGACCATCTGTATCAGGCAGATTATCAGGAACCAGACATAGTTTATCCCCTCTGACAACGGGAATAAGTTCAGGACGTACCAAAAATATATCATCCAGAAATTTTTCTGTCAGCTTCATGATATCCTTATTCATTTTCGGATAATGCTGTCCGGACGGCTTTGCAGACCCATTATTTCCTTTTTTACGGAATCTTGCCGCAAAATGCCCCTCACCGCCCTCCATGGGTGTTATCCTGACAGCATTGGAAAACCGTGTTTTTCTGCCGAACGGCTCCTCCATGTCATACGGCTCCAATTCAGGGCAGGCTTCAAGCAGTCTCTGCACAACACCCTCATTTTCCTGATAAGAAAACGTACAGGTGGAATAAACAAGCACTCCGCCCTCTCTCAGCGCTGCGGCAGCGCTTTGCAGAATAGAGATTTGTCTGTTGGCACAGGCTGTGACGTGTTCCAGACTCCACTCAGCAACAGCATCATGATTTTTTCTGAACATTCCCTCTCCCGAACACGGGGCGTCAACCAATACCTTATCAAAATATCCTTCCAGACGGCTGCACAGTTTTTCGGGACGGCATGAAGAAACGACTCCTGCCGATATTCCCATTCTTTCAAAATTGGAAAGAAGTATTCTTGACCTGTTTTTTACCACCTCATTGGACCATATCAGACCTGTTCCTCCGAGAAGTGAAGCAATCTGAGAGGACTTTCCTCCCGGTGCAGCGCAAAGGTCAAGAATTTTTTCACCCTTCTGCACATCAAGCAGACTGACAGCAGAAGCAGCAGACGGCTCCTGCACATAAAATGCTCCCGCATGGTGAAGCGGATAAGCGCCGATTCCCTCGGTATCGGCAGGTATGTAATAACCGTCTTTGTAAAAAGGTGACTGCCATGCTGCAAACGGCAAAAGCGGCAGAAGTCTTTCGGGAGTGATTTTAAGCCGGTTGACGCTGATTCCCCTGAAAGCAGGTTGATCAAACATTTCCTTATATTTTTCCGCATCCTGACCGAGAACGGTTTTTAGTTCTTTCAAAAATTCTGACGGCAGATTCATATTTCAACACCCGTTTTTTAAATTTTTTTCGTATAATGGCAGAATATCTGTCAATAATATTATTACATCGGAGGTGATATCAATGAGCAAGAATAAGACACACAACACAAACTCTCAGCAGGCACAGAACGGCACAGAGTCACAGAACAGCAAGCATACAGATGCACAGGACTGTGATCACAAAAGCGCTCAGAACTGCGACTGAATATGATAATTTGCGCCGAGAGAATCTTTAAGATTTTCCCGGCGCATTTTGTCATAGTTCAAATGTATACGGAAGAAGCTCTTTCAGCTGATATATCCTGTAATCATGATAAGATTTCGCAACGATCACACGAAAATCTTTTCCGCACAATTCCGACATGAACTGTCTGCACATTCCGCACGGAAAGCAATATCCGATCTCCTTTCCGTTCTCGCCGCCATATATTGCAATTGCTTCAAAGATCCTTTCTCCCGCCGATATTGCAGCTGCAAAAGCAGAGCGCTCGGCACAGAGTCCGACAGGATAGGAAGCATTTTCCACATTGACACCTGTAAAAATCCTGCCGCTTTCCGTAAGCAGCGCAGCCCCTACATAAAAATCAGAATAAGGCGCATAGGAATGATATCTTACCGTCATTGCTTCTTCAATCAGTCTGACAATCGTATTTTTAAGTAAATTCTGTTCAAGCAGCAGTCCCGATTTCTTGTATATCATCAGTTCATCTGCATTTTTATCCGATTCTGACATAAAGCATTACTCCGTAACAATAATTGTGCCGTTGGGCGTATCCTTAATAGTAATACCCTTTGCCTTAAGCTCATCACGTATTCTGTCAGCTTCTGCCCAGTTCTTATCCTTTCTTGCCTGTGTACGCTTGTCGATAAGAGCCTGGATTTCATCATCAAGATCGTTATCCTTTTCTGTATACAGCAATCCCAGCACATCAGCAAGTTCGCCATACAGCTGAAGTGCAAATTCGCAAAGTTCCTTTGAGGGTTTTGTCTGAGCATTCAGATTGGAATTGATATCTCTTGCAAGCTCAAACAGCGCTGTAATAGCATCGGCTGTATTGAGATCATCCTCCATAGCCTTGATAAAATCTTCCTTGTGGGAAAGAAGCTTTGTTTTGATGACCTCCTCGCCCTCTTTTTCTCCGCTTGGAGAGTTCTGAGCAAGAAAACGGAGATCCTCACGGCAATTGTACAGCCTGTCAAGAGCAGATCGGCATTGTGTGATGATATCAATCGAATAATTAATCGGGCTGCGGTAGTGAGAAGACACCATCAGATAGCGTATCGGCTCATAGCCATACTGTTCGGCAACATCACGGACGGTAAAGAAATTGCCGAGAGATTTTGACATTTTTCTGTTATCCACATTAATATAGCCGTTGTGCATCCAATAGTGAGCAAATTCAGCGCCGTTGCAGCATTCGCTCTGTGCGATCTCGTTTTCGTGATGCGGAAATATCAGATCCTGACCGCCGCAGTGAATATCAATCGTATCGCCGAGATATCTTTTCGCCATGGTCGAACACTCTATATGCCAGCCCGGTCTGCCCTGCCCCCAAGGCGACTCCCATGACGGTTCTCCCTTCTTTGCCCCTTTCCAAAGTGCAAAATCCATCGGATTTTCCTTTGTTTCACCTATCTGTATGCGTGCACCTGCTTCAAGCTCTTCGAGCGGCTGATGAGAAAGCTTGCCGTACTGAGCAAAATGATTGGTGCGAAAATAAACATCTCCGTATTCAGTTGCATAAGCAAAGCCCTTTTCTTCGAGCGTTCTGATCATGTCGATAATCTGCTGAATATTTTCAGTTGCCTTCGGATGTATTGTTGCGTCACGGACATTCAGACCCTTTGCATCGATCTCGTATTCTTTGATATATTTTTCAGAAACAGTTTTATAATCGCTGTTTTCTTCATTTGCTTTTTTGATGATCTTATCGTCTATATCCGTAAAATTCTGCACAAATGTTACCTTATAGCCACGGTATTCAAGATATCTTCTGAGAATATCAAAAACGCAGATTGGTCTGGCATTGCCGATATGAATATAGTTATACACCGTCGGACCGCAGGCATATATTTTTACCTCGCCGTCATTGATCGTTTTCAATTCCTCTTTTTTGCCCGTAAGCGTATTATAGATTTTCATTAACATTTCCTTCTTTCTATATTGATTGATATAATAACTATAAATCAACCGGTCTGTAAAATTTGTACGAAAACGGGAATACTCAGATTCCCGCTCCGTTTTCAAATACCTCTATCGCCACCTTAAGACCCTCGATTTGTTCCTCAAGCTGCGAAAGATGATCCGCAACAGGATCGGCATAGTGTATCTGGTCAAGACTTTCATAAGGCGGATCGACTTTTTCTCCGTTAAGCCTTACTACCTTAGCAGGAACACCGACAGCCGTTGCATTGTCGGGAACCTCTGTCAGTACAACTGCCCCTGCCGCTATTCTTGCATTATTACCCACTCTGAACGGACCGAGCACCTTTGCTCCTGCTCCGACAAGAACATTATCTCCGAGAGTCGGATGTCTTTTGCCGTGATCCTTTCCCGTACCTCCCAGGGTCACTCCCTGATAGATCGTGCAGTTATCCCCTATTTCGGTTGTCTCGCCGATCACCACTCCCATTCCATGATCAATAAAAAGTCCCTTTCCTATTTTAGCTCCGGGGTGTATTTCTATCCCTGTTGTGTGCCTTGCTCTCTGAGATATCATTCTTGCGATAAACTTCATATTATGCCTAAAAAACCAGTTGGCTTTTCTGTATGATCTCACAGCCTTAAATCCCGAATAAAGAAAATATACCTCCATCCTGCTTCTTGCAGCAGGATCCCTTGCCATAATGGAATCCAGCTCAGCCTTTAAATTTTCAAACATTTCTTTCACCACCAATAAAAAAATCTGCTGCGCCATGTGAAAAACACATCGGGACGCAGCAGCGTGGTTCCACCCAAATTTCAACGGCTATCCATAAACAGCCGTTCTCATTGATCCTTTAACGCAGGAATACGTATACCGCTAATCGGACGATCCGCCTTTCACAGTACAGATTCAGAAGTGCATTCGCACAGACCCTGACGGTATCTTACACCGACCGATACCTCTCTTTGCACATTATCCGTGTTACTGGTCTTCATCAACATCTCTCATATATTAACATTATATTCACTAACAGCTATTATAACACAAACAAACCAAAAATACAAGACATAAACCGGAAAGATATGCAGCCTGCGCCCTGATCTCCTCGTTCTGTCATTATGATCACTTACTTTGCTGTCTTTATAAATTCAAAATTCTCAACAATATATATCACACCTGAAATAACAGTAAGTGCTGCCGAAATCCAGAGTGCTATGTTTCCCACAAGCCAGAATCCGTTGGTTACAGCTGCTGTATCGGCAAAGGATATTACATTGAAAGAATGAAGCTCGGACAAGTATTGAAGAAGCAGCACCAGTATCACGGCTGCAATCTGACTGATCGTTTTTGCTTTCCCCCAGTTGTTAGCCGCAACAACCTTACCGTTTGATGAAGCAACAAGGCGCATAGCTGTTACCATAAATTCTCTAGATATGATAATCGTAAGGGTAACAGCATCGGAAAGTCCGAGCTGTACAAAACAAGCCAGAGCCGCAACGATCATAATTTTATCGGCAAGCGGATCGGCAAATTTGCCGAAGTCCGTTATCATATTGTACTTCCTTGCAATTTTCCCATCAAGATGATCGGTATAGGAAGCCGCACAGAATATGATGAGAGCAATCAGATAATGATGCGGTACGGACGGCATAAGCAAAAAGAAAATATAAAACGGCACAAGAATGATTCTCAGAACCGTCAGCTTATTCGGTAGGTTCATAAAACAAGTATCCCTCTCTTAGGTTAACAGTATCAATTGACAGACTGAATAATGGCAGCCTGTTCGCTTATGACATTTCATAAATTCCCATCAGGTCACAGTCAAGTGTATCGGTAATGCTGACGGTGATGATATCGCCTATTTTCGGCTTCTCAAGTTCTGTGATGAAGAACACTCTTCCATCAACCTCAGGAGCGTCCATTGCCGTTCTTCCGAAGAAACATTCAGCAATTCTGTCAAAGCCTTCACAAAGCACCCTGACCTTTCTTCCGACAAATTTCGTCGCATTTTCCGCCATGATCCTGCTTTGCTGCTCCATAATGATCTCCTGACGGCGGTGCTTTGTGTCCTCGTCGATCTGATCCTTCATCTTTGCGGCAGCGGTATTTTCCTCAATCGAATAGGCAAAGCAGCCGAGACGTTCAAAACGCATTTCCTCGACAAATTCCGAAAGCTCAGTAAATTCCTCTTCTGTTTCGGATGGGAAACCCGTCATTACTGTTGTGCGTATTGTGAGTTTGGGAATTCTCTCACGCAAACGACAGACAAGCTCCGAAAGCGTTTTTCTGTTTCCCTCTCTGTTCATCAGTTTAAGGATCCTTTCATTGCAGTGCTGCATCGGAATGTCAATATATTTCAGTACCTTCGGCTCAGTAGCAAAAACATCAATCAGCTCATCCGTGATTCTTTCGGGGTAGCAATAAAGAACTCTGATATACTGCAGCTTTTCGATTTGACAAAGCTTTCTGAGAAGCTCAGGCAGCTGTGATTTTCCGCAAATATCCTCACCGTAGCGTGAAGTATCCTGCGCAATCAGTATAAATTCCTTGACTCCTTTTTCAGCAAGCTCCTCTGCTTCTTTAAGAATATCATTCATCGGACGGCTGCGGAATCGGCCTCTTATCATGGGAATGGCGCAATATGTACAGCGGTTGTCACATCCCTCAGCAATTTTCAGATAGGTATAATAAAACGGTGTTGAGCGTACCCTTCCACCGCAAAGCGGCAGTTCGGATTTATCGGGGAAAAGCTCGCTCTTTGTACCTTCAAGCGCCTTATTGATAACATCGGCTATCTCTGTATTTCCACCGATACCTACCACGGCATCTATCTCATAAAGCTCCTTCAACACCTCACTCTGATATCTTTCTGCAAGACATCCCGTTACGATGATCGCCTTTATCCTGCCTTCATTTTTTAAGCGCACAAGCTCCAGTATCTCATCAATACTTTCTTTCTTGGCATCCTCAATAAACCCACAGGTATTGACGATTGCCACATCGCTGAACGCAACATCCTGAACAAGCTCAAAGCCAGCCTGCTTTAACGTAAAAAGTATCATCTCTGCGTCAACCCTGTTTTTGGCACATCCCAGGCTGACCATTCCTACTTTTACTGCCATTGATTATCATTCCTTTATATTTTCTGGACAGCATCGGGCCTTATTCATACTCGCCCATTGCCGATTTTATATCGTACCATGAAAAGCCCATCGCCTTAAGACCATTGACAGCCTTCAGCCTGCCCTTTTCATCATCAAGATAACGTGCATATTTTGTTTCAAGCAGCTCACATATCTGCTCAACAGGATCAGGGGCAAGCTCTTCCAGTATTTCATCTATCAGTTCCCTGTCAATCCCCTTTTTCATCATTTCAAATGCTGCACGCTTCACCGAAAATTTCTTTTTTGTCAGAAGCTGCTCCGCATAATCTCTTGCAAAGGCTTCATCGTCAATAAGCCCCAGCTCTTCCAGTCTTTCAACTGCAAGTTCTGCGGCATTTTCTCCGTATAGCGGAATCAGCTTATCTGTTATCTCCCTGCGTGTTCTTGCACGGTACTCAATAAGATAAAGCGCCTTTTCCTTGGCACGGTTCGTTTTCGATTTTTCAATAAGATCGTAAAGTTCCTCATCCGTTATCTCTGAACCTGTTTTTTTGCCAGATGAGATGAGCGTGACGGTGTCAATGCTCACAGCATATTCACCGTCTATAAACAGGGCGCTCATGCCCTTTTTGCGCTCCTCGACAGCTGTAATCAGCATATCATTCCACCATTATATCAATATCGCCTGCGGTTCTTGCTTCAGCCGGCGGCTCTTCGCTTCGTACCTCTTCCTCAACAGGCTTTATTTCCGGGCGCTCCTGCTCAGCTTCCTCTGCACTTTCTGCAGCCGTCGCCTTGGACTTTGTTTTTTTGCTGCTCTGACGGGTAAACGTCAGCTTATCCTTATTGGCAATAAGCTCGTCCTCTACCTTTTGAGAAATATCGGGGTTATTCTTAAGAAATTCCTTTGCATTGTCACGTCCCTGACCGATGCGGTTGCCGTCATAAGAGAACCATGCGCCGCTTTTCTTTACAATATCAAGCTGAACGGCAAGGTCAAGCAGCTCACCTGTTCTTGAGATACCCTGTCCATACATGATATCGAATTCAGCTTCCTTAAACGGAGGCGCTATCTTGTTTTTAACGACTTTTGCTCTTGTTCTTGAACCAACAACCTCGCTGCCGACCTTAAGCGTGTCGATCTTTCTGATGTCGATTCGTACCGATGAATAAAACTTCAGCGCACGTCCGCCGGGAGTGGTTTCCGGATTTCCGAACATCACGCCGACCTTTTCACGAAGCTGGTTAATGAATATAGCAACACAGTTGAGCTTTGAAATGGAGCCTGCCAGCTTTCTGAGAGCCTGCGACATCAGTCTTGCCTGGAGTCCGACATGAGCTGCACCCATATCGCCCTCAATTTCAGCCTTCGGTGCAAGAGCCGCCACCGAGTCCACAACTATGATATCAATAGCACTTGAACGAACAAGTGCCTCGGTAATTTCCAGAGCATCCTCACCGGTATCGGGCTGAGAAACAAGCAGCTCGTCTATATCCACTCCGAGAGCCTTTGCATAAATCGGATCAAGTGCGTGTTCTACATCTATAAATGCAGCATATCCGCCCTTTTTCTGAGCCTCTGCAATGCAATGAAGCGCAAGTGTGGTTTTACCGGAAGATTCGGGACCGTATATTTCAATAATTCTTCCCTTCGGCAAGCCGCCTATGCCGAGAGCCATGTCAAGTGAAAGGGAGCCTGTCGGAATAGAATCGACCTGCATTGCCGCATTCTGACCGAGACGCATTACAGCGCCCTTTCCAAATTGTTTTTCTATCTGATGAAGAGCCGTTTCAAGAGCCTTCTGCTTATCTACTGCCATGATGATCATTCCTTTCAGCAAGTTATATCTTTGTTACTGCTTTTTCATTATACAATTTTTTACAGCTTATTGCAAGTATAATATCCGTCATTTATACGCAATAAACTGTACATAACCCACTATTTTCTGATTCCGGCAGCCGCTCTGTCCATTCCCTGAATATCTTTTATCACCCTTACATCCTCTATGCCGCTGCTTAACAGCAGATTTCTGACGGCTTCTCCCTGCTCTTCTCCTATTTCAAGAGAAACAATACCGCCGCTTCTGAGCTTTGGCAGCCATTTTTCTGCAATAATACGATAGAAGCTCAGACCGTCTTTTCCGCCGTCAAGAGCCATTTCCGGTTCAAACTGTACTTCCCTTTGAAGAGATGGTATCTCATTGCTTTTTATGTACGGCGGATTGGAGATGATAACATCAAAGAATCCGTCCTCAAAGCTGCCATAAAAATTACCAATATCTTTGTTGACAGCATATACATTTCCGACCTCATTCTGTTCAATATTCTCACACAGATAGCTGAAAGCCTTATCTGAAAGCTCCGCCGCATAGATATGCGCTTTGGGATACTTTTTGGCAAGAGCTATTGCTATGGCACCGCTGCCGCTGCACAAATCTATGATAACAGGAGCAGTCAGCTTCTTTTCGTCAATCAGCCTGATACATTCTCTGACGCATACCTCTGTATCGTCACGGGGAATGAGTACACCCGCACCCACAGACAGACAACAATCCATAAAGCTCCAGCTGCCCAGAATATACTGCAGCGGAAATCCGCCGATACGCTTTTCCAAAGCGGCAAGAAACATCTCCTGCTCCTCTTTATCCGCAGTACGGTCAGCTTCGGTAATAAAGGAAATCCTGTCAAGACCGAAAAAATGCTCCATCAGACAGCGCACTTCATATTCGGGAGAATCAGATTCGCTTTCCGAAAGACGCTTTACGGCTGTTTTGTAAAGCTCACGATATGTCATCCTATTCTGTCCTCGCCGTTTTCGGGTATCACATCCTCCATCGCACGGATGGCAACCGCTATCATATCATCGGTTGGTTCTTTTGTTGTGATATGCTGCATCCATACGCCGGGAGCAGATATGATGCGGGTGATGATATTATCGTGTCTGCCGCACACCTTGATCAGCTCATAGCCTATTCCCACCGTCAGCGGAAGAAGCAGCAGCTTGACAGTTGATCTTAAAATCAGATTGTCTATCCTGATGAAAAATCCTATGATAATTCCCACAATGAGCATGAGTATCATAAAGCTGGTTCCGCATCTCGGATGAAAGCGACGCTGTTTTCTTACGTTTTCAACCGTCAGATCAAGACCGTATTCATAGCAGAATATGGTCTTATGCTCGGCTCCGTGATATTGGAATACACGCTTGATATCTTTGTTGAGTGTGCAAAGACACATATAGACCAGAAAAAGAGCTATTCTTATCACACCCTCAAAGATAGGTCTCCAGAATTTGTCTATCCCGAAAATCGTTGCCTTAAGTCCCGGAAGAAAACCCGATGTCAGATCATAAAGATACGTTGGAAGGAAATAAAACACACCTATGCAGAATACAATGGCAACGAAGGTTGATATTGCCATAATGACATTCACAGCTTTGTCGCCCAGATGATTGTTTACCCAGATATCAAATTTGGAAAGCTCCTCTTCCTCCTCGCTTCCGTCATCCTCAAGAGCCTTGTCCGCAGAAAGCATGAGCGCTTTTTCACCTGTTACCAAAGAATCAATCATATTGACGACACCTCTGATCAGGGGCAGTCTTAATATTTTATACTTTTTCGCCCAGTCAAGGGGGTGTATTTCCTCCAGCTCGATACTGCCGTCAGGCTTACGCACCGCAGCCGTTGTCTTCTTCGGTCCCCTCATCATAATGCCTTCCATCAGCGCCTGACCGCCTATTGAGGTAATCAGCTTGGTTTTTTCTTTTTTCATTCATCATTTCCCCTTTTCAATTACCGTTAAATTCCTTCTTCTGCATCTGCCGTTTCCTCAGGCGGTTGTTCTTCTATTGTCGGGATCGAAATCATTACAGTTGTTCCAACATTTTCGGTGCTGTCAATATCAAGTGTTCCGTGGTGCAGCTTAACGATCTCATCTGCCACAGCCAGTCCGATTCCCGAACCCCTTACCGTCTGATTGGCTTTATAGAATTTCTGCTTTACCTTCGGCAGATCAGCCGCCGGAATACCGCAGCCGTTGTCCGCAATAGTGATAATAATATTTTTATCCACCAGCCCGACGCTAATATTGACCACACCATCGGATGACGAATATTTGAGCGCATTATCAATAATATTGATAAACACCTGACGCAGACGATTTCTGTCGCCCAGAACAGGCGGCAGAATTTCGGGAGCTTCATAGACAATATGCTTGTTTTCGGAATTGGCTCTTTCCTTCTGCATATAAATAGATTCGTCCAGCTCTGCCAGAATATCGGTCTTGTCCATGATCAGAACCATTCTGTCCTGCTGTATTCTTGAAAAATCCAATACCTCTTCCACAATACCGTTGAGCCTTTCGGCTTCCTTGATAATGATACCCATACCCTTTTCAAGCGTTTTCCTGTCCTGAAAGCCATCCAGCTGCATGGTTTCCGCCCAGCCCTTGATCGCCGTCAGCGGCGTTCTCAGCTCGTGGGAAACAGACGAGATAAAGTCATTTTTCATCTTATCTGCTGTTCCGAGTTCGCCTGCCATATAATTGATTGTATCGCACAGATCACCTATTTCATCATCATAGAATTTATCAATTCTTGCATCGAAATCGCCCTGTGCTATTTTCTTTGCCGTATCGCTTATTTCTCTGACAGGGCGAACAATAGATCCGAGAAAATAAGTGCTGGAAACAAAGATAAAGAACATGATCAGTATTCCGACAAGACAAACGACAAATATGGATATGAATATCTTTCTGTCAGCCTCCTCCAAAGAAACAACATACCGTATTGCTCCCACCTGTTTTCCGCTTTTATCGGTGATAACTCTTGTGAGAGCCATCACATTTTCTCCGGAGCTTATTTTTCCGTGCCAGTCGGAAAAATTGCCTGACGAACTGAGTGCCGCCTGATAGTCAGGCATTTCCTGATTTTTGTCAGGCGTGAAGCCTGTCGAGGTGATGACAGCTTCTCCGTTTTCGTCAATAACCATCAGCTCCATCAATTCTTTATCGGGGAAGTTTTCGATATAATCCCTTGCGGTGTCCGTAAAGGTATCATAGTCGCTGAATATATTGACAAGCTCGCTGGATCTGCCGTTGAGTATCTGAAAAATACCGTTATAATAAAAACTCTGAACTATCATTGCAAAAGCAATGGTAAGAACACAGAGTATAATCAGTATCACGCCAAATGTATTCAGAACCCATCGCTTTGTAATACCCTTCAAACGCTTTTCCCCCTTTATATCAATCTTCTAATGCTTACTATTAATACTGATGATGATTCATTAATTCGTATCCCATTTATAGCCCAATCCCCAGACCGTGACGATATATTTCGGTGAGGAGGGATTGTCCTCTACCTTCATTCTCAGGCGGCGGATATTAACATCAACGATTTTTTCCTCGCCGACATACTGCTCTCCCCATACATATTTCAGGATAGCGCTTCTGTCAAGAGCTGTTCCGGGATTGGAGAAAAAGTATTCCATGATCTGAAATTCGACCTGTGTCAGCTCTATGAGCTTGCCGTTTTTCTTAAGCGAATGATGCTTGAGATTAAGTGTGAAATCTCCGGATTTTATTTCTTCCTTGAAGTTGTTTTCACTTCTCATTTCGGCTATGGCTATTCTGCGGTAAAGCGCATCAACTCTTGCAACAAGCTCCATCGGACTGAACGGCTTTGTCACATAGTCATCGGCGCCGTGCATCAGTCCCGAAACCTTATCCATTTCCTGCGTTTTTGCGGTCAGCATGATGATTCCCAGACCGCCGTTGCGCTTTCTCAGTTCCTTGCAGACGGTCAGTCCGTCCATTTCAGGCATCATGATGTCCAGCACCGCTATATCAAAATCACCATTTGCTTCATCATATTTTTTGAGTGCCACGGCTCCATTTTCAGCCTCCGTGACATTATATCCCGCTCTTTCAAGATTGATCACCACAAAATCCCTGATAGCGGTTTCGTCCTCTGCTACAAGTATATTCTTCATTTCAATTACCTCTCATTTTCAGGAAAGTATTTTTACAATATCCTCAAGCTGATCTTCTGTCAGATTCAGCGAATCCTTTGCGTCTGTATGGAAAAGCTGTGCGGCAATCACGGAATCCGAGCCGCTTTTAGAGGCCTTATCGAGCCGTATGTATTCATCCTTATTCTGTTTATTCCAGCCCGAACGGGTAAATCTATATATTGTCAGCAGCTTATCGCCGGAAGAGGAGGTCTTGCTGCTCCACAGATAAAATGTCACCTGTCTGTCTTCCGGATCATTAAGAGCCGTCACATTGCCCACCCATTCATCAGGCATGACAAAATAATAGCCGTCAGTATAGTTGATCACAGTATTAAGCTTGGTTTTCAGGCTGCCGTCCTTGATGTCAAGCTGCTTCCATGTTGTCATCGTGCATACCGATCCCGCATTTTCATCGGAGGAAGCTGCCATCTGCGACACAACAGGGACCTCAATATATCCGTCTCCGTCTATATCTTTTGAATTGATCACATATTTTCGGGTGGTCGGGTTGGTAACGGAACCGCTTTCTGTCAATGTGACAAGCGGATTCAGAAGCGAATTTTTATCCGAACTGTAATAAATCACCTGCGTTGTCATCAGACCTCCGGTTTTTTCGCCGTCAAGAAAGACCCCCAGCTTGTTTTCAGTAATTTTACCGACAGAAACATTGGCAAACGATGTTACCTCCGAATCAAGCTCTATACTGAATTTTCCGATTGGTCGCTTTTCCTGCTCCGAATACTGCAGCAGCTTTGCGCTGGACGGCGACTGAGTCTGTGCATTTCTAAGCGAAAGCAGAACGATATCGTCCGATTTATCATCTGTGATATCCGCCACCACGATATCTGTATAGTACTCATCTATTACCATTTCTCTTACAGTTTCGTTTTCCATAGAATAGGCGCTGAGCGTATTTCTTGTGGAATTATAGCCGCTCCAGCCGACAAGTATTTCATCCTTGCCGTCATTATTGATATCCTCAAGCATGATCCTGTCCACACCGGTACCCGTATTGGTAAAGCTGCCAAGGCAAACCCAATTGTCCTTCTCATGAGCTATGATCGAGAGATTGAGCGTTGAATCATTATCTCCCGAATAAAGTGCGACCGCATATTCGTTATTATTTCCTGTTGTGAAAACGGTGATTGCCGAGCGGTATTCGCCCCTTTGAGGATATTTGAGTGTGTAGCCGGAGCCTGCCTGTTCGCTTATGATCGTCTGTATTTCGGCTCTGTCGCCCGTTGCTCTCGGCGGTCTGAGTACAGTCTGCTCACCGAAGCTGATATCCGAACAGCCTGTCAGAATAACAGCGGCAGCCACGGCAGCGGCTGATTTTATCATATTTTTCAGTTTTATCAATTTTGCACCTCCTCACTGCAGCAGCAAAAGCTCTATCAAGAAAGAGGATTCAGCTTTTCGGCAATCAGAAATTTGATTTTGATTCCCTCTTCTGAAAACATTTTCTCATGCTCTGTCATAATGTTCGGCTCATAGCCGGATGTGTGAAGATCCCGTGTGATATATTTTATTTCAAAGCCGCATTCCTGAAAATATGCGATGCTTTCCTCAAACAATTCGTCATCATCCGTTTTAAAATGTATCTCTCCTCTGTCACGGAGAAAATCCTTATATTGTGTAAGCTGACGGGGATGTGTGAGTCTGTGCTTTTTATGTTTATTTCTCGGCCACGGGTTACAGAAATTGATATAGATTCTGTCGATGAGATCCTCTTCTCCGAAGATAAGCTCTATTTTTTCTATATTGTACGCTGTCAGAAGAATATTATCTGTCGGAAGTTCCTTTTCCTCATAGGTTTTTGAAACATTTCTTCTTGCAAGACCGAGCATTTTGAATTCAAGGTCGATCGCAAGATAATTAATATCCGTATTCTGTGAAGCCGCCTGAGCGATAAAGCCCCCTTTGCCGCAGCCAAGTTCAAGATAAAACGGTTGTTTTTTCGCAAAATGCTCCGACCATCTGTTTTTGAGCTGTTCCGGTTCCTGAATAAAGTAATCACAAGCCTCCAGTTCGGGCTTTGCCCACGGTTTATTTCTCATTCTCATATCATTATTATCCTGTCTGTTAAAATTTTATCAAAATAGTCTTTTGATTTCATATATACCTTTTAATTATAACAAATCCGCAGGCAAATTATTTTCTTTTAGCGAATTATTATTCTTCGCAGCAAAGTTTATTTTAAATAAGGCAAATTTTGTCTGTCGTCGGCATATATATTCGAGAGGTGATTTGATTGAACAGACCAAGCAATATGCCCAGACAGCTTAAACAGTACATCAATACTTTTCTTCATGCTGCGGAGCTTTACAGAATACTTGCCAAATCCGCACCTAACGACCAAAGTCAGAAAACACTTGAAAATTTTTCCGAAGAATGCAGAAAAAGCGCCGATGGTTTCAGCGCCGCCTACCGTTCAATGACAGGCTATACCTCTGATCCGAAACCCATGCCGATCAAGGAGACCGGCTCATTCCGTTCCGTTTTAAGAGGGAGGATCCCGGCTGAGATAGATCTGTCAAAACGTCTGCGTGAGGACTATCTCAGCTGCGGCGATAATTTCAGACTGAAACGTACCTTTTTCAATGCTTATCATGACGCTCTCGCAAGAACCGTCAGTCTGATTGAAATGCTGATGTAGAATCAAAAATGAAAAAATATGCCGCCGCAGTACCGGGAAACAATACTGCGGCGGGGGTCATTAGTTTGTGGTCTTATTTATTTTCTTGAATGTGACGTAATACATCTGATCAGAAAGAAAATGCTTATGATCATATAAGCAAAAAAGAAAAATACCAGTCCGACAATAATTGCCGCAACCACAGAAATACCGATCAGAATAGTAGAGGTGCCGAGCAAACCCGAAAATATGGTTCCGAATATGCCGAAAATAATTCCGCCAAGGTGACAGCGGATGCAGTCAGCGGCTTTTTCGGTGCTTTCACCGAATGCCGGAATGGTTAGTATTGCAAAAAGATATACAAGAGCCGTTATAAGCGCTACCCATACCGCAAAGTTAGCCGGTATGAAAAGCGATGTGATGAACAGCAGCACGCCTATGGCGGCAAAGATGATGCCTCCGATGATGCCGACAAGGATCATGATACCCCTGATGCAGGGGGTACATTCCTCCCTGTCCGGTCTGTGGCTGCTGCCGCCGCAGCCGTCATAATTACAAATCATATTATCCAACTCCATCATAAAAGTTTACGACAAACAGTGAATAATTACAGACCCGGCTGTTTGACGTCATATAGTTTTCACGATAACAGTCATGCAGCCATTACGAATTATCCACGACTGTCTACCTCATAATATGCCGTTTTTCTCCGGAAGGTTAATCTTTGCGCCTTGTTCTACGGAAAAATCCCACTTCATGCGTTTTTGTCGCCATTACAGTTAGATATATTTTACTTAGCGTATTTACATTTCTGAAAAAATGTTGTATAATGAATTAAAATGCCGTTAAAAGGAAGGATCAATTTATGAGCAGTAAACTTGGAAGAAACGACCCGTGCTGGTGCGGATCAGGTAAAAAATACAAGAAATGCCATGAGCAGTTCGATGAAAAAATATCCTATATCAAAAGTCAGGGGCATCAAGTTCCCGAACATAAAATGATAAAAACACCCGAACAGATCCAAAAAATCAGGGAAAGCTGCAAAATCAATATTGCCGTTCTCGACTATGTTGCAGAAAATATCCGTGAGGGTATGACAACAGAGGAGATCGACAAGTTGGTTTACGAAAAAACAACGGAGCTGGGTGCTGTTCCCGCACCGCTGAATTACGAGGGTTTCCCGAAAAGCGTTTGCACATCCATCAATGAGGTTGTTTGCCACGGCATCCCGTCCGAAAATGTTGTTTTAAAGGACGGAGATATTATCAATGTGGATGTCAGCACGATATTTCACGGATATTTTTCTGATTCATCAAGAATGTTCTGTATCGGCAATGTAAGCGAGGAAAAACGAAAACTCGTTGAAGTCACGAAAGAGTGTGTTGAAATAGGACTTGAAAAGGTTCAGCCTTGGAGCTTTCTGGGAGATATGGGACAGGCTGTCAACGAACACGCTGTCAAAAACGGATACAGCGTTGTGCGTGAAATCGGCGGTCACGGCGTGGGAATCGAATTTCACGAAGATCCGTGGGTCAGCTATGTTTCAAAGGCAGGAGAGGAAATGCTTCTCGTTCCGGGCATGATCTTCACGATCGAGCCTATGGTCAATATGGGAACACACAAAATATTCTGTGACAAAAAAGATAACTGGACGATCTATACTGCCGACAAAAAACCGTCCGCACAATGGGAAATTATGGTTCTTGTCACCGAGGATGGTCACGAGGTTCTTTGCTATTAATCTTTTTGAGTTTTTCGCCGATAAAACATCAAGGCACGATACCAATGCCAAAAGGTATCGTGCCCGTTTTTATGCTTCAGAATTCTCTTCTGCTGTTTGTTTCGATTTTGTTTTCGGTTTCTTGTCAAGCACACCCGACTTCTTGACATGGTTTCCGATAATTTCGGAAACATCGCTTATGGCAATGAATGCGGAGGAATCAATTTCATTGATGATCTCCTTGAGTCCATGTATCTCAAAGCGTGTCAGAACACAGTAAAGCACGGTCTTTTTTCCGCTGACAAGTCCTTCGCCCTCCATGATGGTAACGGTTCTTCCGAGCTGAGAATAGATTTTTTCTGCTATTTCCTTGGAATCATTTGTGATGATCATGGCAGCCTTTGTTTTATCCATGCCCGATTCAACGATATCAAGAACCTTTGAGGTGATAAAATAAGTAAGAAGGCTGTACATTGCCCTATCAAATCCAAATAAAAGTCCTGCAACGGCATAAATGATGATATTGAAGATCAGCACAGTCTGTCCGACAGGCAGCTTGAATTTCTTGTTCAGAAGAATAGCAACCGTTTCCGTTCCGTCAAGACAGCCGCCGAACTTAATAACAAGTCCGACGCCGATACCGAGTATCAAACCACCAAAGCAGACCGCCAGAAGATATTCCTCCGTTGCGTCCGTCATAGGCGCAAACACTTCAAGAAACACAGAAAATATCATCATCGCATAGGCAGCTTTGACGATAAACAGCTTTCCCATTTTTCTTGCACCCACTATAATAAACGGTATATTAAGCACTACCGTCAGAATACCCAACGGAAATCCCGTCAGATTGTTGATCATAATACTGATGCCGACAACTCCGCCGTCCAGAATCGTACACGGAACAAGAAATTCCTCGATAGCAAATGCAGCAATAACTGCGCCGACCGCAATTCCTATAAAATCAATGATCAGTTTTAGCTTGTTGTTTTTTATCATATTTCTGCTCCTTCCATTTTCCGTTTTTTATTCTTATAGTCAACGATACTGATTAATTCCTATTACAGTTGGGGCTTTGAGTCTCACCTGCCGGCTCGGTCGGTGCTTCTGCTTCGCAGAGGTGTCTACTGGACACCCGCACCCCCAAACCCCACCAGGGCTTCTCGCCCTGCACCCGAATGTTTTAACAGGAATTTTTTAATTTCATTTACTATATTTTCTCTTATCAAACAGTCTGCCATCACCTTCTTTCACTTCAGAATTGTTTATATTTCAAAGTCGAGAGCCTGACGGATAGCGTACAGGATCTCCGCTTTCGGCAATAATTTTCCGAATTTCGGCGGCAACCTCTTCATCAGGCTCTCTGTCTTTAAAATAATACTTCATATCCTCATCGGTGATCTCACGGATCACCCTGCAAGGATTTCCTGCTGCAACCGTCCATGACGGAATATCCTTCGTCACGACAGAGCCTGCTCCGATCACGACATTGTCGCCGATCGTCACTCCGGGACATACGACAACATTTCCTCCCAGCCATACATTATTGCCGATTGTCACATCCATCCCGTATTCATAGCCTGTATTCCTCATAGCCGGATGAACGGGATGTCCTGCCGTATAAATCGCAACATTCGGCGCAAAAAGACAGTTATCTCCGATTCTGACCTTCCCGACATCAAGAATGGTGCAGTTATAATTACAGAAGAAATCCTTCCCGACTTCAATATTAAATCCGTAATCGCAGTAAAACGGCGGATTAATAAAGGCGCCGTCCGATTTTCCGAGTAATTCTTTGACAATCCCGGCAATTCCTTCAAAATCGCTCCTGTCGGCTGTATTGAGCTTTTGCGTCAGTTTCCTCGCCTTTTTTTGTTCCTCAAAAAGAGCTTCATCGCAGTAATACAACATTCCGCTGTCACGTCTTTTCGCATTATCCATTCAGATTTCCCCACTTTCTAAAACAGCAATATTTCTGATTTAATTCTACCACAGATAAAATCAAATAACAACCGGAGCATGAAAATAATATTTTTCAAAAAGTCAATAATAATATCATAAAACCCTTGATTTATTAGTCAAAATGATGTAAAATGACAAATAGGTTAAATTATTTTTGTTAATTTGGGGTGAAATCATGTCTAAAGAATTTAAAATAAGAACAAAAAATCAGGATGTTTTCCTGCGTGTAAAAAAAGGACATTTTGCAACTATGCACAGCCATACCAATTACTTTATTGATGTAACTACTCAGAAAATGCGCCTTTCCGAAGCAAAGGCGGTTGCAAAGCAGCTTGCCGGTCACTATCAGCTTCATACGATCATTGATACGATTATCTGTATCGACGGAATGGAGGTTATCGGGACCTGCTTTGCGGAAGAGCTGACAAAAGATGATTATGTCAATATGAATGCCCATCAGACAGTTTATGTCGTTTCACCTGAATTTATTTCGGGCGGCCAGATGATGTTCCGTGACAATCTGGTACCAATGATTGCCGGAAAAAACGTCCTTGTTCTTGCCGCTTCCGTCACCACCGGAAAAAGTGCGCTTGCCGCCATTGATGCCATCAACTATTACGGCGGAAGAGTGGTCGGTGTTGCTTCTATTTTTGCCACCGTTGACGAATGTGACGGACATCCTGTCTATTCTGTATTCGATCCTAACGATCTGGGCGACTATCAGAGCTACAAACCGCATAAATGCGCAATATGTCAGCAAGGAGAAAAAATCGAGGCGATCGTCAACAGCTTCGGTTATTCGGCAATATAAAAAACAGAGCAATACAGGGATACGGCATTCCGGCTGTATCCCTGATTTATTTTTTATTTCATTAATTCCTTGCCTTCATTCCATGCCTGTCCGACCTTTTCACCGGTCACATAATAGCCTGATTGGAACTGGTCAAAAATCAGCGCATTCAGCTTTGCTGGGTCAACCTTGTCTTTTTCATTAAGAACGGTTTCATCTGCCTGTGTATTCACTATTTTTCCCACAATGGCATACATACTGTCGGTGTTGATGATCTCGGCAAGCTCACATTCCATTGTCACGGGAAATTCCTCTATGACAGGCGCATTGACAAATTCGCTTCTGACAGCATGGAAACCTGTACGTTCAAATTTATCGGGCATTTTATTGCCTGTTGCAATGCCGAAGAAATCCGCTTCCGCTGTGTGAGCCTTATCTGCAATGCTTACGGTAAATGCCTTAGCTTTGAGAATATTCTGAGTTGTTTTGTGACCCTCGCTGATAAACAGAGCGATCTTATCCATGTCACATATCATGCCCCATGCAGCATTCATCACATTCACCGTTCCGTTTTCGTCATAAGCCGCCACCATCAATACAGGCATAGGATATACTGCCGGAACAGCACCTAAATTCTTCTTCATAAAAAAACCTCTTTTCTAAGATTAAAAATATGATGTAATCATTATATCAAAATTAAGGTACAAACACAATGTATCAATAAAATATTTGTAAAATAAGCCTTTCCTGTTTACTCTGATTCAAAAAAATATTCTTTCCGTATTTGCCCTGGCATTTTCAATGACTGCTTCTTCTGATACCTTCATATACTTTGCCAGCTCACGGGCAACATATTTTATATTCTGCGGAAGATTCGTCCGGTCAAGTCCCGGAACATTTCTCGGTGTCAGATACGGTGCATCCGTTTCAATCAGCAGTCTGTCAAGCGGAATGATCGGAACCGCTCTGCGCAGCTCCGCTGCTCTTCTGTCATCGCATATCCAGCCTGTTATGCCGATATTGAATCCCATTTCAAGATACTGTTCAAGTATTGCCCTGTCACCTGTAAAGCAATGAACCACCGATCTGGAACATATATCCGGATGTTTTCTGAAACGGGCGATAAATTCCTTTGAAGCAGCTCTTTCATGCAGAAACAAAGGCTTATTCAGCTTTTCCGCAAGAACGATATGCTTTTCCAGACAGCGTATCTGATTCTCTTTTGTTGAAAACATACGGTCAAAATCAAGTCCGCATTCTCCGACAGCCACAATTTTCGGATTGTCAGTTATCAGCTTTTCTATTTTGTCAAAATCCTCTTTAACGGCAGAATCGGCATTATGCGGATGAATCCCTGCTGTTCCGTAGGCGTTATGATTTCTGACAAACTTGTCGATCAGTACATTTTCCTTCCTGTCCGTACCGGTCAGAATACAGGTCACGCCCTCCTCTTCGGCAGCGGCTATGATATGTTCGGGATCTTTGAACTGTCTGCAAAACAGGTTAAGTCCGATATCGTAATATTTCGTCTGCGTCATAATATTTTCCCCTCTTATCTCAATAATCTTTTGCTAAGATTATACAACGACAAAGAGATTTTATCAAGCAAATTGTAAAAAACGGCTCCCGTATCCCATTGAAATACGGAAACCGTTTCGCTGTCAGAAAAATCTGCACAGTCCCAGCAGACAGCCCATTACAAAAAACAAAACAGATTTTATCACAAGAATAATAATATCGTTTCTGACCAGCTTCTGTTCGGGTCGGCTGATATTGCTTTTCGGACAAACACCCATACATTTTTCGCAGGCAATACATTCACCATCACGAAGAATATCTTCTCCGAGCTTGATATCAACAGGGCAGTTCATCCGGCAGGCTTTACAGCCCTTGATACAACTGCTTTCATCCCTGTGAAGAGCTGTAAACGGCAGGACAGGCATTAATGCAAAAAGCGCACCCATCGGACAAAGGAACTGACAGAAAAATCTTTTTTTGAATGCCATTCCGATAATGATAAGCACAAGAATGATGATTCCCAGAATATATCCGTCCGCCGGAGCTTTGAATACCATAATCCTTGAAAAAACATCCCACGGATTCCAGCCTGTCAGCTTGGAATATACTCCACAGAAGCAAAGCAGGGCGATCAACGCCAATATCACATATTTCAGTTTTTGAAGCAATACCGATGCTTTTTGGGGAATGGTGATCTGCTTTTTTCTTTTGAATATTTTTTTCTGGATCAATCCCGAAAGAAAATAGATAAAATCTCCCAGTGAACCGAAGGCACAGACAAAGCCGCAGAAAAACCTTCCGAACACAATCGTAAAGGCAAGCAGTCCGATCAGCACCAGAAGTTTGTCGGGGTCAATCGGCTTTCCCTGACCGACTGCATTGAAAATGAGCTTGACACCGACAAATCCCGATGCAAATGCCGCCGGCATTGCGATAAAGAATATGACTCTGATAATGACCTCTGTGATTTTTTTATATTTCAGCTTTTTCTTTTTATCAGCCATTATTTTCAGCCCCCTTCAACGCATTTCCGACAGCCTCGATCAGTCCCTCGGAGCTGAATGTCGCACCCGATACGATATCGACCTGCGGATCATTTTCCGAGATAATATCGTCCAGCAGTTCCTCGGCAAGCTCATAATAGGTGTCGTCCTCATCGTCATGAGCTAAAACATCTATGGCAGTAATTTTTCCGCCGTTTACGGTAACGCTTACCTTGATATCTCCTCCGAAGCCCTCGCCGATTCCCTCGTAAACTCCGTCCTTATATTTACCCGGTTCTGCTTCAGGCTCCTCAGTCTGTCCCTGCTTTTGTCTTTCCGCTTCAAGTGCCGCTGCTCTTTCTGCCGCTCTTGCCGCAGCTGCCTGCTTTGCCTGTTCGACTTCCTCCGCTCTTCCCTGTGCAATCACATTATAACCCGCAAGAGAAATAATAACAACACAAAGTGAAATGAGCTTTATGATAGATCCTGTATATTTCATTTTTTACTCTCCGTCATTATCTTTTTGCCTGTGCTAGTGCCTGACCCACACCATCCAGTATTGCATTGCTTGAATATGTCGCATGACTTACAACATCAGCAGTATTGGACTGATTGGCTATTATCGCAGGACTGATCTTTTTCAGCGCCTTATTGATATATGCAGTATTGGCATCAGGCTCATCGCTCCTGTCGTTGATAGCCTTTGCCGTAACAGAACTGATCTCTCCGTTCTGTACTGTCACCTTGACCTGAAGATCATATTCACACAGACTATCAGTATCTTCATCCACAAAATTAACCGGAACTGCCACAGTATAGGTTCCGTCTATATATTGTCCGGTCGGCTCTGCTGGTGTCGGCTCCGGTTCCGGAGCGGTCTGAGAGGGTTCGGGGACAGTCTGTGTCGGCTGGGTGCCGGACGACTTCGGCGTTTCGGTAACAGCCGAGGTCTGACGGCTTGTTTCCGAAGGCTTCACGGTGCTTGTCTGAGAGGACGGCGATGTTGACTGCTGTGGTTTTGAGCTTGCGGAGCTTCCGCCTGACGGGCTGGAACTCTGACTGCTTCCACCGCCTGACGGCTTACTCTGCTGAGAAGAACTGTTTTCCGTACTGCTTGAAGGCTTGCTTGTGCTGCCGCTTGTCTGTCCGGAGCTTTCCCCCGACCCGGACTTTGACGCCTCGGCTTTTGACGTTTCAGCCTTCTTTACATCGGAGGTTTCCTTTTTGCTCGATTCGCTTTTCGAGCTTTCGGACGTCTGATCGTCCTTACTGCTGTCGCTCTGCCCGTCCGATTCTTCCTTTGCTGCTTCGGAGCTGTCAGATGCAGCGCTTTTTTCGGTGCCGGAGATTTCTTCTGCAATTTCTCCGCTGACTTCTGATTCTCCGTTATTTGCTGCTGCCTTTTCCGAAACGGAGGTTTCAATCATATCATTTTCAAGCGCCTCCAGCTCAGGCTTATTGATCGCTATGCTGACCGCACATACACCGACAACAAAAACTGCCGGAACCATCAAACAAAGTATTTTTAATAGTTTCTTGTTCTTATTTTCCATTATCATCACCCTGAATTTATGTATTAGATACAACCTCAAAATCAAGATTTGAAGTAAAGCTGTCCTTAAGACCTTCGGTTATAATCAGTCTGCCGTCAGAGGTCATAAGTATCAGATCAAATTGATCGCTGTATTTTTTCCAGTATTCGACTGCCCCTTTTTCCCCCATCACAAAGCAGGCTGTCGAAAGTCCGTCCGCCAATGTACCGTCATTGCTTACAACGGTAACGGAGGTCAGTCCGCTTTCGGCAGGATAACCCGTTTTCGGATCCATGATATGATGATAGGTTTTTCCCGATGCCTTATCAACAAAAAATCTTTCATAGGCTCCCGATGTTATCACCGCCTTGTTCGATGTTGATACAATACCTAAAAGACTGCTTGTATCATCAGGATTTTCGGGGTCTGTGATGCCGCAGCGCCATTGGCTGCCGTCAGGCTTTGTTCTGAAGCACTGCACATTGCCTCCCAGAGAAACAACGCCGGAGGACATCCCGTATTCCTCAAAGATCTCCATGATCCTTGCGCTTGTGTAGCCTTTTGCCGTTCCGCCGAAATCTATCCCCTGACCGCTGCCGAGAGTCAGTCTGTTATCCGACACACTCAGCTTATCGCTGCCGCAGCGTTTCAGAACTTCGGAGATATCTCCATCCTTCGGAAGTGCAGGATCATCTCCTGTAAATCCCCAAAGCTCCATAAGCGGATAAACCGTAATATCATAAGCGCCATTTGTCGTTTCATAGATCCACAAGGATTTTTCCAGAAGCGCTGCCGAATCCTTTGAAAGCGCCCCACTGCCGTTTTTGTTGATGGCATAAACCTCGCTGTCCTCATTTCCGACAGACAAAAGTACATCCAGCCTTCTGATTTCATCCAGAGCAGCGTCAACCGCCTCCTCGGAGCGAACGCCTGTTGCCGTTACGGTCATATAGGTGTCCATAGCGAATATTTCCTTTGTGGAAGTCGTTTCTTCCTCCAACTCCGACTGTGAAATCAATATATCACGGCTTGTCTTTTCATCGCTGCTTTCATCCATCTGATTTTCCCCACAGGCAGCAATCATACAGACACAGGCTAAAAGCGCTGTAAGAATCCTCAATTTTCTTTTCATACCATATCTCCGCCACAAAATTATTTGAACAGCTTATCGGGCAGCCGCCTGATAAGCTCATATCCCAAAATTCCGATTAGAATCCCTGTCACCATTCCCGTTGCCCAGAGTATCATCAGATACCAGCCTATACTTGCAGTTTTCAGCCAAAGCATTGCCACCAGTATCTGTCCGACATTGTGAAAAACACCTCCTGCCGCACTTACGGTAACGGTATTGAATTGATCCGTTTTTTTCAGGATGATCATCACAATCGTTGAAAGCATTCCTCCTGCAAGGCTGTACAGCATGGCGGACGGTCCTCCGAACATCATGGAAACGAGAACGATTCTGATGATATTGATCGCCATTGCGCTGCCGCTGCCCATTTTATAAAGGGCAAGAACAACGATAATATTGGTCAGTCCGAGCTTCATTCCTGGAACGGCAAAAAAAGCAGGAATCTGAGATTCGATATAGCTGCAGATAAGCGCTGCGGCTGTCATCATGCCGTACAGGGCTATTTTTTTTGTATTGATTTTTGCCCCTTGCTTTTCTTTGTTATTTTTCATACTCATATCACTTTACAATAATATCCGCTCCGCCGCTGCTGCTTTCCTCATCTGCATTTTCATTTTCGCCGACGATCTGTACAACGACCCTATTCGGAAGACATATTACTGACTGTCCGTTTTTGCTTATTTTTCCCATATTCACGCAAAGGCCGTCAGGGCAGCTTGCACTAGCGATCCATGCTTCCCCGTTTCTGATCACAAGATGATTGGTTCCGCCTGCTCCCTGTATCTCCTCTTCCCTGTCAGCAGAAAGTGGATAAGAAGCAACAAGCTGTCCATCGACACGCACCTCCACCGTTTCGCCGGAACCACCCAGCAAAGTAACCGTAAGGAATATTACTGCGCCGACTAGAAGCATTCCGCCCAAAAGAAAAATATCCTTTTTTGAAAAACTCCTTTTTTTCTTTTCACTTTCCATTTTTAAACTCTCCTGTATTCTATACTTTTGACATTATCAGTATATCACAATAAGGCTCTTCTTGAGAAGAGCCTTATTGCTGAATTATAAAATATCAGAAAGCGGAAGCGATGAACAGCCGGTCATCCATCCGAAACAGGATTACTCTCTGTTTCTGCGTCTGAATGAGAATACTGCTGCTGCGCTTGCTCCGAGGAGTGCAAGAAGTGCAAACAACGGAGTATGGTCTGCTGTGTCAGGAGTTGACGGGTTGCTGTCAGAACTGTTGTCTGCCGGTACAACCTGCTGACCATTATCCGAAGGTACTGTTACCTGCTGACTGTTGTCTGTGGGCTTACTGTCATCCTGCTTGTTATCGTCAGGAGTTGTGGTATCATCCTGCTTTGCAGGCTCGTCCTGTTTGTTGTCATCATCCTGCTTTGCGGGATCGCCCTGCTGGTTGTCGTCATCCTGCTTTGCAGGCTCGTCAGCAGTACGCTTGATAGTAAAGCTAAGAGACTCGTATCCTGTTGCTTCTACTATTACAGCAAATTCTTCTGCACCGTCTACAAAAATATCGGCATTGGAAGTATCTACTGCACCTGTTTCAGGATCAATCACAACAACGGAACGCTTGCCTGACGCATTGTAAGACTCGCCATTGACTGTCACTTTATTGATTGCTGCAAGATAAGCTGCAAATGCCTCATCGGAATCGGTTGCTTTCAGAGCCGGTGTTTCAGAGAGGATATCTCCGTTATATTCTGCCGGAGCTGCAACAGTAAGATTAAAGCTTGTTATTACATCTGCATACTTTCCGCTCTTGTCGCTGATGGTAAGTGTGTACTGACCGTTTGCAGCGTCTGTCGGGTAGCTGACGGTGCTTCCGTCAACAGTAAATTCAACCTTGTTTCCATCGCTGTCAGCAAATACATATTCAGGCTCGAAATCTTCAGCAAAATCCTGTGTTTCAAGAGTTGCTGCACCTGCTGCAACAGGAGCATCTTCAACCGATGCGTTTGCACCTGTCTTAACAGGAACGTAAACATCAACTTCAAATGTCTTGATGCCCTCGTCTGTATAGTATGTTACTTTTTTGATTGTCTTGCCCATGATGGACTCATAGTGAGCAGAACTTGTCGGGCTGCCGTGAACGGAATCTGTAAAGCCTGTTGCCCATGCAAGCTCAGTGCCTCTCCAGATATTTTCAAGGTGACGGAGACCGTATGAAGTGCCGTCCTCTGTTTCAAGAACTACACCATAAACCTTATGCTCATTGATGTCTATATCAAGATTCTCAAAATCAAGCTCATAGTCGCCGTAGCTTGTTTCTGTTGTGAACTCAGCTTCAACACCCTCCAGCACCTCAGCGGATTTCTTATCCTGTGCTGCAAATTCAAGTTTGCCGTCCTCATCAGCGGAAACTGATTTATAGAATGCAGGAACTTCATCAAGAACATAGTAGGAATAGCTGTCCGCATTGAAGAGAGCATCCTTACCCTCATAAGTGGTTGTGGTTGTCTGACCTCTGTTGGTTACAGTAACTTCGTACTTATCTTCATCGGTGATCTGACGGTATTTTGAAAGATCCACATTACTGCCGATCTTGACAGGATAAGTAACACCGTCGATAGCGCTGCCGTCCTCATTGATATGATATGTACCGCCAGCAAGGTTGCCTGTCAGCGTTTTAGCCTTTGTTGCGGAGGTATATACATCAACCGGAACATCGTTTTCTACTTCGTTGGCATAGAAATCAGCATAAGGAACATTCATAAGAACATACTTGACCGGATCAACATAAATAGAAAGATTGCTGATGGTCTTGATACCCTTATCTGTATAATATGTCACCTGAGATATTGTCTGGCCTACGATTTGCTCATAGTGAGCGGAGCTTGTCGGGCAGTTGTGGACAGCAGTTGTATAGCCTGTGCTCCAAGCCAGCTTGCCGACCTTCCAGATATTTTCAAGATGACGCAGACCGTAATCATTACCCTCTTCTGTTGAAATGACAACACCGTAAACCGTTGAAACCTGATCAAGAGCCTCAGAAGTGAAATCCAGCTCATAGTCACCGTATTTTGAATCAAGTGTGAAATCATATTCGGCGCTGATTTCTTCCTTAGTACCGTTTACCTCACCGAATACGAGCTTTCCGTTTTCATCAAGTTCAGCTGTCTTATAGTAATCGGGAGCTTCATCGAGAACATAGTAGGAATATGACGGGCTTTCAAAGAGAGCATCTTTGCCGACATACTCGTTTGTGCTTGTCTTGCCCTTATTGGTAACAGTAATTTCAATGCTGTCGCTGTCTGTTATCTGCTTGAAGCTGCTGAGATCAACGCCCTCACCGAGTTTTACAGGGAAAATAACACCTGTGATCTCATCTCCGGAATCATCAACATGATAAGAACCTGCTGCAAGGGTACCTCTTGTCTTTGTTTTGGTAGCCGATGTAAATACATCCACCTTAACATCATTATTAAGGTCTGCCTTGTAGAACTCGGCATAAGGGATGTTCATAAGAACATAAGTGCCTTCAGAGGCAGTATTGTTTGCTCCGTTATTAGCGGAAGCTGCAACGGAAGTTCCGCTGACAAGCAATGCAGCAGCAAGGCTGACTGCAAGATATTTGCCTGATTTCATTAAAAAATCTCCTTTCCTGATTGACCTGAATTTTCATGTCTTAATTTTTGGCAATGCGTTAGTTCAAATTAACTAATTTCAGTTAGATATCCCTAACGTACATTCAGATTATATCAAAGCATTCAGATATTGTCAACAGGACATTTTAATTTTTTTCGTTCTGCAAATAATTTTTTTCTATTACAAGCTATCAATTTTTTCAAAATAAACAGAATTTACTTAACAACTTTAAACTTTTTTTCTCCGTACTGTTTTAAAACAGCAATTACATTTTCGTCAATGACTTCGCCCGGCATCACCGGCGGCACACCCGGAGGACAGGGGCATGATGTGTCTGCTGCCACTCTTCCGCAAAGTCCGCTCAGCGGAAGAGTTTCCGACGGTGCAAGCATAGCTCTGCGGACAGACATTGCCTTTTCAGGCTCTTTAAAATGAAAACTGTACTGTTTTTTGGCAGATGATACCGGCATATTTTGGACGGCAGCTTCAATACGCCGAAAATCTCTCTCGGAATTGAAAGGCGTACACAAAAGAACCGCATTTTCTCCGTCACAGAATTCACAGTCAATCCCGTTTTCCTCAAAATAGGAAAGCTGTTCCTCTCCGCAAAGACCGACAGAAGCCGTATCAAGTGTCAGGCGGAGCGGGTCGCACAGACCTGACGGCTGCTTGATTCCTTTTTCAGCAGCAAGCTGTTTAAGAAGAGCCACTCTTTCTTCGCATTTCCGGTATTCGTCCTTTCCTCCGCCGAAAAGCATATAATCCACGCAAAGATCAACCGATGACATTATCACATAGGACGGGCTTGTTGAACCGAAAAGTGACATAGCACTCTTAGCATTGTCCGCAAGCTCCCCGTTGCCGATATTCAGAGCGGCACCTCCTGTCATAACGGGAAGTGTTTTATGCAGAGAGCATGCGGTGATATCCGCACCGAGATGTATCGGGTGAAGATTTTCCTTCATAAATGCAAGGTGAGAGCCGTGAGCATTATCAACTAAAAGTAACGCACCATATTGACGGCATATTCCGGCAATCGCCGATATATCACTTATTTGTCCGTAATAGCTCGGTGAGGTGATGTAACAGGCTGTGATGTCGGGATTTTCTCTGAATTTTCTTTCCACTTCTTCGGCAATGATCCTGCCTGTAAAGCCTGTTTCTCCCCTTGGAGCGATCCAGACAGGTTCAAAACCAAGAAGAGCAATAGCATTGACTGCACTTCGGTGCGCATTTCTTGCACACAGTATTTTTTTTCCTCTGTCCAGCGCTATTCTGAGCATCGCCTGAATCGCAAGCGAACAGCCTCCCGCCGAAATAAGAGAACACTTTGTATTGAAAAGCACAGACAAAATCCGTTCTGCTTCCAGTATCACCCCTTCGGCTTCATAAAGTGCGTCCGTATCGGGCAGCTCCGTATAATCCAGCCTGATAAGACCTGCGTCAAAAAATCCGGAGCATTTATGTCCGGGGGTATGAAACGATGACCTGTCCAGTTTTTCATGCTCTTTCAGTCTCTGATAAAGCGGTATTCTTTCCATGATAGTTAAACCTCCTGTGCAGATTCCTACATAATTATAACACCACACATCCGATTTCATCAATACCCGTAAAGCAACACATTTTATTGTACAAATATGAACAATTGTAAATCTGTTATTGAATTATTCTGATACATAGTATATAATAAAAACAAAACAGCAGACACTACTTTTCAGAAATACCGGAGCTGAATATAATGGAAAATGAAAATTATCTTTACGAAGTCAAAAAATCATTGATTACCGAAACAGAACTCAGATTTTATCACGCTGTATGTGACGTACTGCCCGAAGGCTATTTTGCTCAGCCGCAGATCAATCTTGCATCCGTCATCAACAAAAATCAGACAACCGGATTCAACAATGAGCTTTTCAGAAATATTGACATAGGTATTTTTGAAAAGGACAGCTATAAACCGATTGCTTTGGTTGAAATTAACGACAGCACTCATGAGCAACCGAAACGTATTGAGCGTGATAAAAAAGTAAAAAGAATTTGTGAGGAAGCCGGAATACCTCTTGTGACCTTCTGGACAAAATATGGGATAAATATCGATTATATCGACAAGACAATCAAAGATGCAATCGAAAATTCCAAAAATCCGACCCGTATTGCCCATTCTGCCGAAACGACGGAAAGCAAGAAGGGAAACAAACAGGAAAGCAAGGGCGGCTGCTATATTGCTACCTGCGTTTACGGCTCTTATGACTGCCCGGAAGTATGGACCCTCAGAAGATACAGAGATAAGCGGCTGGCTAAATCATTTTTAGGAAGAATATTTATTCGTATCTATTACTTCACCAGTCCGAAGCTGGTCAAGGCTTTCGGTGCTCAGTATTGGTTCAGAGCATTATGGAAAAACAGGCTTGACAAAAAGGTACAGAAGCTGATGGCACAAGGCTATGAAAATACGCCTTATAACGATTGAAATCAGACGAGATCAAATGGATCGGAACAGGAATAGGAGAAAAATTTATGACATATAATGAAGCCGTGGAAAAAATCAATTCTTTGCTCGTCTTCGGAGCAAAACCGGGACTTGAAAGAATATCGGAGCTGGCAAAAAGAATCGGTTCTCCCGATAAAAAGCTGAAATTCGTCCATGCAGCCGGCACCAACGGAAAGGGCAGCACCTGCTCTTTGATCGCATCGGCTCTGACAGAAGCAGGCTTTAAAACAGGTCTTTTTATCTCTCCTTATGTTCTTGAATTCCGTGAAAGATTTATGATTGACGGAGAAATGATCCCTCATGGGACACTTGCCGATATTGTTGAAAGACTTTTCCCTGTGATAGAGGAAATGAAAGCGGAAGGAAAAATCATTACCGAGTTTGAATTTGTTCTGGCTGTTGCCCTGAAATGGTATGAAGAAGAAAATTGTGATTTTGTCGTACTTGAAACAGGTCTGGGCGGAAGATTTGACGCAACCAATATTATTGACACTCCCCTCGTTTCCGTCATCACCTCGATATCCCTCGACCACACAAAAATACTCGGAAACACATACGATAAAATAGCCTTTGAAAAATGCGGTATCATCAAAAACAACGGCATTACCGTTGCTTATGCAGATCAAAAGCCCGAAGCAATGGAGGTAATCCGCACAGCTGCCGAAGAAAGACATAACAAGTTGTATGTGGCAGACCCGTCAGAAGCCCAAATCATCCGCTCGGATATCAGGGGAACACATTTCAGATTTGTGTCAGACCATCATCCGCTCGAAATCACCATCGGGCTGATTGGTGAACATCAGGTAAAAAATGCCGTTACTGCTCTGTATGCAATCAAAGCTCTGAGGGAAAGAGGAACCAATATTCCCGACAGCGCTGTCATCAACGGATTCCGCAAGGTCAGATTTCCGGCAAGGCTTGAGCTTCTGAATGAGAAACCGATCATTTTTCTGGACGGTGCACATAACCCTGACGGAGCCGCCGCTCTTGCCGGCGCACTCAAAAAATATCTCGGCGGAAAAAGACTTATCGGAATTGTCGGAATGCTTGCCGACAAGGATGTTTCATCCGCACTTTCCGTACTTCTGCCGCTGTTTGACGAAGTGGTGACTACTGCTCCCGACAATCCCAGAAAAATGTCTCCCGAAGATCTTGCGGAGCTTGTGAAAAGCTACTGTACAAAGGTTCACCCTGAGAACGATCACGAAAAGGCATACCGCAAAGCGCTGTCCCTTACGGGAGAAAGCGATGCCCTCATTATATTCGGCTCTCTTTATCTTGCCTCGGATATGAGAAGAATCATTACAGCAAACAATCTCTAATTCAAATTTCCCTTTTTTCCGCTCGGCATATTATGCTATAACTTAAGAGAACCCCTTAATCAGACCATCAATGAAGGAGGCAACTTTATGACATTAACTACCACAAAATCATGGAAAAACTATATAACACTCTGTAATGCGCTCAAAAGAAATGATATTGATTATGAAAAAGACGACAAGCATCTTTGCATTAAATGCAGCGTAAGCGGAAGAGATATTGAGCAAAACTTCCTGTTTGAGATCAATCCTTCCAAAATGCTGATCACCCTGTTTTCCCCCGTTCCTTTGACATTCGGAAAGGAAAAAACGGCGGATATGTCGCTTGCGGTTTGCATGATCAATAATTCGATAGCGGACGGCAGCTTCTGCATAGACATAAAGGACAGGCTGCTGTATTTTAAAATGACAGCCAGCTTCTATGAATCGACCGTCAATGACACCGTTTTTGAATATATGCTCTCGACAGCCGCCAACACGGTTGACGAATATTATCCGAAGCTGCACCGCCTTGCAAAAAGCGGAGAACCATACAGCGATTCCGACAGCAGCCGTGAGCTTTCTGACTACTTAAAAGATCTTACAGCCGAATATTCATAAAAGGCAAAGAACAGCCGCCGTACATCCATCCTTTGTACGGCGGCTGGCTGTTTATTATCTTTTCCTTCACATTGATATAATACCGACATCAGACTGCATATTATCCGATAACGGAGCATAGATATAACAAGGGTCAATTATTACGGGACGGTGATAGGTTTGTATATCATATTCAGCAGAAAAACCATTGCGGCGGTATTGTCAGCAGCAGTCATTATGACAGCTGTGCTGGTGTCGGGAGGAGGGATATGGCAGAATGCGGCGGTTTCCACAGCTGCCGATGCCAACTGGGGACTGAGCTTTCAGACAGAGGGTGCGGCACCTGTCGGAAATGCTTCCGCAGAGCAGCTCAAAAAGCTCTGAGCCTATTATGTCGGCGACACATCACAGAAAAAAATATACCTTACCTTTGACGCAGGATATGAAAACGGCTATACGGAACATATTCTTGACGTATTGAAAAAACATAATGTCAAAGCGACGTTTTTCCTTGTCGGCAATTTCATCAGCACCTCCCCTGAGCTTGTCAAACGGATGGTCAGCGAGGGGCATACTGTCGGCAATCACACCTTTACTCATCCCGATATGTCAAAGATATCATCCGAGGAAGGTTTTTCCGAAGAACTGGGAAAGCTGGAGGAGCTTTATGAGCAGACAACCGGAGAGAAGATGAAAAAATTCTACCGTCCGCCGCAGGGAAAATACAGCGAAGACAATCTGAAAATGGCGCAGCAAATGGGATATACAACCGTTTTTTGGAGTCTTGCCTATGTTGACTGGTACAATGACAACCAGCCGACCCAGCAGGAGGCAATGGACAAGCTCATTCCCCGTATTCATAACGGAGCGATAGTTCTTCTTCACAGCACATCCAAAACCAATTCGGAGATACTCGATTCTCTTCTCACAAAATGGGAGGAAATGGGATATACCTTCGGCGAGATATCGGAGCTTGTCTGACAGGCAGATCGCAAAAATCATATCCGCACGGAACAGTCATGCAGCCGTCATAACGGACTATCCATTATGACGGCTGCTCATTTCAATACCGGGTTTTGCTTCTTCTTCTGAAAATAATCACACCTGCGAGAAGTATTGCCAATACTCCCGCAATCACAACAAAAACCGTTCCATTCATCACATCAGAACTTTCAACAGGCTCTGCACTTTGGTCGCTTTGTACAGTACTTTCGCCGGATCCGTCAGGAACTGCCTTGTCGGGCAGCGGACTGCTTTCATCTCGGCTGCTGTCAGCTATCAGCGTTTCGTATATGCCGTCATTGTCTGCGTCTATGTATACGCCTAAAGTTTCATTATCCACCTCACGAAAATTCACAGATTTCGCTTTAGTGCTAAAGTCCAGATTAATCGTTTTTTCTTCTATAACATCAACCAAATAATAAGCCTTTACAGCAACAGCATCCATATTGTCACTTTCGTATATCATGCCTTCTTCTGCCATCTCCAAAGAACCTGTACCGGCATTGCTGTAATTATCGACCAAAACAGTAGTCCACTTCAAATTTCCATATCCATCATTAAAAGTTAATCCTAAATTAAAATCTCCGCTATTTCCTTCAATTGATATTTTGCCTGTTTTATATAATATCGCCTTTTTCACGAAGTTCGTTTTTAATTCAATATAATACTCACCCATTGCCGCACCGAAATCCAACCCGCCGTTTTCTTCTTTGGGAGTAATGGTGTATGAATCCTTGTCCTCATCAAGAAAAGTGATTTGTCCCAGCCCGCCGCCTTCTGCGCTTACACCAATGATCGGCGATACATTCATATTATACTCTGCGGCATTTACCGATATTGAAAGCATTGACAGTAAACAGCAAATGGTCATAAATACCACCGTTTTCAAAATTACAAATATGCCTTTCATAACTGACCTCCCTCCGAAAAATTACCTTACTTTTCAGCCGGTTTTACTTTTTTACAACTTTTGCTTTGTTGATATCCGTTACAAATATTATACTTCACATAATCGGTAAAATCAAAAAGATATTTTTCATCACTTTACATATAACAAACTTCTTTTGTTTGTTCAGAATATATATCGCCTTTCCTTCCTCCGCCCTGATGCCCCTTTTGTTGATAAATACTTAAAATGAGGAAATGGAAAGGAACGGTATTTGATATTTTTGCTATTGACTAAAATAACCATAAATTTTATAATATTATTAGTGTGCGGAAAGTGTCATTTCCGCATGAAAAGTCCCTCCCGATCGGGAGGGCAAAAGATGTTTATTAGTCAATGATTGGAGGATTTGCCCAATGAGATGTAAAAAATGCGGCACAATGCTGAAAGCTGACGCTAAGATCTGCCCTAACTGCGGAACTCAGACGGCGGAAAATGCCGGTAATGATTTTCCGTCATATCATCCTGCTGCTTCGGCTTCTGGGGATGTATCGGATGTTGTTAAATGTACCGGCTGCGGCACAGAGCTTAAAAAAGATACTAAATTCTGTCCGTCATGCGGTGCCAAGGTTGAACTGCCCAAGGCACCGGAAACTCCGTCCGATAATGCAAATATTTGTAAAAGCTGCGGTGCAGAACTTAAACCAGGAACGAAATTCTGTCCGGTATGCGGCACAAAAACAGAACCGGCAGCACCTGCTCCCTCTCCTGCGCCTGCTGCGGAAAAGTGCGTACAATGCGGAAGCGAATTGAAGCCGGGCGCTAAATTCTGTCCGGTATGCGGCGCAAAAGCCGGTCAGCCTGCTCCTGAGCCTAAACCTGTTCCGGCAGCTGAAACTGCTCCCGTGATTCCTCCGGCACCGAATCCGGTCGAAGCTCCGAAAGCAGAAACCGAACAGAAACCTGTCGAGCAGACAGAAGCTCCGCAATCGGATAATGCTAATATCGTAAAATGCAATTCCTGCGGCTCTCAGCTCAAACCCGGCGCTAAATTCTGCCCCGTTTGCGGTGCAAAGGCAGAACAACCTGCCCCCGCTGAGGAAAAGCCTGTTCCGGCAGCTGAAACTGCTCCCGTGATTCCTCCGGCACCGAAGCCGGTCGAAGCTCCGAAAGCAGAAACCGAACAGAAACCTGCCGAACAAAAAGAAGCTCCTCAACCGGATAATAACATCGTGAAATGTAATGCCTGCGGCTCTCAGCTCAAACCCGGCGCTAAATTCTGCCCCGTTTGCGGTGCAAAAACAGAATCCGCCGCTCCTGATGATAAGCCTAAGACGATACCTTCCACGACTTTAGACGGAGCAGCACAGAAAGCACCAGGAAATCAATGCCCCGACTGCGGATTTGAACTGAAACCCGGCGCTAAGTTCTGCCCTGTATGCGGCAAAAATCTGAGTGCACCGACCTCATCGACACCGGCTGCTCCCGTTGCTCCGGCTGCCAATACATCACCCGTTCCATCCGCTCCGATTCCGAATTACAATGCTAACCCTGCCGGAAACAACGCTTTTGCAGCTGCTCCGGGCGGTGCAGCTGTCGGAGTACAGAAGAAGCCGTTTAATTTCGTTCCCTTCCTTATCGGCAGCGGAATATTGGTTGTTATTATCGTTGCAGTAATCATTATCGTCAATATTATGAACCAGCCGCCTAAAGTCAATCTGGATGATTATATCAATGTTGAATTTTCGGGATATGAAGGCTACGGAGAAGTCAGCGCATCCTTCGACTCAAATAAATTTGAAGAGGACTGGGGCGATAAGCTGAAATATGCCGAAGATCCCTCCAATTACACCTATTCCTATCTGATTGACAACAGCAATCCTGCAACCCTGATATCCTATGTCCTGAAATACAGCCTTGATGTTGACAATTATAACCATCTTAAAAACGGCGATAAGATAAAGATAAAATGGGATATTACAAATTCCGTCAAGGAAACCATAACCAGATATGTAAAATGTGAGCTTATCTATAACGAGAAGGAATTTACTGTGCAGGATCTTAAAGAGCTTACAAAAGTGGATCCGTTTGAAAATGACGATATTACTGTCGAATTCACAGGAGAAGCTCCGAACGGAAAAGCATATGTATATAATTATTCCAACTATTCTTTTGACTGTGAGCTTGATAAAGAAAACGGTCTGAGCAACGGCGATAAGGTAAAGGTGACAATTGTTCCGTATTCAAAAAGTACTGATCTTGATGAATACCTCGCTGATTACTATCATATCATTCTGACGACAAAGGAAAAGGAATTTACGGTTTCCGGACTTGCCACCTCCGTTTCCACCGTTAAGGATATTCCTGCAAATGCTTTGTCAGCCATGAAGAATGAAACCGAAGACTTTATCAAATCGGATACAGTCGGCACCAACAGAAAATTCAAATCTGCTGATTATATAGGAACCATTGTACTTTCACCAAAGAGCGACAACAGCACCCGTTCCAGATATTATTATGTTGTATACAAAGTAACCGTAACGATCACAGATTCTTCAACAAAGAAAACATCCGACTTTGAATATTATACCTACAACCGGTTTGAAAACATTACGATAAACGAGGACGGAACCTATTCCCCAACATTTTTCAGCGGTACAAAACCATACAGGTATGTATATCCGAAGGGATCATACAGCTCATTTGACGGATATGAAAGCTATTCAGAGCTTTATGATGATGTTGTTACATCATCTCTGAATTACTATAAGCCCGATACGGATATTGATGAAACCACTCTTACAAAGCCTGCTCAGCCTGAGGAAAGTAGTGAGCCTGAAGAGAGCAGCAAACCCGAGGAAAGCAGCAAACCCGAAGAAAGTAGCAAGTCTGAGGAAAGCAGCAAACCCGAAGAAAGCAGCAAGTCTGAGGAAAGCAGCAAACCCGAAGAAAGCAGCAAGTCTGAGGAAAGCAGCACTCTTCAATCCGGAACTCTTTTTAATATTTGATTGACACCAATCAAAAGCAAAAGACAGACACTAAAAACAGCGAGAAAGACATTAGTCTTCCTCGCTGTTTTTTGATTATTCTCCGAAAAGGGCTTTTCTTGCTTCGATCAGACTTCCGCTCATGATCTTATATTTGGCGAGTATCTCTCCCTTCGGTTCAGGAGATATGTTGGTATAAAGATAAAGCGAATCCAGCCCTGCTTCATGTGACCCTTTTATGTCTGTAATATGATCATTTCCGATCATGATGGACTCTTCCGGCTTTAAGTTATGTTTTTTCAACAGCCTGAGATAGAACATTTTATCAGGCTTCGCACAGCCTTCGTCAGAGGAAATCATAATATCGTCAAATTCATCATAAATTCCTAACATTCTTATTTCGGGTTCTGTAAATATTCTCTGCGCATTGGAAAGAAGATAGATTTTTCCCCCGGCACTGCGGATTGCTTCAAAAAGCTCCTTCACTCCGTCATACAGCCTGATATATTTCAGCGAAAGCATTCTGAACACTCTTCCCGTATAGGCAGCAGTATCATCAGAACATTCTACCCCCTTATCGGTATACAGTCTTTTGAAAACATTCAGAATCTGCGGTTCAGGAACAGTCAAATATCTGTCGGGCGGAATGTTTCTGATTTCATCATCAATGAATGAATAATATGCCTTTTTCAGTTCCTTGGCGCTGTATGCCGCCCCTCCCATAGAATACAGAATTGCCATATTTTTCCACAAACTGGGTTTCCATTCATTGGTATTGATATCTACCAATGTTCCATACAAATCAAAAATAAAATTCTTATACATATCAATTCCCCGTTTACAAAATTTATTTATCTATATTTTAATATATTTTTCTCCATAATGCAACAAAATCCCGAAGGATTGAATCCTTCGGGATAATAAATTATCTTCTTACATATCAGGTGTAGGAACGGAAATCAAGCATTGTGTACGGAAGCTGTGCCTCTCCCCATGCGTAAACGATATAGTAGTTTTCCGGAGACTTATCATGATAACCAAATCTAAGCTCGGAAGGCATATTTTCTCCGAATATCTTTTTGGAATCTGCAAGGTTGATTACTTCCAGATCAATACCTTGGGGCGCATGAGATTTATAATAGCTTCTGAGTGTGCCGAGCTTTTCGTTGCTCTGGAGAAGTATTGCTCCGTAAAACTGGAGACCGCCATCCTGATTTGTTATTTTTCCTGTTTTAGATATTGATGAATCGACTGTGGTATTTGCCGGAGCGGTAATATCGTTCAGAGCAGATTCAATATTTTTTGAAATCAATTCATCCACAACATATCCTGCAACCAGACCGCCGACAATTGCAAAAATAATAAGCACAAAGAAAATTTTGATTACTTTCATGTTAATACTCCTTTTTGAATGTTACTTTGGCAGTACGCCTTTCTTTTAGCTATTATACAATAAACCATCGAACTTTGCAAGAACTTTATTACATTTTATAAAATTTGTATAATACTGAACCAGCCACTTTCTTCCGGAATCCGAAATGCAGAAACCGAAAGGCTGAGCCCTTCGGTTTCTGCCGCCGTCTGCTCCGGACAATCTGCCAAAGCACAAGCATGGAGGTTTATAAAATGATAACAAAATGGTATGATCGGATATTATTTCTGCCGATTACTGATAATCAACCACATCTACCCAACTCTTAAGGAATTCGGCTTCTTCGGGGATCTTCTTGACAAGCTGAGAAGCTGCAACGATCGGGAGCCACTGCTGTACATACTGCTTTGCGGTATCGCTCTTTGAGCAGAAAAGGTCGAGATACTTATCTGCAAGCGCTTTGTCCTTAAGGGCGAAAAGAAGATAGGTTCTTGCAGCATCTGCGGAAGCATTTCCCTGTGTTGCATGGGACCAGTCAATGATATGCGGCTTGCCCTCGCTGTCAATAATGATATTAGAGGGGTTAAAATCACCGTGGCAGAGCTTGTTATGCTTCGGCATACTGTCAAGACGGGTATGAAGCTCATATCTGATAGTAGCGTCTATCTCTCCGGAAAGAGAGGATATCTTACGGTTCATTTTATCTTTAAGCTTGTTGAGAAGCGGAGCCTTTTTGCTCTGTACTTCCAGCTGGAGATCAACAAAATCATTAAGATATTTATCAAGATTATCGGGATCCTCTTTAATGATCTGTTCCAATGTTTTTCCCTCAACATAGTCCATTGTGATCGCCCATTTGCCGTCTATCACGGAAACAGACTTCAAAGCAGGGATCGGAAGACCGGTTTCCTCAACCCTTGACTGATTCAGTGCTTCGTTGAGAATATCCGATTTCGGGAATTTGTCGGAAAACAGCTTTACAACATTGTCGCCGTCCCTGTAAATAATCTTTTCTTTTCTTGTAGCAATAGCATCCATCGTTTTTTGCTCCTTTCAGAACTTATATTGATAAAAGTTTGTTGTAACTTTTTAAGTTGTATTTATTATACTACTATTTTTTCATAAAGTATAGATTAATTTTGCAATAATTTTTGTGCTATTTTTTAGTGAAATAGACAAATTGTCTAAAATTTAACGGATAATGCAATTTTTTTAGTTAATTATAATGATAAAATTTTATCAATCATTGCTTCTTTTTTAACAAAAAAGTGGTATGTTTTAATCACTATTTTGTTTAATTGTGATTAAATATTTGCATTTTTCTGCAATATTTCCTATCAAATTTGAATTTTTATACATCAGAAAATTCATAATCCGTATCAGACAGATTCTATTAAGGCACTTTCTATCCATAAATTGCATTTTTTGTCAGAAAATATATCATCTGACAAATTTGAAGTATCTGTCTTTTGAAATATATATTGCATTAAGCATTTGCCCTTTGAAATTTAGAGCTTCCCGCTTATTTTTCAGATTTGTGCGGCAATAAATTATAAAAATATACTTCTCTGTAAAGAAATTTTATGTTATAATAAATATAAATATTTTTTGAAGGGAATGATTGTAATGAAATACGATGTTCAGGATTGTTTGCTGAGTGCAAAATATCAGCTCACTTCTACTATATATGATTTCTGACTAAAAAATGCAGAGCTTGCAGCAATCACCAGACCCGGACAGTTCGTTCATATTCTGGTGCCGGGGAAAACACTCCGCCGCCCGATATCTGTCTGTGATGTCGAGGGCGATGAGATACGCATTGTTTTTGAGATAAGAGGCGAAGGCACAGCCATTTTAGCCGCAAGCGAGGTCGGCAGCACCATCAATATCATTGCTCCCCTCGGAAACGGATTTGAGATAGATCAAAGCAAAAAGACTATTTTTATCGGCGGCGGCATCGGCGTTCCGCCAATGCTTTACAGCGCCAGAACAGCAGGTGAAAATTCTGTTGTCATCAATGGTTTCCGTGACAAGAGCGCTGTCATTCTGACTGAGGATTTCCAGAAAATCGGCTGCCGTGTGATCGAAACAACCGACAACGGAAGCTACGGCATACATGGATTTGTAACCGATCCTCTTAAAGAGGTCATCGCCGATGCTGACATGATCTGTGCCTGCGGTCCGACACCCATGCTCAGAAATATTGCCAAAGCAGCAAAAGAACATCATATTCCGTGCTTTGTTTCTCTTGAACAAAGAATGGCGTGCGGAGTCGGCGCCTGTCTGGGATGTGCTGTCGGTATCAGAAAAGAGGACGGCGGATTACGGTATAAACACGTATGCAAGGACGGACCCGTATTCAATGCAGAGGAGGTTGATTGGTAATGGCAAATCTTAGTGTGAATATTGCAGGCGTACAATTTGATAACCCTATTATAGCCGCATCGGGAACAATAGGATTCGGACATGAATACGGAGAGCTGTATCCCCTTTCGGTTTTCGGAGGAATTTCATGCAAGGGAACGACTTTGAAGGAACGTCCCGGCAATCCACCGCCAAGAATAGCCGAAACTCCGATGGGAATGCTAAATGCAGTAGGACTTCAGAATCCCGGAGTGGAGCATTTTATCCATACAGAGCTGCCATGGCTGAAAAAACAAAATACGGTTGTTATCGCCAATGCGGCAGGAAGCACAGAAGAAGATTACTGTAAAATCGTTGAAATACTTTCCGATACGGATGTTGATATGATAGAGCTGAATATTTCATGCCCGAATGTAAAGGAGGGCGGCGCTCAATTCGGAACTTCTCCTGAGTCTGTTGCAAAAATCACTGCTGCTGTCAGAAAATACTGCACAAAACCTCTGATTATCAAGCTCTCCCCCAATGTTGCCGATATTGCGGCAGTTGCTAAGGCTGCCGAATTTTCCGGTGCCGATGCTGTTTCGCTTATCAACACGCTGACGGGCATGAGGATTGATATCAACACACGCAGACCCATCATTAAGAATATCACAGGCGGTATGTCGGGTCCTGCTGTATTTCCTGTTGCTGTCAGAATGGTATGGCAGGTTAAAAAGGCGGTAAAAATACCTGTAATCGGTCTCGGAGGAATCACAACATGGCAGGATGCCGTTGAGATGATCATGGCAGGCGCCGATGCCATTCAGATCGGAACTGTTTTGTTTACCGACCCTTATGCCCCGATAAAAATCGCTGAAGGACTGCATGGTTATCTGGACTCACATGAAATAGACTCTGTCACGCAGCTCACAGGAACGGTTGAAGTATGATAAAATAAATGAGGTTAAATATGACAAAGCTGATTTTAATAAGACATTGTCAGGCGGAGGGCAATCTGCAAAGATTCTTTCAGGGAAAAATCGACAGCGATATCACACCCAAAGGACGGGCGCAGACTGCCGCAGCAGCAGAAATTCTGAGCGCTGAACCTATTGACATCTTTTATACAAGCTCTCTTCTGCGGGCAAGAAAAAGTACAGAGGGAATCAATGTTTATCATGAAGTTCCCGTTAAAATTGATGATCGTCTGGCAGAAATTGACGCCGGAAAATGGGAGGGAAAATTCCTGACCGATATCGAAAAGGAATTCCCCGAAGCTTATGACAAATGGAAAAATGATCCTGCCAATTTTGCTGCTCCGGGCGGTGAAACAATGGCGCAGGTCTATGACCGTGTAAGTGCGGCGCTGAGAGATATTATCGCTGAAAATGACGGCAAAACCGTTTGTATTGTATCGCACGGCTGTGCCATCGTAAATATGATGTGTTATCTTCACGGGTGGCCGCTTTCAGCAATCGGAAAGATTCCTCTCGGAACGAATATGTCTATTAATGTGGTCAGGGCTGAAAACGGGAAGCCGGCGCAGATCATTATGGAAAATTATACGGATCATCTGGATTTGATAAAGTAATGAAGATTTGTAGATGGGAGGAACGCTATGATCATTTTGTCAGTTGATTACGGAAGAGTAAGGACAGGCATAGCGGTGTGCGATAAAAATGAGATAATAGCCTCTCCGGCTGCTGTAATAAAGGAATATAATATGGAGATTCTCGCTGAAAAGGTGGCAGGGCTTGCCGCTTTGAAGGAGGCTGAGCAGATCGTTGTCGGACTTCCGAGGAATATGGACGGCAGCGAAGGAGAAAGTGCTCAGAACGTCCGTACCTTTGTTGAAATGCTGAAAACAAAAACTACGCTTGAAATCATTCTTCGTGACGAGCGGTGTACCACGGTGACGGCACACGAATATCTTAATATTACCGACACAAGAGGAAAAAAGCGCAAGGCTGTTGTTGACAGCGTTGCCGCTGTTATCATTCTTGAAGATTATCTCAGCTTCAGGAGGAATCAGAAATGACCATTCTTCCGAGTCAGAAGCTCAGCATAGGAGAGCTTTTTGTATCTCTTGCAGCAGGACTGATGCTGTTTCTGCTGCCGAATGATGCTCAGAATCAATTTCATACCGATGCCGTCTGTGAAAGCTTTATTTTTATCATTTCATTCATCATTATTGCCGTCATGTTTTCTCTGATAAAAAGATATGAAGCGATAGGATCTGCACTTATGACAATGTCCATACTTACCCTGACAAGCACGATCATCAATATCATCAATGGAATAGCGACAAAGGGCGGCGACTACTGGCCGAAGCTGACAGAATACAATATCGCAAGTATGTTCATTCTCTGGGTCACTCCGTTTTTATTTGCTGTGATACTGAGACTTCTTGCAGGAGGCAGCAGAGATAATAACAATACACGCAGAGGATTTGCAAGATTTATGATGCTGAGTATGCGTTCTCTTACCGTATTATATGCAATCATTGTCATCTTAAAGCTGATCGTACCTGTCAGACCGGGAAACGATACGGACAGAAATATACAGCTGATGTTTTTTTCAAGGATCGGAGATTGTATAACGGGTGCACACGAGGACGGAATTCAATATATTGTCTGGCACCTGATTATTCTGATTCCTTTTTCCTTTCATCTGTCGGTCATGATACCGAAGCTGAGAGTGTGGCATATCCTTATCATTGCCGGTGCATTCGGACTGACGATCGAAGCACTTCAGTATCTTTTCAATACGGGAGCAGCCTGCACAGACGATATTATCATGTATATTGTCGGCGCAATGGCAGGAATACTCATAAAATATGCTGTCAACGGACTGCGTTCGGTTCTTACGCTCGGTCAGGACAAAGAAATGCTCAGCTTTGACTACACCCGTCTTAAAAAGAACACCACCGGTGAAGCACAGGCGATCCAGAGCGAGGATTAATAATATACCATTTCTGCATGATTTGTTTATATTTGTAAATACTTTATTTTCACGTCTTTCGGTGCTATAATCAAATCATAAGGCTGGGAGACACAGCTGCACAAAACGACCCCTGACAGAGTGTGTGAGACTTTGTCGGGGGTCTGTTCATTTTTTCATAGACGGACGGCTGACATAGGCAACGTCAGTAACGCTACCCATACAAAAGCATCTCGGATATGTGTATAGTAATTTCACATAATAAACTCGTCGAAAACTGTTGATTTTTATGTGATATTGCGCTATAATTATGCTGTTTTCAATCATTATTGTCAGAATAGCCATACTTTAAAAATTCCAAAAGAAAGGAATGTTTATCTATGAAAAAGAAAACAATTATTATCCTTGCAGCTCTTATTATTGTGGCTGTCGGAACGGCGATAACGCTCGTATCGTGCAGTCAGTCGGAACAGGCAGAACCGACACAGGCAAGTGTTGTGTCTTTGTCGGAAACAGAATCTTCCGCAGAAGAGAGTGCAGAATCAAGCCTTGTCAGCGAAACAACAAGTGACGAAAGCTCCGATACGGAAAGCTCGGCAGAGAGTAAAACCGAAAGTTCCGAAGAAAGCAAAAAAGCCTCGTCCGAGGACGAGGAAAGTAAAACGGAGAAATCCGAAGTCAGCAAAACCGAAAGCAAGCAGGAATCAAGCAAAGCTGAAAGTTCTGCGGAAACAAGCAAGTCTGAAAGCAGTAAAGCGGCAGTAAGCCAAACACCGTCAACAGTTAAGGTGACCGGAATTTCTTTAAGTAAATCTTCTTTAACTTTGACCGAGGGCGATACCGTTGTATTGTCGGCAACAATCAGCCCGTCTAATGCCACAAACAAAAACTTTGAGTGGTCGTGGTCAGACAGCTCCGTTATCAGCGTTGATGGAAACGGAAATGTCAAAGCCCTCGGTGCCGGCTCGGCTACAATTACCGTAAAAACCAAAGACGGCAGTTATACGGCAAGCTGTAAGGTTACAGTTAAAGCAGCTTCACAGTCGCAGACTTCGCAACAACAGTCATCGAGTGGCAACAATGGTGGAAACAATAATGGTGGACAGACTTCGCAGCAACAATCCTCACAGCAAAGTTCAACAGTCGATTTGAATAAGTATGATGATGAAAGATTACATTATGTATTCCACGGTTATTTTGGGGTAATGGAAGGACCAGATGTGTATGATATATATCCGTCAATGACATTTGATAAATCTGCACATAGGAATGTAAAGTCTACTGGTGGCTACACAATGTACGAAGTGCCAGACTTAACAGAGTGTATCAACAAACGTAGAGAGTATTTGGGTTTATCACCAGTCCAATGGTCTGGAAGTGACAATGCCTCTATTGTTCAGGAAACAAGAGATTGGTTCTACAGCTTACCTGAAAAGAAACAGGAGTCAATAAAAAAAGCATTTCCAGAAAGTTTTACAAGTGGTAGTTTTGATGCAGTAACTTATATAGATAATGGTAGTGTTTCTATTAGAGATGCACTTGAGTATTGTATAACATCACATTCTCTTAATCATGGTAATAATTATGGTGCTGATACAGCAAATGTAAACATGTCATGTGGTAACTATAACCCACAACTTTGGATAGATGCAACCGAATTATCACCTGCTCACTGGGAATCCTTAATGAATCCAAGCGCAACAGAGGTTTATGCAGTATGTGTACCATCTGGAGATGGTTATATATGCTGTTTAGATATAACATAATAAGTATTTCGAAGTACATTTATTTTTACCCACGACTGTGACCTAACATCTTGAACACCTATAAAAGTACTCCCGATGTAAAATTGGTACATTTCAACAAATCTCTATATATAATAATGTATATAAATCGATTTGTCAATGTATTTATATAAAAATCTTGATCGATAAGACATCTTTAGTAATGCTTGCGCTGACAACATCAAGACATAATGCAACAAACCTCATAAAAAAATAATGATACAATAATCAATATCAATAAAAAGTATATTGTCGATATTTGTTGTAAATTTTGGTGAGGTGTGTTATAATTGAAACAAGGAAACAAAATACAGTCAGACCAAACAGGACAGGAGGTTTTTAATATGCCGACAACGATTGCTAAAATTATTGAAAATGATAATGTTGTTATCCGCAGAGTATCGGATTTTCAGAAAATGCGTATTCTTGAATTGCAGGATATGCTGAAACGTCAGCAACAGGGAGAAGAAGTAGATACCTCCGCTATTCTTAAAAGGTGGCAGGAAACAGGTATTTTAGATGAAAACGGTGATTTTACCGAACCCTATCGCATTGAGGAATAATGTATGTATAATGAACACAGTGAACGGTTAATTTAGATGTATTTTTCTTGACTTTTTACTTAAATGTGCTATAATATAGTTAAAGAATGGGCTGCACACCAAGCGGTTGCTCCCTTTAGTGATGTAAGAAACACCGGACTATTGGGGTAGGGCGGTGTTTCTTTGTTATGGGTATATGCCGAAAAGAAACGCTTTACTTCTTATCTTTGAAGATTTGATAGCAAAGAGTGACAACATAGACTATCAATATCGCAAACTCAAAAAGCTCGCTGTATGTAACCATAGTTATCACCTCCCTTTTTACAGGGAGCAACCGCCTGCCGTGGTGTGCAGCACCGTTATTATATTATCATATTTTACATTATTTGTCAATTAAGCGGATTCATAATAATCTTGAATCTGCTTTTTATTTGATGATAAAGACATCTTTAGTAATGCTTCCGCTGATAATATCAAGACATAATGCAACAAACCTCATAAAAAAATAATGATGCAATATCAATATCAATAAAAAGTATGTTGTCGATATACACTTTTTCTTTTTATAAAAACAGTATTGAATTTTACAATAATAAGTGCTACAATGGTGGATAAGCTGTGATGTTAAAGCATATAATATAACAACACAATGGCACGGAAAGGAACTTTAAGATGAATAAAAATACAATCAGGCGTATGGAAATTGACTCGGGTTTTTCTTTTACTGAAATGTTATCCCTGAGTCCTTATGCCGAACGAAAAGTAATAGAAAAAAAGACAGGGAAAAAACTCATCTTTTCAAAATTGAGGGATTTTAGAAAACTTGGCAGGGGCAATCCCTTAATAGCCCGTCGAGAAATAGCCACTATGGAGGAAGTTGATAAGGAGTTGTCTGGTATAAAATGGAATTGGAATAGAGCATGGAAGTAAATATGCCGATTATCGGTGATGATGTTATAGGCTTTTCAACTGAACAGCAACAACGGATTACTAATATCCACAAGAAGTATTTAACGGATATATCTTCATTTATTACCACGCTTGAAACCATTGATAATCAGTATCCTGTAGAAATAACTAATGAAATACGTGCAACATTTACTCATATATCACGTTGTTATACTTTCCCTACTAAGGTGGATATAGATGCTCAAATAACCGCTGCAGAAAGACACATCAAAAGAGCTATGCTTGATTGTTATAAATATGCGTGTTTGTCTCACACAAAAACAATTAAAGCATTTTGGGAAAAACATAAGTATATTGATCTAACCTATGTCGATCAAGGTGAGTTTATAAAAGAACTTGACAAAAAAACTCAAATGGCACAAGATAGAATCAATACAGCGAAAAAGATTGATACATATAACGTGGTGATAGACGAAGATTTAGAATTAAAAGTAACAGATGATGAATTTGAGATGTACTGCCGTTCTATTTGCGATGATGATCTTTTTGCACTGTATGAGGATGCTTACCAAATCTATAGTGAATGTGTTGATTTAATCAAACGTAAATATGATGCTATCAATTTTTTAGTAAAGAAAGCTACGTTAAAAGACCGACTGACAGTAGCTTCGTTTATTTTCGGAATTGTAGGTGTGCTGGTAGGAATTATAGGAATTGTTATTAATTTTATCTAAGAATTTATAAGCGGATTCAACAGCTTTGTTGTTGGATCTGCTTTTCATTTGAGGACAAGACATCTTTAGTAATGCTTCCGCTGATAATATCAAGACATAATGCAACAAACCTCATAAAAAAATAATGATACAATATCAATATCAATAAAAAGTATATTGTCGATATTTGTTGTAAATTGTGGTGAGGTGTCATTTACTGTCCATAAGCTCTCCAAAACAGCCGTCACCATATATATCAGTAATACGGACATCCACTATTTTCCCCACAATACTGTCATCTGCGTCAATAAAAACAGGGGTATAATTCGGAGTATAGCCTTCATACCTTCCATCTTTATTCCTTGTTTCAACAAGCAGCTTTTCGGTTCTGCCGATCTGAGATTTCAGAAATGTCTCACGGGTACGCTTTGCGGCTTCCGCCATCCGTGCGGCTCTTTGCTTTTTGATATCAGCAGAGATCTGATCCGGCGCTCTGTCTGCCGCCGTTCCCGGACGTCTTGAATACGGGAAAATATGTACCTTCGCAAAGCCGATTTTCTCTACAAATGCAGCGGAGCGGCGGAATTCCTCTTCGGTTTCTCCCGCAAATCCCACCATAATATCGGTCGTAATAGACGCATTCTCAAAAACACTCCTGATATCCCCCACTATTTTTTCGTAATCGGCACAGGTATAATGCCTGTTCATTCTTTTCAGGGTTTCATCACAGCCGCTTTGCAGAGAAAGATGAAATTGCGGACAGAAATTATCATATTTGGATATGATTTTCAACGTTTCAATATCCATTGATTCGGGTTCAAGCGATCCGAGCCTTATCCGCACATCAGCTGCCTCACAGGCAGCGCTTACGGCATCTGAAAATCCGAGTCCGTTATCACTTCCGTATGACGAAAGATTGATCCCGACAAGAACGACTTCCTTATAACCGTTATGATAAAAGCCCCTGACTTCCTTTGTGATATATTCAAGCGAAGAAGAACGCACCCTTCCCCTCGCATAAGGTATAATGCAGTATGAACAAAAACGGTTGCAGCCATCCTCAATTTTAAGAAATGCCCTTGTCCGTTCAGAAAAATCATCAACGACAAGATCCTCGTATTCGTCCTTCCTGCGGTATTCTTCCACAGAGATTATTTTTTTGTTATCGGAAAAATAACGGTCAAGTATCGGTATGATATCAGAACGGCGCTTGTTTCCCAGAATGATATCGACCTCGGAAAGCCTTCCCCCACATTCCGGCTGGGTCTGAGCCATACATCCGGTAAGAACAATGACTGTTTCGGGCGCTTCTCTCCTGATACGGTGTATGAGCTTGACAGCTTTCTGTTCGCTTGCCGCCGTCACAGCACAGGAATTCAGTATCGTAATATCGGCAGAGGCATCACTCTCGCCGACAGGTTCATATCCACGCTCCTCCAATTGCCGGAGCATCGCCTGAGATTCAAACTGATTCACCTTGCAGCCAAGTGTAAATATCCTTACCTTCATATTTCTCATCCTTTTTTATTATTCTTGTTTGTCAATATTCAAAGATATTATTGCCAAAAAGTTTTTATTGCATTAAAAATTATCATTCAAACAAACAAAATACTTCAAATTCGCTCTTTTGTATAAAAAATTTTGTGTTTTTTTGTTGACCCGAACATCAATAACTGTTAAAATTAAGGTGCTGACAAAATCAAAGTCATACCGGCGGAGGATTTTAAACACAGTTTTGTCTCCATGAAATCAAACGCTCTTACGGCATGACGGAAATGCCCTTATTGACAGCAAAAATGAAATGGAGGTTTTGTTATGTTTAAAACAGAGGTTTATTTTCAGAATCTGAACACTGTAAAAACTTTCGTAGATATGGTATCAATGTATCCTAAGCACGAAATCTATCTTGTGTCCGATATTTATACTATGGACGCCCATTCACTCATCGGAATACTCAGCCTTGATATTTCACACCCCATAGAGCTTCAGGTGCTGTCCGATGATATACCCCAAAGCTTTTTTGAAGATCTTAAGCCCTTTATTTATCAAAAAACAACAGCACTTCAGCCGGAACGCTGATTTTTTAATAAAATACATCCGAAAGGCAGGTTTTATTCCTGCCTTTTTTGTTTTATCCGAGTCTCTCGGAAATTTCCTCCCACTCCGCATAAAGCGCTTCAAGCTCCTTTTCCGCAGCTTCTATTGCGGAAGTCAGTTCCATCAGCTTTTCATAATCCGCTGCAATATCGGGGTCGGTCAGCTGTTCGTTCAGACCGGCAAGATTGTCCTCTTTTTCTGATATTTCTCCCTCCAGACGGTTCAGTCTGGCACGGTCTCTTCTGCGCTGAGCGTCCTGTTCACGCTTATTTTTATATTCCGTTTGTTTTTCGCCCTTCTGCGTTTTCGTTTTTTCTTCATTCGTTTTAAACGGCTCCGCCCTTTTGAGAAAATCCTCATAGCTGCCTTCATAGACCTGTATGCCGTTAGGAGTAAGATAGAATATCTTATCTGCAAGCGCATTGATCAGATAACGGTCATGGGAAACAATCAGCAGCGTTCCCTCATAAGATCCGAGAGCTTCCTGCAATGCTGCACACGAATTGATGTCAAGATGATTGGTAGGCTCATCAAGAAGAAGAAAATTGGAGCCTGCCAGCATAAGCTCTGTCAGAAGAACTCTTGCTCTTTCTCCTCCGCTGAGTGCCGACAGAGGCTTGAACACATCATCGTTTTTGAAAAGAAATCTTGCAAGCGTACTTCTTATTTCCGTATTGGTCATTGCCGGAAAACAGTCGGAGATCTCTTCAAATACTGTTTTTTCGCTGTCCATACCTGTCTGTATCTGATCGTAATAACCGGTTTTCACACCTACCCCAAAGCGTATTTTTCCCGATGAAGCACGATATTTTCCGAGGATTGTCTTAAGCAGAGAGGTCTTTCCGCAGCCGTTAGGTCCTAAAATAAAGATTCGTTCGCCTCTATGTATTTCCATCGAAACATTTTCAAACAACGGCTCAGCACCAAACCTCAGCGAAACACCGTCCAGTTCCAGAACGTCATCACCGCTCTGAGCCTTTACCGACAAATCAAATTTTATGGATGACGGTGCGCTGTCGGGCTTCTCCAGAGTTTTCTCCAGCCTTTCGATCACTTTCAGTTTGCTTTCCGCAGTACGGATATTCTTTTCCCTGTTCCATCTGCGCTGCTGCTCAACGATTCCTTCCAGCCGTTCGATCTCTTTTATAGTATTGTCGTAGGCTCTCTGCATGGAAAGCTCATGTTCCTGCTTCTGAGGAAGATACGCCGTATAATTACCGTTATATCTCGTCATTTTACGGTTTTCAAGCTCAAACGTCCTGTTTGTCGTTTTATCAAGAAAATACCTGTCATGTGATATAACCATAAATGAGCATTTGGAATCTGTCAGATAATTTTCAAGCCATTCAACCGCCGCCGTATCCAGATGATTGGTAGGCTCGTCCAGAAGCAGCAGCTCTGCATCAGAAAGAAGCAGCTTTGCCAGCTGCAGCTTCGCTCTTTGTCCGCCGCTGAGAGATCTGATCGGAAGCTGCATTTTTTCATCGTCAAAGCCCAATCCCAGAAGCGCCGATCTTGCCCTTGAACGGCAGGTCAGACCTCCTCTTCTTGTAAATTCATCATGAAGATACGACTGCCTTTCGACCATATCCTCAAGCTCGGAGCTTACTGAGCCTATCAGCGCATTAAGTCCTTCCAGTTCCTTCTCCATTTCAAGCAAATCAGAAAAAACGCTCAGTACTTCCTCATAGGCGGAACGCTCAAGGTTCCGGCAGACGTGCTGCTCCATATAGCCGACAGTAATATTTTTATTGATGATGATATCGCCGCCTGAAGGGGAATATTCTCCTGTCAGCAGTTTGAACAAAGTCGTCTTTCCGCACCCGTTCACACCGATCAGACCTATCCTGTCGCCCTTCTGTATTTCAAAATTCATATTATCAAAAAGCAGAAGCTCTCCGAACTCCACAGATAAATTGCTTACCGTTATCAGCGCCATATTCTCCACCCTAAACTATTAATGTATTTATGATAACATTTATTGCAAAATATTGCAAGTCAGCTTTTCACACAACGCTTGATATTTGGGCTTGTATGTAATATAATATTTTCAGAACAGATCTGACAGGATGTGATGAAAACGATAAATGAAGAGGAACGAAAAAAGAATTTAGCTGTAACAAAACAGCTCAGACTGATTGACGATGATTTTATGACAAAATATTTTGATCGTTTTATTGAAGGTACGGAATACATTCTCAGAATTATTCTCCGGAAAAACGATCTTCATGTTCTGGAGGTAAAATCCCAATGTGAATACAAAAGTCTGGAAGGCAGATCCATCAAGCTGGATATTTTCGCCAAAGACAGCAATGACAAAATTTATGATATTGAGGTGCAAAGAGCCGATAAAGGGGCAGGCGCAAAACGTGCAAGATTCCACAGCAGTATGCTCGACACAAAGATTCTTAAAAAGCGTGATGAATTTGAAAAGCTGACCGATACTTATGTGATTTTTATTACAGAAAATGATGTGATCGGCAGAGAAAAGCCACTTTACCATGTTGAGCGGAAAATACTTGAAACCGATGAGTTATTCGGTGACTGTGCTCATATAATATATGTAAACGGTGCTTATAATAATGCTGATGATCCCGTCGGAAGGCTGATGCACGATTTCAAATGTACTGAATATAAAAAAATGTACAGTCCTGTCCTGGCGGAAAGATTCCGGTATTTTAAAGAAACATCAGAAGGGAATGATATTATGTGTAAACTAATTGAGGACAGAGCCAGAGAAATTGCAGAAAGCAGACTCGAGGAATTTCGTAAAGAGACAGAAAAAAGGGTCGCTGCTGAAACTGAGAAAAGGGTTGCTGCTGAAACTGAGAAAAGGGTCGCTGCTGAAACTGAGAAAAGGGTTGCTGCCGAAACCGCAAAAACTCTTTTAAAGCTGAATAAGAATACCATTGAAGAGATTGCAATGATATCAAGGCTCTCTGTTGAAGAGGTTGAAAAACTGAGCCGGGAAATTGCTTAAAACAGAAAGACAACCAGTTGCCGCAATGATTTTTCATTTTATTGCTGTATTGCCCCTTTTGTGGCGGAATATAGATCAATCATGATAAGGACGATATTCATTATGAAACATTTCATCAGACTATCCGATTACACTAAAGAAGATATATTCAAAATATTTGAAATTGCAGAATCTCTGCGAAAGAGTCAATACAAAAATTTTTTGAATAAAAAAACTGTCGTGATGTTCTTTCCTTCTTCAAGCATACGCACTCGTGTTACTTTTGAAAAAGGGATCAATCTGCTGGGCGGTCAGACGATTTTATTCCCGCCTGAAACACTTGATAAAAAAGAGGATATTATAGACGTAATCGGATATCTGAATAACTGGGCAGATGCGATCGTTGTTCGTCACAGCAATATCGAGCTGCTTAGCAAGATAGCCGAATATTCAAATGCACCTGTTATCAACGCTATGACAAATGTTAATCATCCTTGCGAGGTACTTTCCGATCTATATTCTCTTTCAAAGATAAGAAACGATTATCTTAATGACAAATATCTTTTCTGTGGCAGAAAAGGAAATATCGGTCTTGCATGGAAAGAAATGGCAGATATAATGGGTCTGGATTTTTCACAATGTTGCCCTGAAGGATATGAAATGGATAAAGTTAAAGTGGATTATCATCTTCAATCAGCAGTTTGCGGTAAGGATATTATCTGCACCGACTCGCTGCCAAAGGAGCTTTTGTCTGATTTTAAGGAGTATCAGATCACCGATGAGATTATGCAAAGGGCAAACGAAGGTGCTTTGCTGAATCCCTGCCCTCCGTTTTTCAGAGGCGAGGAAGTTTCGTCATCTGCTATTGACAGCAAATATTTTGCCGGCTATGAATTCAAAAAGTACTTATTGGAAGTGCAGCAAGCGATTTTGATTTATTGCTTATTGCAAGGTGAATAAAAATGAAAAATACCAAAGTAATAACAAACCCTGAACAATTAGTGCGAATGGAACTCCAAAATGCCGGTTTTAATTTAGATACAATAGAAGTACCCGAAAGCGTTTATCTGCTCGCAGACGATATTTTTGATATGATACTGTCAAAAAATTGTGGACAGCGCAAATATCCTGTCGGCGGAGGAATCTATGTTTTTAATAACAATCATCACATTGGATTTGCAAAAGCAAATATGTGTTCCCCCGCCATTGCCACTCAGGCAGAGGATTTGATTGCCTGCGGTGTACAGGAATTGATACATATCGGTTATGCAGGTGCCTTGTCACCCGATATGAATATCGGCGATATTGTTTTAACAGACGGTGCATTTAACGATACTGCTGTCGCAAGGTTATATGGGTATGACTGCGATTTTATTGAATCTACAAAAACACTTACCAATAACATGAGTCATTCGCTTATTGAAAACTCAGTTGCCTTTCGCAGAGGCAAGCATTGGACAACAGATGCAGGATACAGAGAAACATGGGAACAGATTGATAATTATAGAAAGAAAAATGCACTATGCGTTGAAATGGAAGGTGCAGGTCTGTTTACTATTGCAAAATATCGTAACTGTTCAGCAACAGCCATATATATCATTTCTGATACGCTGAATGAAAACGGTTGGAATTTAGGATGGGACGGAAATGTTATAGGGGCAACTGTTAAAAATTTGTTAGAAACAATTATACCCAAATCATACAATTAAAGATATGGAAAAACTATTATGCAGAGAAAGATAAATCAAAATTATTGTCAATGTGAGTAGTTTTACGATTAATACAGCACAGATTATTAGGAGAAATAGTTATGAAAAAATTAGGATTAGTGGGAGGAATGGGACCTGAATCTACCATTCCATATTATCACGATCTCGTGTATGGCGTACAAGAAAAATTGGGAGATAAAGTATTTCCCCTTTTAACAATTGAGAGTGTAGATGTATTTCAGGTATTAAAGCTATGTGGTGAAAAAAACTATGATAAATTGACTGACTATCTAATGACAGCAATAAATAATCTTATTGGGAGTGGAGCTGATTTTATAGCACTATCCGCTAACACACCACACATTGTTTTTGACCGTTTACAGGCAAAATCTGCTGTACCAATGATAAGTATCGTTGAAGCAGCTTGTATAGAAACCATGCGTAGAGGGTATCAAAAGATAGGCTTACTCGGAACAGAATTTACTATGAAAGAAGATTTCTTTAAAGCTCCGTTTATCAAAAACGGAATTGAGGTCATTGTACCATCCTCAACTGAAATGGATTTCGTGAGTGAAAAGATTTCGTCCGAGTTAGAGCTTGGTATTGTGAAAGAAGATACTTTATCAACATTTCAAATGATAATTCAACATATGAAACAGGAAAATGAAATTGAAGCGGTCGTGCTTGGTTGTACAGAGCTGCCATTATTGCTGAATGATAAAGTCAGTCCCGTTCCTTGCCTTGATACGATGAAAATACATATTGACACTTTGGTTAATGAAATTCTTAAATAATGATTTAATAAAAGTGAAATGATACAAAAATCACATTCAGTAAAATTCCCGATTGTGTATATGTTATCAAAAGTTATGATTCCACACAAGGATTTCAATGTGTTTAATATACGTAAAGAGATCAATAAAATAATTAATTTAAACACAATGATTGAGAGTATAAAAAACTTGCCCAAAAACTCAAGCAGCAAGGCGGTATAGAGAACATTATTAAGCATTTATGCTGCTGAATATTAATAACCAATTTGCTATAAATTGAGATAGCAGAAAACAGATGGATAGAATGAGACTTACAAGAGGATGGGTAAAAAATGAAAATACGCATTGCAAATGAGAAGGATTATAGCGAACTTGCTCTTATGAAATGGGAACACGGTGCAGAAGATGATATTGACTACGGTGAACATAATCTTGACGGAGTTGATAAGGACGAGTTTATCGATGAATTCATCAGTTTCCTGAAAGAACAGACCGAATACGAAATTTTTATCGCCGAGGATAACGGATATCCTGTTTCGGCTATGTTCATACACTTAATTCCGAAACTGCCGAAGCCGAACGGAAATGCAAAATATATCGCTTATCTTACTAACGTATATACAAAGAAAGCCTATCGTAATCAAGGTATCGGCACAAAGCTTCTGGATTTTATTAAGAAATATCTGACAGATAAGAAGTGTGAGCTGCTATTTGCGTGGCCGAGTGATAATTCAGCCGCTTGGTATCAGCGCAATGGCTTTAAGGAAGAAAATGAAATCTTTGAATGTGCATTGTGCGAAGAATAATAACGAAAATATCATTTTAAAGGACAAGACTATGAATACAGCTATCGAGAAAAATATGAAAATTCTATATGGTACAACCAATCAGGCTAAACTGGATTCAATGAAGCGCATTACCGATGTTTTGGGAATCGAACTCATCGGACTGAATGATTTACATAAGCCGCTACCCAATATTGTTGAAAGCGGAAACAATATCCTTGAAAACGCTGAAATTAAAGCAAAAGCGTATTATAATGCTTTTCATATCCCTGTGTTTTCCTGTGACAGCGGTTTGTATTTTCACGGTCTGCCCGATGAACTGCAGCCCGGAACGCATACCCGTCGGGTACATGGTAAAGAGCTGAACGACGAAGAAATGATTAAATACTACGGTAACTTAGCAAGAGAACACGGCGGCAGTATTACCGGAAGATACCGCAACGCTATCTGCTTTATTGTAAATGAAAGCACCGTCTTTTCAAGTATGGATATTTCCTTAGCAACAGAGCCTTTTATCCTTGCCGCTACACCGCACCCGAAACGTGTGGAAGGCTTCCCGATTGATTCCCTGTCAAAGGATATCAAAACCGGAAAGTATTTCTACGATATACAGAAAAAATCCCTTGAAACCGAGATGGAGCAAGGCTTTAAGTCATTTTTTGAAAAAGTACTGTCGGAGATATAAACAAGATAATGAATTATGAAAATTACACGGCGGTGTTTTTGAGAAAACGACTGAAGTTGACGGAATTGGTAAATCTGCTATAAGTGTGAGGAACTGAAATGAGCAAATTTAATGAAGTATATATTTTTTACAATAACGGTGCGGAGATTGACCGACTTGAACGAAGCTTGAGATGTGTGACATAACTTTCCTTACAAATCATTTAAATCCTTACTTTTTGTTTTTCAGAATCTCACGCCGTATATATAAAATCGTCTTTTCTTCCCCCTCATCCTTGAGCATTGTCAACAGCTTTTCCAGAAGCGCCGCTGTTTCCGGATGAATGATATAGTGTGATTTTGATTTCATATAGTAATGATAGGCATCTGCATCCGTATAGTCCTTTCCCCTGTAATTTTTGGATGCCGCAACCCTGTCGCAGAACATTTCAACAACATATCTGGTCGGCATTTTCATGCCCTCCATTTTATGCCCATCGGAAAGACCGTAATCAATCCAGTATTCCAGATGATGTTTGTTTCTGCCCTTGTGATGAAGCCATGCACCGCTGTATCCCTTATCCTCACGTTCAGCATCATTAGGGCTTCGTGTTCCCTGAAAGTATTTGGCACCGACAAGAAATTCTGTCGGGGAATATTTCGACAGATCATGTAGAATTCCCTGCCTGTACAGACCGACCTTAAAGCAAAGCTGCATGACAAGCCGTTTGTGATGATTGATTGTTTTCAGATGCCTGAACCATTTCATAAGATTGCTCCTGTAACAAAAATAATACAGTACTATTATAGTATCAAAAAACTAAAAAATCAACAAACAAAAGCAGCTGTATAAGGTTTTTTTGAATGAGTAAACAAATTGTTAATAGCTTTTGAAGAAAGATATGCGACGCTGAAATAGAGGTAAGCATATCATGAAGAAATTGAGCTTGATGGAAATATTAGAAGGTATAGAAGATACAAGACAAAACAGAAGTGTTATATATCCATTACATAAAATATTGATAATAATGCTTTTGGCAGTCATTTGCGGAGCAGCCTCGTATGCAAAAGTTGAAATGTTCAGTAAAAGCAAAAAAGAATGGTTAAAACATTTCTGAAACTTGAGAACGACATTCCTGGTGCTTTTACTTTGGATTTGTTCATAATTTTTTTACTCATTCAAAAACCCTGACAGCATTGTAAAAATTGCTTGACTTTTCTGACAGATAATGATATAATTCTTTTTGTTATGTATTTGCATAACTATCCTTGCTCCCTGTTGAGTAGGGAGCCACAAGTCCAGAAGGAGGTGCAGAAAATGGCAGTTATCAATTCTTATGAGGCCGTAATCGTTGTTTCTTTGAAGCAGGGCGAGGAGGCTGTCGCAGAAACTGTTAAGAAGTTCAAGGAGCTTATTGAGAAGAACGCTACCATAGAAAGCGTCGATGAGTGGGGTAAGAGAAAGCTCTCCTATCCTATCAACAAGGAAACTGACGCATACTATGTTCTTTTCAACTTCAAGTCTGAAGCTGAGTTCCCGGCTGAACTCGACAGAGTAACAAAGATCACAGACGGTATTCTCCGTTCCATGATCATCAAAAAGGAAGAAGCTTGATTGAGGAGGCATATTGATGAACAATGTATCTTTAATCGGCAGACTTACCGCTGATCCCGAACTCAGACATACACAGTCAGGCATTGCAACAACAAGATTCAATATTGCAGTTGACCGCCAGTTTGTAAGACAGGGCGAAGAAAGACAGGCTGACTTTATTACTATCGTTGCATGGCGCCAGACAGCAGAATTCGTATGCAAGTATTTTGCAAAAGGTCAGCGAATTGCACTCACAGGTTCAATCCGTACAGGCTCTTTTACAGGTCAGGACGGCAACAAGCGTTATACATTTGAGGTATTTGCCGATAATGTGGAATTCTGTGAGCCGAAACGCAGTTCTTCTTCTTACGACAGCTATGGCTCAGGCAGCTATGGCGGAGGAAGCGACAGCTACAACAGGCAGTCCTATCGTCAGGATCCGGCTCCCGCAAGCACATCTTATGCAAGCGGTGATACCGGCGATTTCGTCGATATGCCGACAGATGAGGATTTGCCTTTTTAATTAATCGAAAAGGAGGAAACTTCGATGGCTGAAAAAATCGAAAGAGATAACCGCAGAGGCGGCCGCAAGGGTCGTAAAAAGGTTTGCGCATTTTGTGTAGATAAAGTTGAAGTAATCGACTACAAGGATATTTCAAGACTTCGCCGTTTCATTTCGGAGAGAGCTAAGATTCTCCCCCGCAGAGTAACAGGTACTTGCGCTCGTCATCAGCGTGAACTTACAGTTGCTATCAAGCGTGCAAGATATCTTTCACTTCTCCCATACACAAGCGACTGATTTCAATCATTCGACCGATGCTTCACCGCATCGGTCTTTTTATTTACAATATTTATACATATACTATGCACAACGGAGTGATAATATGAAAACTACCTACAAAACACAGCGTACCTGTTCCCGTTCCATCGACATTGAGCTTGAGGACGGCATCATTCAAAGCGTAAAATTCAACGGCGGCTGTGCGGGAAACACAGCAGGCATTTCACAGCTTGTGATCGGCATGAGCGCCGAGGATGTCATAAAACGCTGCAAAGGTATTGACTGCAACAGCAGAGGCACGTCATGTCCCGATCAGCTCGCCCGTGCTCTCGAAAACGCCCTGTCCGACACACATTAATTCCCTGACATCCCTATTCGCTGTTTGTGTCCATGACTGTTTTGCGTTTCTGCGGTATTATTTCAGATAAAAAAGAGAAAATGCCTATTGAAAATGTAAAATCCGACTAAACGAAAAAATAAAGCAGACCCGACAACTCAAACTGTCGGGTCTGCTTTATTTTGGTAGGAGAAATTAGTAATGAAATTTCAGTAGTAATCAAATATTAAATTTAGTGCGGCATTGGAATCATTCCTGAACAATTTAATAAGCCGTGGGCAAAACCCTGAACTTAAGTATTACATTGGATTCATTCCTGTCTTTAAAATTTGTATAATAAGCAAAACTGCGATAAATCCTATTCAGCGAAGGAATGTATTCGGAGTGCGTTTTCATCGCCGCAGTTCCATCGGACACACTATTCATGTGCTTTAATACTTCATTCAAAAACCGAACCCTCTGTCCGGCTCACACACCGCCGACAGATACATCAAACGATATGCGGAACTTCCGAACGCCAAACGGAACAATTAATCTGTTCAGCCTATAACATCATTCCCTGTTCTCTTTCAGGGCAATCCCCGCCGTCACACGGTTAAGGCAGGCTGTGAAAACAAAAAATCAATTCTGCATCAATCACACCGCCGATATTCAATTGTAATTTCCTCAGTCGAAGCTGCCCTGCCGCCTTCTGTATGTAACGCCCTTCACAGCGGCTGACCGTCATCGTCAAGCATTTCTCACAAGTCAAAAACCTTTCAGGAAACTACGGGTATAAACCCCATCTATGAAGTGATCCGTCAGCCGGTGCCGCCAATCACAGCGGAGCAACTGAGGTCAGACTCAAAATCAACTATCCTTATACTGTCTTCTCCCTGTGGAAGACCTCGCACCAAGAGGAACAAAGGTCTGAATTAACGGGTTCTATTTCGCCCATTGGAGCTTGCCTCCTTTCGTGGATTAGACAAATCCGAAACCCGACCCTGCAGTCAAGAGCCTTCCGTGCGGCTTCGTTTTTTATCTTGATATTATTATAGCACCTATTTGTAAAAAGTCAATAGTTTTTTTAAACTTTCTTTAATTTTTTTATTTTTATAAAAAATGTATTTACTCTTGACTTTGAGGCAAAATAAGTATAAAATAGATTCTGTAATGTAATTTTATTTTAACGAAAAGGAGTTGTAATATATGAGTGAAAACGAAAATGAAATCAACGAGGAACTGAACGAGGCTGACCTCATCTCCCTTCTTGACGATGAAGGCAATGAATATGAATTTGAGGTGCTGGACGAAATCGATCATAACGAAGGTCACTACTATGCTCTCATGCCTTTGTTTGATCTTCCCGACCAGGAAATCGAGTCCGGCAGCACATACATGATCTTTGAAGCCGTGGAGGATGAAAACGGCGATCCCCAGCTTGCCGAAATTGAAGATGAAGATCTTCTCGATGAGCTTGCTGAAATTTTTGAAAGCAATTTTGATGAGCAGTAAAAATAATATTTTTATAAAAAAAATTTGCATTAATGCTTGATTTTTATATAAAAATATTATATAATTGATTCAACACAGATAATAATTTTGTTTATATTGTCTGCCCGATGCGTATTAAGTCTAAAATAACCCTACAACCCTTAAATCGGGAATTCGGCCTCCTGTGACGGACTTCAGACCTCCCGCTTTTGCGGACGAAGGGAGTATGAAATCATGGGGAGAATACCCACCTGCTTATATCGTAGGCAGGTTATTATTGACGAGATACGGTTGGGCGGACTTTATATTATCTGTACGAAAAAGTATGCCGGAAGCTTTGCTTTCGGTTTTTTATATTTTTCAGGCTTTTATAACTCATCCTTATAAATTTATGCTAAAGAGTATTACAATATTGTTGTTTGTAATTGCTTTGTAAAAAGTGTATAATAATTATAGTATATTACATCGAATTTTTGAAAGAGGTGACTACCGTTGGATAACGAAAGTGTAAAGAAAAAGCATGCTCAAAACAATATAGCGCTGACTGTCGTTATTGTTGCGGCGATCATCATCATTGCAGCCATACTTTCTGTTTCGATGCTTACCATATTCAGAGGGAACAATACCGGCAAAAAGGAATATACCGCCTCTTATCTTGCTTCCGAGGTGGTCAAAAAAATGAATTATGAAAATCTTTCCGAAATATCAGGCAGCAATATTTCCAAATATTACGAAATCCCCGATGGTGTTGTGAGTGATAGTGTGATGTATATTTCAACACGTCCCGATTCATTTACCGAGCTTGCCTGCTTTAAGCTGAAAAACCAGGATAAAGAGGAGCAGCTGCTTGATATCATCAACTCACACATAGCCGACAAATCAAGAGCCTATCAGAATGTAAACGAAACAACATCCTCTGTCGTCAGCACAAGCAGAATATTTGATCACTATCCGTATGTTTTCGTTGTGGTTTCTGCTGACAGCGACACCGCCGTAAATACCTTTGCTTCTTTGATCGGAGCCGGAACCAAAGAACAAAACAAAAGCTGACAAAAACTAACAAAAACTCCGCCGCAGAAAAGGATCATCCCCTTTCTGCGGCGGAGTCATTTTATGTTGGTTTCAAAATTATTTTATAATACTTTCGCCGTCCATTTCTTCGGGCTGCGGAAGTCCGAGAAGTTTCAGCATTGTGGGAGCGATATCAGCAAGTCTGCCGCCGTCACGAAGCTCACACGGATGGTTTACAACAACAAACGGTACAAGGTTTGTTGTGTGAGCTGTAAACGGCTCGCCGTTTTCATCAAGCATTCTGTCGGCATTGCCGTGGTCTGCCGTGATAAGAACAACGCCGTCTGCTTTTTTAACTGCCTTGACCACCTGTCCGACACAGTCGTCAACAGCTTCGACAGCCTTCACCGCTGCTTCAAATACACCTGTGTGACCTACCATATCACAGTTGGCAAAGTTCAGGATAATGACATCATATTTGCCGCTTTCAATTCTCTCAACGACATTCTTTGTCACCTCGTAAGCACTCATTTCAGGCTGGAGGTCGTATGTAGCAACCTTCGGTGAAGGAATCAGACATCTGTCCTCTCCCTCACTTACCGTTTCAACACCGCCGTTAAAGAAGAATGTTACATGAGCATATTTCTCCGTTTCTGCGATTCTGAGCTGAGTCAGACCCTTCTGAGAGATATATTCTCCGAACATATTGGAGAGCTTCTGCGGCTTGAACGCAACCTCAACATTCGGCATCGTTGCATCATACTGAGTCATGCAGACATAATGGAGCGGGAAGAAACCGTTTCTTCTCTCAAAGCCGCTGAAATCAGGGTCAACGAAGGTACGGGTAATTTCTCTTGCTCTGTCTGGGCGGAAGTTAAAGAAGATAACGGAATCGCCACTTTTGATCTCTGCATTTTCCTCACATACAGCCGGAATCACAAATTCGTCCGTAACACCCTCTGCATAAGAAGCTGCAATAGCATCAACAGCATTGTCAGCCTTTACACCTTCTCCGTAAACAAGAGCGGCATAGGCTTTTTCAACTCTATCCCAGTTATTATCTCTGTCCATTGCATAGTATCTGCCCATTACGGTAGCAATTTTGCCGACACCGATCTCTTCGAGCTTTTTGGTACATTCTTCTGCATATTCCTTTGCACTAGAAGGCGGAACATCTCTGCCGTCGAGGAACGCATGGATATAAACATTTTTTACACCAAGTGTCTTAGCTGTCTCAACCAGACCATAAAGATGTGTGATATGGCTATGAACACCGCCCGGAGAAAGCAGACCCATCAGATGAAGAGCTTTTCCGTCCTCAGCAGCATTTTTCATTGCATTGACAAGAGCTTCATTTTTAAGAATATCGCCGTCTTTGATTGCCTTTGTGATTCTTGTAAGCTCCTGATAGACAACTCTGCCGGCACCGATATTGGTATGTCCGACCTCGCTGTTGCCCATCTGACCGTCAGGCAGACCTACATCCATGCCCGAAGCAGCAATAAGACCCCACGGGCTGGTCGAGAAAATATGTTCCATATTCGGTTTCTTTGCGCTGCGGATTGCATTGCCGTAGTTAGTGCCTATTCCGAAACCGTCAAGAATCATAAGAACTAAAGGTTTTTTCATATTGCTACCCCACTTTATTTGCTTGCTTCTTCAAGGAGAACGCCGAAATCAGCTGCCTTGAGTGATGCACCGCCGATAAGACCGCCGTCAACATCGGGCTGTGCAAGAAGCTCTGCCGCATTCTTCGGGTTCATCGAGCCGCCATACTGAATGGTAACTGCGTCAGCAACATCCTGACCATAAAGCTTTGCAAGAGTTGCACGGATAAAGCCGCATACTTCTTCTGCCTGTGCAGCTGTTGCCGTCTTGCCTGTGCCGATAGCCCAAACAGGCTCATAAGCAATAATGGTTTTCTTTACGTCCTCTGCTGATACATCGAAAAGATCGAGCTTGATCTGTCTTGCAATAACCTCATCGGTGATATTGCACTCACGCTCCCAAAGAAGCTCACCTACACATACGATAGGCTTAAGACCTGCTGCAAGAGCAGCCTTTGTTCTCTTATTAACAGTTTCGTCGGTTTCTCCGAAATACTGTCTTCTTTCGCTGTGACCGATAATAACGTATTCAACACCGATCTCTGTAAGCATATCGGCAGAAATCTCGCCTGTGAAAGCGCCGCTCTTCTCAAAATGTACGTTTTCTGCGCCAACCTTTATGTTTGTACCCTTTGTCAGCTCAACAGCTGTTTCCAGGTTGGTAAACGGCACACAAATGACAACATCGCAGGTTGCTTTTTCAGCAATCGGCTTAAGCTCCTCGATAAGAGCCTTTGCTTCGGGGCGTGTCTTGTTCATTTTCCAGTTACCTGCGATAACTGCGCTTCTGAGTTCCTTGTTCATTGTGAATTCTCCTTTAAAATTAAAAATTAAATAACGGGGAGGGCGCCGCCCTACCCCGTCATCAAAATTGTTTGATTCTGAATAAAGCAGAACATTATTCACTATTCATTATTCTTTATTCATTATTCATTTTTTCAGTCTTTGTCATTAAGAGCAGCGATACCCGGAAGTACTTTACCCTCAAGGAATTCGAGAGATGCGCCGCCGCCTGTTGAGATGTGAGTCATTCTGTCAGCATAGCCGAGCTTTTCAACTGCAGCAGCAGAGTCGCCGCCGCCGATGATGGAGATTGCACCGCTTTCAGCAACAGCCTTGGCAACAGAAATAGTACCTGCTGCAAAGTTCTCCCACTCGGAAACACCCATCGGACCGTTCCATACTACTGTACCTGCGCCGACAAGAGCGTTGGCAAACTTTTCTCTTGTCTTCGGACCGATATCAAGACCCATCCAGTTATCCTCGATCTGGTCTGACGGAACTGTCTTGTATTCTGTGTCAGGCTTATACTCTGTGCCGACAACAGTATCCTCAGGGATAAGGAAGTTAACGCCCTTTTCCTTAGCTTTCGTCATAATATCCTTAGCAAGCTCAACCTTATCAAGCTCGCAGATAGATGTACCTGTTGAATAGCCGAGAGCCTTCATAAAGGTATAAGCCATACCGCCGCCGATGATAAGTGTATCCACCTTATCGAGAAGGTTTGTGATAACACCGATCTTATCGGAAACCTTTGCACCGCCGAGAATGGCAACAAACGGTCTCTTCGGATCTTCGAGAGCGCCGCCCATAACGGTGATTTCCTTCTGGATGAGGTAACCGCCTACTGCCGGGAGATAATCAGCAACGCCTGCTGTGGAAGCATGAGCTCTGTGAGCTGTGCCGAATGCGTCATTGACATAGATCTCAGCAAGTGCAGCGAGCTTCTTTGCAAATTCGGGATCATTCTTTTCCTCTTCCTTGTGGAAACGAACATTCTCGATCAGCTCCACCTCGCCGTCCTGAAGAGAAGCAGCGATGCTTTGTGCGCTTTCACCGACAACATCCGAAGCCATCTTTACCTCAAAGCCGAGAGCCTTTGAAAGGTAAGCAGCAACGGGAGCGAGAGAATACTTCGGATTGAACTCGCCCTTCGGACGGCCGAGATGTGAGCAAAGGATAACTCTTGCCTTGTGGTCGATGAGATACTTGATTGTCTTGAGAGCCTCGTCAATTCTCTTCGGGTCAGAGATATTGCCCTCACCGTCAAACGGTACGTTGAAGTCGCAGCGAACAAGCACTCTCTTGCCTGCTACATCAATATCCTCAACAGTTTTCTTGTTAAGATAATTCATTGTATTTACATCCTTTCCCCGGCAATCTGCCGGTACCGATATCAGCCGTCTGAATTTCCACCCAAACGGCGGCATTTCCCGCATAACAGATTTCAAAGCAGGAAATATGTCCCAATGCAGAACACAAGGACATTGTTTATTCTATTTTATAACATTTCCTCCATTTTTTCAATAGAAAAAATGAATTTAATTCCGCAAATTGTAATAATTGTAAAAATCACATATAGATTTTATTTTTAAATGTTTTATATAATTAATAAATATTTTTCGCCCCTTATAGCAATACCGCTTTTTTATGGTTTATAATGAATATAACAAATAAATGAAAAGGGGTAAATGCTATGGACAAAAAAGAAATGGTTTATGAAGGCAGCAAACCGTTTGCCTTTGTCAGTTACAGCCATGCCGATCAGGCCAAGGTGGAACACTTTCTGAGGATTCTTTACCCTCAGGGCATACGTTTCTGGTATGATTACGGCATCCCGATAGGCAACAAATGGGAAACAACGATTAACAGTATATTCGATAAGAGCCGCTGTTTTCTTGCTTTTTTGACAAACGGCATCGAACAGCGCTATGAGGTTGTAAGAGAGCTGAAAATGGCTATGAACAGAAACAAAGCCGATCCAAGCTACCGCATTATTATCATCATGCTGGAAAGAATGCCGCTGAGCTATCTTTTCAAAGACGAACCAGAGCTTCTGGAGCTTTTTGCAGCCGTACAGTATATTCCGCTTTTCAGATTCGGCGGAGTCACAATGGATTTCTGCAGTCAGCTGTTAAGCCATAGCGTATGGGGAGAGGAATTTGTCGATAATGAGATCCGCAGAATATACGGTAAAAAGCCCTGGAATGAAACCCAACAGCTCGATATTGTTCTTGACAGCTATGATGATATCATCAGCGATTCGGACTACATATATCCTCGTGCGTGTCCGGAAAAAGCTGAATCCGACGGATTAGAATTCTATAAGGTAAAACCGGGAGAAACAGACCCGAATGCAGTATATCCGATATGTATTGACAATCAATGGTGTCCTGCGGAATTTCTCAGCAATCCCGATTTTCTTGAAAAAGGCTTTGAAGCCGAGGGTGCATTGTCTGAAAGAAAGCGGCACCAGCAATCTGCCGTATATGCTGCCCTTCTTCATAACTGGCAGATGCTGATCAACCGTGCGTCTGTCTTCAACACCCGTGCCTTTATCGACTGGTATACAGACGGCGGAGAGAATCAGCAGGCTTTCTGCCGGCTTCTTGACAACGGTTCATTCGTTATTTATCTTTATAATGAAGATGCTCCTATTGATCCTCCAAAGTTTGATCATGATGAAGAAGCATTTAAGGTATGGAAAGAGCTATGCCGTGAGCACAAGGTTTTCTGCATCAAATTTGACTGGAATTCGCCCTCCAACAATACCTACGAAATAACAAGAACGGTTGCCGGAAAGATGAGAGAGCTTTTCCTGACAACGGCTGATGACAAATACCGCCTTGATATCCTGCGTGATGCAACGGATATACCGGAAGAAAAAGCGGAGGAGTTCAGGAATATCTGGCAAAAGATAAGGAAGTCCGCTGTCAGCTTCTATTCCGAGCAATTCAAGGATTACACCAGAAATTGGCTCTATAAGGATTATATCGTCAAAGCGAACAGCAAGGTTGACAACTGTCTTATTGATACGCAAAAGCCTTTTTCCCGTGAGCTGAAGCAGATCGTTGATTTTGTCTATACGATCAATCTCCCCACCGCTCTTCACATACGTCCGATGATGACCCACAGCGATCAGATGTGGAACTTTGCATTTTCAGAAAGAAGAACCGGCGAAAACTTCCGTACCCTTATGACGGACGAGATCATATGCTCCATTCTGAACTTTTCCCCTGTCTTTCTCAGACATTCTGTCTATATGCCGCAAAACCCGGATATCACGCTTTCACAAGTGACAGATATCCGTGAAAACGACCTGTATTGGAAACAATACCTTGAAGCCGTTACCGCCGGACGAAAGAGAGCCAATCTCAATGAGATTGATTTCAATGATATGGCTGTCGTATGGGAGCGGCACAGAAAATGGATGAACGAGCTTAAAAATACTCTGCCGGATATGAACTGGACGGAAAAAGAAGGCAGTCTTTCCATGATCTATCATTTCGGTGATGAGGTGCTTATCGTTGTATACAAGGGCGATAAGGAAATTCTTATCAGGCATATCCCCTCCACTACCTCAGCAAATACCGCCCGTGAAAATACTGCCATCGACTATGTATGCGGAAACATCCTTGAATATGATATCTCCGACAACTGCTTCTATACAGAGCTCAGGCTGTTTGAGGGTCTTATTGAGGAATCAGGCGCCGAAACCTGCCGAAAGGTGATGGAAAGTCTTAAAAAGCTTCCGCACAAAATCATATAACAAAGGATCGTAATTAACAGTCAGCTTCCCCAGACTCTGCATAAATACAGAGTCCGGGGAAATTCGTCTTTGTTACAGGATAATACAGATAAGACCGTTGCAGCCGTCATTGATGATTCTCTCGACAGTTTCCTTGACTTTATTCCTTGCATCTGCCGGCATTTTATACAGCTTGTTGTGAAGTCCTTCATTGACAAGCTCGTGAAGGGATTTTCCGAATATATTGGATTCCCAAATCTTTGACGGATCCTCTTCAAATTCCTTGAGAAGATAGGCGACAAGCTCCTCGGACTGCTGCTCAGAGCCGACGATCGGCGTGATCTCCGTTTTGATTGTTGTTTTCATCATGTGAACAGACGGTGCATTTGCCCTCAGACGTATGCCATATCTGCCGCCCTGCTTGATGATCTCAGGCTCTTCCAGCGTCAGCTCGTCCATTGACGGCATGACGATTCCGTAGCCTGTTTCACTCACATCGTTATACGCCTGCTGAACCTTTTCAAACTTTTTCTTCATCTGAGAAAGCTCCATCATAGCGTCAAGCAGTCCGCCCTCATCGCTGATTTCAAGACCCGTTTTCTCTCCGAGTACCTTATAGAAAAGTGACGGATCAAGATCCACCCTCACCCTTGCCCTGCCTGTTCCGAGATCGACAGCGCTGGTTTCGGCAAGTGTCACATATTCGCTTTCGCTGATTTTATCGGCAATGTCGCTGACCTCACGGATTTTTTCCGCTCCCTGTGCCGCTGTCCGTATTGTGCTAAGCACAGAGCTTCTCAGCCAATGCTCCTGTTCCAGAGAAGATACCCATTTCGGCATATCGACCTTGATTTCCTTGACAGGGAATTCAAACAGCACTCTAGCAAGAATTCTCTTGATTTCGCTTTCGTCAAGCTGCATACAGCTCACAGGTTCAACATGAACACCGTACTTGTCACTCAGCTTTTTTGCCAACGCTCTTGTGTCCTGAGAATCGGGTTGGGTTGAATTAAGAAGAACAATAAACGGCTTCTCTATCTCTTTCAGCTCATTGATGACACGTTCTTCCGCTTCTTCATATTCTGATCGGTCAATATCGCTGATAGAACCGTCTGTCGTCACAACAAGACCAATTGTCGAATGGTCTGTGATTACCTTTTTCGTTCCAATCTCTGCTGCCATATTGAACGGAATGGCATCGTCAAACCACGGGGTCTTTACCATTCTCGGATTTTCATCCTCAATATAGCCGAGGGCGCTTGGGACGATATAGCCGACACAGTCGATCATCCTGACACGAAAACCTGCTGTCCCGTCCAGCTTTACCTCAACGGCATCCTCCGGAATGAATTTCGGCTCGGTCGTCATGATCGTCCTGCCTGCCGAGGACTGCGGCAGCTCGTCCGTTGCTCTTTCACGCTGTCCCTCGTTGACGATATTCGGAATGACAAGCGTATCCATAAAGCGCTTGATAAATGTTGATTTTCCCGTTCGGACTGGTCCGACAATGCCGAGATAGATATCTCCGCCCGTTCTCCTTGAAATATCGTTATAAATGTTTCTTTCTTCCATAATTCCGCCCCTCCCTTTACATCGGTATCAATACCATTCCACGAGCCTGGATCACATCGTCCGTCATATTGTTTTCCAGCTTTACAGCCTCAACAGACGTACAATAAAGCCGTGCGATATTCCACAGACTTTCCCCTGCATCGGCATAATAAAGCGTTAATGCGGCGGTGAAATCCTTTTCTCTCCTTCTATCCTCCAACCCCTCAGCAGAAACCACGGCACGGCAGGTACGTGTCTCATAAACCGCCGCACGGACTCTGATATCCGCTTTCAATTCAATGGAATTATCTCCCGTGATCCTGAAGCTGAGAGAAGGAACGCTGATATCCGGTTTTGCATTGACAGCGCCGCTGATTTCGGGACAATCGGGCGACAGACTGAAATCAATCGCTTTTTCCGAACAGAACGGAATACCGCTGCCGTCAAGAGCCAGCACACAGCAGTTGAGCTTTCCTCTGATATTGAGCTTTCCATTTTCCGATGAAGCAATGGAACTGATACTGTCACACCAGAGATCAATTACCTTTGTAATGCCGCCGTCACCTGTATTGATCTCATCCTTGACAGAGGAATTCATATCAAAGACAGTAATAAGCCTTGTAACCGGAACGGGACGATAAGCAAGCTCCAGTTCAAAATTAGTGGAATAGGCATCATCAACAATGCCTGCATCCTGCTCGGTAAAGGCAAAGACAGTTGCCAGAAGCCTTGCGTCAAGTGTAATGAGAGTGCTGCTTTCATCAAATTCGGATTTAAGCGTCACATCAAAATTCAGAACATCCACCGATATATCATTGATGGTATTGTCGCTGATTCCCTGAACGTCGATTACCTGACTGACGGGAATATTGAAGCTCATATAATCCTGTGCGCCCGTTTCGATGTCCGTTACATACAGAACACGAAGAACCGCCTCACCTTTCAGCATCAGTTTATCATCTATTGCACGGCTGTCACCGAGATGAAATGCAAGCTCGCTGCGGAGAATACTTTCCGGGGAGCTTTTTCCCTGACCGATATCCAGCACCTCGCTGACAGAAAACTGCTGCTGACCTATTCCGGATAGTACGCTGACAAGCTCGGAATGGGTGCGCTGCTGAATGTCCTCTCCCTCAATTTCGGAGCAGTATTCCCTGTTGGTTTTGGAATAGACCGAAGCAAGAACCGAAAAAGCTCCGTGAATGTCAAGCCTTCTCGGGCTTACAGCACGGCAGTTGAGATAATCTGTGCGCAGCTTCACACAGGCTGTCAGGTCGGGACGGGGATTTTTGAGTGTGAACGAGCAGGAAAAGGGGCTTGTATGCTCACAAAGGCGAACTGCCTGTTTTTTCGAGTCCAGATAATAAAGTCTTATCACCGTAACTCCATCCACATCCAGCCGGTCTCCGGTGATACTTTTGGATGTTACGGACGGACACATACGGCATTTAAGTATACGCTCGATATCGGGGCAGTAATCCGGAAGGCTGAAATCGAGATCCACGGGCTGTTCGCTTGCCGCCTCCAAAACAGTTTCGCAGACGGGGCAATTATCCTTTTTGATTGAATATTCCATAGACAATTCACTCCTTATGTTATCTATGAATTTATATTCAGCCGTCTGCCGGGATATTACTGTTTTATTGGTGCATACGAAGATTAAAGTTCTGACAACTCACAGAAGGTTCTGCCGCAGAAGGAGGAGAATCTTTTTTTCACGGCGGGAAACCTGAACCTGGGTCATATTAAGGAGTCCGGCGACCTCGGATTGGGTTTTATGTGCAAAGAAACGAAGAGAGATCAGTCGTCGGTCAGCTTCGGGAAGTCTAGCAAGCTCGGTGTGAAGCGACATAAGCTCGGTGATCCTTCCCTCAGGCGCCGGAGTCGGAATATCCGTCTGTATTTCACCGTCATCGTTGGAGGCAGTCAGCGAAAGAGGTGACATCGTTGCGGATATTGCTTCGCTTATCTGTTCGGGAGGAAATCCCAGTTTTTTTGAAAGCTCCGATATGGTGGGGTCTCTGCCCTCCGCCTTGACAAAAAGCTCGGTTTCCCTTGCCACCTTCATTCCAAGCTCTTTAAGGCTTCTCGATACCTTGACCGCACCTCCGTCACGAAACATTCTTTTGATTTCCCCGATGATAACGGGGACAGCATAAGTAGAAAATTTGTAGCCGAGATCGGGATTGAAATTGTCGGCTGCCTTTATCAGTCCGACACAGCCTGCCTGATAAAGATCGTCATATTCGATTCCCCGTCCACGAAATCTTCCCGCACAGGCATGAACAAGCCCCAGATTTTCGCTGACGGTAATTTCACGCTCAGGCATCGCTCAGCCTCGGACTCAGTTTTTTGGTAAGCGTAACGGTCGTACCCTTTCCGACTGCCGATCTGACCTTAAGCATATCTGAAAAGCTCTGCATTACCGCAAAGCCCAGACCTGCCCTCTCCTCTTCAGGTGCTGTGGTGTACAGCGGCTCCATTGCCTGCTCAACGTCTTCAATTCCGCAGCCGCTGTCTTTGATACGGATCGTTACGGTATGTTCCTTCATAATCCGTACATTGACCGAAATTTTGCCGATCCTGTCCTTATACGCATGAACAACGCAGTTGGTAACGGCTTCGGACACAGCCGTCCTGATATCGTTAAGCTCTCCTATCGTGGGATCAAGCTGTGCAATAAAGGCGGCGACAGCCGAACGTGCAAAGGCTTCATTTGAAGAGCGGCTTTCAAAGGTGATGGTCATTTCATTTAACGGTTTCAAGTTCACCACTTCTTTCCAAAATATTCAGGCTTCCAAGACCCGACAGTTCCATAATTCTGCGGAGGTTTTCGGGAATATTGACCACCCTGACGCTGCCGCCGTAAAGCAGCATAGTTCTGTATCTGCCCATGACAAGTCCGATTCCCGAACTGTCCATAAATGTAACGCCGGCAAAATTCAGCTTGAGTAAAGACGGTTTTTTCTGCTGTATGAGAGAATCTGCCGCTTCACGCATTTTTCTTGCGCTGTGGTGATCAATTTCTCCCGTCAGATATATTGTCAGCTCACTTCCGTGCATAACGCTTTTCGGTTCCATATTGACACTCCTTTCCCGTATTGACCGCACTTTCCATAAAATGCAGCTGAAATCATTCTACATCAATGACCAGATAATATTTGCGGAAACTTGTCATGCGGACACAAAAAAGGGCTGCCCCACAATCAGGTAAATTCACCTGACTGTGAAGCAGCCCCATACTCTTTGCTTGTTTTGTCCCGACCGTCAATGCCGCCGGTTTCATGTACTCTCAGGTCTGCGGAAGTCTTTTTATGCCAAACATTTTTCTGAGGAAAAAACTCCAGAATCTCGGATTGTCTACAACTACTATCTTCATAATAACTGCCTCCTCAAGCTCTGCAGCAGCGCCGACTTACAAACGCTACAACGGCAAGCAAAACCGCTGCAACAACAGCAATCCAGCTCTGCGGAAGTATCAAACCCACAAGCATTCCCAAGCTGAACGCAAAAATATTTCCATTTCTGATACATCTTCTCATAGCGATCCTACCTGTTCTTCATAATGTTCAGCCTTACGGCTGCTTGCTCTCTACAATAACATTATATACAGCAGACAGAATATTGCTACAAATTTATTGCTCCTGATTCCCGATAAACAGGATCGCCTTTCCCGATGTCAGCACCACCTCTGCTTTGTCGGATATAATGCGGTTGCTTACGCCGAGAGGAAAATCCTCCGTCAGTTCACCGTCCTCCAGCTCATATTCAAAGCCCTTAAGTGACAGTCTGCATTTGCTGCACCCGAATGGGAAAACAGAAAATCCCGAATCCTTTTTGTTTTCAATGATGGTTTTACCCGTACCGATAGCTTCAACAACACAGCGCCCGTCAGCCATACAGCCGTGAGCACCATTTTCGGCGATATAGCTCAGCGTACAGAAATTGGCAAATGTATGGTCAGGTCTGCCACCCGTCATACCGAGTAGAAGAAAATCCGAAAAACCCAGCTTCAGACATTCCCTGACAATGTACATCGTATCCGTATCGTCTTTTCTGACAGGCAGATATATGACCCCGCCATTTCGGTTTTCAGGCTTTTCCGACGAATCAAAATCACCGACGATCAGATCCGGTTCTCTCCCTGCTTTCCTGGCAAAGACATATCCTCCGTCCGCACACGCAATAAAATCATCATCCCTCAGACATCTCCTTATCACTTCAATATCCGTTTCCGGAGAAGCCCCTATTACTGCGCATCTTCTGCTTTCCACCTTCATCACCTCTTGTTAAGGCTATGCACCAATCCTTACCTGAGCTGCCATTCGGGAATATTCTTGACTTCATCATACATCTGCTTGTAACTCTGATGACGTGACAAAGGAATCTCACCGCTCCGGACAGCTTCCAGCACGGCACACCCCTTTTCCACCGTATGCGAACAGCCTGTAAACCTGCAATTGCCGATATGCTCACCAAATTCGGGAAAACATCCGGCTATTTCGTTTTTGCGGATCAGCTCGTAGCGCTCGATATCTACCGTTGAGAATCCGGGTGTATCGGCGACATATCCGCCTCCGACCTTATAAAGCTCGCTGTGACGTGTTGTGTGACGTCCTCTGCCCAGCTTGCGGCTGATCTCCGCTGTCGCTATATCCAGCTCCGGAAATAGAGAATTGAGCAGCGATGACTTACCCACACCCGTATTTCCTGTGAAGGCAGAGATCTTTCCGTTGAGAAGCTCTGTCAGCTTTGCTTTGCAGCCGGATGATTTGATACTGTATGCAAAGGCTTTGATTCCGACTGAATGATATGTTTCAACGAGCCTGCTGCAGTCTGCAAGATCCGATTTGGTAAAAACAATGACAGGTTCGATTTTTTTGCTTACTGCAACCGCACTCACCTTGTCAATAATCAGCGTGCTGGGCGAAGGGTCAGATACAGAAGCAACAATAAAAAGTCTGTCGAGATTGGCAAGCGGCGGACGGACAAGATAATTCTTTCTTGGCATGATATTTTCTACCTGTGCCTTGTCGTCCCCCAGAATACTGATTTCTGCCCTGTCGCCCACAGCAGGACTGAGTCCTTTTTTGCGGAAAATGCCTCTTGCTTTACATTCATATATACGGTCAGCGGCTTCAACATAATAGAAGCCGCTGATTGCTTTAATGATTAATCCTGTTAATTTTTCCATTGATCACACCATCAGAAGAGCATAAGATTGTCCGGTTTGAAGCCGGGATCGATAAGAGCTCTGACCGGAGATTCCTCCGGTACGCTGCTCTCTTCGGGTTCCGATGACTCCTGCGGTTCATCTTCGCTGTTCTTCTTCGGAACTGCATCCATTTTGTCCTTTGCTTCGGCAATGAGTGTCCAGATTTCCTCTTCCTTACCGGAAGCTTTGATCTTTGACTCATAATCTGCAACAATTTCATCTAATAAGTCAACAGACTCTTCATCATAAGGAGTAAAGTCGGTAATATATGTGCTAATCTCCAAAACCGCATTCTTTCTGATCTTTTCAATATCGCTCTGTGTTGGTTCTTCCGGTTCTCCCGGTTCTTCCGTTTTTTCGGGTTCTTCCGGTTTTTCGGGTTCCTCCTCTGATGATCCCTGCTTGATCTGATAATCCTCATTGAAATAGCTTCTGCTGACAGATTTGGTCTTGAAATCAAAGGTATAGACCGCATAACGCTTTTCATCAAGCATTACTGTAACAATCTTCTGATTGTTGTTGGCACCCTTCGGGTCGATCTCAAGCAGCTTCTGACCTACTGTTGCCGGAACGATCTTTTCTTCCAGCGTCTTTTTGCCGTCCTCATATACAGCATAATTCACCTCTGCATATTCTTCCGGGAGCTTGACCGTTTCTGTCAGAGATTTTACAATCTTGCTGCCGTCGCTGACCTGAATCGTGATCAGCGTTCCTTTTGTGAGCGTATTGCCTGCAAGCGGGTCAGTATTGATAACCTTGCCCTCTTCAACCGCACTTGCCACCGTTGACTGCTTTGTTGTGAAGCCCTTTGATTCAAGAGCCTGTTTTGCTGCGTCATAACTCATGCCGACAACATCGGGAACCTCTTCTTTTTCTGTTGCCGGACCATCGCTGATAATGAGCGTTATTACCGTTCCGATCTCCTGGTCTGTTCCCTCCTGCGGAGAGCAGTCAATGACATAGCCCTTGTTCACTTCTGTGCTGTTCACACGTGCAATATTATAGTTGAAGAATTTGGCTTCGAGTCTTTCGATAGCCTCCTGCTCGGAATAATTTTTTAACTTCGGAACATCATTTGTGGTGCTTGTGCTGTTAATAACAAGTTTGATGGTTGCGTTTTCTTTGATCTGCTTTGAGCCGGCTTCGGGATCCTGTGAAAGAACGACATTCAGCGGCTGAGCAGCGTCATATTTTGCCGTGATCTCAAAATTAAACTTATAGGATTTGTCCGCCTGTATCTGATCATACATCTGTCCGACAAATTCGGGAACAAGTACATCCTTTGTTTCCGAAGCCTTCATATTGTTGGTCACCATCATATAGATGATCACACCGATCGCTGCGATGATCATCAGACTGATAAGCGCCGTGACCCACTTTACCGCTGTTTTGGAGCGGTTAACGGCTGTTTCCTCATCATAGCTGTCATAATGGTCGTCATAGACCGGTTCGGGAGCCGCTGCGGGAACGTGATTGATCGAATCGACATACTTTGTTGGGGTTTCATCAACAAAGTAGCTGTATCTGAATTTTACGGACGGATTATGTCTGAATATCTCAATGGCGTCAAGCATTTCCTTTGCGGAATGATATCTCTGTTTGGGATCCTTGCGCATAGCCTTGAGCGTGATCTCTTCAATTCCTTCGGGAATGTTTTCATTGATCTCACGCAGCGGCTTCGGGTCGTTCTGCATCTGCATGATGGCAACCGATACGGCTGTATCAGCCTCGAAAGGCAGCTTGCCTGTCAGCATTTCATAAAGCATCACTCCGACAGAATAAATATCTGCCTTGCCGTCGGTTGCATCGCCCCTTGCCTGTTCGGGAGCGATATAGTGAACAGAGCCGATAGCCTTGTCAGTCATGGTGCGTGTTTCATTATTGAAAAACCTTGCAATACCGAAATCCGTCACCTTGATGGAGCCGTCCTGAAGAAGCATGATATTCTGCGGCTTCATATCCCTGTGTACTATGCCCTTTTCATGCGCATGCTGAAGCGCCTGAAGAATCTGAACTGTAAAATGCACAGCTTCCTTCCACGGAATGATATGCTTGTGGCTAATATATTCCTTCAGCGTAATGCCGTCGATATATTCCATTACGATATACTGCATCTTATCTCCGAAGCTGACATCGTACACCTGGACTATATTCGGGTGAGAAAGCACAGCAACAGCCTTGAATTCATTTTTGAAGCGTCTCATAAATTCGCTGTTTCCGAGAAATTCATCCTTAAGAATTTTAATCGCTACCGTCTTGTCATCAACCGTATCATAAGCCTTATAGACCGTTGCCATTCCTCCGACTCCGATCAGTTCCTGGATCTCATATCGGCTGTCAAGCCTTTTGCCGGTGTATTTATCCATTTATTAAACTCCTTTCAGCCCGCAATGACAGCAACCGTGATATTATCGCTGCCGCCAAGCTCCTTTGAAGATTCGATCAGCTTTTCCGTAAGTTCGTCACAACTGTTTGTGCGAATAAATTCAAGCAAACTTTCGTCTGTAATATAATTTGACATTCCGTCGGTACAGATTATCAGCTTTGAGCCTCCGCCGAACGGAACAGAGATATAATCCGTTTTCAGATACGGCTCTGTGCCTAAAGCTCTTGTAATAATATTTTTCATATAGTGCTGTCTTGCCTGTTCTGGCGTAAGCTCCCCTGCCGTCACCATTTCCTGAACGATCGAATGGTCGGTCGTAAGCTGAGTCAGACTCTCGTCATTATAAAGATAGGCACGACTGTCGCCGGCGTGTATCACATGAACTGTTTTCTTTCCGGCAATTGCACAAACAACTGTTGTTCCCATTCCCGATAGTCCGGGAACATGGATACTCATATCATAAACAGAATGATTGGCACAGCCTACCGCAAGCTCCATCAGCTCTTTTATCTCTTCAGGGGACATTTCAGACCGGTAACCGCTTTCAATTGTTCCGGCTATTGTTTCAGCCGCAACACGGCTTGCAGTACTTCCGCCGTTTGCTCCGCCCATACCGTCGCAAACAACAGCCCATACTGCTTCATCCGAAAAGCGACCTGACAAACAGTAATCCTGATTTGAAAGTCGTTTCAAGCCTATATCACTTTGCGAATAAACCTGCATTATGAAATTTCCCCCTTTTTCATCCTTTCATCGGCGGCGGATCTTCTGAGCTGACCGCAGGAAGCGTTGATATCGCTTCCGAGGGTTCTTCTCACCGTCGCTGTTATTCCCGATCCGGATAAAATATTGATAAAGCGCTGCATCCTTTCCCTTTTGCTCTTCTTATAACCTGTTCCGCTGACAGAATTGACAGGAATCAGGTTTACATGGGCGAGCATTCCCTTCAGCCTTTCGCCAAGCTCTTTTGCACAGGCATCACTATCGTTGACACCGTCTATCATAGCGTATTCAAAGGATATCCTTCTGCCTGTGCTTTTTGCATAATACCGGCACGCTTCAAGAAGCTGACCGATATTATATTTTCTGTTGACAGGCATGGTACGGCTGCGGATCTGATCATTCGGCGCATGAAGTGATACTGAAAGCGTCAGCTGCAGCTTCATATCCGCAAGCTCATATATTCTCGGAACAAGACCGCAGGTAGAAAGTGAAATATGTCTCATTCCGATATTCATTCCGTTTTCATTGCTGACCAGTTTCAAAAATCTGATCACATTATCAAAATTGTCAAGAGGCTCTCCCATTCCCATCAGGACGATATTGGAGATTCTTATGTTATTATCCTGCTGTTCAGACTGCAGCTGAGAAAGCATTTCGGATGCGGTAAGATTTCTTGCAAATCCGCTTTTGCCTGTTGCGCAGAATGTACAGCCCATTTTGCAGCCGACCTGCGTGGATATGCAGCTGGTATACCCGTGATGATATTTCATCAGCACCGACTCGACCATCTCACCGTCAGCAAACGAAAATAAATATTTCTCTGTATCATCATAAGCCGAAATCAATTTTTTTTCAATAGCCGCAGAAGATATATGGCAGTTTTGTACAAGTTTTTGACGTAAATTCTTGGAAATATTAGTCATTTCATCAAAGGATTTTACACCACTCTGGAGCCATTTGAAGACCTGTGCCGCTCTGTATTTCGGTTCACCCATCTTTGCCAGCATATCGGCAAGCTCACTTTCATACATTGATTTGATATCAGTCTTCACATAACTCACTTCCTTTTTATAACGCTGATGAAGAAGCCGTCCGTCCCGTTTATCTGCGGAAAAAGCGTCAGTTCGTTTTCAGGCTCGTCAATACATCTTCTGATTCCTTCCGGAAGTCTTATCGGATAGGGTTCATAATCTTTATTCTCATCAAGAAATTTCCTTATATTATGTCCGTTTTCGGCAGGATTCAGCGTACAGGTTGAATAAATCAGCAGTCCGCCGCTTTTTAAAGCTGCTGCGCTGCTGCATAGTATTTCATACTGCAGCTTCGGAAGGGTTTCTGTTCCGCAGTCGTCCTTATATCGCAGTTCAGGCTTTCTTCTGATGATTCCCAGCCCCGAACACGGCACATCGCAAAGAATCCTGTCAGCTTGCGGAAGCTCCTGACGTTCGGCGGAATTCGCCTGCATGACCGAGATAATATTGATGCCGAGCCTATCAGCACCCTTTTCCACAAGCGCCAAACGGTGCCGATAGAGGTCGCAGGCAATGATTTTTCCTGTGTTGTCCATTATCTCGGCAATAGTAAAAGCCTTTCCTCCGGGCGCCGAGCAGGCGTCTGTCACCGTTTGACCCTTCTGCGCCTCCAGCAGCTCACAGCAAAGCTGCGAAGCCGTATCCTGAATATGGAACAACCCCTCCTTATATTCATCCAGATCTTCGACTGATCCTGTATCCTTAAGTTCTATGCCGTTTTCAAGGATTGCCGATATGCTGGCACATACTCCGCTTTTTGTCAGCCGTTCCGCCAAAGCACAGGGAGTGATCTTAAGGGTATTGACTCTTGCCGTAATCGGCGGTCTGCCATCCAGAACCGAAAGCATTCCTTCCGTCAGCTCATCCCCGTAGCTTTGCCGCCAAAGACGTATAATTCCTTCGGGACATGAATATTTTATGGACAGGTATTTGTTTTTTCCTTTTCTTTTGTCGGGCAGCCTGATATTCTCCGCTTTTGAAGCCGCTCTGAGTACAGCATTGACAAATGGAGCAGCGCTGTAAAGCTGATTGACCTTACACAGTCTGACGCTTTCATTGACAGCCGCAGAAGCAGGAACGCCGTTCATAAAGAAAAGCTGATACAATCCCATGCGTAGTATCATCAGAACCTCTTTTGCAAGTGTGTTGACAGGTCTGTCGGAAAATTGGGAGAGATTATAATCAAGCAGCAGCTTTTTTTCGATCACACCGTAAAACAGCGCCGAAACAAACCTCTTATCTCTTTCCGACATCTCATTCCTCAAAACGGAATTCAGTATGATATTGGAATATGAAAGCTCCTCCTCGACACGCATCAACGCCTGATATGCCGTCTGTCTTGATGATACCGCCATTTTGTTCTCCTTAAACGAATCTGAGTTCTTCTGCTGCCGCACCGTGCAGACCGTTAATAAATGCCTTTGCGTCCATTCTCTTTTTGCCTTCCGGCTGGAGTTCAATAATCTCCACAGCGCCTTCTCCGCAGGCGGCGATCAGCGGACTGAGCGACAATACCTGACCCGGCTCACCGCTGCCCTCTGCCAATACTGTACGGTGAATTTTAATTCGTTTTCCATTAAGTTCTGCCACCGCACTCGGCCATGAATTCAGCCCTCTGACCTGATCATGAATTTCCTTTGCGCTGCGGCTGAAATCAATTTTCGACATTTCCTTTGTCAGCATTTTGGCATAGCAGGATTGGCTGTCGTCCTGTTTTTCTCTCTTCAAGGTACCTTCTTCCGCACCATGCACAACTTTGACGATCAGCTCTGCGCCAAGTCCGGAAAGTCTGTCGTGAAGCTCATCGGCAGTTTCATTTTCACCGATATCAATTTCGGACTTCAAAAGCATATCGCCCGTATCCAGACCAACATCCATATACATCGCTGTCACACCGGTTTTTTTCTTTCCGTCCAGTATTGCCCATTGTATCGGCGCTGCACCCCTGTATTCAGGAAGAAGGGAAGCATGAACATTAATGCAGCCGTATTCCGGCAGATCTATAATCTCCTTCGGAAGAATTTTTCCGTAGGCAACAACAACGATCATTTCGGGTGCAAGCTCTTTCAGTATCTCAAAGGCTTTGCCGTCCTTCAATGTTGTCGGCTGATAGACCCCGATATTATTTTCCAAAGCCGTCACCTTGACGGGAGGCGGTGTGAGAGTATAGCCCCTGCCTTTTGGCTTATCGGGCTGAGTAAACACTCCCACAATCTCGTTTCCATCCTCGATCAGCGCTTTCAGGCACGGAACGGCAAAATCGGGAGTTCCCATAAATACAATACGCATACTAACCTCCGTCAGTCTTATTTCTTTAATTCATTCGGGTCTATCTTGCGGATGATATGCTCTTTGAAAAGAATACCGTCAAGATGATCGTTTTCATGGCAAACAGCCTTTGCAAGAAGTCCTTCCGCATTAAGCGTGTACTGATCGCCGTATCTGTTCTGAGCAGTCACGACAACATACATCGGGCGCTCGGTGATGCCGAACTCTCCGGGGCATGAAAGACAGCCCTCGCTGCTCTCCTGTCTGCCCTTTGTCTTGATGATTTTGGGATTGACAAAATCCATTCTGCCTTCTCCTATATCAATCACAAATATTCTGCGAAGAATACCGACCTGCGGTGCAGCGATACCCACTCCGTTGCCGTTGATCATTGTTTCATACATATCGTCCAGAAGTGTTGCCAGCTTTTCATCAAACTTTTCAACCGGACGGCAGATCTTCGTCAGAACGGGATCTCCTTCTTTTACAATATTTCTTATAGCCATAACAATCATCTCCGTAAAAGATCATAAATATTGTTCTCATGTCAAATGATATTATCCGGATCCACATCGGCATAGACCGTCACGGAGGAAAACCTCCTTGCGCTGCCGATCTCGGCAAGCAGCAATGACATCATATCCCGAAAGCTCCGGCTATTTTTAAATTTAATGATAATTCTGTACCGGTATTTTCCTCCGATCCTCGGAATAGAAGCCGGTGCAGGCCCCATCACCCTCAGCGGCAAACCCGAAAATTCCGTTTCCGCAAGAGTTTTGAGTCTTTCAGAAAAATACTGTGACGCTTCATAAGCCAATTTTTTATCTTCCGCAAGAAAAGCGGCAACACATATATCCGCAAACGGCGGATACAGCATAGAGCGTCTGAGCGATATCTCAGTTCTGAAAAATTCATCGTAATTCTGAGCCGCCGCCAGCTCGATGACAGGATTATGCGGCTCGTATGTTTGAATAACAGCTCTTCCCTCAAGTCCTCCTCTTCCCGAACGCCCGACAACCTGCGTCAGAAGTGCAAAGGTTCGCTCATAGCTGCGGAAATCATCGCCGTGCATCATGCTGTCAGCAGAAAGAACGCCCACAAGTGTAACATTTGGAAAATCCAGTCCCTTTGCGACCATCTGCGTACCCAGCATTATATCATATTCGCCGTCACGGAACGCCGCCAGTTTTTTTTCATAAGCATAGCGCTGCATGGTGGAATCTGTGTCAAGCCTGAGTATTCTTGCCTGCGGAAAAATCTCTCCCAGCTCCTGCTCTGCCCTTTGTGTTCCTGATCCGCCGAACCTGAGCTTCGGCGAGGAGCATGACGGACATTCCTTCGGCACAGGTATCGAGTAGCCGCAGTAATGGCACATCAGTCTGCCGTTTGCGCTGTGATAAGTAAGTGATATTGAGCAGTTCGGACACGAAACAGCTTCCCCGCAATGACGGCAGGCAATAAAAGTATTATGCCCTCTTCGGTTCAGAAGTATGATCGACTGGTGTTTTTGTTCCAGATTATCCTCTATTGCTTCCAGCAGCACCGAGCTGTAACCCGATGAATTTCCCTGCTGAAGCTCTATATTCATATCAGCGGTTATCACATGGGGCAGCTGTGCCTTGCCGTATCGTGAGCTGAGTGTGCTGAGAAAGTACCTTCCGCCCAAAGCAAAATAATAGCTTTCGACAGACGGCGTTGCAGAGGAAAGCACCAGCGGACAGGAATTATGATTGCAGCGGAATTTGGCAAGCTCTCTTGCATGAAAGCGTGGTGATGCCGAGGATTTGTAGCTGTATTCCTGTTCCTCATCCATAACGATCAGTCCGAGGTTTTCCATCGGTGCAAATACGGCAGAGCGTGTTCCGACAGCGATATTTGCCTGTCCGTCCTTTACTCTGCGCCATTCCGAAAGTCTTTTGCCGAGGGGCAGACCGCTGTGAAAAACAGCGACCCTGTTTCCGTATCGTGCCTTGAATCTTGCCAGAAGCTGAGGTGTCAGCGATATTTCCGGCACCATACATATAATACCCTTTCCGTCGGCATTGACTTTGTCGATCAGCTTCATAAAGACCGATGTCTTGCCGCTTCCCGTTATACCGTAAAGAAGCGAAACCGACGGCTTAGCACCCTCATATTTGAGCAGAAGATCCGAATAAGCCTTTTGCTGCTGCGCCGTCAGAACGATATCGGCGCTGTCTGTCGGCTCGCTTATCTCAGGCAAAGATTTCGGCGGTTCTGCTTCAAAATACTCACATATCCCTTTTTTGACAAGATTATCCGTAACGGCGGAGGTCACTCCCGTAAAATAGCATATTTCCTTGACGGACGCTTCTCCCACATCGCCCAGTACTTTTAGAACCTCAGTCTGAGCAGGGGTATATTTTCTGTCGGGAATCTCTCCGGCAAGACGAACCATTTTTACCGTGACATCGGCAAGGCGTTTTTTGACCGCCTCTGTGCGGATAAGCATCCCTTTGCTGACAAGGCTGCGGAGAATCGTGTCATCATCAAGCGACAGCGCCTTTAACAGTCTGTCCTGCCGTACAGGTGTTTTTCTTGCCTTCAGATATCCGACAATCGTTTTTTCTTCATCTGTCAGAAGCATCGGATCAGCATTTTCAGCTGCCGAATAATTATATGTCAGCCGAACCGACAGTCCCGAAGGCAGCATAGCCGCACACGCATCAAAATAGGTGCAGTAGCAGCGCTCCTTCATAAAAACCGCAAGAGCAGCCAGTTCCTCTGACAGAACCGGCTCCCGATCAATAAGCTGAGATATATTTTTCAGACCGTTCAATTCATCCGTTTCATGCAGATACAGGATCATTCCCTGACGAATACTGTGTCCGAAGCTGACCTTAACCCGACAGCCGACCGCCGCTTTTTCCTTCATTTCCTCAGGAACAGCATAGTCATAGAGCTTATCGAAGCTGTATGCCGCATTTTCAACGGCAATCCCGGCAACGAGAAATGAATCAGTCATCCACATCCGGCTCAAGGATAGCGTATTTATGATCCTTGAACTCCTCAACAGCCACTATAACAGGCTTGTCACAAACCTTTCCCTTATCACTCTGCATATCTTCTGTTATCTCTCTTGCTCTTTTTGCAACAGCAATCGCAAGGGCATATTTGCTCATCTTTCCTGCAAAAATATCGTCTACCGACGGTCTTGTGTAATGATCATACATAGTGATTATCTCCTTTTTATATATGTGAAAGCATTAATCATCAGGATTTCTGCTTTTCTGACCGAATGATGTTCTTTATTTCCTCAACGCATTCCTCAAGACCGTCATTGATCACGACATAGTCGTATTCATCAGCCTTCGGAAGCTCTTCTCTTGCTCTTGCAAGACGTTTCTGTATATTCTCTTCCGTTTCGGTTCCTCTTTTACGCAGCCTGTGTTCAAGAACCTCTTCCGAGGGCGGCTTGATAAATATGCTGATACAGTCAGGCTGTACTTTTTTGACCTTTTCGCATCCCTGAACCTCTATTTCAAGAATAACGTCCCTGCCCTCTTGCGTCCAGTCAATGACGGGCTGTTTCGGACTGCCGTAATAATTGCCGAGATACTCGGCATATTCAAAGAAGCCGTCATTTTGAATCAGTCTTTCAAATTCCTCACGGCTCAGAAAATGATATTCCACTCCGTTCTGCTCAGTCCCTCTGGGTGCTCTTGTTGTTGCGGATATGGAAAGACGAAAATTATCATCCTTCACAAGCTCCTTCACAACGGTACCCTTGCCTGTACCGGCAGGACCTGAAATCACAATCATAAGACCCTTAGAGCTCATTTACCGTTTCCTCCTCGTTATTATCGCTTCCTGCCGCCCTGTGAGCGACTGTTTCCGGCTGTACTGCCGAAAGTATAATATGATCGCTGTCCGTTACGATAACAGCCTTTGTTTTTCTTCCGCAGGACGCATCAATCAGCATTCCGTTTTCCTTTGCACTCTGCACCATTCTTTTCACGGGCGCTGCATCCGGACTGACGATCGCTACGATCCTTCCTGCCGAAACCATATTTCCGTAACCTATATTGATAAACTGCATTTACCCTCCTTGTCATGGCTTTGCCCCGTCCCTGCAAGCCTTTGAAAAGGTCTGACCGAAACTTTTATTGCGGCTGCCGGGCAACTGATCACTCGATGTTCTGAATCTGTTCACGGATTTTTTCAATTTCGGATTTGATATCAACCACCTTATGGGCAAGTCCTGCATCGCTGACCTTTGAGCCGATTGTGTTGGCTTCACGGTTCATTTCCTGTACGATAAAATCCAGCTTTCTGCCGACAGGCAGACTGCCCGAAAGCAGATCCCTTAGCTGATCAATATGGCTTCTGAGCCTTACCGTTTCCTCGGCAACGGCTGTTTTGTCGGCAAATATGGCAGCCTCTGTCAGTATTCTCTGCGGCTCAACAGTCGAATCGGCAAGTATCTCGCTGATTCTCGAATACAGTCTGGTGCGGTATTCCTCGACAATTTCGGGCGAACGCTTCTCTATCTCTTCCACAATGCCGATGATCGTATCACACCGTCCGAGAATGTCCTCCTTCAGCTTTTGACCCTCACGCTCACGCATTGCCACAAATGCTTCAAGCGCCTTGATTCCTGCTTCCTTCGTTATCCGGCAAAGCTGCTCCTCGTTTTCGGGCGCTTTATGAACGGTAAAAATATCCGAATACCTTGCCAGCAGCGAAACAGAAATATCGTCCTTGAGTCCGTATTGATCCCTCAGCTCTTCAAGAGCCTTGACATAACCGGCGGCAAGCGCATGATTGATGCTGACCTCTGCGGCAACATTGTCATCCGCTTCTATCGAAACATAGACGTCTGCCTTTCCTCTTGTAACATATTCAGAAACAACGCTCTTGATTGTTTCCTCTATAAATCCGCATCCTCTCGGTGTACGGCACTGAAGCTCGAAAAATCTGTGATTGACGGATTTGATCTCAAAGATAACACTTCTTCCGTCAATAATACCCTCAAATCTGCCGTAGCCTGTCATACTTCTAATCATTAAAATCATCTTTTCCGTTAATAATTCAGTAAACCTTCCGGCATACTCTGTAACAATTTATTTTACCAGTTTTTGAATGCCTTTGTCAACCTTATCAGGCACGATAAAAAGATTTTTGTTATGTTTTCAGAGCAAAAAACACCCATAACCCGAAATAATACTCTGTTTTGACCCTTTATACACACTTAACCTCTTGCAATTACACCTGTATTTGGTTTATACTTACTTTAGATATCAGCAAGTTTACGGCAAGGAGTGAATTCCATGAGGACAGATAAAATCAATTACTATCTTGACATTGCGGAAACAGTTCTCGAAAGAGGAACGTGTCTGAGAAGAAATTTCGGTGCGATTATTGTCAAAAACGATCAGATCATCTCAACAGGCTATGTCGGTGCGCCGAGAGGAAGAAAAAACTGTATTGATCTCGGTGTCTGTGTGCGTGAAAACCTAAAAGTTCCGAGGGGCGAAAGATATGAGCTTTGCCGCTCCGTTCATGCCGAACAGAACGCTATTATCCATGCACCGAGAGAGGACATGATCGGATCTGTCCTGTATCTTGTCGGCAAGGACGCCAAAACTGGTGAATATGTTGAAAATGCCTCTGCCTGCTCCATGTGCAAGCGCATGATCATCAACGCCGGCATCAACGAGGTCATCATCCGCAACAGCAAAGACAGATACACCGTTGTCGAGGTCAGCGACTGGATCATTAACGATGAATCCATCAATGGTGTTTTCGGCTATTAAAATCAGGCAGCACCCGTCATTTTCGGGTGCTGCCTTTTTCGGATTTTAAACAGTCTGTGCAAACTGACTGTTATACAGGTTATGATAAAAGCCTTGTTTCTCCATGAGTTCGGCATGACTGCCCTGCTCTATGATGTTTCCGTCCTTCATCACAAGAATGATATCGGCTTCCCTGATGGTGGAAAGACGATGTGCAACGATAAAACTTGTTCTGCCCTTCATCATGGCATTGAATGCCTGCTGTATCTTTATTTCCGTTCTTGTATCAATGGAACTGGTGGCTTCGTCAAGAATGAGCATGGGCGGATTGCAGAGCATGACCCTTGCAATGCACATGAGCTGTCTCTGACCCTGAGAAAGGTTGGCGCCTTCCTCGGTGATAACGGTGTCATAGCCGTCGGGAAGCCGTTCAATAAAGCTGTCGATATATGCCTTTTTTGCCGCCATCCTTACCTCTTCCATTGTCGCATCAGGTTTTCCGTAGGCGATATTATCGAATATGGTCGCATTATAAAGCCAGCTGTCCTGAAGCACCATTCCATATTTGGTACGGAGAGAGCTTCTTGTAATATCGTAAATGCTTTTACCGTCTATCATGATCGTGCCGCTGTCAATGTCATAAAACCTCATGAGAAGATTGATCATGGTGGTTTTTCCGCAGCCTGTCGGACCAACAATAGCGATTCTCTGACCCGGACGTACATGAAGATTGAAATCGGTTATCAGCTTTTTGTCAGGAGTATAGGAAAAGCTGACATTCTCAATATCAATCCTGCCCTTACAATCCTCAAAAACAGCTGCATTTTCGGGGTCGGGCTTCTGATCAGGCTCATCAAGAAGCCTGAATACTCTGTCTGCCCCTGCAAGCGCCGTCTGGAGCTGCGGTATCACTCCCGTTACCTCGTTGAACGGCTTTGTATACTGATTGGCATAAGTAATGAAGGTGACGACCTGACCGACAGACATATTGCCCCTGATAACGCTTACCGCCCCGGCAACGCAAACGGCTGTCGTCACAAGTCCGTTGACAAATCTTGTACACGGATTGGCAAGCGATGAGTAAAACTGGGATTTCTGTCCACATTCCTTCAAACGGGCATTGATCTCCTCAAAGCTTTTCTGTGAACGCTGCTCAAATCCGAACGCCTTCACCACCTTCTGCTGACCGATATATTCTTCGATATAGGCACTGATCTCGCCCTGTGTTTTTGACTGCTCACGGAACTGCTTCTGTGACATTCTTGTGATGAATGCGGCAACAAACATGGAAAGAGGAGTTATCACAACTACCACCAAAGCAATATAGACATTGATAAACACCATAAAGCCGAGTGTGCATATAATCATCACGATTCCCGAAAAAAGCTGTGTGATCCCCTGAAGAAGTCCGTCACCGACAGAATCGACATCATTGATCATTCTGCTCAGAAGATCGCCGTGCGGCCTGCCGTCTATGAATTTCAGCGGAACGGTATTGAATTTTGCATATATATCCCTTCTCAGATCACGCATTGTCCCATAAGCGACCAGATTGGTGCAAAGATTCATCAGCCATTGAAAAACGGACGAACATATGACCGTTGCTGCTATCAGCAAAATAAGATTGAGTATTCCTTTGAAATCGACCTGCCCCACGCCGACAGCCTTATCAATGGCACAGCCGACCAATATCGGTGCCGTCAAATTCAAAGCAACATACAGTATGGCAAAGACAAGCGCCAAAAGGATCTTCGTATGGTAGGGTGCTGCATACCCGAGGATTCTTTTGATCGTTTCCTTGTTGGCTTTTCCGGAAAGTTTCTTCTTTTGTGCCATCAGTTCTCCACCTCCTCCGGATCGAGCTGCGACAGGCATATTTCCTTATACACAGGGCAGTTCTTTATCAGTTCGCTGTGTCTGCCCTCTCCGACAAGCTCTCCGTTGTCAAGCACCAGTATTTTGTCGGCATAACGCACCGTTCCGACACGCTGGGAAACCATCAATATCGTCATGCCCTCCGTTTCCTCCCTCAGCGCCTTTCTGAGAGCGGCATCCGTTGCAAAATCAAGTGCGCTTGCGCTGTCATCCAGTATCAATATTTCGGGTTCTCCGACAAGCGCTCTTGCAATCGTCAGTCTCTGACGCTGACCGCCCGAAAGATTTTTGCCGCCTGCCGATACCTGTCTTTCCATCCCTTCGGGAAGTTTGCTTACAAATTCGTATGCCTGTGATATTTTAAGCGCTCTTATGATCTCCTCTTCACTAGCGTCAGACTTTGCCCACATCATATTATCCCTGATCGTTCCTCCGAAAAGCTCTGCCTTTTGCGGAACGATACCCATATTTTTTCTCAGCTGCTCAAACGGATAGTCCCTGACATCGCTGCCGTCTATGTAAACGCTTCCCTCATTTGTATCATAAAACCTCGGTATCAGATTGACAAGCGTTGATTTTCCTGAACCTGTTCCCCCGATAATTCCGACAGTAGTTCCTCTTTCAGCTTTAAAGCTGATATTTCTCAGCGCATAGCCGTTATTCTGATATCCGAAGGAAACATTCCTGAACTCAACGGCAGGCGCCGATTTATCTGTCGGGATATCATCGGACGTTTTCTCCGTTACGGACGGTTTTGTATCAAAAACTTCATTGACTCTTGCGGCGGAAGCTGCTGCCTTTGTAAAAATAACCACCAGATTTGACACAACTATCATAGTGAGAAGTATCTGCGTCATATAATTGACAAGGGCGACGATCTCGCCCGTCTGAAGTCCTCCGACATTGACTGAGCAGGCACCAAACCAGACGATCGCAATGACGGCACCCTGCGCAATGATATATGTAAGAGGATTCAGAAGAGCAGATATTCTTCCCACCCTTACAGCTGTTTCGGCAACCTGCCGGTTACTTTCGTCAAAGCGTTCCTGCTCCGAGCTTTGTTTGTCAAAGGCACGAATGACACGGTTTCCCGAAAGATTCTCCCGTGAAATCAGCGAAACCTTATCCAGCTTTCCCTGCATGACCTTGAAATACGGCACCGATCTGTGCATTACAATATAAAGCACCACCGCTATCAGCGGAGAGGATATAAAGAATATCAGCGACAGCTTCAAATCTATCATCATTGCCATGATGACTGCCCCCACAACAAGAATCGGCGCACGTATCACCAGTCTGATCAGCATGGCAACTGCCAGCTGAAGCTGATTGATGTCGTTGGTCATTCTTGTGATGAGTGACGGCGTTCCGATCCTGTCAAGCTCCGCATGAGAAAGAGAATTGATATGCCTGAACATGGCATTCCTCAGCTGTGTTCCGAATCCCTGAGAGGCGATGGAGGCGGTTTTCTGACAAACAAGCGCAAAGCAAAGTCCGAGCGCCCCCATCAGTATCATCAGACAGCCTTTTCGGATAACATAATCTATATCCCCGTTTTTCACGCCGTTATCAATGATATCCGCCGTGATGAGGGGGATCATCAGCTCCAGAACAGCTTCTGTCAGCTTACATGCCGGACCGACGATAAGCTGGAACAGGTAGCTTTTTAAAAATCGTCTTAGCTTATACATTTTTATCTCCTTTTTGTTTTGCATTGATATATTTTAGATTTTAAACTATATCGAATATTTCGTCAAGTTTTAATATTTTATACGGGAGGCATTCACCATGCAAAAGCGGCTGTTTATAAAAAACGGAATGATAATGGCAGCCTGTGCGCTTATCATAAGAAGCCTTGCCATGATGTTCAGGGTCTATCTCTCGGAGCAGATCGGCTCGGAGGGACTCGGTATTTATCAGCTGATACTGACGGTCTATGCTTTTTTTGCGCTGATATCGACATCAGGCATCTCCATAACAGTGACAAGGCTTGTCAGCGACTGTCTGGCAAGGTGCGAAAATGTAAAGGCAGTTTCCGTTACCGAAAGGATATTATTATTTTCTGTAATTTTCAGCACAGCTCTTGCAGCAGTCCTGTTCTCCTGTGCTGATATACTCGGCGGCGTATTTCTGAGAGATGTCAGAACCGTTCCTGCTTTGAAGCTGCTGGCGCCATCCATGCCTTTTATGTCGTTTTCTGCTGTTTTGAGAGGTTATTTTACAGCCCAGAGAAAAATGCTTCGTACAGCCGGGGAACAGCTTCTGGAGCAGGTGTCGGAAATAGGTATGTGTGTATTTGTTTTTACATTTTTTGCCCCCAAAAACCTCGCAGCCGCCTGCTGCGCTGCCGTATCCGGCACGACAGCGGCGGAGGTGCTTTCGTTTGTCTATTCTCTGATACTGTATCTCTGCGATATAAAAAGGCTGGGCAAAAAAAGAGAGCCTGTACGAAAGCTGTTTCGTCAGGCTGCACCGATTGCTCTGCCTTGTACGGCAAGCTCAGGACTGAGAAGCGGTCTTGCGGCAGTTGAAAATATGCTTATCCCTGCCGGACTGATGAAATTCGGTGCAGACAGCGCACAGGCACTTTCGGAATACGGAATGATCGGCGGAATGGCAATGCCTGTCATTGTGTTTCCGTCCGTCTTTATTCTTCCGTTTGCTTCTCTTGTGATAACAGAGATGTCGCAGGCAAATGCGCTGAATCACAAAAAAAGCATCAGCCACATAGCCGAAAGAATGATCTCTGCAACACTTAAATATTCCATTCCCGTCATGTTCATCTTCATCTTCTTCTCGGATGAAATCGGACGGCTGATCTATCATTCCGACAAAGCAGGCTTTTATATTGCAGCGCTTGCGCCTGTTGTCCCTCTTATGTATCTTGATTCAAGCGTTGACGGTATGTTGAAGGGACTGAACAAACAGACCAGCTATCTTATATATAATGTGATTGATTCAGTCATCAGAGTCATTCTGACCTATTTTCTTCTTCCTGTCACAGGGGCGGCAGGAGTTGTCTTTATTATCATTTTCAGCGAACTTCTCAATACATCAATGAGTGTATGGGGACTGATTCGTGTCACAAAGCTGAAAATACACCTCTTTGACAATATCATACTTCCTGCCGTCTGTATTCTGATCCCCTGCCTTATTTCAACTATCCTCCCCGATCTTTTCGGCGGCACAGCAGACCTCTTCTTCAAACTGCTTCTGTGCCTTGGCTTCTACTGCCCCACCATTATGATCTGCCATTTCAGCCGAAGGGGTTTTTCGGCTGAAAGAAAGGCTGTTCTTTTCTGAAATTATTTTCTGACGGTCAGCACCTGACCGGGATAAATCAGATCGGGATTGGTAATCCTGTTCACATTGATAAGGTCTATGACCGTTGTGCCGAATTTCTGTGCAATCTTCCAGAGAGTGTCGCCGCTTCTGACGGTGTAGACCTTTACGGTGGAAGAATTGTCATTTTCTGTCGGAAGTCTTAAAACCTGACCCGGTTCGATATGATTGGGATTATCCAGTCCGTTGATGGTTGCAAGCTCGTCAATTGTGGTGTTGTGAAGCCTTGCAATATCAAAAAGTGTATCTCCGCTTCGGACAACATAAATATCGGTGTTGTCGCTGATGTTTTCCGCAGGGATTCTGAGAACCTGTCCGACTTCAATATAGTCGGGATCTGCAATGCCGTTATAGCGTGCGATCGTATTTACATCCGTGCCGAATGTTTCGGCAAGTTTCCAAAGGGTGTCGCCCGGAACGACTACATATATTATATTTTCCATAGCTGCTACCTCCTGCAATATAATATGCCGAAAAACGCAAAAGTGATATTTGCAATTGCCGGCTGTAATATGATACAATAGGATATTACAGTTTTTATTATGATTGCGGAGGACGAAATGGCGAAGGAAAGAATTGATAAAATACTGTCCAATCAGAATATTGCCACAAGAAGCGAAGCAAAAGCGATGATAAAAAAAGGACTTGTTTTCGCTGACGGTATCATGGTCAAAAGACCTGACGAGAAATTCGACCCTGATCTGTCGGAAATTATGGTTGACGGCAGACGGCTGAATTTCAAAAGACATTTATACATTATGATGAACAAGCCTTCGGGCGTACTGTCGGCAAGCCGTGACAGCAGAACCCGAACAGTCATAGACCTTTTACCGGAAGAACTGAAGAGAGACGGTCTTTTTCCTGCCGGAAGGCTCGACAAGGACACAGAGGGCTTCATCCTCATCACCGATGACGGAGAGCTTGCCCATAAAATGCTGTCGCCGAAAAGCCATGTATATAAGCTGTATGAGGCAGAATGTGACAGAACACTCACCCAAGGTGATGTTCGTGCCTTCTCACAGGGAATCCGGTGCGGAGAGATTGATTTTCTTCCTGCCGAGATGAAGATAACCGGAGAAAAAACAGCACTTGTCGAGATATGTGAGGGTAAATTTCACCAGATAAAAAAGATGTTTCATTCTGTCGGTGCAGAGGTCGTAAAGCTCAAACGACTGCGCATCGGAGAAGTTTTTCTTGACGGTGCTTTGCGCCCCGGACAGTCACGGGAGCTTACATATAATGAAATAAAAGCTATTATCAGTCGTAAGCATGGAATTTAAGCCCTATTTTTATATGCAAACTGCACAAAAATTGACTGTAATCTTTGTGTTATGTGAATTATACCTAAACAAAGCATTAATATTTTAGTAAAAAAAAGTATTTCATTTCAAGCAAAAATCTGTTATATTATAGATGTTAAATTTTGTATTAAAAAATACGCTTTGAGGTAATGTCAGAATTTGCCGTGTTTTGGTCAATTTCATCAGGGCATTTTTCCTAATATGCGAACTCAGGAGGATAACTATGGCTAGTGTATCATTAAAGAATGTTTACAAAATTTACGATGGCAATGTTGTAGCAGTAAGCGACTTTAACCTTGAAATCGAGGATAAGGAATTTATTATCTTCGTTGGTCCGTCCGGCTGCGGTAAATCAACTACCCTTCGTATGATTGCAGGTTTGGAGGATATTTCAAAGGGCGAACTCCACATCGGTGATGTTCTCGCTAACGATATCTCACCTAAGGACAGAGATATCGCAATGGTGTTCCAGAACTATGCTCTTTATCCGCACATGACAGTTTACGATAACATGGCATTCGGTCTTAAGCTGAGAAAAACTCCGCCGGATGAGATCAGACGCCGTGTTGAAGAGGCTGCAAGATCACTCGATATTGCTCATCTTCTTGAGCGTAAGCCGAAGGCTCTCTCCGGTGGTCAGAGACAGCGTGTGGCTCTCGGCCGTGCTATTGTCCGTGACCCGAATGTATCCCTTCTCGATGAGCCGCTCTCCAACCTCGACGCAAAACTCAGAACAGCCATGAGAACCGAGATTTCCAAGCTCCACAAGAGACTCGGCACCACCTTTATCTACGTTACACATGACCAGACAGAGGCTATGACAATGGCTGACCGTATCGTTGTTATGAAGGACGGTTTCATTCAGCAGGTTGATACTCCTCAGAATCTCTATGAGAGACCCTGTAACCAGTTCGTTGCCGGATTCATGGGTACACCTCAGATGAACTTCATCGACTCTACGATCGTTCGTTCCGGTGACGATTACGGAATTCAGTTCGGAAGATATACCATTCCGCTGCCTGAATCAAAGAACAAGAAGAACATTCTTTCACACTTTGTCGGCAAAGAGGTTGTTCTCGGAATTCGTCCTGAGGATATCCATGATGAGCCTGAATTCCTTGAGAGATCAGAGGACAGCATCATCGAGGCTTCCGTTGATATCACAGAGCTTATGGGTAATGAGATCTATCTCTATCTTAACATTGAAGGCACCTCCTGCGTTGCACGTGTTGACCCGTCATCTACTGCCGAAGCAGGCGAAGAGGTTGAAATCGCATTCGACGTTGAGAAGATTCATATCTTTGACAAGGAATCAGAGAGAACCATCACAAACTAAGATTATTACTAAAATCTTCATATTTTTCCACCTTTCTTTAAAGCCTGCGGACATTCCGCAGGCTTTGGTGTTTCAAAGTATTTTACAGTATTACATATAGTAAAAAGGCTTCATTCCCGATAACATTGTCCGTTACAGGAATGAAGCCTTTGTGTTTTTTGTGTTTATTTTGCTCTTGAAGCAATAATCTGAGCCATTTCTCCCACATTTTTCATGGAAGATATTTCGCCCATCTTAAATTTGATTTTAAATTCACGCTCTACTGCTGAAATGAGCGTAATATGCTCCAGACTGTCCCAGTCTTCGATATCGTCTGCCGTTGTTTTCGGATTAACGCTTATGCTGTCATCATCAAAAACATCCCTGAATACCTTGTTGAGTCTTTCGTAAATCTGCTTGCTGTCCATACCGATTCTCCTTGTTTATATTGATTTGACCGAGGAATTGCCCTCAACCCTGATCACCTTGTTCTGCGGCTCATAGCCTTCAACGGAAAGCTCCCACACAGTATTGCCGCTCTCGTCCTCACTTACCTTACTGAAACCGAAACGGCCGTAAAGCTCACGAACCATATTGTTTTTGGCTGTCGGATAATAATATCCCCGGATGACCTTTATGCCCTCTTCTCTACACCTATCTGCAAGCCTGTCAAGCATTGCAAGCTCCATATCTCTTTTCAGAACACGGCAGCTCATCAGCCAAAGTTCCACATCCAGGACATCTCCGTTTTTATGTCCTATCACAACCGAAACAATGCCGTTATCTCCAAATTTATCAACCAGTTTTCCATACAAACGGATATATTCTCCGCTTTCGGAAACAGCTTCCATTTCCGTTTGGGTATACCTCTTTGTCGTGACATTGAACTGATTGCTTTTATTGGTAAGCTGGGTAATTCTTTGAATATATACGGGCAGAAAATCATCAATTACTGCCGTCATATCAAGACTGAGCAGATATTCCGTGTAATCGCCGAAGGCTGCCTGCTGGGCAGCTCTCTGAGCGTTCGCCTTATACATTTCATTCCTTTTCAGGTCATCGGCGCTGAAGCTCGTCACCTCAAAATAGCCGTTCCTGTCAAGATTGATAATATAATTCTCAATGCTGTCCATAAGCGGAACCGCCGCTCCCGGAACCTGCGCACGGACAATTTCTCTTTCGGCAGGATTATCATCTGCAAAAACAATTGAATCGGGAAGTATGTTAAGCTCGTTTGCTGTTTCAATGATATTTCTGTCCTTGTTTTCCCAATTTGCCTTAATGATGATAAAATCATCAGGCTTAAGCACACCTTCGGGATGGTTGAGTCCTGCTATTGCATTTTCGTGATCGTTCTTGGAGCAGACGGTCAGAATCACTCCGAGAGATTTCAGCTGCTTTACATAGCTCTGAAATTCATAATAGGACTGTGAAACTCCTGTTTCCTGACCGATCTGAATCCCGTCAACACCGTCATCCCCCACAACTCCGCCCCAAAGCGTATTGTCAAGATCAAGTGCCAATGCCTTTTTATTCTTTCCAAAAACAGATTTGATGATATTGGCAAGATTAAAGGAAAATTCAGGTATTGCTTCCACGCACATTGCATATTTATACATATTCCAATAGGCAGGATTGCTCCATGCTTTCAAGCCATAAGAGGCTGACATGAAGTTGATATCATTAATATAAAAGCCCTCGTGAACCTGAGAATACTCATAGAATTTTTCATTAAGTCTTGTGATAAAATTCGATCTTCCCCGATAGTCGGAGCAGTCCCTGTTGCCCATCAGGCGATAGAACGGCATTTCAAAGTTATTCTGAATAATCGGGCAATGATAGGTTTCCGTTACTTTCTGCCACATCTGTTCAAACCGGCTGTACTCACCTTCAAGAAGTGCGTTTACCTCATCAGCAGAATCGGCTGTTGTCGGAAAACTGTTGATATTCCTGTTTGTCGTATGAATGAACACAATATCGGGAGAAAATGACAAAAGCTCCTCACTCGGAAACATGGCGTCCTGCCAGTACTGCGCATATTCGGACTGATAGAATTCTGCCTCAATACCGTTATTCAGCAGGAAAAGCTCCAGATATACGACAATATCATTGGTTGTTGAACCGCCGAAAACGGCTATTTTCTTCTTAAGCCTTGTGCTGCCGTCAGAAAGCAGCGTTCTTCTGATCGACTTTCTCTTTTTCATGACATATTCCGTATCAAACGGATATTCCAGTTCCTTCATAGTTACCCCCTGTCATTTTCATCAATCGGGCGCACCGTCCGTAATTTTTGCACCCTTGTTCTGTGTGCGGAGTATTTCAAGATTATCGGCATTTTCACCGACTGCCGAATAGGTTACCATTGCAAAGAGCATATCGGTAACTTTATTCTGATTGACAAAATCGACCAGATTCAGATCAAAATATCTCATATCGACAACATAAATCTCTTCATACGCTCCGAAAAGATATCCGGGAACGGCATTGCCGTAGCTGTCCTTTACGATCAGAAGCTTTTTGCCGTTTTTGATATTGGTTTTTACCTTGACGATCTGTTCATCTCCGCCCATAAACGTCAGATAGGCGTTATGTGTGGGATCTCCGACTTTATTGAAGAAATTGCCGGAGCCTGTATAATTAAATGATGTATCGTAATAATAGGCTGTGCAATGATCAATATTGTCGGGGGTATAGTAGCTGAAGGTTTCGGGATCGTTATTGATGTTGGCATCCTGTGTGAAGCTGTACATTGTTCCCACAAATCCTTCGATATCATTTTTCTTGTAGGTGCTGAGATCCTTGAAATCAACTCCTGCTGCCTTCGCAAAGGTCTGAGCAGCATAATAAGCACCGAGAGGCGACCAATGATGGTCTGTTCTGAAATAGATATCCTCATCCTTATGCTCGCCTAGAACGGTATCAATATCAACAGAAACAATACCTTCATCAAGCCTTGATGCTATGCTGTCAAAACATTCCTTCTGACTTGCAGTATATCCCTCGTAACCTGCCGGGGTATAATACTCGCTTGCCAGCGGAGCGATCATTGAGTATATTTTCACCTTACCGCCGAAGTCCTTATTGAAGTTATTCAGCGCCTTGACATACGCATTTCCCGTACCGCCGCCGAAAAGCTCCAATGCACGGTAATGTCCGTTCTGCTTGACAACGATAATTCCGTTTTCAACAGTATACTCCGGCTCCTGCTCGCTGCTTTCCTGAACGGAGGATTCGTCCGTACCTGTTTGCGTGGGCTGTGAGCTTTGACTGCTATCAGCCTCTGAGCTTTGCTTTGACGTTTCATCGGAAGGCTTTGACTCTTCGTCCGGATTTTTCTTTTCTCCGTCTTTATTGACAACCTCTATCGGCTTGCCTACCACCTTGATCTCATCATCGGTATGTATTCCGAAAAGCGATTTGAAGTTATATCCGACTGTTTTCAGTTCATCTCTGTATGGAACGGTATCATCATAATAATTACCGAGTTCCTCCGTATACTGACCCGAAAAAAGTGCATCAAAGCTGAATTCCGGAAATTCCGCCAGATTTCTTTTTTCAATATTGGACACCTCTGAGCGGGGCAGGATCACTAAAAATAATGCCGTCAGGAAAAATACGGGAACCATAATGAAAAGCGATATAATAGAAAATCCCTTCACGATTCCGCTGCGCTTAATTCCTTCAATGCCCTTTTTCGTTGGCTTTTTCTGATTTTTTTCTTTATTTTCCATCCGCTTATTTCCTTTCAGAATCTGAAATAGAGGAACGGGTTGTTGGTATTATCGACAAGCAGTATGCTTGAAAGCACAAGCAGTCCGCAGCAGATAATGGTTCCTGCTATTTTTCCGAACGCATAAACCTTATTATTGCCCCATGTGAAGAAGAAGTATTTGATTTTCGGCAGAACAGGCATAGAAACGATAATCGCAAAAATAATCAGGAAAAGATTATTCAGCAATGAATTGAGGGTCAGGATATCGCTGAAGGAATTGCCGCTCAGAATCATACTTGCTCCCGAAATATTCAAAAAGAACTGACCGAGCTTGGAAAGATCGGTAAAATAGAAAATACCGAAGCCGATGATGATAATCAGCTTGCTGTATATATGCGTCAGCACCTTGTTCCATTTTTTCATGCGCTTTTTGCCGATCTTTGTTTCAATAAATATAAATATTCCGAAATAAAGACCCCAAAGTATGAAATTCCATGAAGCGCCGTGCCACATTCCCGTACAGAACCAAACCAGAAACAGGTTCAGATATTTTCTCTGCTTTCCAAAAATCGGAACATAGAACAGGTAATCACGGAAGAATGAGCTGAGAGAGATATGCCATCTCTGCCAAAATTCGCTGATGCTTTTACAGATAAAAGGATAGTTGAAATTTTCATTGAAGTGGAAACCGAACATTCTGCCCAGACCGATCGCAATATCGGAATAACCGCTGAAATCAAAATAGACATAAAGTGAATAAAGAATCACCGTATACCATGTACCGAGGAAAGACATATTGGATATATCTCCGCCGAAAAACTGTTCAACAACAGCATAGAGATTGTTAGCGATGATAACCTTTTTGGAAAGTCCAATAATCGCCCTCATTGCACCCTCGCTGACATCGGAGGGTCTTGAGCGCCTGTTGGTGATTTCCTCTTCGATAACGCTGTAACGCACGATTGGTCCTGCCACCAGCTGCGGGAAAAGCGACAGATAGAGAAGAAATTTCCAGAAACTTTTCTGCGGAGGAACCGTTTCCCAAAGGCAGTCCATAATATAGGAGATTGCCTGGAAGGTAAAGAAGCTGATGCCTATCGGCATCTGTATCTGTGGCACAGGAAGTCCGAGTCCGCTTACAGCATTAATATTCTCAACAATAAAGCCGCTGTATTTAAACACGATCAGCAATGCAAGATCAATGATTATTGCTGCTGCGGCACAAAAAGCTGAAGCTCCGCTGCCCCTGAATTTACCGATCCCCAAAGCAAACAGCCAGTTGATAGCAGCGCTGAAAACCAGCAGCAGAAACCATGTGGGTTCTCCCAGGCATAAAAAATAAGAGAGGATACAATCAGAACCGCATTCCTCTGCTTATTGTTCCTGCATACAAAATAAGCCACAAAAACGAGCGGCAGGAACATATACAAAAAATACAAAGAAGAAAAAACCATTACTATCTCTCCACAAAATTTGCTTTTTTTACATTTTTCTTATCTACACTAAATTATTTTACTCCATCATTATGATAATATCAAGCCGTATTTTACTACAATTCGGTTAAATTTTTGTAATAACGGTAAATTCAACAAATTATGAGCTTTTATCCGTTTTTTCTTGTAAATTATAGGCTCCGACCCGAAATATATAAAAATCCGAACGGAGCCTTTGTATTCTGTATTTTACTGATCAAGGAATTTCAGAAAATGATCGGCAAGAGCCTCTCTTGAATAGGTTTTTGAAATGGTGTCGTAATTTTCCTGAAGCTGTTCTCCCGTTATTTCCGGAAGTCCGAGTATCTTTCTTGTCAGATCCTCGTAAGACTGAATATATGCGTCCGGTATTCCTGCCATAACCTCTTTGGAGCCTTGATTTTTCTCACAGAATACCATCTTTCCGTTCATAACACCCTCAATATACGGCATTCCGAAGGAATGGTTAAGAGAAAAATCGACTACTGCATCATGATTTCTTATTTCTCTGGGTCCGTTTGCTGTACTGCCCTGATAGCATATATAATCCGTAAGATCCTCATCAATCAGTTTATCAATAAATTCGTCAACATAATCGCCCGTACCGTAAACGTCAATAACGATATTGCTGATCCCGTTATCTCTCAGATAACGCCCATAACCCACAAGATTTTCTATATCGGTCTGTCTGTCCGAGCTTATTCTGAGAAGGTATATTCCTCTGTACGGCTCATTATTCTCCTTTTCTCCGACCGGAAGTATCTCTTCTCTTGAAACGGAACGTGATGATTCAAGACAGTTACCGAGTACAATATGTTTATTATAGTTCTTGAACCCAAAATCCTCGATATATTTCTGTCTGTTTGTTTCCGTTACAAAAACAGCCTTACCAATATCGCATCTGTTCAGCTCATCCAAAATGTTCGGAAATACACTCTCAAATATTTCGACAGGACAATGGAAGAAATAAATCTTATTTTTTACCATATCGGATTGTGCATCATTAAGGAACAGATGCAAAGACTCTCTTGTCGAGATAACAGTTTCGCTGTTGGTGGTTTCCAGCCATTTTGTAAGCTTATAGCCGGCATAAGGTTTCAGATTGACAATATCCTTGTCATACTTAAGATAAGAAAACAGCTTTTTCCGCCTGTAAAAATGCCTTTTGAACAAATTAAGCGGACTTCTCCTGTTGGCATCATAAAGCGGATAGAGATTTAGTGCATAAGGCATATTCTTCGGCTTCTGATTTTTTTTCAGAGAAAGAAGCTGAACAAGATATCCTTTTTCCAAAAGGGCTTCTGCCAATGATCTTGTTGCAAACACGGTGCCGCCTATACCATAAAAATTATAACCTATAAATGTAATCTTGTGTCTCTGTATCTTAGCAAAGTCCTGATACATACGTTCAATATGTTTGCCATTGAGAATATAATCATAATCTATATTTTCAGGCATTCTTGAACGGAAAAACGGATTGACTCCGTAATCTTCATTTACGATCGCCTCGACAAGCCTGCGGGTTTTTGTAATATTATATTCGCCAAGTTCCTCAAGCTGACAGTAAAGCTGCCTTTTTTTAAGATAATTCTCGATATCTGGCTGGAAGAGTATCACAGGCTTATTCAGTAGTGTGACATCAAAGCCGACTGATGAATAATCTGTAATCAGCATACTGCATTTCACAAGCTCGTCCATAACATCAACATCGGCAGCGTGTTCAAAAATAATATGCTCTGAAACACTCTCTCCTCGAAGCTCCTTTATTTTTTCCTCATCAAAGAATTTATGAACACACAGAACAAGGTCGGTTGAGGTTTTGTCAAGATAATCAATCAAGTCGGGATCTGTAATTACATTCTTAATTTTTTTCAGCAGGATTTTTGTAGGCAGGTTATCTCCCAGATATTCTCTCCATGTAAGAAACCATAATATTCTTTTGTTTTGTGGTTTGTATTCTTTGAATCTCTTAACCAGCTCAATATATCTCGGATGATATTCACCATAATACATCTGATACGGCTTAAAGTCGTTGATCTCCTGAAATATAGGTGCCACCAGCTTATTATAATAGACAAATCTGAAAAAGTTATTGTTATAGGAACGTCCGTTATAGCCAAGGACTTTCATGGCGAGGGTTCCGTGCTGCAGATAAATGACCGGCTTTTCAATGGAAAGGTCAAGTTTTTTTCCCATCACCTTTTCAGGTATTATATCACGGTAGCTGAGTGTAACAAAAAACATATCAGCCTTCACAAACAGTTTCAGATGCTTTACGGTATCTCTCCATACAATAAATTTTTTGCAGCTTTCGGGAAGACTCCGATAAACCTCCTGATTCTTCTTGTTCTTTTCGAGTATCAGATACTTGTCGATATCATCCTCATGCTCAACCGAATTTCTCCAGAAATAATAGGAATTATTATTTGCCGTCTGACCTAAATTTTCGCCAATTAACCAAATATACCTGCCCATAAATATACTCTCCTTTTTTGCTGCTTATATTTCAAACGAGGATTTTTCGGGAAGCATCACTTCAAAGCAATCCTTCACCTTTTGTTTTTTCTCTTCAAAATGAATCGTTCTCGGCGTATCGTTAATACATACCATTTTGTATTGCTGAACTGAAAGAGCCTTTATAAGCTCTCCGAAGTTTTTTTCCTCAATATGAAAGCATTCTCCGATCGAATCGGAACGTACGGCATAGCTGCCCTTACAGAGCTGCCAGTATTTCATCAGCCATTGATTGACGTTTGATTCTGTCCGGAATTTATCCAAACAAGTCTTGTCAAGCACATCATGATATTTTCCCCATACTTCTTCAAATGTGGATTTAAGAAAACTTGTCGGAAGATGATTATAATTAAATCCCGGAAACCATTCCCAGCCAAGAAGCATGAGTGTTTTGATATTTTTTCTCAAACCGTTTTTCGGACTGAACCATTTTCGGAAATCACGCTTCATAATCGCTCTTTTTTCCTTGAATTCGGTATTGATGACCTCCATATTGGAGCCGTTAAAATGGCCTGCGCTGTCGTGTCCGAAATAAATGCAGTTCAGACCGAAACAATCACACGGCAGACCGCCTTTGAAAAAATCTTCGGGAACTGTCGGTGCGGTAATAAACATATCATCATTAAAATACACAAACTGCTCGGAAAGTCCCTCGATCCTGTGCATATTCAGCTCAATGGTATGGGAACTGAAGGTCGGAAGATATTTTTCCGGAATATAATCTCTGTGGTTGACGATATGGAGCTTCGGATTTTCTGTATTGAGCCATGGCGGAAGGTGTCCCCAGGTGATAAAATGCACTTTATTGACCCACGGTGCAAACCTCTCGACGGCTCTGAACCAATAATGCAGATTATCCCAGTCACGGTAACGAACAGGACTGTCGCTGTTGAGCATTGCTGAGGGATCATATTTTGCTTTTTCGACAAGCCATTCTTTATCACTTCCGTCAACCCACGGAATCACAAAATCTATTTCAGCCGTTGGATTATCCTTACTTTTCCTCATCATTTCAGCTCCTTGATTGCCGAATAATTTCTTTCACAGTTATGACTGTCAAAAAGATCAAAGAAATCGTCATGCCGTTTTTTATATTGCAAGGGATTTTCAAAATCGTCCGAAATAGCCGCTTCCAGCTCGTCTAATATATCTGAAAGCCGGTAGCAGACCCGTCCGAAGCCATCATTTTCATAGCTGAAATAGCCTTCAGGATATTGACCCTTTCTGAAATCATCATAATCAAACTGATAATAGGAAAGTCTTTTCCCCATATAGGCAAAATCCATTGCAATACTGGAAAAGTCCGTTATCAGATACGCCGATTCCTTCAAAAGCTCCTGAACGTCATATTCCGGCCATTTTGCCGTTATGATCGTTTCATCATCCGTTTTAAAATACGGCAAAAACGACTGCATATCCCTGTGCGGATAGAAAACCATCTTAAGACCGTTATCCCTCAATATATGATGCAGTCTTTCGCTATGCAAAAATTCGCTCCATGCCCTGAAATAGGTTGTATCCGTAAAATTCCGCACATCCTCGATAGCAAAGGAAGCCGAAGTCGGAGCTGCAATCCAGCTTCTCCATGTCGGCATAAGAAGAATCTGCTTCGGTCTGACCTCAAAGTCATGCAGTCTGTCAAAGCGGCAGAGTCCGAGCTGCCTGACACAGCCCTCCGGATAACCGTAGGTTTCGGAAATAAATTTCTGTTCCCCTGCTGTCGAGGTAACAAACATTTTCATTTTGGTATTTTCATAGTGCAGCCACGGCATATCGTCCTTGATAATTCCATGCTGAAGAAATATTCTTGTATTTTTCAGTATTCCCTTTACTTCAAGCACATAGCATACAGCCGCATTCGGCTTTCCGCCCTTTTGCGAGCTTATATTCTTTTTTGCCGTCAGATACAGCACCCAATGCCTGAGACTGCCGTAATGGACGGTTTTGCCAAGTTCCTTTACCTTATGATAGTCGGGAGAATGTCTGTTGATGGCATAAACAGCATCCTGATCGGGATGATTTTCACAGATGTATCTGAACAGCCAATATCCGTTGTCCCTTGCTTCATTTTCGTTATCGCATATCAGCCACAGATCCTTTCTGAACAGCCTGTATATAAGCGAAATGGGCAGAGCGGCAAGAAAAAGAAATATATGACCGACATCCTTTATTTTCACACGCTGCAGCTTTTGCAGGAAGGTTTCCTCCATAAATTTTCACCACTCTTTATCAGAGAACATCGGGCAAATCCTTTCTCAGACGGTTATAATTAAATATACCCAAAACAAGGACAAATATAAATTCACACAGGAATATCAGATTTTCATAATCTGCATGATAGAAGCCCTCATAGAACCACTGATCATAAATCAGCGCCTTGCGGTAGCCGTTGATGAAAAAGGTCATCGGATTGAAAAGAAGGAGTTTTTTAATAAAATCATTTTTAATGGTGTAGGAATCGAAGCATACGCCGGAAAGCCAGAAAAGTCCCGACATAATGGTTGCAATAAAGCTCTCGAAGTCCTTGCTGAAGGCGCTCATCGGAGCCAGCGACCATGTCAGCGCAAGATAGAAGATAAACATCAGAGCCGCATAGCCGAATATCTGAAAATTATAGATACTTGGCATAAAGCCTGCTATCACAAGATAGGCATAAGCAAAAGAGAACAGCATCAAATGTATATAAAATTTGGATATTGTTGTATAGGTCATGATAGCTGATACAGGGAATGAAATTTTATTGACAAACTGTCTGTTGTCTCTGAGGCACTTTGAACCTCTTGAAACGCAGTCACTCATAAAGCACCACGGCAAAAAGCCTACCATGATAAACACAAAAAATGGTATTTTCAGCTCCGTTGCCACTCTGTTAGAGTTGCCGTTCATGCCGATCGTAAACGCAAACCAATATACAAAAAGCTGAAACAGCGGCTTCATAAGCGCCCAAAAGGGTCCTATGACCGCTCCCTTATAGGTTTTGATCAAATCCTGCTTGGCAAGCATGAATATCTGTTTTCGGAAGCCGATATGCTCTTTCGGTATTCTGATTATACCCTCACCGATGTTTTTGAAAATACGAGCAGCCTTACTCTGTTTTTTTGCTTCATACGCTGACATCAGATCCCCTCCGTTTCGTATTGTTTATCACACAGTTTTTCACTTTTTCAATTTCCTTTTCTGCTGAACCGTCAAGCCTGCGCTTCCAGAACGGCAGTTCAAAGATACCTGTTAGTGTACCTGCACCATAGGAAAAATGCAGCGCCGGAAACACCAACGGCAGCAGATACAGCCATCCGCTTTTTCTTTCAGCCGTCATCACCGCCGCAAGAGTGATCACGATATCTCCCACAACATAAAGGGCAGCAAGTGCTGCAAGCGGCAGCATCAGAACCATATTTCCGCTCACAGCTCCCACAGCTGCAAGAATGATTCCTGCCATAAAAGCCAGTACCAAGCAAAACGGAGCAAAATGGAAAACGGAAAGGCATCCGGGACAGACCCCCAACGTCAGACCTATCCATTTTCCATTTCCGTATTTCTGCGCTGCCATTTCAGAAAGAGTAGGTCTTATCTGCTGATACGAAATGATCTCTTCACTCTGGCATATTTTAAAACCGTTCTGTCTGATTCTGTAATGCAGCTCGTTATCCTCTGTCCTGCCGAGAGACTCATTAAAACCTCCGACCTTTTCAAAAACCTCTCTTCTGTATGCCGCATGGAACAGCGAATCAACATATTTTTTGCCGCTGCTCCTGCGCCTGTATGATGCAAAGGAGCTGCCGAACATAGAGCTTTCCGCCAGCAGCAGCATTTCCTTGTATGGAGTCGGAGAGTCAATCGTATTGGGTCTTGCCCCTCCGCACACATATTCGCCGCTTTCCGCAAGCGCCGCATTTTTCTCCACAAACTCAGGCGGAATTGAAGCATGGGCGTCAACACGGATAATGATATCTCCTGCTGCTGCGCTGATTGCCGTATTCCAGCCGGCAGCCTGTAAGCGTTTCGGGTTATCAAGCACAGCTATATTCCAATAATCCTTAATATTCTTTTTTGCAAATTCACAAAATATTTTACGGGTGCCGTCAGTTGAAGCGCTGTTCACAAGAACTATTTCCGTTTTCGCTTTGGGATAGCTCTGAGCCAGAACCTCACTTAACAGACCTCCGACAACCTCTTCCTCATTAAAAGCAATGATACACAAAGAAACCGTCATAAGCAAGCAGTCCTATACATAATAATTCTGTTATATTATAATTTTTTCCCTACGCTTTGTCAATCAATTACCAATATTTTCGGAATTATAACAATGCCTGCAAAAAAATAGATGAAAATATTAGCAATAATTTCACTAACTAAAAATGCGCTGTAACAAAATACTTTACATTCAAGTAAAATATTATTACAGCACATTCTGATTTCTTCAAATATATCCTGGTTTTCTTTCTTTTCTTGTACGAACTGCTTCTTCAGAACCTTCTTCCTGCTGAGAATGATCTTGATATATAACATTTGGCAAAGCTTCAAATATTTCGTAAATATCCGAATGAAACATTATATCACACGGAACAGTATAAAACTTCGGAAGAATTCCCATTTCTAAATAAAACAACTTTTTACGCATCATCTGATTAGGTGAGCAAACGCAAAAAAGTGAATTGAACTCTCCATCAAAAAAAATACTTTTTGCAACAAAACACTCATCTGCAGAATTGTATACTCCGCTTTCTCCTTTATATTTATTATTCATTTCTTCACCATAAAGATCGTCCGGTTCTGCTCCTTTAGATAAAAGATAATCACATCCTGATTTACTTAGCGATATATTATCCGTTTTGCCTTTATACTTATGAATACTTCCAGGAACATACATTTTTACATTTTTTCCGATTTGCTTATACTTTTTATATAAATCAAAAGCAAAATCTAGCCGTGCAGCAAATTCCGGTCCCGGTTTGTTACCATTATGCAGAGGATGCTGCGCCGCAACTTCAATCAGAATATCGTCATAAATTTTAGCTTCCCTCATAAATTGAACAGCCAAATCTGATTTTTCCTGCCAGTAGTCCTTTGCCGTCGAAGGTTCAAGATAAAATCCTCTGTCAAAATTTCTTTCATATGTTATTTCAAAAAAACAATTTCTCGTCTTTGCCATAGAGCATACTGCATTTATATGATGATACAGCATATAACCAAGACCAGATTCACAGTTTATTTCACTCTTAAAATCAATTGTAGGTGTTCCAGTTACAGTACGCTTAGGGGGAATTGTAACAGACATCCACCCCAAAAAATATTCCTCAGTTATTCCAAGTGTAATAGTCTGTCTTAAAAGATTAAATGCACAGCCTATATATATCTTTCCCAATTTCTGATCAGAAATCTCTTCAGATGCCTTCTTTACGCATCTTCTTAAGTTAATGATAACATTATCAAATTCATTATCAAGACGTTTTTGATTGTACTGAAAATCATCTGGATTTTCTATCTCAGCTATATCTCTGCAAAATGCTGATTCCTTATTAGGTATAAGAACAATAACAGTTCCGCCGTTTCTGATAATTTTAGGAATAACAAACTCAGATAGTTTTTTTATCAGTGAATCACCGGTAGTAGAAAGTATGAAAAGCTCTTTGCTATCGGCAAGTTGCTCAATATTTCCATTATTGTCAGATCTGAATTCACAAATACCCATTTCTGCACATTTTCTTATAAGTTTATCATATTTTTCTTCATCGCAACCTATAAAAGATCTGCTTGGCTTTTTTTGCGCAGACACCTCAAAAAATCTTTCTGCATATTCGACAGCCTGTGATTCTAATACATTCGGTCTTAATCCCTGTTCGCTCAGAGATTTCAAAAATTGTAACGAAAGTTCTGATAATGAAGTACTTTTATCAGCTTTAATATAAACAATATTTTCATTAAAAATATCCCTTATAAATTTTTCTCCCACAACTCCATTATAAATAATCGGTATCACGGGCTTCCCAGCAAAGTAAAATGAGCAAAGTTCATAAATTGATACAGTACTTCTTACATAACTATCAGTAATAACAGCAATCATATAATCACATTCATTAAGCTCTTGGTTAAGCTTCTTATTTAATGCAATGCCTGCTGCCACACTATTATGATATGTACAGAAAAATCTGTTATTGACTCTTGTTATATTGTAGCCAAATGTAACATCAATAAATTCTGACAGACTGTTCATAATTATATTATCATCACTACAATGACTGATAAAGCATTTTGACTGTTTTGGTTGATTAGATTTACCAATTTTGCGATCAAAAAATAATGACATATTATCACCTACTTTCACTTACTATATTTTTCAGTATGTTTTGGTAAATTTCATTGCACAAAAGGTGGGGGGTGAGTTAAAAACATACAAAAGTCTTAGCTGAGATATTTTACTGTCTGACAGTCCGATATCAAACGAATCATTTTTTCATAGTAATTTTTATCTCGGCAACAGGCATATCATAAGATTTGTAATAACTGTGAGCCTTGAATGATTCATAGTCGAGAAGATCATGCTTGTTTTCGTCAAGCTCCGATTCATCATGATAAAGAGTGGTGACATCTTCAAATTCCTTATCGCTGCTTTCAACAAGACAGTTATGCAGTTTTGCAGACAGGTCTTTATGCTTTCCTGTGAGCTTAAAGAATGTCTCATGCTCATCATCGGTTGCGTGCCTGAGTCCCTGCACCCTGATGAACGCATTCCATCTTCTGTGTTCGAGCCATGTCAGCCTTCTAATGATATCCTTTTTCTCCTGAGAAAACTCCTCTTTGTCTGTAAGGAACTGATAAAAACGGTAAATCAATGCTTCATAATCCGATTTATGCCTGAAACAGCAATGATCGTCAAAAACAGATTCCTTCAGAATACCTGCCGAATACATCTTATACGGCTGATGAACCGCTCTTGCATTATTGGAACTGTAATTGTATTCGTCATTGTACCTTTTATCCGTTTTCTCTCTGAATTTTTCCTTGTCGGTATCAACCAGAGCTTCCTTTCTTTCCTGATAGGCTGCTGCCAGTTGCTCGGACATATCCTCGAAGATACTCATAAATACATTTTCTGCCCCGTACAGCTCCTTGATATTGCCAAAGGCATACATACAAGGCTTGCAGCGTTCAAGCACATTGCCGCCGGCGGAGCTGCTTCTGAGTGAATCCGCATGATTCAGCGAATCAGATATTTCCTTGTCATAAACGGCATAGGCGATGATCTTCTTTTTATATGTACTCTCACTATCTGTCAGGTGTCCCAGAGCTTTCCTTTCAATTGCCGTTCTCAGCTTGTCTGCAAAGGAAATATTGATATCATCTGCACCTAGTGTCACAATAAAATAGTCCGTATCAAATAAAGTGCCGCCCACCTTCAGCTTTTCATCAAGAAGCTCATCTGTATTTTTGGAAACAAGATCCGACCGAAAATACTGGAATCTGAAATAAGGAGCAGCAAAAGCCTGCTCATCCTCCCTGTGCTTGTAAATTCTTAAAAGTTCGGATCGTTCTTTGGTACTTTCAAGAATATCCGGATTGACAAAGTCTACCCTACTGCAGAATTCCTCCTCGGTTTCTTTGGAGATAACATTGATGACAAGCTCTGTGTCGAGCATCTGCGCACACCATGTTGCCGTCAGAAATGCCTCTGTTCCAATCTTTCCGCTTCCGATGATCGTAAGCACCAGCTTTTTTTCCTGATGATAGGGTATCGCATTCTTCGTCAGAAACGGTTCAAACAGCGGCACATCATTAAACAAATTACAGATCATATTCTGATAGCTTTTGACGGAAATGATGATAGGCATATTCTTTTCACAATTTTTCCACTTTGAAGAGAAAAACCTTTCGAGCTTGCTGTGTACTTCTCTTTCAACGCTGCTTGTATATCCCTTTTCGCAAAAAATATAAATAAAGGCATTTTTGAGCGTCTGATAATGTTTTTTTTCTGTAAGTGTGATAAGAGTTTTCAGATTATCTGTTTCATTTTCGTCAATCAGAAAAACATAAGTATTCTTTTCCTGTTTCAGCGTGTACCTGAGATCTGATTTTACACATATTGCTCCGATCGCCTTTGCCGCAATCAGCAGCTCTGATTTTAATTCATCGTCTTCGTCAACATAAGCGTCCGTAAAAATCAGTACAGGCTTCAGAAAACTTTTTCTGCTGCGGGAATAGATACTTTCCGCAAGTGCAAGCGAACGCTCATTCAGTTCTGAAAAATAATATTTTTTTCTGAACGGCAGCACGACAAAAAGCCTCAGCTCCGGTATAAATGTCGTCAGGATATCAAACAAAATTGCTCCTCCGGACACAGGTGCCGCCACATTGGTCAAAGCTATGAAAACCGTATAAGCCGTCACCCAAGGTGAACCGCTGCCGAAATAAGCGGCAAGCATTGATTTGGCATCAGCAATATAATCTCCATAGGAAGCATCCATACTGAAGCTTTGCAGCGTGTGGATGATACTTGCCGATATCAGCTCCATTCCGTTTTGTTCACCGTCAGCCCCCAGCACAAAATGAACCTGATATACGGAAACCAGCAGGTGCATGATAAAAATGGTCAGAACCAGCGACAGAGAGAATATACACAGCTTACGGCTTGTAGAGCTGTATTTCTTACTGATTTTCAGCTTTACAAGCCAAGCTACACCGATCAACAGACATATCGGAGAAAGGCAGAATAGTATCATAAGCTGTGTCATAAAAAAATCCCTTCCTTTAAATCTTGCTCAGATCAATAAATCTTCCTATAATTTCATCTATCTCCTCGGTATTCAGATGATTATTCGCAAGCAGCTGTGAGGAAAGAGCGTCAATGCAGTCTCTGTGTGCGGAGATCAGCATGACTGCCATTTCAAGCTGCTCATTCAGTATCTTATTGACGGCACTTCTCACCTCAGAGGCAGCAGGAGAATATAAAAGCTCCTGATCCGAAAGCACACCCATTCCGAATTCTTCTATCATACCGAACCGGCAAAGCATACTTGTTGCCATTCTTGTTGCGGAAGAAAGATCGGATGATGCGCCTGTCGAGATGCCGTCCTCATTTCCGTAATAAACGATTTCAGCTGCACGTCCTCCGAGGGCTGTGCGTATCTTGCCGAACATATCCTTCTTTGTATAGCCGCTCTTTTCTTCATTGTCGGCATGCTGCATATAGCCGCCGAAGTTTCCTCTGGAAACGATGGTCACATAAGACGGCTTTTCACCCGTAAGACGGCACATAAGCGTATGACCTGATTCATGCCTTGCCGTACGCAGCATGATCTCCTCGCTCCATTCCTTCCTTTCTCCGCTGTTGAAGGTTTCAAAAGCATCGTCAAGGATCTTATCGGTGACAGACATACTGCCTGTACGGACAGCGCTGCGAAGAGCAAGCTCCAGAACCGATTCCAGCTCTGCAAGGCTCATTCCGATTGAACGGTTGGCAAGACTGCCGGCAGCAGCATCACTAACACTGAACGCCTTATTTGCCGCCAGTTTCATATCAAGATATTTCTTTCTTTCCTCCTTTTTCGGAAGATCGACATACATTTTTCTGTCAAAGCGTCTGAGAAGTGCAGGGTCTATGCACCTCGGACTTTCCGGGTCAACATCATAATTGGTAGCGGCAAGCACAAACACAGGCTTGGACGGGTCGGAGCTGAAACCATCCATCTCTGCAAGAAAGGCAGTAAGAATATCGCCGTTGATATGTCCTCCCTCTCCCTCTCTTGATTTGCCGATAGCATCAATTTCATCAATAAAAAGAATGGACGGCGCATATTTTCTTGCGGTTCTGAAAAGTCTGTGTACCGCTTCAGGACCCTCTCCCACATATTTTTTAAGGAACTGATTTCCTTCTGCGCTGATAAATGTCGTATCCGATTCCCCTGCCAGCGCCTTTGCCATAAGCGTTTTACCTGTTCCGGGAGGACCGTAAAGAAGGATACCTCTCGGCGCTCTGAGTCCGGTGCCGGCATATTTTCTCGGATTTTTCATATACTCCGCAAAATATCTGAGTTCCTCCTTGACATCATCCGCACCGATCACATCATCAAATTTCGTATTGGGTCTTGAAAGGTTGTTGACGATCTGTCCATTATCCTCTGCATCAACCGCAGTTACCGTTCTGAAATCGAACAGTTTTATTTCGGCTTCCAGTCCCTCATCTGTTTTTGAAACAGTCTGAGCGGTTTCAAAGGTAAGCACCTTTCCCCTGCTGGTCATTTCATACATACTCTGCTGGCGATGCAAAGCTCTGCATATTTCGGCAAGCTGTTCGGTCATGGTATCATTCGGTTCAAGCTCAATGATATCTCTTGCGCCTTGGTGCAGGAGCGAAACTCTTTCCTCTGGGCTGAACTCATAGGTTTCGGTCTGGATAATATAGGCAGGAACTGATTTATAGTTTTCTCTGATCTCACGCAAAAAATCTCTTCCGGCAGAGTAAACATCCTCAATATTCAGATAATTATAAATATTGTTGTTTCCACCGAAGCTGAAATCAATCAGTACGAATTTAATATCACGCTTTGTCAGAAGCTCCTTTGCTTTTTCAATATTATCAACGAATACAGGATCAAAGAACCCCTTGCTTTTTTCAAATTTACTCTCCACATCTGACGAAGCAAATACAAGCGCTTCCGGCTTTTCACACATATTAAAGGTTTCGTAGATCACCTTGTTTTCCTTCGGCAGCTCCATCGAGAATGATATTTTCTTGACATCCTCAATCTTGCTGACAGATGCTTCCGATGTCATCAGTCTGAAAAGCTCAAACAATTCCTTATCTATAAAGGTCTGCGCTCTGCTCCTTGCGGTTCTTGCATCAACTCCGCCGCCCTCGGCAAACAAAACAGCCGTATAGATATTTTCGTCAATTTCCAGTTTGACATCAAGGCTCTTTGCAATATTATCCGCATTTCTGGACATTTCCTTTTTCACGATCGAGCTGAGTCCCGTAACATCCATACGATTGAACATGACAACATTGCCTGTTGCAAAGCGTGAGCATATTGCTCCCGGAAAGAACGGTGCTCCCGTCACGGGGTTGATGTCGCTCTGAAGCGTCTTGAGTATCACCTTTCTCGGAATATCGGAGAAATCTCCGGAATCGGAATTTTCATAGATTTCTCTTCCTGCATTTGTCGTCAGAATAATGATCGCATCCTTGAACGATACTTCTTTTCTTGTATAGTTATCCTTAAGTCTGCCTGCATCCAGAAGCTGAAGGAAAAGGTGTATGACATTGAGATGACATTTTTCGATTTCATCAAAAAGAAGGATACATTTCGGATTTTCTTCCACAAACGATGTTACATGACCGGGAGCGGCATTTTTATAGACGTTATCATAGCCGCAGAACATCATATTAGCCTCATGATCGGAGTATTCGCTCATATCGAAGCGCTTATACGGAAGCTCCAGAACTTCCGCAACCGATTCCGCAAGGAAGGTCTTGCCGACACCGGGAGGGCCTGCAAAAAGAAATGATGCTCCGGGAGCATTTCTTGTTTCTCCTGTCAGTTTCAGCATAAGTGACTGGAAATAGCCCGAAACAAAGGTGGCGATCGCATTATTCTGACCATACAGCTTTTTCGACAGAATATCGCTTATCTGCTTTGTTTTCTTTACAAGTGCCTCGACCTGACGGAGCTTATCAAGCGGGTCTGCAGATTCTTCTTTTTCCGGTTCGGGAGCCTCTGTTTTTTCATCAGCGGTTGTCTTATCGTGAGTTTCGGATATATCAGCGGCTTTCTGCAGCGGCACATCCAATGCCGGTTTATCGGATTTACGGTTCAGAATTGTTTTAATGGAGTTGGAAGGAGATCTTACGATACACTGAGCAAGAATATCTGCTCTCAGCTCTGTCAGGCTGCTTTTTTCCGACTGTTCCGATGCTTCCTTGATCAGTTTCTGATAATTGATATTATCAATAAAAGAAATTTTCTTTTTCTTTATTTCTTCATGCAGGAGCTTTGCGGCGCTTGAAAGATCGACATTTTCGGAAATAAGCCTTTTCAGCTCTATCTGCTCAGATGTCAGTTCCGGTCCTGATACATTTTCAACAAATTCCATCATTGCAAGAAAAATCGTATCAATCGTTACATTGCCCTCTTCGGTATACGTTTTTGCTTTTTCAATAATGGATTCAAGAAATTTACTGTTCTCAATAGTCGCCATACAAATTACCGCCTTTTTTACAAAAATATATAATATTTTTAATTATACTTGTTTATTTTCACTTTGTCAAGATACCGCAGAATCCGTCAAAGTCTGATTTTTTATATAGAAAATTACCTCCTTTTCTGTTGTAATTTTTAGTCGTCTGCCGTCAGATAAAGCAGCATTGTGTACCTTTATCGGCTCAAGGGGGTATCTCAGAATGAAGGTCATCGAAATCCATTCTTCATTAATCCGAATTCTTCCAACAGCAGACGGCTAAAAGCTGCAGCTTGTTTTTTCAAAGTTCCGACAGATTATCCTGTCGATATACATATTATAACAGCCTTTTCCATCTTTTGATAACAGGGGGGGGAAATTATTTCTGCGGATTAAAGACATACAGAAAAGCTCCGCCGCACTAAGCAAAGTCGTGCAGCGGAGCCTGAAAGTACAGGAGCAATATCAGCTATTACTCATTATTTTCATTGATCCATTTGAGGAAGTCCTCGATAGAAATGATGCTCTTGTTCAAAGCAAGGAGTCTGTCGTTATAATCATCAACGGTATTTACTGAAATGCCTATCAGATATCTGAGGAGTTCTACTGATAATTCCGTTCCGATATAGCTGTTGTATACATTAAAGTAGGTCGTACCGTCAGACATATCAAGGCAGAAGCTGCCGTTAAGTATGTTATCATTGATAGCAGTAACCGCAATTGCACCCTCCATCATCCTGTCGCTCTTGAAATCGAACGGCATGAATGAAAGAAGTGATATGAGCTGTGAATTAGGTATTACTCTCATGATAAAATCCATGGGGATGTCGTCGCCGTTGACTGTAAATCTGACATTCAGCTTTTCCTCGTTCTTAGTGAAATTTTTGATTCCCGAATCAGGAAGAAGTTCAACCATTCTATCATAAACTCTTCTCGCAAGTAATTCGTCAGCCATTGTAAATACCTCCAGTTTTTATTATTATTTCTCGACATTATTGTTCATAACAACAACATAGTTAAATGATACCATATTTCATACAGATTGTCAACAATTATCTGATTCATTTCATAATCAAAAAATATTAAAAATCACCTCGGCTTTCGGCAGACTGTTACGATAAGCTGTTGACAGACATGAAATACTGTACTGTAAGGATAATACCATATCCTCTCAAGCATTTATTAATTGGGGGCGAATTTTTTCTGAAAAACACACGTCTGCATCGTTTCATTAATGCGCAGACGTGTGTTATAGAAAAGACCTGTTATTTTCTGTAAGCAATTTTTGTCCTGAAGCCTTCCAATCGGTTAAGTGCTTCATTCAGTATTTCATCCTTCTTTGCAAAGTGCAGACGGATAAGATGATTGACATTTTCCCTGAAAAAGCTCGAACCGGGAACAGCTCCAACTCCCACATCCCTTGCCAGCACCTCACAGAATTCAAGATCACTTTCATAACCGAATTCCGATATATCAAGAAGTATATAATAAGCTCCCTGGGGTATGGTATGAGGAATTTTCAGATCATCCAGCCCTTTGAGGAAAAGATCACGCTTTCCGGTATAGGTATCCCGAAGCTGTCTGTAATAGTCATCACCGAATTTAAGACCTGTTACCGCCGCTTCCTGCAATGGTGCAGCCGCTCCGACAGTCAGAAAATCATGCACCTTTTTTGCTGTATCAATAATATAGGACGGTGCAATAATATATCCCAGCCGCCATCCGGTTATCGAATAGGTTTTTGAAAGCGATGAACAGGATATCGTTCTTTCCCACATTCCGGGCAGAGAGCTGAAATAAATATGCTTATTCGGCTCATAAACAATATGCTCGTAAACCTCATCAGTTATGACAAAGGTATCGTATTTTTCCGCAAGCTCCGCAATGATCTTAAGTTCTTCAAGCGTAAATACCTTACCGCTCGGATTGGAGGGATTGCAAAGGATCAGCGCCTTCGGTTTCTGCCGGAATGCTGCTTCCAGCTCATCGGGATTAAAATTGAATTCGGGTGGATAAAGCGGTACATAGATTGGTTGCGAACCGGAAAGAACCGTATCGGCACCGTAATTTTCATAAAATGGAGAAAATACGACAACCTTATCTCCCGGATTCGTCACCGTCATAACAGCAGCCATCATTGCCTCTGTGCTTCCGCAGGTAACGACAATTTCTCCGTTAGGGTCAATTTTTCTTCCCATCAGACGGGACTGTTTTTCTGCAAGCGCTTCTCTGAAATTCTGAGCACCCCATGTAATGGAATACTGATGAAAATCTTCTCCTGCAACCTGTGCAAGACGGTCAAGTATTTCCTTCGGCGGGTCAAAATCAGGGAATCCCTGCGAAAGATTGACCGCATTATATTGCAGAGAAACTCGTGTCATTCTTCTGATGACCGAATCTGTAAAATCCTTTGTTCTTTCGGATAATGCAGGCATATTTTTTCCTCCTTGGCTTTATCTCTTCCATCTCAGCAGAAATCTCTGCAGTTTATTGAACAGGAAGGATATGATAATGACAACGATACCGATCACAAGAAGTCCGACAATTGTTCTTGTATAGTCGCCGAAATCCGAATACTGCTTCACATAGTATCCGAGACCGTCACGTGCGCCGATCATTTCTGCGGATGTGAGCAGAACGAACGAAACCGTCAGACCCTGATTACAGCCGATAAAAATCTGCGGCAGCGCTGCCGGAAGTATGACTGAAAAAAGCATCGTAAATTTATTGACATTCAGAACCTTTGCCGAATCTATCAGCCTTTTTTCTACATTAAGCACACCGCTCATCGTGCCTGCAAGCACCGGCCAAAAGGTAGCAAGGAATATAACAAAGACCGATACTGAACGGAAGGTCGGCAAAAGAGCGATTCCGTAGGGAATATAGACAATAGGCGGAATGGAGCCTAAAAACTTTGAAATATATGTAGCTGCATTTCCCAGTCTTGCTCCCCATCCAAGAAACAGACCCAAAGGAATTGCAATGGCAGATGCCAGAAGATAACCCTCCAGAATAATTCCTACCGAGCTTTTTATATTGATCAGTATCTTGTCGATATCCTCGACAAACTGAAGAAACACCTGTCCCGGTGCCGGAAAAAGTGCCGGATTCAACAAATTGAATTTTGCCGTTGCCAATGTCCAGACGATCAGAAGTCCGTACAGAAATCCGATAATATCAAGAAACAGATTCAGTCCTTCGATCTTTTTTACAAACGAGGACGCCGCAAGAACGATCACCTCAACCCCGACAGCAAACCATACTGTATAGGCAGTTATTGGATCTTTGGATGCCTGATTCGGCAAAAGCTGTACCAAAAGCAAAATGACAAACAAAAGATTTGTCACTCTCAGATATCTTTTTTTGAATGTCATTACAGCACCACCTCATCTCCGCCGATTTTACTTGCAATATCGCTGTAAAAAAGCGACAAAAGCTCATTTCTGAATACACCATATTCTTTTGTCTGCACAAGCTCCGCCCTGACCCTTGGTCTTTTAAACGGAACCTCTATCTCCTTTGATACTCTTCCCGGATTCGTAGCCATCATCACGATCTTGTCCGAAAGGAGGATCGCTTCATCAATGTCGTGCGTTACAAACACAACGGTTTTCTTTTCCTGTTTGCCGTCGCCTTCCCAAAGCTTCAGAAGAAGCTCCTGCAGTATCGTGCGGTTTTTGGCATCAATAGCACCGAACGGCTCGTCCATCAGCAGTATATCTGTATCCATGGCAAGCGCTCTTGCGATTGCCACTCTCTGCTGCATTCCGCCGGAAAGCTGTGACGGATATTTGTTTTTGAAATCCTCCAGACCGACCTTGTCAAGAAATTGATCGGCGATACGAAATCTTTCTTCCTTTGAAATTTTCTTTTTCACCTGTTTAATTCCAAAGGCTACATTTTTTCTTGCCGTCATCCAGGGGAAGAGTGAATAATGCTGAAAAACAACTCCCCTGTCCGAACCTGTTCCCTTTATCGGCTCGCCGTCGATCAGTATCTGACCGCCTGTCGGGAAGTTAATGCCCTCCAGTATACTCAGCAGCGTACTCTTACCGCAGCCGCTGGAGCCTATGACGCTCACAAACTCACCTGCCTCCACGGAAAAGGAAACATCCTTGAGTGCGGTAAAGCTTTTATTTCTTTCAACATAATCAACTGTTAAATTCTGTATCTCAATTTTGCTCAACAGACTCACCTCTCCTCTATTAACAGCATATTTTCCGCAGAAAGGTCCTTTCTGCGGAAAATGCCTCAAATGATATTATAAAATTATTATTCGTACTGGTCGAAATGCTCCTTAAGTGTCTTATAAACAGCATCATCAGCATTTTCAGCAATCAGACTGTCAAGAGCGTTTTTGTAGACTTCTGTATTGTAAACCTTTTCGATATCATAATCCTCTGTATAACCGAGTTCCACGATCTTGTCCTTCAGATCTACTGTACCCTTCTTATCCGGATCCGGAACGGATGTGCCATAGCCGCCGTAAACCTCTGTCTTGATATAGTCCTCGTCAATGTCGATGTACTTCTTGATATCCTTGATCGTACCCTCCTGATTTTCCTGTGAGAACTTGTACGCCTTTATGAGCGCTCTTTCAAATGCGTTATACGAATTCGGATTAGCCTGGAGTGCGCTTGTTGCAGCAACCTGACGGCAGCAGGGCTGGTTCTTGAGAGCTTCTTCTTCCGAGCAGCGGTAAACGATCTCATAGCCCTGACCCTTTGCAAGAGAAGCATAAGGAGAATATACGGAAGCAGCGTCAATGGAATCATTCTGAAGAGCTGCATAAGCATCCTTTTGGCTGTCAAAATAAACGATGTTTACCTTTTCGGGATCGTTTTCACCAATTTCGATATTGGCATTCTTAAGAAGTATCTGAAGCTCCGCATCCTGAACGCTGTTCTTAACGGAAGCCACATTTCTTCCCTTAAGGATGGAAACATCCCAATCGCTCAGACCCTCTGTATACTGTGACTTGATGACATAGCCGTGACCGTTTGTCATGGCACCGCCGAAGATCGTAAGATCATGTCCCTGGCTCTGGAAGGTAAGAATCGGAACAGAACCGATGAAAGCAACGTCCAGCTTGCCTGACTCAAGACCTGATGAAAGCTCTGCTGCACTTGAGAATTGAGTCAATGTGACATTCAGACCTTCCTCTTCAAAATATCCCTCTTCCTTTGCAACAAAACCAAGAAGATGAGCAGTTGAATTAAGATATCCCAGATTGAAATCTGTTTTTTCAAGCTGTGCCTTGCTTGCTTCGCCGCCCGAAGCCTGTGACTGATCGGCTGAACCGCTTGCATCGGTTGATGCTGTTGAAGCTGTCGAGCTTGTTGAATTGCCCGAACCGCTGTCATTATTACATGCTGCAAATGATAAAGCCAATGTCAGAGCAAGAGCACCGGCAAAAAATCTTCTCTTTCTCATAATTATCACCATATATGTTATAAACATATCCCTTTCTGTTTGTTATAATTGTTTCTTCATTTCATTCATAAACAGGCATAAAACAGGAGACCTTCTGACCTCCGCAAGCTGCCCTTTTCACGATAAGCAGAATCTCTGCTGACAAAGTCACATTCGTAAACCGCAACATCGCTCAAAGCTGCATTTTGCTGTGTCAATACACATCTGATTGTCCGGATTAATTCCTGCCGTCATCATTTAGCCCCCTTATTGTTGGTATGGGAATATTATAACGCCAAATCCCGACATTGTCCAATATCATATAGGTATAATAGGTGATAATCCAAATCTATATGTGAATATAGTATTTATAGGTATTCTATAAATTATCTATCAAAATCCGAGCATTTTTCGACATTTTTATCACTATAATATGGGAAATCAAAAAAGGTTCAAAAAAATCCGCATAATATTTGCCCCGCAGGAGAAGCAGGAAAAACAGTCGATGCTGCTGACCTGACTCCCCTCCGGGGCAAAAATCAATTATCATGTATTACCGCCAAATCTGTATTTTACCGGACAAAATGATTATTTGACGGTTTTCGACAAATATTCCTTGATCTCCCTGATATAAAGCTCGCCCATCTTGCTGAGCATAGCGTCCTTTTTGGTAATATAGCCGATTTCCATTTTGTCCGTCCGGATTTCTCCGCTGTCAAACGGAACAGCGATATAATCGGTTCCGTTAAGCTCCTCACAGATAATTCCCGAACAGAGCGTATAGCCATTGAGACCTATCATCAGATTGAGCATTGTCGCTCTGTCGTTTGCCTTGATCGTTCGCTGATACTCATTCATGCTCAATATCTCCTCGGCAAAGTAGAACGAGCTGTTATCACCCTGCTCAAAAGAAAGACACGGATAATCTTCCAGATCTTCAAGTGTCAGGGAGCTTTTATCCGCCAGAGGATGCCCTCTCCAAAGATAAACAAAAGCGTCACAGTCGATAAGTCTGTGAAAGTCAAGTCCATTGGAACGAAGCAGTTTAGTGATGATCTTGCGGTTAAAATCGTTCAGATACAGAATTCCTACCTCACTTTTGGAACCTGCCACATCGTCAATAACCTCTCTTGTTTTGGTCTCACGAATGGCAAATTCATATTCCGCCGTATTAAAGCGCTTTACCATTTCCACAAAGCTCTTTACTGCAAATGAATAATGCTGTGTTGAGATGCCGAATTTCTTTTTGTAGGTGCCGTTTTTGCCGTAGCGGTCAAGAAGTGATTCATATTGATTATATAGCTGCCTTGAATATGCAATAAATTCAACTCCGTCATTTGTCAAGGTCACTCCTCTGCCGCTTCGGTTAAAAATAACGATACCAAGCTCCTTTTCAAGCTCCTTGACCGCACTTGTCAGGGAGGGCTGAGCTATGTACAGTATTTCTGAAGCCTTGTTGAAGGATCCCATTTCAGAAATGGTAATAACATAATGTAGCTGCTGCAGTGTCATATTTTTCACCCTGTATATTATCACTCATAAAGATTTTTGCTAAAATAGCGGTCTCCTCTGTCGGGAAGAATAATAACTACATTGCCTCTTGCACCGCTTTCGATCAGTTTTTTTGCTGCCGCCAGTGCTGCACCCGATGAAGAGCCGGCAAAAATTCCTTCTTTTGCTGCAAGCTCTCTTGCACCTTCGTAAGCGTCTGTATCGGTTATCTTGACAACTGTATCGACAAGAGAGGTGTCCATAGTTTCAGGAATAAAATCATTTCCTATTCCCTCGATATCATAATCCCCATGCTCGCCGCCGCCGATCGTAGAGCCAACCGGATCAGCAAGAACACCCTTGACTGCCGGATTCTGCTCCTTCAGATAGCGAACCGTTCCGCTGTAAGTTCCGCCGCTTCCTGCTCCTGCCACAAGATAGTCTATCCTGCCGTCAAGATCACGGTAAAGTTCTGGTCCCGTGGATTCGTAATGCGTCTGCGGATTTGCCTGATTTCTGAACTGTTCAAGCGATACTGCGCCTTCAATGGACTGTCTGAGCTCTTCCGCTTTTCTTGCTGCTCCGAGCATACCCTCCTCACGGGGTGTATTGATGATTTCTGCACCCAGCGCACGGAGAAGGGTCTGCTTCTCCTCCGAAAATTTTGTTGGAACGGTAAATATCACTCTGTAACCCTTGTTAAGCGCCGCAAATGCAATTCCAAGACCTGTATTTCCTGCCGTTGCATCAACGATGGTTCCGCCTTTTTTGAGCACTCCTCTTTTTTCAAAGTCCTCAAGCATGAATTTTCCGATCCTGTCCTTAACACTTCCGGAAGGATTATAATACTCCAGCTTTGCAAAAATAACTGCACCTTCAGGAAGATCAATATGTCTGAGACGTACAAGCGGTGTGTTGCCGATAAGCTCCTGCATTGAATCAAAATAGCCCATAATTATCTCTCGCTTTCTGCAATTGCATTTTCAAGATCAGCCAGTATATCCTCAATATTTTCAATTCCGATAGAAAGACGGATCAGTCCGTCTGTAATTCCGACCTTTTGTCTGATTTCATAGGGAATAGAAGCGTGTGTCATGCTTGCTGGATGGCAAACAAGGCTTTCCACTCCTCCGAGACTTTCGGCAAGGGCGATCAGCTTTAGCGATGAGAAAAACTTCTTGATGTCATATTTTTCGTCCAGCTCAAAGGAGATCATAACACCGCCGTTTTTCGCCTGTTTTTTGTTGATCTCATAGCCCTGCGCTTCGGGAAGTCCGGGGTAGTAAACATTCCTGACTCCCTTGTGAGCCTTAAGGAATGCTGCTGCCTTCTCTGCATTTTCCACATGACGGTCAAGACGTACACCCAGCGTCTTGATACCTCTGATGAGAAGGAAGGAATCAAACGGGCCAAGAACGCCGCCTGTGGAATTCTGTATAAAGGCAAGTCTTTCGGCAAGGGTATCATCATTAACAACGACAAGACCTGCCACTACATCGCTGTGTCCGCCAAGATATTTTGTTGCGCTGTGGATAACAATATCCACTCCAAGCTCGATCGGACGCTGAAGATAAGGTGTCATAAACGTATTGTCAACAATGGAAAGGATTCCGTGCTTTTTGGCAAGTGCCGCAACAGCACCCAGATCCGTTACCGTCAGCAGCGGATTGGCAGGACTTTCAACCAGGATTGCCTTTACATCGGGAGTAATCTTTTCCTCCAGCGCTTTCAGATTGGTGGTATCCTCTATCGAATATCCGATATTGAAATTGTTGAATACCTTATCAAGAACTCTGAAAGTACCTCCATACACATTGCTGGATATCAGCACCTTATCTCCGGATTTGAAAAGACTCAGAACAGCTGTGATCGCTGCCATTCCCGAAGCAAAAGCAAAACCTGCGCTGCCCTTTTCCAACTCTGCGATCAGCGCTTCCAGCGCAGCTCTTGTCGGGTTACCCGTTCTTGAATATTCCCATCCCGTATTTTCGCCAAGAGCCTTCTGTTCATAGGTCGAGGTCTGATAAATAGGAACATTAACTGCTCCTGTGGTCTTATCTCCGTAAATTCCTCCGTGAATCAGCGCCGATTCAATAAATTTATATTCTGACATAACAATTTCCTCCTGATATCAGTTTTTATATTTCAGTTGATCTTCTGTCCAATCCTTCAGGACATCGATCATCAAAGCTGCTTCCTTTTTGGCACCGTCCAGATCATGCTCCAGATAATTGCCGCATTCCTGTCTTTGATTGCCCGGAATCTCCCCTTCAAAACCGGCAATGAATTCAAATGTCTGCTGAACAAGCCTGATGGCATCCGCCGGGCGGATGCTGTCACGGACAATCAGATAAAAGCCTGTCCGACAGCCCATAGGACCGACATATATGATATTATCCGACAGGCTGCCGTTGCGCACATAAGTGGCAAAAAGATGTTCAATCGTATGGAGTGCGCCGTTTTCAAGATAATCTCCGTTATTCGGCTTCTTCATTCTTATATCATAAGTAACAGCGTCTCCGTCTATTCTTGAGGTATACATTCCTCTGTCGAGCTTATCATGGTTGACTGTGAAGCTGGCAATTGTTTTCATTTTCTTCCCTCCGTATAATTTCTGAGCTGATCGGTTATATCGAGTTTTTCCCATGGCAGATCAAGATCGTTTCTGCCGAAGTGACCGTAAGCCGCCGTCTGAGCATATATCGGTCTGCGCAGTCCGAGAGAATTGATGATTCCCTTCGGTCTGAGATCCAATACATTTTCAATAGCCTCCCTTATAATATCATCCGGAACTGTTCCTGTTCCGAAGGTATTCACATTGATTGAAACAGGGGAAGCGACACCGATGGCATAGGCAAGCTGTATTTCTACTTTTTTCGCAAGTCCTGCAGCAACGATGTTTTTGGCTGCATACCTCGCAGCATAAGCAGCGCTGCGGTCAACCTTTGTCGGATCCTTTCCCGAAAATGCTCCGCCGCCGTGACGTGCCGAACCGCCGTAGGTATCAACAATGATCTTTCTGCCTGTCAGACCGCTGTCGCCGACAGGACCGCCGATGACAAATCTGCCTGTGGGGTTGACGAGTATCTTGACGGAATCGTTCAGCTTGTCAGTAAGAACAGGCTTGATCACCTCTTTGATAATATCCTCCCTGAGCTGCTCCTGCGTCACATCAGGGTCATGCTGTGTTGAAACGACAACGGTATCAATGCCTGTAAACTCGCCGTCTGTATATACAGCCGAAACCTGTGTCTTTCCGTCCGGACGGAGATACGGAAGAATCCCTTTTTCCCTGACGTCTGTCAGTCTTTTGGCAAGACGGTGTGCATAGGTAATGGCAACGGGCATATATTCGGGCGTTTCGTCTGTTGCGAAGCCGAACATCATTCCCTGATCTCCTGCACCGATCTCTTCCTCCTTTCCGGCATCTCCATCCCTTATTTCAAGCGCCTTGTCAACGCCTCCTGCAATATCGGGCGACTGTCTTTCAAGCCGCACAATGATCTCTGCGCCGTCAGCATCAAAGCCGAGTTCGCTGCGGTTATAGCCGATATTCCTGACGGCGTCCCTGACAACAGAATCAATATCTATTTCTGCCGCCGAAGAAATCTCTCCGACAAGAATGATCGTATTATTCTTGACAACCGTTTCCACAGCCACACGGGCTCTGGGATCCTTTTCAATATAGGCGTCCAGTACTGAATCCGAAATGATATCACTTACTTTATCCGGATGTCCTTTTGTCACCGATTCGGATGTAAAAATAAATGTACTCATAATCACTTCTCCTTTTTTGCAAGTATAAAATGTATATTTTCAAAAGCGGTCTGCCCGTCCGTTCTTTTATCAAAAAACTGATTTTGTATTTTTTCGGGTGTTTTATGAACCTCTATTGTAAAATGATGTCTTTCAAGTGCGTTTTTTATTTCGCTGACGGAAAAACCATGCTGCATCGGCTCCCCCAGCTTTGCGGTGATCTCTGTAAGTCGTTTCACTCTGTCCGCTGCTTTTTTGCTGAGTGTTGTTTCATCAGGAAAATCGAAAACCAGTTTGCCGCCGCCGGCAGACAAGCGGTTAATTTTTTCAATTGTCTGCTCAAAAACAGGAAGCGTCAGATAATAAGTTACTCCCAGTATAGCATAAAATGTCGGAAGCTCAGAATCAAAGCCTGCATTTTTCAGCACCTCTGTCATATCATCCTTTGAGAAATCAATCGGAACGTAGCTTACATTTTCAGGAATATTCCATTCAAGCTCCCTGATCCTGTTCAGCTTATAGCGGCTTGTATCAGGGTGGTCAAGCTCAAAAACCTCTATATCAGGATTTTCATTGCGGAAAGCAAAGGTGTCCATTCCTGCGCCGCATATCACATACTGACATCTGCCTTTTTCCTCTGCAAATTTTGTCAGTTCCCGTTCCGCAAAAGCAATTCTCGAAAGAGGAATCGGAGCGATATACCTGTTCAGCTCAGGATAAACCTTCTGTCCGCTGAAACCGCTGTTGAGATCAAGTCCCGAAAGCTCAAAGCCCTTTTGTATCAGCTGCCCGATCTCATCATACTGCTGCTTGCCCATAATATCAAAAGCAAGATAATCGTCAAAAATCTTCTGCCTGCCGTAATTTGAATGATACGCTCTGGCAAAGGAGCAAAGCTTTGCCGTCACGCTCTCCAATGTATCTATCATTGTCAGTCACCTCAATTTTATGGATCCAAAAACAAAACACAAAAAGACTCCGCCCAAACTCCCGAAAATATCGTTCAGGAGAAATAAACAGGCGGAGTCCTTGTTTCAATTCTATCTTATACCCCCTGCTTGATTAAAAGCGCAGGCAAAGACCGCCGCCTGTATAACTGCAGCAACAGCAACACAAACAGCGTGAAATTCCGGACTTAGCGAGCGTGTTGAAGCGGACTGTGTTGACTTCGATCATATTTCTTACAGCATTGATATTTTTCATTATCTGTGCTTTCATGATATTTTCCTCGCTTTCCTCAAATCAAGATGTATTATTCCGAGAACATCGGAGTCGAAAGATAGCGTTCTCCCGTATCGGGGAGAAGTGCCACAATCAGTTTGCCCTTATTTTCGGGACGCTTTGCAAGCTCTGCTGCAGCCCAGACGGCTGCACCCGAAGATATGCCGACAAGAAGTCCTTCCTTTCTTGCAAGCGTTTTTCCAGTCTCAAAAGCGTCCTCGTTTTCAACGGTAATAATTTCGTCAAAAACCTCGGTATCAAGTATATCCGGAACAAATCCGGCTCCGATACCCTGTATCTTATGCGGTCCTGCCTTGCCCTCTGACAGAACAGGCGAGCCTGCTGGTTCAACTGCAACAATTTTAATCTCCGGATTTTTGCTTTTCAGATACTGACCTGTTCCGGTGATCGTTCCGCCTGTTCCGACACCTGCCACAAAGATATCAACCTTTCCATCGGTATCCTCCCAGATTTCGGGACCCGTTGTGTTGAGGTGAATCAGCGGATTGGCAGGATTAGTAAACTGACCGGGAATAAAACTGTTGGGTATTTCCGCCGCCAGCTCCTGTGCCTTAGCGATAGCGCCCTTCATTCCCTTTGAACCCTCTGTCAGAACAAGCTCCGCACCGTAAGCCTTGAGCAGATTTCTTCTTTCGATGCTCATAGTTTCAGGCATTGCAAGAATGATTCTGTAACCCTTTGAAGCAGCAACGGCGGCAAGACCTATTCCTGTATTTCCGCTGGTAGGCTCGATCAGCACCGTATCGGAATTAATAATTCCCTTATCCTCGGCATCCTCGATCATTGCTTTTGCGACTCTGTCCTTGACGCTTCCTGCGGGATTATAATACTCCAATTTTCCATACACAGACGCATGAAGCTCCTTTTGTCTTACAAAATTGCCCAGCTTCAGAAGAGGTGTTTTTCCGATAAGATCTGTAACTGTATCGAATGTATTCATACTCACCATTCCCTTTCATATTATGAAGATGACGGTTCGGCTGACACCAGCGGTTTCTTTATCCTTTAAACCTATCTGTTTCCTAGGTTTTATATTAGCACTTTTTTTTCTTTTTGTCAATAGGTTTAAAAACAAATCCGTTATACATTATATAAAATCAATTAATTAAATTTCATATATAAAATTTATAACCTTATCGTGGGAGCAATATGACAGCTTCGTTCATTTTTTAGACATTATCCGGACATGATTATTTAATTTTAGTACATAATCCGTTAATCAAAATATGCTATCATTTCAGGTAATGCCAAAAGGGGTGAAGCCAATGTATTATTGATATGATCACACATAAAATCATCATATCGTGAAAAGCAAAGGAGAAAAATGATGGAAGACTTTTTTATTCCTGTTTTAATAGCAGCAGCAGTACTGATTGTAATAATCGTGTTTCTTTGTATGATATACCGTGTTGCGGATATCGACAAAGCACTTATCATTACCGGCGGAAAAGAACCGAAAATAAAGGTTTCGGGCGGCTCGTTCGTCATTCCGATTTTCCGCAAGGCACAGTATTTCGATCTTTGTATGTTGACAGTAAAGGCTGACAAGGACGAGGTAAAAACAAGAACATCCGTTCCGATCGTCATCGACTGGACGGCTCAGATCCGTCCGGATACGAACGATATGGAAAAGCTCAAAAAGGCGATCATGTCCTTTAAGGAAAGAGGACAGGACGGTATTATCAATGATGTCCGCCTGACGCTCACAGGTGCGGTTCGTGATATCGTTGCTTCGATGTCACCGGAAGAGGTTCTCAGAGATAAGGTGACCTTCACCAACAAAGTAAAAGAAATCGTTGAAGATGAAATGCAGAGCATGGGCATGGAGCTTGTGTCACTCAACATTCAGGATATTTCCGATAATAACGGTTACTATGACAATATCGCCGCACTTGACATGGAGGAAAAACGTCAGGCGGCTGAAAATAAAAAGGCGGTTGTCGATCAGGCTGTCCGCTCACAGAAAGCAGAATCCGAAAAGGTCGCTGCTCAGAATGAGCTGGAATCTCAGCTGGCAGTTGCCGAAAAGCAGCGTGACAATCAGATCAAATTTGCCCAGTTCAAATCCGAAACAGACAAGGCGAATGCAGATGCAGCAGTAGCCGGAGAGCTTCAGACAACGATCAGACAGCAGGAGGTTGCCACCCAGCAGGGTCGTGTCGAGGTTGTCCGTCAGGAACAGGCCAACCTTGCCGCACAGAAGGAGAAGGAAGTAATCGCCACCCGTGCCGAGGCTGAAAAGCAAAAGGCACAGATTGCCGCCGAAGCCGATGCCAGCGTCAGAAAAATCAGCGCAGAAGCCGATGTTCTTGTTGCCGAAAGAGCGGCAAGCGCCACCAAAATAGCAGCAGATGCCGAAGCCGAAAAGATACGCAAGGAAGGTACGGCAGTTGCCGATGTTGAAAAGCAGAAGGGTTTTGCCGAAGCCGAGATAACACGTCAGAAGGGTCTTGCAGAAGCAGAAGCAGAAAAGGCAAGACTCATGGCGCAGGCAGAAGGTGAAAAGGCTCTCGCCGACGCACGAGCTTCCAACGAAAAGGTAAACTTTGAGATCGAAAAGCTCAGAATTGAAGCCAACGCAAGAATAGAGATTGCGACAAAGACAGCAACCATCATGGCGGATCTCGGAAAGAATGCCGAATTTGTCAATATCGGCGGCACCGCTGCCGGTCCGGGTGCATCAGGAACAGGAAATGTGCTTATTGATACGCTTATGAACATTCCTGCCCTTATGAAAACGCTGAATGCGGAAAATCAGGCACTTAACGGAAAACCCATCAACGATGAGCTTCAGCAGCTGATTGCCAGCTTAGCGGAACCGCTTAAGGGCATTATTTCAACTTCTCCTCCGTCGGATATCGGAGAAAATAACGGCTCTGCCGCCGAAGGAAGCGCCGATACAAACGGCGAACTTCCGTCCGATACAACACCCAAACCCGAATCATAAAAATACAGATACATTAGCCAAAAGGCTCCCACACGGCAATGTGAGTGCAACCTCTCACACCCGTGTGGGAGCCTTATTTTAAATCCGTCAATTCCGAAGATAAAATGTTCTGTATTGAATTTTCGACAAGATGTGATATAATATTCTTGTTACCGTCTCGTACAAAAAGTATAGCCAACACACTAGGTGCCAGTTAGTGTGTTGGCATTTTTGTCTTCATGGACAATTCCTATCATTTGCCTAAGGCAATTATAGCATACAAAAAATGAGCTGTTCCCGACAAATTTCGTTTTGTGTAGGTATCATTGATCGTTTTAATATGATTTCTTTTTCTCTCTGAGTTCCCTGAAAAAGTCGGTTAAAAGCGAAGAACACTCTTGCCGAAGCACGCCGCCGATATATTCCGGCTTGTGATTATAGGGAAGCTCAAACAGGTTGATCACAGATTTCACCGAGCCGGCTTTATAGTCCTCACATCCGTAAACCACCCTTTTCAGTCTGGAATTGATGATTGCTCCGGCGCACATCGGACAAGGCTCAAGCGTGACATAGATCTCACATTGCCACAGCCGCCAGCCGCCCAGCTTTTTACAGGCAGCATCAATAGCTTCCAGCTCCGCATGATAAAGCGCATTCTTCCCCGTTTCTCTTCTGTTATAACCGGTCCCGACAACCTCGCCGTCCTTTACGACAACCGCACCGATCGGAACCTCATTCAGTCTGTATGCCTTTTTTGCCTGCTCAATCGCAAGCTGCATCAGCATTTCATCATCCGTCATAACATCCCCACTCCATTAAAAAAACATCAAGGCAGCCGCCAGCACTAAATATATCCAAAGCATGGGACATTCCCCTGCAATTAACTTCAGCTTGCCGGAAAAAGACATACCGGAAAGCAAAGATTCTGACTTAGCAGAAATTTTCTTTGCTTTGATCAATGTCATCCCTACCGCCGACAATACACAAGCCGCACCGCCCGAAAGGTAAAACACAAGACTCTGAGCCTTTGCCGATATGAACACTCCTGCTGCCGAGGTCAGAATCGCAAGAAGATTATTGAGCAAATGAACACCCACCGCTGCCGAAAGCCGTCCTGTATATACTCTTACCAGCCCCAGCACAATTCCCGACACAAAGGCAAAGACCGCACCCCTGATCCCCGAATGAAGCATTCCGAATATCAATGCCGATATCAACACAGCAATACCGTTTCCATAAGGCTGCAAAGAGCCTGAAACACATCCTCTGAAAAGAATCTCCTCACATACTGCCGGTGCAATCACAACGGCGAAAACCGCAAAGAGCAATTCATTAACATTCGTAAACAGCATATTGGCAGAAGTGCCGCTGTCCGAATCCCCTGCCAACCGATAAGCCATACTGATCAGAAAATTCCATGCGCTGCAAAATCCGAAACCTGTCAGCACAGACAGACATGAAGCTCCGAGTCCTTTTCTTTTTTTCTTTCCGGAAACGGCAAGTGTTTTTATTTTTCCGAATTCAAGTCTGTATACGACAACCGGCGGCAGCATGGTACAGCAAGTGACAGAAAAAAGAAATGCTGTACTGCCCGATAAACCGGGAAAAAATCTGTTGACCGCCAGTCCTGCCGCCAATCTGACGATAATGGCAAATATTCCCGCAAGTGCGGCAATATTGACCGCCTTTTTCATCTTCATACGATCATACAACTCGGCTCTCTGATCCTCTTTGCTCATAATTCAGCACCCCTGCAGCCTTATGACAGCGGAGGCACTCCGCCTGCCGCAAGCAGAACGGCTGTTTTTCCCGTATGGAAATTGAGTCCTCCCTGCATCCATACGGCATAAGGCTCCCGAAGAGGGGCATCTGCCGAAAGCTCTATCGACGCTCCGAGTGTGAACGCTCCTGCCGCCATAATAACCTTGCTGTCATAGCCGGGCATATCCCACGGTTCGGGAGTGACAAAGGAATCCACAGGAGAAGCCGCCTGTATGCCCCGACAGAAAGCAATCAGCTTTTCTTCATTGCCGAGAAGTATCGCCTGGATGATATCACCCCTTGTTTCATAATAACGTGGTGTCACCTCATAGCCCATCAGCTCAAAAAGGGCAGACGCAAAAACTGCCGTTTTAACCGCTTCGCCTGTCACATGAGGAGCATTGAATGCGCCCATAAAAAGCTCTCTGTTCTGTCCGAGGGTACAGCCGATCTCCTTGCCAGTTCCCGGTGTGGTGAGCCTGTAAGAGCAAGCCTCGACAAGCTCTTTCTTTCCAGCGATATATCCGCCTGTCGGAGCAATGCCGCCGCCCGGATTCTTGATAAGCGAACCTGCCATCAGATCAACCAACCCGCCCGGAGCGGTTTTTTCCACAAATTCACCGTAGCAATTATCGAGCATAACAATACAATCCGGTGCCAGCCGATGAGCCAGCTCCGATATTGCCCCGATTTCCTTTGCCGTGAGAGTCGGTCTGAGAGAATAACCCCTTGAACGCTGTATATACACCATTTTCGTATCAGGCTTTATCACACGCTTCATGCCCTCAAAATCAACCCTGCCGTCCTCAAGAAGATCCAGCTGTTCATAGTTTATCCCGAATTCTTTAAGCGACCCTGAGCTTTCTCCGCCGATTCCGATCACGCCCTGAAGCGTATCATAAGGAAGACCCGTCACAGAAACCATCGTATCTCCCGGACGAAGCACTCCGAAAAGTGCCACCGTCAGGGTATGTGTTCCGCTTGCAAAATGATGGCGCACAAGTGCATCCTCCGTATCGAGGACTTCGGCAAATATACGGTCAAGCACCTCTCTTCCCCTGTCGCCGTAGCCATAGCCTGTCGAAGCGGTGAAGCAGCTTTCGCTGACCTTTGCATTCTGAAAAGCCTTCAGCATTTTCAGCTGATTATACTCTGTAATTTCATCTATTTCCTTAAAATAAGGCTTTACCATTTCCATCGCCTTTTCACCCAAAGCAAGTATTTCAGGCGATATTTCAAAAAAACTGTTGTCCATTTTTTCTTACTCCTTTAGCCGGAAAGATACCTGTAAAAAAATCCGGTATTTTCAAAGCCGAGTTCTTGATAAAATACTTCGTTTTTATGTTCGGCTCTCATAATAAAAATATTTCTGCTGCCGAGCTTTGCCAAAAGCGACTGAACGCATTTTGTGCCAAGTCCCATACGTCTGTATTCCGGGTCGGTGCATACTGCTCCGATCACCGCCGTATTTTCACTCATAGCCGCTGTCATGGAACAGGCAGCCACCCTATCCCCGTCCATAAGAATACTGCAAAGAGCCGTCCGATGTCTTAAGCGGTGAGACATATCCAGAATAAAATCTTCATAGGACGGAACCGCAAAATCCTCGGCTTCGCATTTTTTCAATAGTGAATATATCTGCAAAAAAGGGATATTCTCTTCCCTTTCGTTTTCTGCTCCAAAACTGTTTGTGCTGCCTTGATATGCCATTACAGCACCTCTTTCCGAATTATCCAAAAGCCTTTCATTGCTTGTTACAGAAGCTGCACCCAACATATTCAGAAAGGCGATCAATTCCTCTTTGTCCGATGTTTCTGTCATATATACATTAACATCGGCGCCGTATTTTGAAATGGCGGCAGCAGGCATACCGCCATCCGTATACTGTACCCAGAACATCACCATATCCGGACAGGAAAACCAGCTGTCATAAAGACACATTATCCGACAGGCACAGACACTTGCGTGTCGGCATATCTCTTTCAGATCATCAATATACTCTCCGGATACGAATTTAATCATCTCCGGCGATCCTCTTTGCAAGCTCGCTGACAAGCGAATATACTGCCTGCGCATCGGAAACGCTGATCAGGCTGCTTGAAGAATGAAGATATCTGCACGGAACAGAAACCGCCGCTGTGCGTACTCCGCCCCTTGAACGGTGTATTGCTCCGGCATCATTTCCGCCGGCAACCATCGTTTTGGTTTGTGCCGCAATGCCGTTTTTCTCTGCGATCTCCATGGCAAGGTCATAATAGCCTTTATCATATATGGAAGCTCTGTCCATGAACGAAACAACCGCTCCTCCGCCGACAAGACAAACTCTTTTTTCGTTTTCCGCAAACGGCACATCCGCCGCTGTGGTTGCTTCAATCACAATGGCGCTGTCGGGTGCGACGGTAAATGCTGCTGCTGTTGAACCCCTCAGTCCTACCTCCTCCTGAACACAGAAGGTAAAATACATATCATACGGCAGCTCTGATTTTATCATCGTAATCAGCACCAGACAGCCGAAGCGGTCATCCAGCGCTTTGGCAATAATCCTGCCGTCCTTGTTTTCATAAAAGGAATCAAACATGATACTGTCGCCGAGACGTACATATTGCTTTGCTTCTTCCTTACTTTTGGCACCAATATCAATCGAAAGACTTTCTATCTTCGGGCATTTCTTTTTTTCATCGGCACTCAGAAGATGAACAGGCTTGGAACAAACAACGCCATGTATTTTATTTTTGCCAATCAGAACCTGCTTTGCAAATGCGGCGCTGTTGTTGATTCCTCCGACAGAAGTGAATTTCAGCAATCCCTCCGAAGTGATATCCGTAACGATAAATCCCACCTCGTCCATATGAGCAGAGATCATCAGCTTTCTTTTGGCTCTTTCTCTGCCCTTTCTGAATACGATAACATTTCCGAGAGCGTCCACTTTGATATCATCGGCAAAGGGCTTTATCTCTTGCAGAATGATCTCCCTTACCTCTCCTTCATCTCCCGATATGCCGCAGGCTGTACAGAGCCTTTCCAGAAGTTTATCATCAAGCATTTTTTATACCCTCCCCTGCAACATAGACAGAAAGAATGTTTGCCACCGCTTCAATATCATCAATGCAAACGGTTTCTGTCTGTGTGTGCATATTCTTTTCGGGAACAGAAAGCACTCCGCACGGAACGCCGCCCCTTGACACAGCGATCCCGTCCGCATTCGTACCCGTTCCTCCGCCGTCCACTTCATAGTCACATTCCATTCCCAGTTCTTCCGAAATACGGATCAGTCTTTCTGTAACCTTTCCTGAAAGCACAGGCGCAATGCTTATGACAGCGCCGCAGCCGACCGCTCCGCTTTTTTCGTTCGGTACACCGTCCTGCTTTGCAAATCCGACATCAACAATTACCGCTTCATCGGGCGCAAGCTCGAAAGCCGCTGTTTTTGCTCCGCTTTCGTTCGTTTCCTCCTGAACCGAAAATACCAGCGATACTTTGCACGGCAGTTCCCTGTCCTTCAGCAGATATGCGCATTTTATCAGCGCCGCACAGCCAGCCCTGTTATCCAGTGCAGAAACCGTCACCCTATTATTCAGCAGCTCTGCAAATTTACTTTTTACGATGATACTGTCGCCGAGTCTTACCAGCTGCTTCACCCTGTCTGCCGGCAGTCCTGTATCAACCCATATAGCATCACGGCTGAGTTCGCCGTCACCCTTATCTATATGCGGCGGCATAGTGCATACAATGCCGAGCAGATCATCATTGACAACGACCGTACTGCTCGGAAGCGTGCGCAGATCAATTCCGCCGACAGGCTCCGCTTTGATAAAGCCGTTATCGTCAATATAAGTAACAACCAGACCGATTCTGTCAATATGAGCGTCAAGCATGATATGATAATCGGACTCACAGTTTCCTATTTCAGCGATGATATTGCCGTTTTCCATCTGTCTGACTTGGGCAATCTCTTCGAGAAGTGATTGTACGGTGGAAAACAGTCCGCTTTCTCTGCCCGATATACCGTGCTCAATGCAAAGAGCCTTTAAAATATCTATGGTTTTCAAATTTTTTCCTCCTTCACTTTATAAAAAAAGCTGCCGGTACCTGATACAGACCACGGCAGCCGAATGTTTTAATAGGAATTTTTGCATACAAACGCATAACTCTGATAATATATACTGTCATCAACAGCCATCACTTCATCTCATTGACAATTCTCTTGAAATGCAGACCCTTTTCCGCAAAGTTTTTATACATATCAAAGCTGGCGCTTGCCGGCGACATGGAAACGATATCTCCGCTGACGGCATTTTCTCTTGCCGCCCTGACCGCTTCCTCCATATCGGCAACTCTGATAATCACCGGATTATTTTCGGCATAATGCGGCGAAGCCTTTGTTGCCGCTTCAATTTTATCCGCTGTTGCACCGAAAAGGATCAGCACCTTCACCTTATCGGGTACGACTGCTCCCATTTCATCATAAGGAATCTTTTTGTCATAGCCGCCCGATATCAGTATGATCTTTTTGTCATAGAGTGAAAGCGTACCCCTTACCGTTCTTGTCGGACTTGTGCCGATAGCGTCATTATAATACTTCACTCCGTCAAGCTCACGGACAAGCTCGGCACGATGCTCCACTCCGCCGAAGTTCCGGGCAACCGTTCTGATTGTTTCTGCGGAAACCAATCCCCACACGGCGGATATAGCAGCAAGATAGTTTTCGATATTATGCAGACCGGGTATTTTGATATCGGACGCATTCATAATTTCGGTTTCTTTTCCGTATTCGCTCATGATGATTTTTCCGTTTTCGTCCATATAAGCGCCATTTCCGACCGGACTTCTGCGTGAAAACAAATAGGTGCTTCCTCTCACATCGTCCCTGAAGGAATAGGAGATATCGTTATCAAGATTCAGGACTGCCTTGCCGAAAGCGTTCTGATGAAGCACAATATTTTTCTTTGAATCAATATATTCCTGCATATCCTTGTGTATGTCCAGATGGTTCGGTGCAAGGTTAGTGACGACTGCGATATCGGGGCTTTTTCTCATAGAAATCAGTTGGAAACTCGAAAGCTCCACAACGGCGATATCATCCGGCTTGATGCTTTCGATATCAGGGAGAAGCGGTCTGCAGATATTGCCGCCGAGGTGGACATGATATCCCTGCGCCTTAAGTATCTCAGATATGATTGTTGTTGTTGTCGTTTTGCCGTCGCTGCCCGTTACTGCAATGATCTTACACGGACAAAGGTCAAAAAAGACCTCCATTTCGCTTGTCACGGCTGTGCCGTTTTCTCTTGCCTGTGTCAGTTCGGGCATATAATATTTCATTCCGGGGGTACGGAAAATGATATCCGCTCCGAGGTCGGTAAGATAATTCTCACCAAGTCTGAGCTGCGCCCCCGACTGTTCGGCTTTTTCGGCATTTTCTCCGAGCGCCTCACGCTCTCTCTTATCACAGGCAAGAACATTTGCCCCGTATTTCTTAAAAAGTCTTATCAGCGGCAGATTACTTCCTCCGATACCGCAGAGCGCAATTGTCTTGCCGTTGATAAAATCAAAAAATTTCTCGGTTTTGTTATCCATCACAGATTTCCTCTCTCAGTAATATATTTCTTATATAATTATATTCCAATCGAAAGATAAATTCAATAAGAATCCAAATAAATCGGACATATCTCAAAGTCCGGAGCTTAGCTTTCCGACATATTCCTCTGTTATGGCGGCAAACTGCTCCATCGTCATTTCTTCGGCTCTTGCATTGGGCTTGATTCCGGCTGCGGAAAGGATTCCGGCGATTGCTGCTTTCGGCATGGAAAGCCCTGAGCTGAGTGAATTGGAAAGGGTTTTTCTTCTTTGCAAAAATGACGCTCTGACCACCCTGAAAAACGCTTTTTCGTCCGATACCGCAACAGGCGGCTGCTGTAATATATTCAGCTTGATGACAGCAGAATCCACATTCGGTGCAGGCATAAAGCTGCCCCTTGACACCTTGAAAAGCATTTCGGGTTCGCTGTAATAATGTACTGCTGCGCTGATCGCACCCGACTCTCTTGTTCCGGGTTTTGCGCATATTCTGTCGGCTGCCTCCTTCTGCACCATAACGGTGAGCGAATCGACCGGCAGCTTTTCCTCTAAAATCCGCATGATGACGGGCGAAGTGATATAATACGGCAGGTTGGCGCAGATAACGGCATTGCCGCCGCCGAATTCCTCTGCTATCAGCTGTCTGAGATCCAGCTTCATGACATCGCCGTTAATGATTTTTACATTATCATGCCCGGCAAGAGTTTCTTCCAGCACGGGAAGAAGTCTTTTGTCCAGTTCTATGGCGACAACCTTATGTGCGACCTGTGCAAGTTCGTTTGTCAGCACTCCGGCGCCCGGTCCAATCTCAATTGCTCCGACCGTTTCGGAAGCGCCGCAAAGCTCTGCCATTTTCGGGCAGACATTGGGATTGACAAGAAAATTCTGTCCCAGCGCCTTTGAAAAAGTAAAGCCGTGTTTTCCGAGTACATTTCTGATATAGGATATCTCTGTCAGCCTGCTCATATATTTCCCTCAATTTCTTTTGATTTCATTACCTGCTGCCTGCTTTATTATACACGAATTTTTCCTGCTTTTCAATACAAACAGCCATGCTGCGGCAGGATTTTCGCAGCATGGCTAAGACGGACAAATAATTTATGAATCGGAGGTCGATTGAATCTGCAAATCGGTAAATACTTTAATGAACATCTGATATCTGTCCATTTTGGTTTCCCGATACAGCATATCGGCAATTTCAAGCGCTCTTTCAATCAGCTTTTTCTTCTCCTCCTTTGGTGTCAGTTCGTTTGCCGCAATCTTATACAGACTTACTGCCAGATCATCATAAGCATTAATGGTTTTCAACTGCTCGAAAAGTTCAAGACATTTTTGATACAGTTCCAACGCCTTTTCAAGATTTTCTCTGCCGCCCGATGATTGGTATACATAACCTGTTATATTGAGCGTAACAGACAGACTTCTTTGCGTGTCATTGTCACCAACAGTTTCATTCAATATTTCTGCAAACCTCAGATTCTGTTGTTGTATATAAAGCTGTATCTCCAATTCCTTCTGAGAACCGGTAAATATCTTTTTTAAATCAAAATTAATAAAAGAAGAAATATATCTGTATTCAGAATTCAATTCATCCTTTTCTGTCTCTTCAAGCAGATCAACGATCCATTTTCCACCGTCAGACATACATTTTTCATAGACATCCAATGCAGCCTGATGGATATATTTCGTATTGTCAAAGTATTCATACTTTTTTATATGATATACAAAATATGCTTTATCATCTGCCCTGATCGTATGATATATCAGTTCACCGATCCTGACAGGGTCGTTTTCTTCCAGCGCTTTCAGATGTTCCTGAATTTCTTTGTTGGCCTGATGGATGTCTGCACATTGTTTTAAAAATCCTGCCCTTATGCTTTTGTGGGTAAAATCAAAACGGCCGTCATCCCTGAGCATGAAACAGTCGTTCATATAACTCAGAAAATGGGAAAAGTCAACATCTGTCCAGTTTTCCCCCAGCAGGGCAGAAAGGTCGGATTTTCTGAGTCCGTATCTTGACACAGCGAGGTACTGCGCCGCTTTTGACACAAGAACGTGATTGATCCTTCTGCCTGCTTCATTCAGAAGAGCCGCACTCATCTCGTCAAGATCATCGGGGCAGGAATGGATGAGTTTCATCTGGTGCTGCTCTATCGCCGTCATGCCGTCGCCCATGCTTCTGATTGCTGCGAAATCGTCATAGTTCATCATCACCAGCCGCTGAACCAAAAGCGACAGATACAGCGGATTGTCCGATGATCTCAGGCTGATCATCTGATTGATCACAGGCTTTGAAAGCTCTCGTCCGCTGCGCCTTAAAATTCCTTCGATCACCTCTCTTTTGCCTGCCTCGTCTATCGGCTGAAGGGTATAAAATTCTCTGCTGCCCGTTTTGAAATCAAGGGTGCTTGTCATGACAAAGTGTATATTCCCGGAAACGGACAAGGGAATAAAATGCAGATTGTCCCTCTGCTCACTCTGCGCAAGCTGATCGGCTGCATCAAGCATGATGAGCAGTTTTTTTCCGCCGTCACGGGTATATAATGAACACATCTCTGCGAGCTTTTCTCTCCATTCGTCAGGTGTGTGTCTTAATTTTTCACCCGTCTGCGGATCGGTTTCGTCAATATAATGCTTCTCTGTTTTCAGTTCATTTTCAATAAAATAAACCGTATTCTCAATAATATCACCTGCATCATTGCTGCTCACGGTCAGTCCCGATACAAACGGCAGAACCGTCCAGTCTGTCTTTTCAAGTTCTGTGACAAGGCGGCTGAAAATTGTACTCTTTCCGCTGCCGACTTCGCCTTTGATGATCGTCACCGGATTGGCAAGAATATCGGCTTTCAGCTTTTCGGCTTCTGCCTTTCTTGCACAGAACATCTCGTTCTTTTCACGGATATAGGTATCGTGTGTTCTGCGCTCTCTTTCAAACGGTGTCAGCTTATCGGTTTTTTCCCACTCCGGCAGCAGCTTCTCCTTTATATCCTCGGCAAGCAATGCGGCAAAATCTTCAATTCCGTCAAAACCGCTTTCATTCCGGCGGAGGGTGTAGGTTTTGATCCTGCCGCCCGTTTTTGACAGGATTCTTTCTTTGAGTGCCTTGATTTTTCGGGCGTGTTCGTCATCCTCGGACTGATAGTCGGACGGAACCTCTCCCTCTATCTCTCTGAAATAGAAAAGTGTATTGGCAAAGTGTTCCTCATCTCTCAGCGCACCATATTCGATCTCAAGCGCTGTCACGCTTCGCTCCAGATCTTCCAGCTGCATTTTCTTCCTTTCGGCTGCTGTCTTAATCAGATCCCCATCCGGAATCCAGCCGTAGCGATAGCCGAGAAGCACCACCATTGGCGGTTTGCAGCGGTCTATTTCGTCAAGACAAACATCAAGTACCTTCTTTGAGCCCTCTTCTGTGTCGAGGTCACTTGTATTGATACCCCACCGAAGGTCACAGAAATCAAACTCGTCATTATGCTTTCGTGCTTCTTCATTCAGAATTGGTGCGGTAATACGCTTTATGGCATCACGTTCATACTGCATATCCTTGAATGTGCTTGATACAAAAACTGTTTTCATCGGCAAATCCCCCTGTATCTTTCATATATTGATATTATTATACTATATTTCATTTATTTCAGTCAACAAGGGCGAAAAAATTTGCTGCCATACCTTTCGGCACAGCAGCAAATTGATATATCTGATTTCACGAATCGCTCATATCGCTGTCAAGCGTGATACGGATATGATAATCGGGATATGCTTTTTTGATCTCTTCGGTGATCTCCTCGTAAATTCTTTTTCTGTCACAGTCAAAATCAATGATGACATCAAAGCTCATCTGCCGGCTCTTTATGTCGATATAAAATCCGTGAAACTGAATAACACCGTTCCGGCTCATTACTGTTTCACGAACCCTTGTGCGGATTGCTTCGGCTTCATCATCGCTTGTATTGACGGAATAAATGCCGACTGCCGTCATAATAACCGCATGATTTTTATAAACATTATCCTGTATTCTGCGGGTCAGGGTGTCGATTTCAGATGCCGTCAAAGTGTCAGACACCTCGATATGGGCAGAGCCGAGAAATCTGTCGGGACCGTAATTGTGCATGATAAGATCATACACACCCTGAACCTCCGGTTCCTCCGTTATGGTGTGTTTTATCTCCGATGCAAGCTCTCCGCTGACTCTGACACCAAGCATTTCATCGACAGCGTCCCTGATCATTTCAAATCCCGATTTGATGATAAACACAGCGATAACTGCGCCCACCCACGCTTCAAGGCTCACTCCTGTCAGGAGATAGATCACCGCCGAAAAGAGTACGGAAGCGGAAAGAACCGCATCAAAAAATGCGTCCGAGCCGGAAGCCTCCAAAGAGCCCGATTTTACCTCTCTGCCCTTTTTTCCGACATAAATTCCGAGTACGATTTTAACCGCCACCGCTGCCCCTATGATAATGAGCGAAGCAATACTGTAATCTGCCGCTTCCGGGAAGATAATTTTCTTTACAGATTCAACTGCTGCGGTGATTCCGGCATAAAGCACGATGGCGGCAACAACAAGCTGACTGAGATATTCAATCCTGCCGTGTCCGTAAGGATGTTTTTTGTCCGGTTCTTTGTTAGCCAGCTTTGTGCCGGCTATCGTGATAATGCTTGAAAGTGCATCGCTGAGATTATTGACCGCATCCAGCATGACGGCTATTGAATTTGTCACAAAGCCGACAGCCGCCTTGAACAGAACAAGAACGATATTGGCGGCGATCCCGATCATACTTGTACGCACTATAACTTTTTCACGATATTTTATGTCTGCACCATTCATAAAAAAACGCTCCCCGATTTCATATTTTTCCCAGCAGCTTGTAAAGCAGACCGTACATAGCAGCGGCTTCGTCAGGAGTAAGCGGAACACAGGCGCCGACCGCCGCCGGAATATTTTTTGCCTTTTCTTTCAGTCTGGCGCCCTTTTCTGTAAGGCTTACAAAAACCACTCTTTCATCATCTATGCTTCTTTCTCTTGTAATATAACCCTCGGTTTCCAGTTTTTTAAGCATTGGCGTAACTGTGCCGCTGTCAAGATACAGCTTTTGGCACAGTTCCCCCACGGTAACACTCTCATGCTCCCAAAGCACCAAAAAAACGATATACTGTGTATAGGTGATTCCGATCTCCTTGAAATGGGGAGTATACAAAGAAACAACCTTTCTGGCAGCCGCATAAAGCGGAAAGCAAAGCTGATTATCAAGTTTTAATGCGTCATATCCGCTTTCCTGTACATTTTCTTCCATGCTCTTCAACCTCAATCCATTTGCGCTGCCCTCATCAGAGCAGTTTTTCCACAAAGGCTCTGACATCCTTCATGGGAGCGCTCGGCTCAAAGCGTGCAACAACATTACCGCTGCGGTCAACGATAAATTTTGTAAAGTTCCATTTGATATCAGGGCTGCTCTTATAATTTTTATCAATTCCTTTCAGCATTGCTGATAAAGCGATCCCCTTCGGACTCATTCCGAACCCTTTGAAGCCCTGCTGAGATTTGAGATACCCGAAAAGCGGCAGTTCCTTTTCTCCATTAACATCGGACTTTTTCATCTGAGGAAATTGTGTGTTATATTTGAGTGTACAGAACTGATGTATTTCCTCATCCGTACCCGGTGTCTGCCCTGCAAACTGGTTGCATGGAATATCAATAATATCAAATCCCTTATCATGAAATTCCTCATACATAGCCTCAAGATCCTTATAATGTGGAGTGAAGCCGCATCCTGTTGCCGTATTGACAATAATAAGAACCTTACCCTCATATTCCTTCAAAGAAATCTCTTCGCCGTTTGGTTTTGTTACCGAATAATCATAAATACTCATTTGTGTTACCTCCGTTATCAGATTTATTTTATTCAATTATATTTTATAAAATATAATTTGTCAAGAGTTTTATTTTATCATAACATTATTATGAAGTATAAAATGTCAGAAAATACATATAGATAAAAATATAATATTATTTGATTCGGGGGGTAACCAATGTCAAAATACAAGCCTTATATTATTTCTTTTGCAATAACTTTTGCTACTGCCTTACTGGGTGGTATCGTCACTTATCTGGGAATGGACAGTTTTGAGAAAGTAGTTCAGCCGCCGCTTGCTCCGCCGTCCTTTCTTTTTCCCATCGTATGGACGATACTTTATTCTCTTATGGCATTCGGAGCGGCAAGAATATATATCAAAAGCGGTTCACAGCTTTCCGGTGCACTTCTGCTTTATGTTGTACAGCTATTCTTTAATTTCTGGTGGAGCGTAATTTTTTTCGGCTTCGACGCATATCTGACAGCATTTATATGGCTGGTGATTCTCTGGATATTGGTACTTGCCATGATCATCGCCTTTTATAAAATCGACAAACTCTCCGCACTGATACAGATCCCCTATTTGCTCTGGCTGACATTTGCAGCCTATCTGAACCTGGGAATATATTTGTTAAACAAATAAAAAACTTCGTCATTTGCAGAGAAAATACAGCTAAAGCCGCCTTCCGAATCTGAAGAGGCGGCTTTGCCATATCTTAGCGGAATAATTTCGTCCCGATATCATATTTGCGTTTCAATATCATTTATGCTGTCATATATTTTAAGGATGTCTGCCGACACTTCGGCAATGCTTCTTGCGGCATCAACGATTCTGATATTTTCGCTGTCCTTGAGTTTTTCAAAAACCTCATAAAACCGCCTGCGGATTCTGGTTTGTGCTTCCTTGTTTTCATATATTTCTCTTTCAAGGCGGTTTTTCTCTATCCGCTCATCGCAGGAATCAATATCCACATCAAGAAAAATACACAGATCGGGACGGCGTATTTCCCGGCAGCCGAGGTTCATCTCCATCACCCAGTCAAGGTCGGCATCCGTTCCCTGATAGGCAAAGGACGAATAATAGTATCTGTCGCAGACAACATCAATTCCCTTTTCAAGAAACTGTGCAATGCCGTTTTTCAGATTGACATTGTGAAATATTCTGTCTGTCAGAAAAAGCGCCGAAAGCTCATAAGCGTCACGACTGACAAAACCTCCGAGAGCGTCTCTGATCATACCGCCCGTAGAGGACGAGGTCGGTTCAGCCGTCTGATAAACAATTCTTCCACGCTTTCTCATTTCCTCTGTAAGAAGCTGTATCTGTGTACCCTTGCCGGAACCGTCAAGTCCCTCGAAAACAATAAATTTACCTTTTTGCATCATCTGATCTCTTTTCTTTCGTATAGAATAAATCCATTATACAATCAATTTGGAAAATTTACAAGAAGAAAAAGCTGCCTCCCAATGAGAATACACCATCCTATATACTTTTATAACCGGATACGAATTTACGATTAAGTAAAAATCTATTCATAATTTCATGATAGAATATTCTGCGAGGTGATAGCATGAAGAAAACAGTCAGGCAAAGAATCACTTTTGCAGTTAAAATTACAGTTGGCATTTCAGCCGCTCTGGCAGTTATGATCGGTACCGTAATTTTATTATACATAAACGGATTGATTACGCTGAATCACCCGGAGAAAAAATATCCGGTCAAAGGTGTTGATGTTTCGTCCTATCAGGGTGATATCGACTGGCAGGTGCTTTCCAAAGATATTGATTTTGCCTACATCAAAGCAACCGAGGGCAGCAGCTCCTTCGACAGCAGGTTTGAATATAACTGGCAGCAGGCACAGAAAACTGGTATACGAACAGGTGCTTACCATTTTTTTAGCTTTGACAGCAGCGGCAAAACACAGGCTGAGAATTTCATCTCAACCGTTGAAGCTGTCCCTGATATGCTCCCGCCTGTTATAGATATCGAATTTTATGCGGACAAACAGAATCATCCGCCGAACCGTGAGGACGTAAATGCTCAGCTCGACATACTTATCAGCCAGCTGGAAAAGCATTACGGCACAAAACCCGTCATTTACTCCACCGGTGCAGCATATCAAATATATCTTTCCGGCGGATATATGGATTATGATATATGGATTCGTGATATTTTCCGTGAGCCGTCACTTCCTGACGGAAGGAAGTGGACATTCTGGCAGTACAGCGAAAAGGGTCAGCTTGAAGGTTACAGCGGCGATGAGCACTTTATTGACCTGAACGTATTCTGCGGCTCGGAAGAGGATTTCAGAAGATACGGAAAATAACGGCGAAACAAAATGATATATCAGACAATGAGGTGTTATTATGTGGAAAAGAATAGACAACGAACTGTATTACAGTCTGAAAAGAAAAATGAATTCAGGTTTTGTACCGATGGTTGGTGCTTATGCCTTTTGGTTTGCGCTGACCGGCTTGTTGTTAATGCTCAAATTACTCCAGTATAGGGAAATGGATGGATTGGCAGTCGGTTTTTTGCTGGTTTTTATCACCATTACCGCTGTGCTTGTCATCCTGACGGTGATCTGTTCCAAAAAGGAAAAGGAGATCAAATCCTGTCTTGAAAGCAATCATGCCCATTATACGGACGCTGTCATTGCAAAAAAGTCAGGCGATCTGAGCAGCCGTCCCTCACATAACGGTGACGACCTGTTTGACATCATTGTATCTGTCGGCAGAAAGGATATCAAGGTCAAATGCACCATAGAGGTATTTACGGAATGTCAGCCGGGAGACAAAGTATATCTTGTTGATCTTCTCGGCGAAGAAGCTGCCAACAGGCGCACCTGCATTGCGGTGAAAACCGTTGAGGCGCCGGAGCCGGGATATACAAGAGAACAGTTCGGCGAGATCGTTGATGATATTTATGAGCATACAGGAAACAGAATCAGCGGAGAAGTGCTTTTTCCGGCAGATATAAAAACGCCCTCCATTCCTCAAAGCTCACATATCATGACCGATAATGAGCGGGCTTATCTGACAGCAAAAGAAAGAAAACATCTTATTCCGACAATACTCCCATTCCCGATACTGGTGCTGTTTTGTGTATTTCTGTACTGTGTATCTCACGGGATCATCCTATTGGAACCGCAGCACAGCAATATTGACAGCGTCAGTTCAATGATGGCAGATAAACTGTTCGTTGTCTTTGTACTGATAAGTATACTTTGCTTCATCATTTCTTTGGGATTTTTTGTAGACATTATGAAAACACTTTCCGAGCTGAAAAATCCAAATCTGCATTGTCAGAGATACCTGTTGAAGGATATCAATACCGCAGCATATCATGCCGGCAGAAAAAGCAAAACCTATTATTACTACACCTGTGCGGATAAAGCCGGAAACCAAGCGGTTCTTGAAGGTCATAGGCGCTCCGGAGTCAAAAAGGGCGATACGGTGATCGCTGTTTTCTTCAAACCCACCGATGTAAAGCTGTATACTTAATAATTAAACCCCTGACAGATGGCTTCATTCGTCAGGGGCTTTTGCATAAAATATAAACTGCAATAAAAAGCTCCGCACAAGCCGTAACCTGTGCGGAGCAATTTTATATCAGAATATAAGCCGTGTAAAACGGAAATTATTCATAGATCTTGGAAACAACGCCTGAACCTACTGTGTGGCCGCCCTCACGGATAGCGAAACGGAGACCCTCTTCCATAGCGATTGGCTTAATAAGCTCAACGTCCATATCTACGTTATCGCCGGGCATACACATGTCTGTGCCTTCCGGAAGGTTGATAACGCCTGTAACGTCAGTTGTTCTGAAATAGAACTGCGGACGATAGTTGCTGAAGAACGGAGTTGTACGGCCGCCCTCGTCCTTTGTAAGAACGTAAACGTGACCCTGGAACTTTGTGTGAGGATGTACAGAACCCGGCTTAGCGATAACCTGTCCACGCTCAATCTCGTTCTTCTGAACGCCACGGAGCAGTACGCCGATGTTGTCGCCTGCTTCAGCGAAGTCAAGAGTCTTTCTGAACATTTCAAGACCTGTAACAACGGACTTCTTCTTCTCTTCTACAAGACCAACGATCTCGATTTCCTCAGAAACCTTGATCTGACCTCTCTCAACTCTACCGGTAGCAACTGTACCACGGCCTGAGATGGTGAATACATCCTCAACAGGCATAAGGAAAGGAAGGTCTGTTGTTCTTTCAGGAGTCGGGATATACTCGTCAACAGCGTTCATAAGCTCGTGAATAGCTGCATACTCAGGAGCGTTTGTATCCTTGCTGTCTGAAGAAAGAGCCTGGTAAGCTGAACCACGAACGATCGGAATATCGTCGCCCGGGAAGTCATACTCGCTGAGGAGGTCACGGATCTCCATCTCAACGAGGTCGAGAAGCTCTTCATCGTCAACCTGGTCAGTCTTGTTCATGAATACAACGATGTAAGGAACGCCAACCTGACGGGAAAGAAGGATGTGCTCTCTTGTCTGGGGCATAGGACCGTCAGCAGCAGAAACAACGAGGATAGCGCCGTCCATCTGAGCAGCACCTGTGATCATGTTCTTTACATAGTCTGCGTGACCGGGGCAGTCAACGTGAGCATAGTGACGCTTGTCTGTCTCATACTCAACGTGAGCTGTGTTGATTGTAATACCACGCTCTCTCTCTTCGGGAGCCTTATCAATATTAGCGTAATCAACGAACTCTGCATCACCGTCAAGGTTGAGAACCTTTGTGATAGCAGCTGTAAGAGTCGTTTTACCGTGGTCAACGTGGCCGATTGTACCAATGTTAACGTGCGGCTTACTTCTGTTAAATTTTTCCTTAGCCATTGGAATTTTCCTCCTAAATAAAATATTTGAAAAGCATTGCTCTTTGGTCTTATTTTACCAGTAATAAGACCAAATTGCAAGCGTTTTTATGAAATTATTTGTAAAAACGATCAGTCGTCCTTCTTGGAACGTGCTGTGATAATACCGTCAGCAATATTCTTCGGAACCTCTGCATAGTTATTAGGCTCCATGACATACTGACCTCTTCCCTGTGTCTTGGAACGCATATCGGTTGCATAACCGAACATTTCCGAAAGCGGAACCATGGCAACGATTCTCTGAGCGCCTGCGATAGCCTCCATACCCTGAATCATACCACGTCTTGAGTTAAGGTCGCCGATAACATCGCCCATGTACTCCTCAGGAACAGTTACTGTTACCTTCATGATAGGCTCAAGGATAACCGGATCAGCCTTTCTCATACCGCTCTTGAACGCCATGGAAGCAGCGATCTTGAATGCCATTTCAGAAGAATCGACTTCATGGTAAGAACCATCGTAAAGTGTTACCTTAACGTCAACTACGTTGTAGTTAGCGAGAACACCGCTGAGCATTGCGCCCTGGATACCTGCATCAACTGCCGGGATATATTCCTTCGGAATTGCACCGCCGACAACAGCGTTAACAAACTCATAGCCCTTTCCGGGGTTCGGCTCCAGCTTGATCTTAACATGACCGTACTGACCCTTACCGCCTGACTGACGGGCATATTTCTCGTCAACATCGGAACCCTTGCGGATTGTTTCTTTATAGGCAACCTGAGGCTTACCAATGTTAGCCTCTACTTTGAATTCACGGAGAAGTCTGTCAACGATGATCTCAAGGTGAAGTTCACCCATACCTGCGATGATCGTCTGACCTGTTTCTTCGTCTGTATAAGCCTTGAAGGTCGGGTCTTCTTCTGCGAGCTTTGCAAGAGCAATGCCCATCTTTTCCTGACCTGCCTTTGTTTTCGGCTCGATAGCAACACGGATAACCGGATCCGGGAACTCCATCGACTCAAGAATAACGGGGTGGCTCTCATCGCAGAGGGTATCACCTGTGGTTGTATTCTTAAGACCTACCGCAGCAGCGATATCACCTGCATAAACAGTTTCGATATCCTTTCTGTGGTTGGAGTGCATCTGGAGTATACGTCCGATACGCTCTGTGTTGTCCTTGGTTGAGTTATATACAGAAGAGCCGGCATTGAGAACGCCTGCATACACACGGAAGAAGCACAGCTTACCAACGAACGGGTCAGTTGCGATCTTGAATGCGAGTGCAGCGAAAGGAAGCTCATCGCTTGATTCGATCTCAATCTCTTCCTCTGTATCGGGGTTGATGCCCTTGATAGCCGGAACATCGGTCGGAGCCGGCATATAGTCAACGATAGCATCGAGGAGCTTCTGTACGCCCTTGTTGCGGTAGGATGTACCGCAGGTAACAGGAACCATTGTGTTGTCGATAGTTGACTTACGGATAACTCTTCTGATGTCCTCAACGGAAGGCTCTGTGCCGTCCTCAAGATAAGCCATCATAAGTTCCTCGTCCTGCTCAACAACGTGCTCGATCAGCTCTGAGTGATACTGCTCTGCAAGCTCCTTCATATCTTCAGGGATCTCTTCAACTCTCATATCCTTGCCGAGATCATCGTAATAGATGTCCGCATTCATTTCAATGAGGTCAACGATACCCTTGAATGTATCTTCTGAACCGATCGGAAGCTGGATCGGAACAGCGTTACATTTCAGTCTGTCCTTCATCATCTTGACAACACGGTAGAAGTCGGCACCCATAATGTCCATCTTATTGACATAAGCCATACGAGGAACCTTATATTTGTCTGCCTGACGCCATACTGTTTCAGACTGAGGCTCAACACCGCCCTTTGCACAGAGGACTGTTACAGATCCGTCAAGTACACGGAGCGAACGCTCAACCTCAACGGTAAAGTCAACGTGACCGGGGGTGTCGATGATATTGATTCTGTGTCTGCCCTTATCATGCTTGGTACCTTCCCAGTAACAAGTTGTAGCAGCAGATGTGATTGTAATACCTCTTTCCTGCTCCTGTACCATCCAGTCCATGGTCGCCGCACCGTCATGTGTTTCGCCTATTTTATGGTTGATACCTGTGTAGAAAAGGATACGCTCTGTTGTCGTTGTTTTACCGGCGTCGATGTGTGCCATAATGCCGATATTTCTTGTTTTTTCAAGCGAGACTTCTCTGCCCATCTATGTATCTTCCTTCATTTATCTGGCGGCTTTCGCCGTAATTACCGTCAACACGCCTTCAAAAGCGTGATATTACCATCTGTAATGAGCGAATGCCTTATTAGCCTCAGCCATTCTGTGTGTTTCTTCGCACTTCTTGGCTGCTCCGCCAATACCGTTGACAGCATCAAGGATCTCACCGGCAAGTCTCTCTTTCATTGTTTTCTCAGATCTCTCTCTGGAGTATCTTGAGATCCAACGGAGTCCGAGAGTCTGTCTTCTCTCAGGGCGAACCTCCATCGGAACCTGGTAGGTAGCACCGCCGACACGGCGAGCCTTTACCTCAAGAGTAGGCATTACCTTTTCCATAGCCTCCTCGAAAACTTCGAGCGGCTCTTTGCCTGTCTTGTCTGAAATAATATCGAATGCACCGTAAACGATCTTCTGAGCGACACCCTTCTTACCGTCGTACATGATATTGTTAATCAAACGAGTAACGAGCTTTGAATTATAAACCGGATCCGGCAAAACGTCACGTTTTGCAACATTACCTCTTCTTGGCACTTTACTTCCCTCCTTCACAATAGTGGTGATTTCATAGGTACTCGAAAGGATTTCTTTCGTAAGCTCCAGAGGTATCTATAATTATATATTAAAATACATCTCTGTATTGCTTAAACAATTTAATCCTTAAGAACTTTTCAGGCTATTATTTCTTTCCTGCCTTAGGACGCTTTGCACCGTATTTGGATCTTGCCTGCATACGCTTTGCAACACCCTGTGCATCGAGAGTTCCTCTGATGATGTGATAACGCACACCAGGGAGATCCTTTACACGGCCGCCTCTGATGAGAACAACGCTGTGTTCCTGAAGGTTATGACCGATACCAGGAATATAGGACGTTACCTCGATTCCGTTGGAAAGTCTTACTCTGGCGATCTTTCTGATAGCGGAGTTAGGCTTTTTCGGTGTTGCGGTCTTAACAGCTGTGCACACGCCTCTCTTCTGCGGAGAGTTCTGATCAATAGCTCTTCTCTTTTTAGAGTTCCAGCCCTTGAGCAGTGCGGGAGCCTTAGCCTTCTTTTCGGAAACCTCTCTGCCCTTACGAACTAACTGGTTAAACGTTGGCAATCTTCGCACCTCCTTACATGATGAATAAAAATTAAAAATTTATGTTCAGCGGGCTATATGGAATATGCCCGATAAACAGCACATTATACAAGTCCACCGTAGTTATTCCCATTATCACAGGAATTTTGTACTTTTTGACGGTAAACCGGTTTTATTCAGGCTTCTTGCCTACAATTTCGTATTATAACATAGCCAATCCGCCGTTGTCAAGCATTATTTTTTACTCTCACAATAATATAACCATAAAATTTATACACACAAATACAACAAAAAAACATTTCCCGAAAGTCCGACCAAAGATCCGGCTTCCGGGAACATTTTCTTACTTTTTGATCAGCTCAATAATTTTCTGCTCGGCAAGGGCAGCATCAGCCTTTCCTCTGCTGTTTTTCATCACAAAGCCAACCATTGCCTTGACAGCTTTTTCTTTGCCGGCAAGATAGTCGCTGACAGCCTTCGGATTAGCTTCCACCGCCTGTCTGCACAGATCGTTAAGAGCGTTTTCATCCAGTCCGCCCATATCGCTTTCGCTGATCAGCTCTGTTGCCTTTTTGCCTGTTTCAAGCATTTTGTCAAGCGTTGATTTGGCAAGATTCATCCTGATCTTGCCGCTGTCCAGCAGCTTTATCAACTCGTTCAGGTTTTCGGCAGAAACACTAACATCAAACTCTTCCTTTTCAGATTCTGTCTCCACCGAACGGAAAATCTGACCGATAATAAAGTTGGCAGCCGTTTTCGGAGTCTTTGTACCTTCAATCGCTTTTTCAAAATATTCGGCAATTTTTCTGTACTTCGTCAGAAGCAATGCGTCCGATTCAGGCAGTCCCAGCTCGCTGATATAGCGTTCCTTCTTTGCTTCGGGCAGTTCGGGAAGCTCTTCCCTGACCTTTTCGACAAGCTCTCCCGGAACATGAATGGTGACAAGGTCGGGGTCACGGAAATAGCGGTAATCGTTAGCGTCCTCTTTTCCTCTCATACTTGACGTTGTATTGGTAACATCGTCATAGCGCAGCGTTTCCTGAATCACCTTTTCGCCGCTTTCGATCAGATCTACTTGTCTTGCAAACTCATATTCCATTGCTTTTGCGATAAAGGTGATCGAGTTCATATTCTTTATCTCGGTTCTTGTTCCGAGCTTTTCGCTGCCTTCGGGACGAACGGAAATATTGACATCGCAGCGCATGGAGCCTTCCTGCATTTTACAGTCGGAAACGCCGATATATCTCATGATCGTCTGCAATTTTTCGACATATTCCTTTGCTTCATCAACGCTTCTGAAATCAGGCTCCGTTACGATCTCAATCAACGGAACGCCGCCCCTGTTATAATCCACCAGCGTATCTCCTCTGCGGTGAACGAGCTTTCCTGCATCCTCTTCGATATGAATTCTGAGGATACGTATTTTTCTGCCGTTAGAAAGCTGAATATAGCCATGCTCACAAAGTGGCTTGTCATACTGGGAGATCTGATATGCCTTTGGGAGGTCGGGATAGCAGTAATTTTTTCTGTCCATCTTCGATATTTCTGCAATCTCGCAGTTGGTAGCAAGACCGGCACGGATGGCATATTCCACTACCCTTTTGTTCAGCTTCGGAAGAGTTCCGGGCAGACCGATACAGATCGGGCAGCAATGTGTGTTAGGCTCTCCGCCGAACGCTGTCGTACAGGAGCAGAAAATCTTTGTATTTGTAGCAAGCTCCACATGAGTTTCAAAGCCTGCAACCAATTCATATTTCATTGTTATTTCCTCCCCTGTTTCAAAGTTTTACGCCGAACCCGGCGGCTCTGAACTGATTGGCGGCATTTTCATATTGCCATGCCGCATTCAGGATCTTTGCTTCACCGAAGGTGTTTCCGATCAGCTGCATACCTATCGGCATTCCCTTTGCATTAAAGCCGCAGGGAACAGAAACGCCCGGCAGTCCGCAGATATTGACCGGTACTGTGCATATATCCGTCAGGTAGGTTTCAACGGGGTCGCTGACGGCATGACCGTTCTCGAAAGCTGTCATCGGCACAGTCGGAGCGAGGATCACATCACAGCTTTCAAAAGCGTCCTTGAATGCCTTTACGATCGTTCCTCTGAGATTCTGAGCCTTTTTGTAGTAAGCGTCATAATAACCCGAACTCAGCACATAAGTACCGAGAAGAATTCTCCTCTTCACCTCTTCACCGAAGCCTGTGCTTCTTGTTTTCTTGACCATATCATTCAGGTCTTTATAATTTTCGGCTTTATAGCCGTAGCGTATGCCGTCATATCTTCCGAGATTGGAGGAAGCCTCCGCACAAGCAATGATATAGTACACAGGAAGGGCATATTTCAGAGAGGGCAGATCAAAATACACAATTTCCGCACCCAAAGACTGATAAACCTTCGCTGCATCCTCCACTGCCTGTCTGACATCATCTCTGATTCCCTCAAGATATTCCTTTGCAATGCCTATTTTCATGCCCTTAATATCATTTTTAAGGCTGTCATATACAGGCGATCCCTGTCTGCCCCTTGAAGTCGAATCCATTTTATCATACTGAGCAATCGCATCAAAAACGATCGCCGCATCTTCCACATTGGTCGTTATCGGACCGATCTGATCCAAACTTGAAGCATAGGCGATCAGACCGAATCTTGAAACTGCACCGTAGGTCGGCTTCAGACCGACAATACCGCAGAAGCTGGCAGGCTGACGGATAGATCCTCCCGTATCCGAGCCAAGACCGTAGACAGCGATATTTCCGCCGACAGCCGAAGCAACGCCTCCCGAACTTCCTCCGGCAACATGGCCTGTATTGTGCGGATTTTTTGCTCCGCCGAAATACGAGGTTTCGCAGGAAGAACCCATTGCAAATTCATCCATATTGGTTTTGCCGAGAAGCACGGCATTCTGCTTTTTGAGTATGTCCCAGACAGTCGCATCATAGATCGGAACATAATCCTCCAGAATTTTCGAGCAGCAGGTGGTGCGGATTCCGTCCGTTGAAATATTATCCTTTAGTGTCATCGGAATACCTTCCAGAAGAGCGATTTCCTCCCCTGACGCAATTTTCTTATCCACTGCTTCAGCCGTTTTCAGCGCCTCGTCTGCCGTCACGGTAACATAAGCATTCAGCTCGGCATTATCTTTTTCGATGGCTCCGATATACTTTTCTGTCAGCTCTCTGCATGATATTTCCTTTTTCACAAGGCTTTCATGCAGCTGTACGATTTTGCTTTCACTCATTCTATTCACCCTGTCATTTCATTATATTCTTGACCATGAAACAGCCGTCGTCGCTGTCCTTTGCGTTCTGAAGGATTTTTTCCCTGTCAAGAGAAGGCACCACTTCATCCTCACGAAGAACATTGGAAAGATTGTTGATATTATCAAATTTGCTGCCCTCGTCAGCTGCATTGTTAATGGTGTCGGCAAAGGATATGATCTCGCCCATATCCTTTGTCAGCTTATCAATTTCATCCTCTGCCACAAACAGCTTGGAAAGAATTGCTATTTTCATGACTTCTTCTTTTGTTACCATACTGTTTCCCCCTTATGATCATCATAATCTGACTGTATAACCATTTCCTGTCATTCTTCACCGTCATCCTCATCTGTGGACGGTTCCTTTTTTTCGGGCTGGATTTTATCTCCCAGATTCTCGCCGCCTGTCTTGATAAGGGCAGCAAGCGCCGGATCCACCTCATAGCTGTCGGCATCGGCATGGAACGGATCCTCCGAGCCTTTCTTGATAATCGCTTCCAATGAAGCGTCTGCCTCATAGTCTTCCGGTTTTGCATCGAATGCGTCATCCGAACCCTTTTTGATCAGAGATTCAAGATCTCCGTGCTCCACAAGCGGAATATCCACATACTCCGGCGGCTTTGCAGGCGGCTGCGGTTTTACAGGCGGCTGCGGCATCGGCTGCGGTCTCGGTCTCGGCGGCTCCGGTTTCGGAGGCGGAGGAGGCGGCGGTGCAGAAGCCCTGACATTGACCTGCACTTTGTCCTTGAGCTTTGCACGTATCACCAAAATCACGACAACCACAACAACAATCGCCATAACCGCAATAAGCGCAATGATCAGGATGGTTGCCAATGTTTTGAAAAAGTATGCGCTATCATCCTCAGACGGTTCCAGCTCCGACTGCTCTGTGATACTTTCTTCATCTGTCAGGGGACTGATCTTTATCTTTGCGACTTCACTTTCTTTTTCAAACTTCTCGGAGCTTGCGATTGTTTTGACGGTATAATCTCCCTCTTCATCCACCGTGAATTTTCCGGTAAATCTGCCGTCCGGTTCTCTTGTAAGAACGACTTCCTTATCGCCGTTTTTACCGCTGACGGTCGAGGTCATAGTGATCGTTTTCAGCAGATCCTCGTCTCTGACAATGCCGTTACTGTCATTGAGTGATGCCTCTATCGTCACCATTTTACCGACAGAGGAGCTTTTGTCAACTGTCTGCTTGATATAAACTGAATAAAAATCGAGCTGTGTTATCTGACAGTTATCGCTTGTCGCATTGTCAAGGTGCAGTCTCCATTTTCCGCTTTCGGGATATATCAGCTTGATCAGCGTATAGCTTGCCGTTGATGTCACTTTGACATTGTCATTGTCTGTCAGCGACACCTCTTCCCTTTTCGGGGAGGTAAGCACCGGATTCAGCTCTGCCGTGGTGAAATTACTTTTGATGATAATATTTACATAAAAAACGCTGTTATCCTTTATTTTGATATCAACATTGCCTTTGATGATATCCAGCTCTGTACCATCAATTTTATAGATATCGCTGAAGATATCCGATATAATGGATGTCAGTCTGTCGGATGTGTTGGTTTCATAGGATTTGCCGTTGGTCTGTTTGGAAATTTTCTCGATTTCCTTTTTATCGAGAGTGCCGTCATAGTTCAGACCGATAGAATAGACAGGAATATTTTTCTCGTTCAGGGATTTCAGCGTGGATTCCATTTCCTTCTGTGAATCTGCCACCGTTCTCGGTCCATTGAGAAGATGCGTATTACCGTCACTTAACAGGATGATAGCTTTTTTTCTGTTGGCGTCGGATGATTTCTGCTCTGCAAAAAGGTTCATTGCCTTTGTCAGACCGAGCGCAATATCCGTATCGCCGTTCGGATCATAATTAATGTCCGATATCTTTTGCTTCATGCTTTCCAGATTCTTTTTATTGCTCAGGCTGACGACCGGACTTGATGCAATGATCTTTTCGGTATATACAGCATAGCCTGCACCGCATGATTCGTCACACAGATCCACATACAGGTTAAATGCGTCTAACGCTATTCTGTTAGGATCCGAATACAGCATAGAGCCGCTGGCATCCAATACAAACATCACATCCAGATTCATTTTACCGTCTTCATTATATCCGCTGCCGTCTTCCGCATTAACAGAAAAACAGAAGCCTACAAGCATCATGACCGCCAGAAGCAGCGATAATAATTTTTTTGCAGTATAATTCAATTTCATCCTCTCCTATAATAATTTCCTTAGGAAATTCGCACATCATCCACGAAACTGCACCGTTCTTTTTCACTACAAAGATATCTTCTCTGAATAAATCAATCAAAAAATGACATCTGCATCTCTTCCTCTTTGGGAAATTCATGCAGATATCTGAATATCCGGTCTCTGCCGGACATAATATTATGCTTTCTGCATTCGTCAGCTAAAAGCCTCATAAGCTCAATATTATTATCACTTGCTAATTCATAAGAATTTCCATATCTTCTTATATACCTGTATTTCATACCGGGAAAGTGTTCATCAAGCTTTTTATAAAAATATTCTCTGTTTCCTTCTCTGAGCGTCATACCCATTCCGAAGCACATAATTCCCCTGACTTCTGCTTCAATACAATATGAAAGTATTCCCTTGATATTTTCCTCCGTATCATTGATGAACGGAAGAATCGGACTAAGCCATACAATTGTCGGTATGCCGCTGTCACGAAATATTTTTAGTGCTTCAAACCGTTCCTTCGTGGATGAAACATTCGGTTCAAGCACTCTGCATAAATCCTCATCATAGGTTGTCATTGTCATCTGGACAACGCATTTGGACTTTTCATTGATACTTTTCAGCAAATCAAGGTCACGGAGAATCCTTGTTGATTTCGTCTGTATCGAAAGTCCGAAGCCGTATCTGTTGATGATTTCAAGACATTTTCTTGTATTTTGCAGCTTTTCTTCAAGGTGTATATACGGGTCACTCATAGCGCCCGTTCCTATCATACATTTTCTGCGTTTTCCCCGCAGCGCTCTTTCCAGCAGCACAACAGCATTGGATTTGACTTCAATATCCTCAAAGTCATGCTCCATCCGGTAGCATTTGCTGCGAGCATCGCAGTATATACATCCGTGTGTACATCCTCTATAAAGATTCATCCCACCATCAGCGGAAAGAATTCCTTTCACTTCTTTATAGTGCATAGGGAATTCCTCCGCCGTCAGGTATCAAGGATTTCATAAAGCAGTACATCCCGTCCCCTTGAGTTCCGATCATCTGATCTTGATGTGTACTTCACGAAGCTGCTGCTCTGTTACCTCTGTCGGAGAACCCAGAAGCAGATCCTGTGCATTGCTGTTCATCGGGAAAGCAATGACTTCTCTGATATTTTCTTCTTCGGCAAGAAGCATGAGCATTCTGTCCAGTCCGGGTGCCATTCCTGCATGAGGCGGAGCACCGTATTGGAAAGCATTATAGAGCGACTTGAATTTTGTCTTCAGCGTTTCCTCGTCATAGCCTGCAATTTCAAATGCCTTGATCATCGTATCAATATCGTGGTTTCTTACTGCACCGGAACTTAATTCAACTCCGTTGCACACGATATCATACTGGTAGGCAAGTATTTCTGTCGGGTCTTTTTCAAGAAGTGCCTGCATACCGCCCTGCGGCATGGAGAACGGGTTGTGGGTGAAGATGATCTCTCCTGTTGCCTCGTCACGCTCATACATCGGGAAGTCTGTGATGAAGCAAAGCTCAAAGCGGCTTTCATCAATCAGGCTCAGGCGCTTTGCCACCTCTGTGCGGATCTGTCCTGCAAGCTTCGGAGCAGCGTCAGCGCTGTCTGCGATAAAGTAGATCACATCTCCTGCCCTGGAACCGTTGATCTCAATCAGCTTTTCCCTGTCGCCCTCTTTGAGGAACTTATCAATCGGACCGTCAAACGTCAGGTCGTCACGAACCTTGACATATCCCAGACCCTTCATTCCGATGGAAAGCGCAAACTCTTCCATATTCTTAAACCACTTCTTCGACTGAGCCGATGCACCCGGAACATTGATGCTGCGCACCGTTTTCTTTCTGAACGGAGCAAAGTCCGTTTCCTCGAACATCGGGCTGATATCCTTGATAAGAAGCGGATTTCTCAGGTCGGGTTTATCCGAACCGTAAGTCAGCATTGCCTCAGCGAAGGGAATCCTTCTGAAAGGCGGCTTTGAAACCTCTTTTTCGGAGAACTTTGTGAATGCCGCATAAAGAACCTCTTCGGCAACGGCAAAAACATCATCCTGCTCTGCAAAAGCCATTTCAAAGTCAAGCTGATAGAATTCACCCGGCGAACGATCTGCCCTTGCGTCCTCGTCACGGAAGCAAGGAGCGATCTGAAAATACTTATCAAATCCCGAAACCATCAGAAGCTGCTTGAAAATCTGCGGAGCCTGCGGAAGCGCATAGAACATTCCCTTATGCTTTCTGCTGGGAATGAGGTAATCTCTTGCGCCTTCGGGAGAAGAGCATGAAAGGATCGGCGTCTGAATTTCGAGGAAGCCCAGCTCCGTCATTTTATTTCTGAGGAAAGAGATCAGCTCGGCTCTCATCACGATATTGTTATGCACTCTTTTGTTTCTGAGATCGAGGAAGCGGTATTTCAGACGCACATCCTCCTTGACCTCTGTCGAGGTCTGTATCTCAAACGGAAGAGCAGACGGAGCCTTACCGAGAACTGTTATATTTTCTGAGTGTATCTCCACCGTACCTGTTGCGATCTTCGGGTTGATGGTATCCTCATCACGCTTTGTCACCTTTCCGCTTACGGTAACGGTACATTCCTTATTGATATTGGCGAGAAGCTCCTCATTATGAACCACCACCTGAACAACGCCGTAGTGATCACGGATATCAAGGAACATAACGCCGCCGTGGTCACGGATATTTTCTACCCATCCTGCCACTCTGACATCCGTTCCTATGTCGGACTCTCTGAGCTCTCCGCAATATTTAGTGCGGTAAACATTTTCTCTGAGCATGATATTTTTTCCTTTCATTCAAATGATAAATAATGCGGCTTCAGCCTGTACATACATCACCAAAGCCGCAATTTCCGAATTATTCCTCAAACACCTTCATCAGCTTTTCAAAGGACTCAGCAGCCATTTCATCTGTTGAATTATGATAGAGCAGCAGACTGTATTCATCGTCTGGATCACGGAGATTTTCAGGAATCTCGAAATTAACCGAAGCAAGATATTCATCCCAGTGCTCCAGCTTCCATGTATCTCTGTCGCTGCCTCTGTCGATCATTCTCTGATGACATACCTCCGGGTCTGTCACGATCCATACAACTGAAAGCTTTGCGTCATATTCCTTCAGCTTTGCTCTGAGAGAAGCGATATATTCATCGTCACGTATTTCCTGTGTAAACGGAGCATTCACCATAACGAGATCTTCATATTTGATAGCCTCAAAAGCAAGATCCATAATGACCTCATATTCATAGTCACGGATCTCCTTTTCAAAGAAATCCGAGCTTCTGTTATACGGCTGCCCCGCAACGGCGAATATCTGCTTTGAAAGCGGAATCAGCGTGTCCTTATCGAGATAAACGATATGTTTTATCTCGGTGGCAAGTTTCTTTGAAAGTTTGGTTTTGCCGCAGGCAGGCGGTGATGTTACAAAAATCAGTCTTTTTTCATTCATTATTTAAAACTCCCTTATGAAAATGATGCGTATCCGCACCGGGACATCAGCGCAGGCGGACGGTACTTGCTGCCGTACTGACAGCTGCAAATCCGCTGTGCATTTTATGCGGCTTCCCGGTCATGCCGCAGAATATACCAATGATCATACAATAACACATCTTATTCCGGATATGCTTTATCCATACCGCAAACCGGAATAACCATCATAAATAATAACATATTTATTCAAAAAAATCCATATATTTTTTTAATAAAATGTCTGAAACCGAAGATTTTTTATTTTTTGTCAGTATATGATAAAATAATGACCATATTTTTTTTCGTTCTCTGTGCTCATATATCCTGGACGGGATCATATAAAATGAAGTCATCAAGGCAGATAAGCCCACAGAAATATGCGGCTTCCTTAGTCCCCAATGACTACATCTATATCTTATCATATTAATTCTTTCCTGTCAAGAATGAGCGCTTTGATTGAATAAAAGTATATGTATTGCAATTCCGACCAAAAAGAACAAGCCCCCGTATATGCTGCGAACATATACGGGGGCGATTTGTTGCAATGGAGCAACCACATCTTTTTGCCTGAGGCTATTATAGCATACGCAGAAATCAAAGTCAATATTCATTTCAGAATAAACATCACTTGTATGTTCTGCTGTGTTTTCTTCACAGATACCTGCGTTTTGAATCGCATACTTCTGTGATAAAGTATTGATCAAGCTCCGAAAGGCTGTAATCCTTTTTATGGATCAGCACATCTCTGTACTGCCTGCTGTTTTCCGGACACGATCTCTGCACAAGACGATGCTTCTCCAGAATATTGTCAGGCAAAGGAGATACCCACATAAATGTTTCGTAATTTTCCGAAAGCAGATCAAACTGACTTGCCCGTTCGTATACATATATTTTCCTGTCTATATTGTCGGACAATTCCGATTTTTTGAGTACCGACAGCGGCAGAGACGGGATCATCGGGTCGGCATGAGAGATCTCGATGAGCGTGTTCAGATCTGCAAGATGTATTTCAGACTTATCGGCAAGAGGATTTGAGCGGTTCATCACCAGCATATAATTGAACTCGGATACAAGCTCATAATTCAGTCCCTTTTCATTAAGCATCGCCTTATAGTATTGATCGAAATCGGAAGCATAACGGATAATGCCGAGCTTGTAATTGGAGTTGAGAATATTGTTAATTGCTTTGAAGTTATTCGTTTCTTCATAAAATATCTCGACAGAATCCGAATTGAGGTTCTTGGAAAATCGTGCAAACGCATCGGAAATATAGCTTGCTCTCGGCACAGACACAGAAAACTTCTGCTTGATCGTTATGCCGGACTTATACATTTTTTCAAGGTCGTCGATCTGGCTCAATATCTTCTGTGCATATCCTATAAACTCTTCCCCCTCCGGTGTCAGGCACATACCCTTAATGGAGCGGTCAAATATCGTAATTCCCAAATTCGATTCCAGTTCCTTGATGGAGCGGCTCAGATTCGGCTGAGCAATGAGAAGAACCTCGGACGCTTTGTTGATCGAACCTGCCTTTGCTATTTCTATCGCATATTTCATATGAAGTATGTTCATTTTATCACTATCCTTGTATATCATAAAAGCTGCTATATTATTTTATCATAAACGAATTATTATTGCAATCAAAAAAGCGGACAGCAACCGTAAAAAACGATTGCCGCCCTTAGAAGAATGTATAATGTATATCAGAAATCTACTTCTGTGTCATAATAGCAGCACTTAAGCAGCTTTTCCATCTCCTCCACGCTCGGCTGACGAGGATTGGAACCCGTACAGGCATCACCAATGGCATTCACCGCAATATCATGCAGTCTGGAAAGGAATACATCTTCCGGTACAAATCCGTTTTCTGTCGGATAGCTGTCTGCACCATAGTATTTGATACCGTGAGGAATATTCAAAGCATCATTCATCTTTCTCAGATAGGCAATCAGCGCCTCTACCTTTTCATCGTCGGAAGCGGATGAATCTGCAATACCCATATAATCCACGATCACGCCGTAGCGTTTCTTGGCTTCCTCGTCCTTTGCATTGAAGGCGATAACCTTCGGCAGATACATGGCATTAGCCGCACCGTGAATGATATGTGCGCCGTAATCGGCAAAAGCTGCTCCGGTTTTATGAGCCATGGAATGAACGATACCGAGGAGCGCATTGGAAAATGCCATGCCGGCAAGACATTGTGCATTGTGCATTCTGTCACGGGCAGCGGTATCGCCGTTATAGGAATCCACAAGGTCGTTCTGAATCATTTCTATGGCATGGATAGCAAGCGGATCCGTATAATCGCAGTGTGCTGTCGATACATAAGCCTCTACCGCATGAGTAATGGCATCCATACCCGTATGGGCAACGAGCTTTTTGGGCATTGTCTGAGCAAGTGCAGGATCGACAATTGCGACATCCGGCGTAATTTCAAAATCAGCGATCGGATATTTAATACCCTTGGCGTAATCGGTGATGATCGAGAATGCCGTTACCTCGGTTGCAGTACCCGATGTGGAAGAAACCGCACAGAACTTTGCTTTTTTGCGAAGCTCCGGAATACCGAACACCTTGCACATATCCTCGAAGGTGCAGTCCGGATACTCATATTTGATCCACATTGCCTTTGCTGCATCAATCGGTGAGCCGCCGCCGATCGCAACAATCCAGTCGGGCTGGAATTCCAGCATAACCTCTGCGCCCCTCATAACGGTTTCAACGGACGGGTCGGGTTCAATACCGTCAAATATTTTGACCTCCATACCGGCTTCCTTCAGATACTGTTCCGCCTTGTCAAGAAATCCGAAGCGTTTCATAGAACCGCCGCCGACACAGATAATTGCTTTTTTGCCCTTAAAAGATTTCAGAGCCTCCAGAGCGTCCTTTCCGTGATAGACATCACGGGGCAAAGTAAAACGTGCCATTAAAAAAATCCTCCTTATATAATCTTTATGTACTATGCTCAATAGTTAATTGAACTGTTAATATTATTTTAACAGTTTTGCATAAAATGTCTATAATCAAATAAGTATAATTAATTATATAAAATTTGATATAATTAAAGTTCCTGATTTGATATATCTAACCTGATTGATATGGTTATAGATTTTATCAATCAATTTCAGTAAAATTTTCATATTTTACAGTTTGCCCCGAAAGGTTTATAGTTGATAACAGCAGGACTCTGCCTGCACAACGCCAAAAATCAATATTTGGAGGAATTGAAATGCAATTTTTTGTTCAAAAAGCCGTACTGGATGCAGGCGTAAAAATCGTCTTTGCCGTAGTCGAAAACACGGACAACCATCTTCAAAGCGAAGAGTGGACAGCATACAGAAGCGAAAAGATCAAAGAGCTTCTGGAAAAATATCAGGACCTTGATGTCCATGCCGACCCGATACTTGAAGGCTACAACATCCTTCACGACAACACAGGCATCAAGAGAAGAAAAAATATCCCTGCAAGCGAAAACCTGATCAAGCTTCTCAAAAAGAACGGGGATTTGTTTTATATCAATCAGGCAGTAGACATTTATAACCTGATCTCTCTAGAAAGCAAGCTGGCTCTCGGCGCACATAACATTGATGCAGCAGAGGGCAATGTCACCCTCCGTTTCACAGACGGCACCGAGCGTTTTCAACCGATCGGCGCATCCGAACCGACAACCTCCCCCGCACACGAATATTCCTACTGCGACGATTCCAACGAGATTCTCTGCCGCCTTGAAATCCGTCAGGTGGAGAAAACCAAAGTGGATGAAAACACGACCAATATTTTCTATATCATACAGGGCAATCAGGCAACCGAGGACAGTCTGCTGACGGATACCGCTCAAAAAATCATCGACACAACAACAAAATACAGCGGAGGAACAGGCAGAATCATTTTCCCTGAGATCATCGACTAAGAAACAGATGAACAGATACCAATAAACAAAACACGATTGAAACATCCATACAGAATGTATCAATCGTGTTTTTTGTGTGTTACATTTTTTTAAATATCCAAAAGACCGAATTCAAGGAGAATTTCTTCCAGACGATCCTGTGTCAGAGGTTTCGGAATCACGAACTTCGTGTTGGCTTCAATCTTTCTTGCAAGCTCACGGTATTCATCAGCCTGTGCTGCTTCAGGGTCAAATTCAATAACGGTTTTCTTTCTGATTTCGGCTCTCTGAACAACATTGTCACGGGGAACGAAGTGGATCAGCTGTGTGCCGAGCTCCTCCGCAAAAGCCTGCACCAGTTCAAACTCACGGTCAACCTTACGGCTGTTGCAGATAATACCGCCCAGACGCACGCCGCCCTGTTTTGCATAGCGTGCAATACCCTTTGAGATATTGTTTGCCGCATAAAGCGCCATCATCTCGCCGCTTGCTACAATATAGATCTCTTTTGCCTTGCCTTCACGAATCGGCATTGCAAAACCGCCGCAGACAACGTCACCGAGTACATCGTAAAATACATAGTCAAGGTCGTCTGTATAAGCGCCGAGTCTTTCCAAAAGACCGATGGAGGTGATGATACCACGTCCTGCACAGCCGACACCGGGTTCCGGTCCGCCGGATTCAACACAACGTGTACCTCTGTAACCTTCCGTGAGAATCTCCTCCAGATCAATATCCTCGCCTGCTTCCCGGAGTGTGTCTAGAACGGTTTTCTGTGCAAGACCTCCGAGAAGAAGTCTTGTCGAGTCTGCTTTCGGGTCACAGCCGACAATCATTACCTTCTTGCCCTGCTCCACCAGACCTGCCGTAAGGTTCTGTGTCGTGGTGGACTTTCCGATACCGCCCTTGCCGTAAATCGCTATCTGTCTTAACTCTTTTGCCATCTTTATTTTCCTCTTTTCTTATTGTTTATCCATGAAAATCAGCCTGCCGCCGGCTCTCGCCACTGGTCGGCTTCCCATAATTTATCACTAATGATTTTTTTAATCAGCGGTTCAATGGGAAATGGTGCCTGATAGACCGTAAGCCCTTTTGCTTCTAGATAATCTGCCGCTCCGTCTCCTACTCTGCTGACAAGAAGTGCCTGAACGTCCAAAAGATTGCTTATCACAGCATCAAATGAGCTGTTGTCATGCTCTCCCCCATGACAGCACGGAGTAATTTTTCGTGTTTCTATGTATTTGTATTCTCCGGTTTCCGGAAAAAGCTCTACGATATGAAATCTGTCCGCATGACCAAAGTGCTGATTCACTACTTTGCCGTCAGTACTTGCCGCACCGATACGATAAGACATTTCAATTCCTCCCTCATATACAGCGGTCAATATCAGCCGCCTACTGTCTTGGTATATATTTTTTCAAGCAATGTCAGCGCACCACGATAACCGATATAGCTGCGGTTGATGACAACCTCATCGCCGATGGGAGCGCCTATTTCAACAAGGAGCGCCTTGCGCTTTTTAGCGACATCCAACTCCCAGCTTGAACCCAGAATCAGCGGCTTGGAATTGCCGAAATCCACCTTTTCCAGCTCCTGCTCGATGATATAGCCGTCCTCGATATATTCCACCTCTGCGCTGACGCCCTCGGACAGATTGTGATAAAGCTCCGACAGTTCTTTTCTGTATTTTGCCGGCGGATTATCCGAGATGATCTGTCTGACAGGAATCAGACCGATCTGATCGGCAAGGAATTTGGTAAATGCGATATTATAGGCGCTGTCGCCGATAGTCGCAAAGCGTGACGGCAGTCCGAACCAATATTCCGAGAAGAAGTCTGCAAAATGCTCCAGATAATAATAGTATTCCTTTGCTTCCTTTTCGATAAATGCCTCTGCCTTTGATGAATCCAGTCCTGAGAACGCAACAACCTTTCTTAAAAATTCGCTGGTCGCTTCCTCGCCGACAGGAAGTACGGGAATATGCAGATACGGCTGGTTGTATTTCTTTTCAAGGTGCTTTACGGTATCAAGTCCCACCCACGGTGAAACGAGAAGATTGAACGATGCCTTCGGGATGGATTTCCACTCCTCAACACCTCTGCTGTGAGGACCGAAGAATACATTGACCTCAAAGCCTGCGCCTTCGAGGATCCTTTTCAGCTCTGTCAGGTCGCCCCTCCAGTTGGTATTGAAATACGGCACCTCTGACCAGAGGTTTATCAGTCTTTTGCGCTTCTTGCCCTTATAGTCGCCGACAAACTGATCAATGATCGCCTTGACAACCACTTCATGTCCGTACAGGTTATTTCCCTTAAAGCCCGGAACCTCGGCATAAACGATATTATATCCCAGCTCTTTATACTTCTTGACAACAGAGGACACATCATCGCCGATCAGACCTGCAGAACAGCCGGAAAGCACCACAAAAAGGTCGCCCTTGACAATTTTGAGTGCCGACTGAATCTCTGCGTCCAGCTTTTTCACGCCGCCGAAAACAACCTCGTTTTCGCCGAAATTAACGCTCGGCATATCACCGCCTGCGGCTATGCCCGAACCCTGGAATCCGTTGTTGAAGGTCAGAAGATGATACTGCTTTTCCACACATCCCGGACTGCAGTGTGCAATCGGAACGCCGCCCTTTATAGCCGCTACCGTATAGGACGCACCAACGGCACATCCATATCTTGAATGAACGATTGTCGAGCTTCTCTTCTTTTTTGTTTTAGTCTGTTCAGCCATCGTATCTTCCTCCGTTTGTTTCATAGATAGGTTCATTGATAAGTTCGGGTTTATGTGCAAGGACAAACGGATCCTCCTGGCTTAACCACCAGTCCGTATAACCAAGCTCTGTATGACGTGAGAGCACCTTGTTGAATTTCTTTCTTGCCACAATGTCAAGAATAAGATTGCCCAGACGGATAATACCGTTATAGCCCATCGGGAAATGCTCATCGCCCATGGCAAGAGCAGGAATACCGAGCTTTGCGGCAACAGGTGAAAGTCCGTAATGACGGATAATGACGAAATCTGTCTTGACTCTTTTGAGTATGCCGGGAAGCTGGAACGGCTGTGTCTTGCTGACAGTGAAATGCTCGATATCGCCGTAGTTGTCAACAAGGTATTTCAGCGAGTTCTGACGGTCATGTCCGCTGTCATAAACGGGGTCATGGTGGAATACCACAGAACCGTCCACTTCAATTCCCAGATCCTTGAGCGCACAGATCAGCGCATGGGCATAAGCCGAACCTGTCAGAACAAAGCCGTGAAGTCCTTTGAGCTTTTCCTTCAGCTGATCGAGTTCCGGCTGTATTCTTTCATGTTCGGATCGGATATAATCCTCAATAATATCCTCCTTGCCGACAACCTTTGCAATGGCTCTGAGCCATTCATCGGTTGCGGAAATGCCGTATGGCATCGGTGCATCAATCTGTGGAACGCCGAAATGCTCTTCGAGCGCCGTTGATAAATAGGAACCGAGGGTATGGCAGAAGGTAGATGTCGCAACTGCTTCGCTTGCCTGCTGAAGCTCATCATAGCTTGCCATATCAAGAAGATAGTTGACACGGAGACCGAGCGGCTTTAAAATCTCCGTAAAATAGTCCGTACCCCAAAGGGCAACGATATTGATCAGATCTTTCTGTATTTTTTCAGGATTTCTTTTGACGATCTGACGTGCCACACCATGCTGTGAAACGTCAAATCCCGTGCTCCAGTGCTTTGAGCGGAAGCCCTCGCAGTGAAGCGGCACAACAGGAATACCGAGTTCTGCTTCCTTTTCGTCTGCAACGCTGTCGATATCCTCACCGATAATTGCTGTTGAGCAGGACATAGAGATGAAGATCGCCTTCGGATGATAGCGCTCATAGGCGTCATCAATAGTTCTTCTCAGCCTGTCGCTTGCGCCGAAAACCATGTCGTTCTCGTTCAGGTTAGTGCTGAATATTTTCAGATTCTCAGGTGATTTGCCACGGCGCTGAAGTCCTATTCTGAAAGCGATATTAAAATGAATATGGTTAGCCGAACAGCCTATCGGCGAATGTTCGATCAGGATACAGTCTGTGAGATTGCCTGCCTGACAGGCAACGATCGCATTGGCACACATCGTCTGCTGGGAAAAAGGAGTACTGAGTTCGCAAAGCTGACATGCCTTGCCCTTACCTCCCGGACAGCCGTGGTGATGCTTTTCATGCTTGCTTCTCTGTTCATAGTTTGACGCTTCCACAAGCTCTGACGCTTTACCGTCCCATGAGATAATGGTGCCTATTCTCATTTCACGGTTATTACATTCAGTCATGTCAAGATTGATTGTTTTCTTTGCCATTTTCTTCTTCCTTTCAGTAGGTAATCCGTTGCGCAGCTTTAATACCTACAAAATCTATGTATTTGCTGTGTTTATATTCTATCATTGCAGTTTTTGTTTGTCCAATTTATTTAATCTATATTCAGATATAAAAAAATCCGATAGAGTTCTCATAAGTCTGAAATGCAGCTTTTATTACAAAAAAAGCAGCAGCAACTCTTCCCCATTTCGGAAGTGTATGCCGCTGTCATTGTGTTCATTCATTGTCAAGCATAGCGTCAAAATGGCGCTTGTATCGTTTCGGTATCTGAATATCACACAGATAACCGAACTCAGAGAGAAATTCGGATATTGTACTGATACCGTCCCGATAGAACTGTTTGATTCTCTTATCCCTGTATGGTATGCCTTTGTAGTCGGGCGGACAAATAAAAGTCCAGTCTGCGCCGTCCTTGTCGAATATGATACGGTAATACTTGTCGATATCTGCTGCCGGCTGACCCGCTTTCATCAGCAGAATATGATGTTCCACCCCGTCATCCAGATGGCACACATACGCCTTTGAACCGTCAAATGATATTACCGCCATCAACGGCTCATTATTCTTTACAGCGGTTTCCACGCTTGCATAATCGTTATACTGTATGATTTCCATTGAGCTGTTCCTTTCCGCCATGATGCTCCATCAAGCCAATCTTATTTAATAATTGACAAATCAATTCATAAGTGTTATCATGTATGTAGACAAGGAACTGTTTGAGCTGTTCCGCATTTTGGTTTTTTATTTAATTAAACCGCTCTGTATTGCGAGTACAGGGCGGTCATTTCTTTATGTATTTGATAACTTTTTCCATAGCTATTAAGACTATGACAAAAGCGAGCAATGTCAAAACATCATTCATCAATACACACCCCCTTTCACAAGGGGGGCTGAAACAGCCGCCGTTCCTTACTACATTACTATTATAGCATTATGCGGGAATAAATACAACCTCTGCCCGAAATTTTACACAATCAAAAAACAAGCGACCTCCGGAAATCCCGAAAGTCGCTTGCTTTCTATGTTTCTTAAGAGCTGGAAAAGGGACTTGAACCCTCGACTTCCTCATTACGAGTGAGGTACTCTACCAACTGAGTTATTCCAGCAGAATGTCACATCAAAACCGACTTCATTATTATATAATATATTTTTTTAAATGTCAACCGTTTTATCAAAAGAATATTCAGCCCGGCAGAACACCGGACTGAAACGATACGCTTAATTCATGTCTTTGCTTTGATAAATGCGAACCGAGACAAACATCGAAGCAACATAAAGAACAGCCGCCGCACCTACCGCCGCCGGCAGATACGGACTGCCTGTTATATCAACGAACAGATTGCCGCTCTCACTCTCCAGAGCAGCGGTCACAGCACCATACAAAATGCCTGAGCAGCCGCACAGCAGTCCGAAAATAAACACGCCGACCTTAGAACCGAACCGGAAAGCAAAAGGAAGCGTCAGCGCCGGAACAAGACATCCGCATAAAATATTAAGACTGAAAACAAGCAGCGCATATCTTTCGCCTGTTATAATAACGACAATCAGAATCAGCGCTGCCAGCAACAATGTCAGCAGCAGACCGAAAAGATATTTTCCGCAGACATACCGCTTTCTTGTCAGCGGCATCGTAAGACAGTATTTATCCCATTTGGAGCGTTCGTCATAGGAATACAGACTCAGCGGCATCATGCCTGCGATAAGGCACGGATATATCGTCAGGAAGCCTGTAAAAAAACCATCGGTAAAATCCTCGTTTCCCATCAGACCTGTCGCAAGCGACAGTCCCAGCAAAACAATCATAATAATAAATGCCAAAGTAAAATTTTTTCTGAATATATAGAAATCGCTCAACAGCAAAGCCTTCATTATTTCCATCCTCCGAAATAGAAAATCCCTTATTTCACAATAAACAGATAAACAGGTGTCCGCCTTCTTATCATCATCTATCACCGTGATTTATATTTTATTTGTCCTTTACCATAAAGATAAACAGCTTTTCAATATCAATCGGACTGATATTCATGCCTGCCGGCAGCTTTTCCCTATCTGCAATCGCTTCAACGCCGTAGGCGGATTCCTTTTTGCCGATGAGTGCATTTTCGTCAAGCTCCGAAAGCTCTTGTGCCGAACAGCGGATAATGCCGTAGCGCTCGAAAAGGATGTCCTTTTCCTCACACAGCAGCAGCTTTCCTTTGTGGAGAAAGGCAATGTAATCGCATATTTTTTCTAGGTCGCTGACAATATGCGATGACATCAGAACCGAATGTCCCTCATTTCTTGTAAACTCGCTGATCATATCCATAAATTCATCACGCACAACAGGGTCAAGACCGCTTGTCGCTTCGTCTAAGTAGTATGCCAAAGCGATACAATTACATATTGCCCCTATACCTTTTGATTTTGCCTTGAACCTTTTAACTTTGCCCCTACACTTTTTGATTTTGCTACACTTTATAATTTTGCCACGCTCTGCTGTTGCCGTACATTTTAATTTTGCATAGAGAAAGCCGGACATCTCGCAATCCGCAAGGTGTCCGGCCGTGTTCTGCTCCCTTTATTTCACATGGACTTCCGTCCCGTTCTTGAAAGTGAAAAGCACATCCTTC
>JAFVEY010000026.1 GCA_017475765.1 Clostridia bacterium | reverse complement strand
TTTCCGTCCATCTGCTTTGTGCTTCAAAAAGAAGAATATACTTTGCTTTGCCGTTGGCGTTTACGATAAAGCCAAGATCGTTGTAAATATCATTGACCAGCACCGTCTGTAATGTTTCAAGCTGAATATCATTGACGGTTGTGTCTGTATCTTCGGGATGAAGCTCTTTATACAGGTCAAACACGTTATTCACATCTTTAAAAAGCCTTGTAAAAACGCTGTCTTTAGTTTTGTGTCTGGCGGTTCTGTCATCTGTTAATGTTATATCTTCCATCGGTATCACCCTCTTGACACTATTATAGTATGATTCTCCGTTTATTTCAACACCGTTATCAAATTTTTGCTGTGATATGAGCAAAATGAATTGCTATAACTATATTTGTGCAGTTTTTAAATTTACTCACTTATAGTTTCAAAGTATGATTTATATAAAATCAACGAGATTAATAATTTTTAACCCTTTTTTACAAGCCAGCTCAACATATTTTGCAGCCTTGCTCGGTTTTTTATTAATATAACAAATAACTATATCTGAATTATCTACCATCCATTTATTTCTCCAAGAAATAGCAAATCTTTTTGGGACACTTTCAATAACATCAGGATATAAAGCATTTGAATAATCATCACTATTTAATCCAGATGGCATATAAGCCAAAATTATATCAAATTTAATTTCATATTTCTCTTTTAGCTCATTTAAAATGGATGCAGTCATAATATCAAAATTTCCAGTATTACCAACATAAAATCTATCTATATTTCTACTTAATATCAATTCCTCGATTTTACATTTCAGTATAGGTTTCATTTTATCCGGTGTATCACTATGTCCAAAAAAACAACATATCATAAAATCACCCTCTATTATTATATCGCCTGTTGTTAAATTTTGTCAACAACAGGCGATTAATTTTTTATTGTTATGTTGATATAATTAACCATAACAATAAAATGAGGAGTGAAAAGGGATTTGGACAGGGAAATATTTCTACCGGAAATCGGACAAAGAATTATTGACAGGAGAAAAAAACTCGGACTTACTCAGGAAGCTCTTGCAGAAAAAAGCAACCTCACAACTCAATTCGTTTCATACGCTGAATCTGGTAAAAGAGCCATGCGACCTGAAAATCTTCTGAAAATTGCCAATGCCTTAGAGGTCAGCACCGATTATCTTCTGACAGGAGATATTATAGACAAAGATCTTCTTATTCTTTCGGAAAAGCTGAGTAAGCTGACACCCTCTCAGGTAAGGCTTATTGAAAATATAATAGATGAATGTATAGAATTATTTAAAAAATAAAGACTGCCGAATCATTGAGTGTTCTCGTTCGGCAGTCTTTTATGTTTACATTTTTAATTCTGCTGCGGTCATATATTCAAAACATCATTAAAATCTGTTTTCGTTATCATTACCGTTTTTGTTCCTCCCTCAGCCTTTCACGGACAAGCATGATCGAAAAACCGAGAAGATTCTGTCCTTTCCAGTTTTTCATATCAAATCTTTTGTCATCCTTCATAGAAATACCATTTCCCCATATTCTGTCCTGAACGGCACATTCTGCAAGAATATGATTTCCTGTCGCAAGCAGTTTTTCCTTGAGCTCCTCATTACAGCTGAATTTGGCATACAGTCCGTTATATACGATTACCTGCCGCATACCGTTCCATATAACTTCATCATAATTTCTGACTGCTCTGCCGAGCGCCTTGATTTTTCCGACATTATCCGTACTCATAATTTCCTTTTTGATTTCCCCGTCATGGAAAAGTTCTGCCTTCTGATACATCATATACTGCTCCATTGACGAAAACCTGATACCACCAACCGTAAAATCCGACAGATACCAGTTACTCAGCCAGCCATAACTTTCATCAGGATTGTGAAAACAAATTATTTTACGCACAAAATTTCCTCCCAATTATAATATTTTACTATATAAAAAACATTTCAGCGGAATCTTCTTTTCATGAAGATTCAAAACAATATCTCTTTCGGCTTCTTTGGTAAATCCTCTTTTATCATAAAACTGATAGGTGCAGCCCGAATCAGTAAAAAGATATATCTGCTTTCCCTTCTCTCTTTCCGCAAGCTCATTTAACAGTATTGTTCCGATGCCTTTCCCGTTATGCCCCGGCTCAACTGCCAGAAATCCCATCTCTCCGTCAGGATGATTGTTCTTTATAAATTCCGACAGCATACTTTCATTCGTTTCACTATAAGTATTGGCGCCTCCTCTGAACATGACGGCCATGAGCAGCTCCGCTGTTTTGATAAAAATTTTTGCCCTGACAGACGTATATGCCTTTTTTTCTCCCTTCATATCGGCAAGCAGCACTCCCACAGGATCATCGCCTTCATAAGCTGCAATGATCTGAGTTGACCTTGACAGCTCCATATACCAGAAATATTTACTGTACAGATTGATTTCATCAGGCTTATCGGTATAATTCCTCACACCCATTCCTTCCGCCGCATATTTCAATATTTTTTCATGATCTTTTTTCCGTAAAGGTCGAATCTCAATGCTCATTTTGCCACCACCGCCGTTTTCAGCAATCATTTCTATATATATATTCCGGAATTTGTCCACTTATAGTATAATCTCCGGATCGTCACGTGTCAAATAAAAAATTCCTCTGTCGGGGGTAAAACAGAGGAATCTTTAACTTTGCTTCATGCTAATATTTCTGTAAAATGCGTTTTAGTGTATATTTACGATCTCATCAAGAAAATACCGATGAATATCCGTATAGCCTTCAGAAAGTTCAGGATGAAATGCCGTTACAAGCATATTATTCTGCCTTGCTGCAACAATATTACCGTCAACAACAGATAATATCTCCACTCCTTCTCCTGCACTTTCAATATATGGCGCTCTGATAAATACCATAGGAACATCCTTCAAGTCACCAAACCTGCCGACAGCTTCAAAGCTGCCGAGCTGTCTGCCGTAGGCATTACGGCGGACGGTTATATCCATGGCGGCAAAATGCCTTGTGGTGTCGTTGGAAATTTCCTTTGCCAGAAGAATCAGTCCTGCACAGGTTCCGAAAACAGGCAGTCCGTTTTCGATTTTTTCTTTAAGGATATCGAACAGCTCCAGATCCTTCAGCAGCTTGCCCATTGTCGTGCTTTCTCCGCCGGGAAGAATCAGACCGTCAAAATGCCTTTGTACATCCTCTTTTTTTCTGATTTCAAAATAGTCCGCTCCCAGCTTATCCAGTATTTTTTCATGCTCCGCAAAGGCTCCCTGCAATGCGGCTACCGCTATGACCATTTTTAAACACCACGCTCCGCCAGAAGAATTTCAATCTCGTCAGCATTGATTCCGACCATTGCTTCACCAAGATCTTCGGAAAGCTCAGCAAGTATCTTAGGATCATTATAATTGGTAACAGCCTTGACAATGGCTCTTGCTCTCTTTTCGGGGTCTCCTGATTTGAAGATGCCCGAACCTACAAATACGCCCTCTGCTCCGAGCTGCATCATCAGAGCTGCGTCCGCCGGAGTGGCAACTCCACCGGCAGAAAAATTAACAACCGGGAGTTTTCCGTTTTCATGCACATACTGAACAAGATGATAAGGAACGCCAAGCTCCTTTGCTGTATTATAAAGCTCATCCTCACGAAGAGAGGTTATCTGTCTGATTCCCTTCTGAATTTCTCTCAGATGGCGCACAGCCTGAATCACATCGCCTGTTCCGGCTTCTCCCTTTGTGCGGATCATTGATGCACCCTCTGCAATTCTTCTGAGTGCCTCGCCAAGATTTCTTGCTCCGCAAACGAACGGAACTTTAAATTTTGTTTTGTCGATATGATAGGTATCGTCAGCGGGGGAAAGAACCTCGCTTTCGTCTATGTAATCTATTTCAAGTGCTTCCAGTATCTGAGCTTCAACAAAATGACCTATTCTTGCCTTTGCCATTACGGGAATAGAAACGGCATTTTGTATGCCTTTTATCATTTTCGGGTCGCTCATTCTTGAAACGCCGCCTGCTGCACGGATATCAGCCGGGATTCTTTCGAGCGCCATAACTGCGCAGGCACCGGCTGCTTCTGCGATTTTAGCCTGTTCGGGAGTTGTAACATCCATAATTACTCCGCCCTTAAGCATTTGTGCAAGATCCTTATTCAATTCATATCTGTTTTCCGACATAATCAAACCTTCTTTTATATAATAATTTTAATAACGATATAGCCTATATGTTTAATATGATTATAGCACAAACTGTATATAAGTAAATGTCCAGAATAAGAAAATTTTAAATGTACAGTTTTAAAAAGCAAAAACCCCTCTGCAGATTTTCCACTATGCGGAGGTTTTTTAGTTGAAAATTATATTCTGTGTTTACAGATCCAATCGAGCAGATCTTCATATTTCACAGAATCGTCTGCATCAGACAGACATATGTGTATAATATCATCATTATCAGTATGATATAAATGTTATTGCCCTCCGGATAATGATCTCACATTATCCGAAGGGCTGAAATCAATTAATTTGTTTTTCTTTTGCGTCCGAGAACAACCGCAGACAAAGCGGCAATTGATGCCATCAGAACAAGACTGAATACTACAAACGGATTATCTCCGGTACTGGGAGAGGTTGTGTCAATAGCAGACGGATTGCCGTCTGTCTGAGTGTTATCTGTCTTAGTATTATCCGGCTGAGTGTTAACCGTCTGAGAATTATTTGTCTTAGTGTTGTCTGTCTTAGTATTATCTGACTTAGTATTTTCTGTTTGGGTGTTATCCGGCTGAGTGTCATCTGTTTTGGTGTTATCTGTTTCAGAGCCGCCCTCTTTCGTATCATCCTTTTTGCCGCTATCATCATACTTTACAGGTTCTTCATCAAATTTAATGCCGTACTCTGAAAGATGATCCGTTACGAAAACATATTTTCCGTCCACATAGATGGAATTAAGGTTTTCCATTTTGCCTGTCTCTTCATCAATGTAAACAACATAGCCGTTGCCGTATTCGCAGGGGATAGAGATGGTAATATAGCCGTCAGGCTGAACGGTTTCATCGCCCTTGTTGAGTGTGATCTCATAACAGAAAAGTGGATTTTCCAGCCATTTTGTAGTTGTGGCAACTGCCTTAAACACAGCACCCTCCGGAATTGCACCGCTGACAGACAGTCCGTTTTCTTCCTCTGTCTGTGAGGGTTCGGGGTCTATCTGACCGATAATGGTGTAGTTATATCCCTTGGGTGCGGTTTCTGTATGGAATGGCTGATAGGTGCTGATATAACTTTCAACATAACCGCCGCCATAGATGCTGAAGTGGCAATCTCTTTGAACTACATCGCCGGATTCCGTCCATGCCCATGTTCCGAAGGCATCCCAACCAATATATTTTACACTTTTTGGAATAGTTATTTCCTTCGGAGATTTGCTGGCAAATAAAAATGCCTCGGCTCCGATATATTCAAGTCCTTCATTCAAAACGATCTCATCTATGTTTGATCCAGAGAAATTTGATTCATAGAAAGCAGATTCACCAATGTATTTGAGGGTAGACGGCATAACCAGCTTTCCATCAACAACAATATGTGTTATAGCACCTCTGCCGATTCTTTCCAATCCTTCGGGGAGCTTATCGTCAACAAATTTCGGGCGGAAAAATGCACCGTCATCTATCTCCTTAATAGTATCAGGAAGCTGTATCTGTCGTAGAACTCGGAAACTTCTGTCAGATTCCTCATTCCAACCAAGAGAAGCGAAATCCACCCCGCTCAGATCATTGACATATCCTATCTTAGTAACAGTTTTTCCGTCAACAGTATCAGGAAAAACAAATACGTCGTTGTTTTGCGCATAATATTGTGCTGCATACGCAGATTTGAAACCCGTAAGTGTGATTGTTCCATCATCATTGTCTTTGTAATCCAGACTCAGATCAATCAGCTCATAGCTGACAGGCCATAAAGTAGGATCACTAGGATCATTGTCCTGATCCGCATCCGGATGAACTTTTGTTGTATCGAATGTTACAACAAATGCAAGCGGTTCACCTATTGTGATATCCTCCTTTGGAATAAGAAGGTTTGTCTGGCTGTTGTCTGTACGCTCAACATCCTCTTCATAATCACCCCAGTTGCTGTCCCAGCTTTCATCAAGACGAATCTTGAACTGGAGACCATACTTACCTGTCTTTGTGCCGTCGCTTTCAAGCTCGCTGATCATATCATCAGTAACGCTGTCGATCTGAACAGTACCTGTATAGACACCGTTGTTGCCTGTCATAACAACATCAGAACCGGTTGTACCCCAACCGTTGAAAGAACCTACGATACCAACTGAGTGCCCAGCCAGTTCATCTCTTGAAGCAATAGCAGATGCCTGAGCAGTAATAGCAGCTGTTGCTGCGATTGAAGAAATCATAGCAGCTGTCAAAGTAACGCCAAGAATTTTTGGTGTTTTTTTCATTTTAAAATCCTCCTCGTATAAAATATTAAGATTACTGCGTATATTATATCTGTATTTCAGATAAAAGTCAATATCTGTAATACAGATATTACATAATATTTTTTGGGGTGATGATTATGCAGTTCAAAAATTTAAAGGATATCAGGGTAGACCGGGATATCAAACAAAGAGAAATTGCAAAATATCTTAATGTTTCACAAAATACCTATTCACAGTACGAAACCGGTATTATTGCACTAACTGCCGAAATACTGATCAAGCTGTCGGATTATTATGAAGTCAGTATTGATTTTCTGCTTGACAGAACCAACGATCCCAAAAGGTATTATTTGTCATAAAGTAACTTTGTTTATTTCTTATCTGAAAACAATCCGGTGCTGTGCTTATCAGGTGAAAAAAAGAACGATGTAAAATTTATGTCAAAATAAATCAACCCCATTGCTAAGACATACCTTAACAATGGGATTTTTTCTTTACTTAATTTTATCACTTTGCCATCTTCTTAAATGCAGGAAAATATTTTTATTTTTTGAAATCACTTCTATCTTTCAATGCCGGCAAAAATTTTCTTTTTCATTTCTTTCTTCATGGCATACATGGCAGAATCCGCTTTTTTGACAGCATCTTCAATAAGCATCGGACTTTCGGGATCGTTGACATAGCTGCCGTAAGCCACTCCGACTTCAAACGGCAATTCATGTGCCTTGTTTGCATTTTCTATCATTTCATTGAATATACTCAGGCTCTCTTCTATCCCTCTTTTGCCGTCACCATTATATCCTGCAACAAATTCATCTCCGCCATAGCGTCCGTAAAATCCTCCGCTGTTTTCAAAACTTTCCTTAAGTGCAGCCGCCACAACGGTTATCAATTTATCTCCCGTTTCGTGTCCATATACATCATTTGCTTTTTTAAGCCCGTTTACATCAAAAAATACAATTCCGTAATCCGATTTGCTGTCCAGATCATTCATAAAATTATCGACAGCAGTTCTGTTTGCAATCCCTGTCATACCATCGGTATATGCCACCTGCTCCAGATGTTTCCGCATAAGCATTTCGGTATAAAGTTTGTTGTAATATTCATACAAGAGTGAAAATGCAAATATCATGATTCCGAATGAAGCAAGTGATACAGAAGTAATATCGTTCAATTCGTGAAAATTATCACGAATTTCATACCTCATGACTTCAAGCAGCATAATAAACATTGAGCCGAAAACTCCTGTTCCAAGAATTTTTTCGCTCATGTTATTGGTTTTTCGGTTTAATATAACTATCACAAAAATAGCAACCATTCCTGCGGCGATCAGGTATCTTTCAAAATGAACAAGCCTGTAATAATGATAAGTGGTCGTATAATTCAATATAGTTGATACAATAAATACGACTGCATATACCGATGCCATTATCAGGAATACCTTTTTAAAACGCCTGTTATATCCTGCCGAAAGAAATACTCCAAGCGGTATGCCAAAGAAAAACATTGCCGTATATTCTATATTGGCACATATGACAGGATTATTTATAAATATATACATTGTGCTGTAATATCCGAGCTGCCATATTCCCACAGAAGCAAGAAAAATAAACAGATAGATACCCTCACGATCAATATTTTTCATTTTGCCTGTTGTGATAAATATCAGCAGTGCAAATATTGAAAATCCGACAAGCGTGATACAAAAGATAAAGTCAAATTCATGATTGATCAGAACATACCTCAGCGCATAGCGTGACGGCATAAGAATGACATTATTAACACTATTAAGAGAATCTCCGATGGGTATGGTACATTTTATTGTTACCGTTTTTCCCCAAGCATAGTCGGGTATATCCGCCGAAACAAAGATATTTCCAAGTTCGCCGTCATTCTGAATTATATCCTTACCGTATTCATAAAAGACCTTTCCGTCACATTCCGCCTCTACCGCACAGTTATATATGATCGTGCATAGTGTTGTACTTTTATAGGGTGCTTTTTCGGGCAGTTTAATATTAAGACAGACGACATCTCCTGTTATTGCCTCATCAAATTTATTTTCAGCATATTCAAGTACGCTTCCATCAGATTTATACACAACAGCTGTAACATCATCATCAATACAATGCTGTTTATATTCCCTAAGACCGCAAAAAAGGCTCAGACCCACACTCAGGACAGCATATACCAACATTACATCCAAAAGGATCAACCATACCTTTTTGCCAAATGATTTATCTGAAACATTCAAGACAATATACTCCTTTATATGACACCTCTATATAATATTGTATATATAATTTTATTCCAATGTCAAGATATTTTTGTGATTTTTTAATTTATCTAACAAAAATTGACCGCAGAGCAGAATCTAAATTGATTTCCGCTCTGCGGCAGTTTTCTGTATTGTTATTATCTGTATGATACTTTCTCATTTACCGACACAGAAATGGGAAAACACCTTATTGACGACCGCTTCCGTCACTCTTTCGCCCGTAAGCTCCAAAAGACTGTTGATCGCATCCTCTATCACTACCGTTACAGCGTCAAAGGTAATTCCTGCTTCCAGCGCCGAAAGCGCCTCCTCCACCGAGCGCAGGGCATTTTCGGCATCGGCTCTTTGTCTTTCGTTTGCCAATATTCCCTGTGACGGGTCAAGCTCTGCGGTGCCTGCTATGTCGGCAACTGCTTTTTCAAGCTCTTGTGTACCGCTCCCGTTTTTGGCGGAAATATACACAATGTGATCCACCTTTTCTTTGATCACTTCATTTTCGATCCTGTTTTCAAGATCGGTCTTATTGACAACTGCAACCGCCGGAGCATCCTTAAGCAGCTCCAGAAGCTCCCTGTCATCATCCGAAAGCGGCATGGAAGCATCAAATACGGCAAAGACAAGTCCTGCATTCAGCAGCCTTTCCTTTGCTCTTTTCACTCCTATGCTTTCAACCGGATCATCTGTTGAGCGTATGCCGGCAGTATCCGAAAGCCTGAGAGGGACATTGCCGAGCAGCACAGTTTCTTCAATGATATCTCTCGTTGTTCCGGGAATATTCGTAACAATAGACCTTTCACATCCCGAAAGAAGATTCATCAGGGTTGATTTTCCGACATTGGGTCTGCCGGCAATCACCGTATCAACCCCCTCACGCATTACTTTTCCGGCATCATAACCTGCCAGAAGTGATTTCAGTTCATTGCTGCATTTTGTCAGACCTTCCCTGAGCTGTTCATCATCTATTTCGGGTATCTCATCCTCAGGGTAATCTGCCCATGCTGAAAGATGAGCCGCCAGACTGACAAGTTCATCACGAACCCCGTCAATTCTTTTTCTGAGCTTTCCCTCCATTGCGGATAATGCCGCTCTTGCTGACTGGGAACCCTGTGCCGATATGATATCCATTACCGACTCCGCTTCAGTCAGTCCCATTTTTCCATTAAGAAATGCTCTTTTAGTAAATTCTCCGGCAGGTGCAGGCTCGGCGCCCCCGGCAAGAACTGCCCTGAGAACTCTTTTTGTCACATATAATCCCCCGTGACAGGATATTTCGACAACATCCTCCCCCGTATAGCTGTGCGGCGCCCTGAAAACAAGAACCACCGCTTCGTCTATAATCTCTCCGTTATCCGTTATTTTTCCGTAAGCGGCGGTATAACCCTTCATTTCCGATATTTTTTTGCCAGAAACAGAGTAAAATATCTTTTCTGCAATATACAGCGCCTTTTCTCCCGATATTCTTATTACTCCCATACCTCCCGGTCCGTTTGGGGTAGATATAGCAGCCACCGTTTTCTCCATCATCCTATCTCCAATCACTTTTCAACATTTTTTATTTTAATGTTGAAAACTTTATAAAATGGAATATGCTTATAAAAACAGCGTGTCACTCATTTTGACACGCTGTATACACAATATCAGTTGATTGTTTCGTCAGAAGGCTTTTTGACATCAATTCTTCCGTAAAGCGATGTATCCGGGCGCTCATTGATGCTTTCCCTTACCTTTTCAGAAGCGCTGTCATGCTCAAATGTGCTGAACATACTGTCCTGCGGATGAGACTCTGCCTCGCTGTACTGTCTGCGCTGATAGCCGCCCGAACGGGGTCTGCGTGTATAGGAACCGTCCCTGCTGAAGCTGCTGCTGCGCTTTCCTCTGTAACTGCCCCTGTCTCTGTTGTAGCTCGGCTTGTAGTCAGGGTCAGGACCTATGACAACATGACGCTGAAGGCTTTCTCCCTCACTCCAGGAGATCGCTCCTCTTACCTTTTGAACAGCTGTATGGATAATTCTTCTTTCATAGGGATTCATAGGCTCCAGAGAAGTTTTGGCACCTGTCTTGCAAGCCTTGAATGCAAGCTTTCTGCCGAGTATTTCAAGGGTTTTTTCTCTTTTTTCACGGTAATTGCCTATATTGATGGATATTCTGTAATATTCGTTGTCAACATGATTGGCAATCAGACCTGTGAGATACTGGAGAGCGTCAAGGGTTTCTCCTCTATGACCAATAATAAAGCCTACATCCTCACCCTCAATATTGATGATTGCTCCGCCTTCCACCTCTTCGGCAGTCATTGTATAATTCACTATGCCCAAGTTATCAAGAATATTATTCAGATAGCTCTTGGCAGAGTCAAGCGGCGTAAGCTCAATATATGCCCTGATCTTTGCCGGACTTCCTCCGAAAAGACCGAATTTCTTCTTTTCGGGCTGCTGAAGCACCTCAACCTGTATTTCATCCGTTCCAAGCTCCTGACGGGCTTTCTGTTCAGCCTCTTCAATCGTATCGGCTGTAATTGTAACCTCTTTTATCATTATTGATCTTTCCTCCCTTTATTTTTTCTTACCCTGATAACTGCTGTTATTATTAGACGATTTTTTAGATTTCTTTTTTCCGCTTGACTTACCTTTCTGTCTGTCCCGGCCGTCGGATAACTGCTTCACTTCCGATTGAACAGCCTCATCAGGTACATCTATAAATTCATATCCGGCTTCCTGCTCTCTCCTGAGAACGACTCTTTCAGCCTCTGCTTTTGCCTCCATAATGCTGGGACTGTAAAATTTATTCATGATCAGCGACTGTACAAAACCCAGCACGGTTGACGATATCCAATAAAAACCCACAGCTCCCGGAACGCTGTATGCGATCCATGCCGAGAAAAGCGGCATACCGAATATCATGACAAGCATACATCCCTGCATTTTTGTTCCATTCATCTTCTGCATGAACAGCATACTCAGAACATAAGTGGCAAAGCAAAGGACGGGAATCAGCCACATCATTGATGAAAACGAGCTTTGGCTCGGAGTGGCAAGAAGGTCAAGACCGAGAAAATCAAAGCCCTTGCTGAATTCATTGATATTGGCGGATTCGGTTGTATTAAACAAAGCATTGCCGCTGCCGTCAACAAAATACTTCTGCAGCGCACTAAAATATTTTACAATGCTGATTTCTCCATACTGACTGTTGATACTTGTACCTATGCCAGGAAGAGTCGCAATGCTGTTCATAGCCGTTGTCACCTTATCGGAAGCAATATGAAGAACATTGGAAAGAGGATTCCTGACCGCATACCACACGCCGAACATCACTATCATCGGCGCAATCATAGGAAAACAGCCTGCAGTCGGACTGATATTTTCCTTTTCCATCAGCTTTGAAAGCTCTTCATTAGCTTTCGTTCTGTCCCCTTTATATTTTTCCATAATTTCTCTTTGTTTTTCCTGAAAACGGGCATTGGAAGCCATTGATTTCTGCTGTTTAATGGAAAAAGGAAACAGCAAAATTTTAACAATAAACGTGAATATGATAATAGCCACGCCGAAGTTTTTTACGAGGTAGAACGCAAACCATAAAATATAGCCGAAAATACCTCCCAAAACATTAAACAAAAATTCCATTAATTCAAATCATTCCCTTCACACTTTTCCTAACAGAGCAGAAACGATATGTCATTTTCTTTTAAAATAATCTATGCGCTTTGGCTGATTCCCGGTTCCCGGAACAGGATCATACCCACCCCGTGAAAAAGGATTGCAGCGCAGTATCCTCCAAAAAGTGAGGGCAGTTCCCTTGAATGCCCCAAAACGTGTGATCGCTTCTATACCGTATGAAGAACAGGTGGGATAGTATTTACAGCGTGGAGGAGTTCTTGATGAAATATTTTTCTGATAAAAGCGTATAAGCCAAATAAGCGGGCGCTTCATTCTAAAACACCCGCCTCTTTCAGCTCTTTTTTCATGGCACGCAGAATATCACAGCTTTTGACATACGGAGTTTTCCCTCTGGCCACAAAAACCAGATCATAACCCGGCTTCACCTGATCCGAAATCATCCGGTAAGCCTCACGGATAATTCTGCGGGACCTGTTGCGCATAACGGCCTTTCCAATCTTTTTACTTGTCGTAATGCCGATCCTGACAAAGCCGCAGCGATTTTTCATAACGTAGGTTACAAGCACCGGCGACAAACAGGATCGTCCTTTGGAGTAAAGTCTGCGAAAGTCATTATTTCTCTTCAAAGTGATGATCTCACCCAAAATAATCAACCAACCTTCTGCTCACTCAAACCGGACCGTCTGCAAATGAGGACTGCAATCTCACGGATCAGTATGTGAGTCTTTTTCTGCCCTTTGCTCTGCGGCGGGCAAGCACCTTGCGGCCATTAGCAGTAGCCATTCTCTTTCTGAAGCCATGCTCCTTCTTTCTGTGGAGCTTCTTGGGCTGATATGTTCTCAGCACTAAAATTCCTCCTTTCAATAATGATACAAAAAGTACCGGAAAATGTTCAAGATATAACCTTGCACCGTAAAATTATAACCTATGAATCATAGTTCTGTCAACTAAAACTTTTAATTTTTCTGTGTATTTAAGCGGAATTTTGAAAAAAATATCAAGTTTTCAACCGTCTGCGCTTCAAATGTTGAAAATTTATCCAGGAAAGCAAAAAGTATTTGAAATATAAAAAGTATTATGTTATAATTATTCTTGTATAAGTGTTTTCTGATCAGAATGATTTTTAACAGCCTTGATTGATGAAACAAATTGAATGAAGTTGCCGGAAAAACGGCAGGGAATATTACAGAAATAGGAGAAATTACGTTTATGGATTCATTTAACGAAGCTTGGGATATTGTCTGCGAATACTGCAAGCAGCATATTTCAGGTGTTGCTTATAAAACGTGGATAAGTAAAATTGAACCTATCAAATTGGATTTCGCCGAGGGAAAGGCCATACTTATGGTACCGGGTGATTTCCACCGACAAACGCTTATCAGATGCTATATGGAGCTTCTTAACGCTGCATTTTCAAGCGTATTCGGCGAGGGAATAGAGATCGTATTTACAGTTCCCGATGAGATCATATCAAAAGAACAGGATATAACAGACAGTATTGTGGATGCGGATTACGAATTTACATTCGACACCTTTATCGTAGGATCGTCAAATAAATTTGCACACGCCGCTTCCCTTGCCGTTGCCACCAATCCCGGAAGAGCCTATAATCCTCTTTTTATTTACGGAAATTCGGGACTCGGCAAAACTCATCTGCTGTATGCCATCAGGAATGAAATACACAAAAACAATCCCGAAAAGGATATCGTGTATGTAAAGGGCGAAGATTTTACTAACGAGCTGATCGAAGCCCTGATGAAAAAATCGAATATCGAATTCAGACAGAAATACAGAAAATCCGATGTTCTCCTTGTCGATGATATCCAGTTTATCGGAGGAAAGGACGCCACTCAGGAAGAATTTTTCCATACCTTCAATACGCTGTATGAAGCAAAAAGTCAGATCGTGCTGACATCTGACCGTCCGCCGAAGGAAATCAAAACTTTGGAGGACAGACTCCGCAGCCGTTTTGAATCCGGACTGATCGCCGATATACAGCCGCCGGATTTTGAGACAAGAATCGCCATCATCAGAAGAAAAGCAGAACTTCTGCAGATAGACCTGCCTGACGATGTCATAGAATATATCGCAACCAGACTCAAAACAAATATCAGGCAGCTTGAAGGCGTTGTCAAAAAGCTCAAAGCTAAAAACCAGCTTTACGGAGATAAGGTGACGATCAATGTCGCACAGAAAACCATCTCTGAGATCCTCAATAACGATCAGCCGCCGCCACTTACTGTGGAAATGATCATTGAAGAGGTGGCAAGGAATTTCGGACTGACAAGCGATGACATACGCTCCTCCAAAAGAAATTCCAACATCTCAAACGCAAGACAGATTGCCGTATATGCGGTCAGGGAAATCACAGGAATGTCTATGAACCTCATAGGAGATGAGTTCGGCGGAAGAGACCACTCCACCATTGTATATGCCCTCAAACAGATAGAAAAAAATATGGAAAAGGACCCGAAGCTGAAATCCACAGTGGACGACATTATCAAAAATATCAGGGACAGATGATGTTGATAACTTTTTAACATTTCAACATTTCCTGTTGAAGAACAAAATTTTTCATGCTTCGGAATTTCAACAAATACTCAACATTTCACCAACATGATTCAACAGCAAAGTTAAAAATAAAAAAAGGGCAAAAATTTCATAACATTTCTCAAACAGACTTTCAACAAGGAAAAAATACGTGATTTCAGCATGAAGTCTGAAAAAACGGAAGAATTTAACTTTTCAACCGCCCCTACTTCTTACTACTAAAATTATATCTATTTCTTATTTAATTTTTACGGAAAAGGAAGGATTACCGATGAAATTTGAATGTAACCGCTCAAAACTCACAGACGCCGTTACAAATGTTCAAAGAGCAGTATCTTCAAAATCAACCATACCCGCTCTTGAAGGTATACTCATCAAGGCAGCTGACAATACGATTACACTTTATGGCTATGATCTTGATATATGTATCACAACAGCAATTGAGGCTTCTGTAAGAGAAAACGGCAACGCTGTCATACCTGCCAAGCTGTTTTCGGAAATTATCAGAAAAATGCCCGAAGATATTATCAGCATTAATGTTGACGAAAAAAATATTGTTTATATTTCAAGCGGCAATGCAGATTATAAAATTATAGGTCTGCCTGCATCCGATTATCCGGAAATACCGATCATCAGAAGTGAAGATACCATCAAAATAGACGGCGAAACCCTTGCCAGCATGATCAGACAGACCATTTATGCTGTATCCGACAAGGATACCAAACCCGCACATAAGGGTTCTCTGTTTGAAATTGCAGACAAAACAATAAGAATTGTTTCAGTTGACGGATACAGACTTGCCATCAGAACAGAAAAAGTGGACTATGACGGAGAAAAAAACTTTATTGTTCCGGGAAAATCACTTCTTGAAGTAACAAAACTGATAGATGACAATACCGAAACAATTGATATAGTTGCAAGCGGCAGACATATCATATTCAGGATCGGAAACTATTCGATCATTTCCAGACTGATCGAAGGAGAATTTATGAACTATAAAACCTCAATACCGACAGCCTGCATGACAACACTCAGGGTAAAAACAAACAGCTTTATCAAAACCATAGAAAGAATGTCACTTCTGCTGACAGACAAAATGAAAAGCCCGATCAGATGCTATATCGACAATAATCTCATAAAAGCATCATGTGAAACACCTCTCGGCAGAGCAAACGATCAGCTGGAAGTCATTATGGAAGGAGAAAATGTCGAGATCGGCTTTAACAATAAATTCCTTCTTGACGCATTCCGATACAGCGAAACTGACGAGGTTTGCCTTAAACTGACAGGAGCGCTCAGTCCGATGACTATCACACCCACAGAAGGCGACAGCTTCCTGTTTTTACTTCTGCCGATGAGGTTAACAAAATGAAAAAAGAAAAAATAACACTCGAACCCGGTGAAGAATTTATTCGTCTTGATAATGCCCTGAAGCTGTCAGGCTGTACGGAAACCGGAGGACAGGCAAAAATCGCCATACAAAGCGGGAAAGTCCTCCTGAACGGCGAAGTCTGCCTGATGCGGGGAAAAAAGCTGCATCATGGAGACAGGGTGCAATTTGACGATACCTGCTTAGAGGTGTATTGATTTGTTTGTAAAAAGCCTGGAATTTGAAAATTACAGAAATCTCGAACATACGACAATATATCCCAAAAGCGGAATCAATGTTATATGCGGTAACAATGCCCAGGGAAAGACGAATCTGATAGAATGTCTGTGGCTTTTCACAGGAGGACGTTCTTTCAGGGGTTCAAAAGAAAATGAAATGATCCTTTTTGGAAAAAATGAAGCAAAAATCAATTTATGCTTTAATTCCATGCGAAGAGATCAGACCATCGGACTGACCATAAAAGGCGGCAAAAGAAAAGCTGTCCTTAATGACGTTCCAAAAACTTACATTTCACAAATTGTCGGGAGTTTCTGTGCAGTCGTATTTTCTCCGGATCATCTTACGCTGATAAAAAACGGTCCCGATGAAAGAAGAGGCTTTATAGACGGAGCTATCTGTCAGATAAAACCTGCTTATGCCGGTATGCTGACAAGATATAAAAAGGTTCTTAACGAAAGAAATGCACTCCTGAAAGATATTCCCCGTCACAGAGAACTGGAGGATACGCTGGATATCTGGAACGAACGTCTTGCAGCTGAAGGTGCTGCCGCTGCCATGATGAGATTTGAATATCTGAAAAAACTGACCCCCTATGCGGCTGCGTTTTATGAAGGTATTTCGGACGGCAAGGAAGTTCTGAGTCTGCAATATAAAATGAACTGCGGCGGCAACTCCGATATGAGCAGAAAAGAAATCGAGGAAAAAATGCTGGAGAGCTTAAGAAGCCGGCAGAATGACGATATATACTGCGGATTTACAACAGTAGGAATTCACAGAGACGACCTGATTGTAAAGATAAACAACAAAGAAGCGAGAAATTTCGGCTCTCAGGGGCAGCAAAGGTCGGCGGTGCTTTCAATGAAACTCGCCGAAGCAGCTGTCCTCGGAAATGAAAAAGGAGAAGCACCTGTCATACTTCTTGACGATGTTCTGAGCGAGCTTGATGCTTCAAGACAGAATTATCTTCTGAGAAAACTTGAGGGAATGCAGGTATTCATCACCTGCTGCGAAATTTCTGTGGATGCAGAAAATGTGATACGGATGAACTCCGGAAGAATCACAGAAGCGGAGGAAAAGTAGGGTGTATATCCATCTGGGAGGAGATACTGCCGTCAGAACGGACGATATTATCGGGATATTTGACCTTGATAATTCGACATTATCCTATAAAACAAGAGAATTTTTATTCCGTGCTGAAAAAGAAGGAAGAGTGATCAATGTTTCAACTGAACTTCCGAAATCATTTGTGCTGTGCCGGAAAAAAAATAAGTATTATATATATATATGCCAGCTCTCGCCCCTGACCCTTATCAAGAGAGCTGGTCATATCAGCAAAACAGGCGACTAAACGAAAGGGTTGATTATATGGCTAAAAGATTGCTTACGGAATGTCCTTATTGTCACAGAAAGGTATCATTCATCGGAGCATCGGTTCTGAAAACAAAGGGAGAACATATCTGCAAGGGCTGTAAATGTATCTCAAATGTTGTTATACACAGAGCGCTTTATGGTATTGCAAGCGGCGTAACAGTTTTATCCCTTCTGATACTTGTGCTGTATTCGGCTTTCGGAGATCATGGAGATATCAAAGGTGTTTTATTTGTTTTTTTACCGTTTCTGATTTTTTACATTCTCGTGCCGTTTTTCGTAAGACTCGAACCATGTGCAGACAAATCCGCCGTTAACAAGCTGCACAGAAAATTGAATCCCATACCTGCGGCACCAAGACCTGTCAGAAAACAGGAAAAGCCGATAGAGCTTAATGTCGGAGATGATTTCAGCGCAAGTTTTCTGAAGGCTAAAAGCAGTACAAAACCGACAGAAGCGGAATCGGAAGAAGATGACGACAGAATTATTTATGACGATGCGGTAAAAGAGGATATCACATCGGGAATAGATATCGACATTTCGGCAGGTATGAATCAGGAGGAGCCGTTGAAAATACCTGATGAAGAAGCAGTCATTTCCGGAGAGGAAAAACAGACCGAACCCGATGAAGCTGATGTTCAGCCTGAAAATGACGAAAAAGATGCTGTTTTTGAGACAGCTCCCAAAAGAGAAGTATCATTTCTTGCCGGAAACATCACAAACACCTTTGGTATTGTGAGTGATGAAGAAGAAATCATAGAAGACACAGAAAACCATGATGTTTCATTCCTGTTCGGCAAAAAACCGGAATGAACAAAAGAGGTGTGATTTATTGCTAAAGCTGCCGGTATGTCCGCATTGCAGAGCAGTTTTTACCTATAAGGAAGTGAGCGGACTTTCCGAAGGTTCTGTGATATGCTATTACTGCGGAAAAAAATTCAGAGTCAGAAAAAGAGCGGGCAAAGCTGTTTTGATGCTTACAGTCTGTATGATTCTTATAGGTGCCGATATATTTACATTATTCAATTCGGAAGCTGTATATATTCCTGCAATGGCGGCTGCAAATGCAGTCATTATAACGGCAGCATTCATTATACAGCCGCTTACTGTAAGATTTATTCCTGAAAAGATAACGAAATCAGAAAAAAGAATGCTGAAAAATAAAGATAAGAAGCATGGCAAATCAAAATGATCCCAATTTGTCGGTTTTTTGACGGAGGTATTGATCAAAATATGGAAAATAATGATATTTCTCAGACCACGCAGGAATACGGAGCTGCGGAAATACAGGTGCTTGAGGGACTTGAAGCTGTAAGAAAAAGACCGGGTATGTATATCGGTTCGACAGGTCCGAGAGGTTTGCACCACCTTGTATATGAAATAGTAGACAACTCTATTGATGAGGCTCTTGCCGGATATTGTACCAAAATAGACGTTGAAATTCTTCCGGGTGATATCATCAGAGTAACCGACAACGGAAGAGGAATTCCTGTCGGAATCCAGCCAAAACTCGGCATACCGGCAGTTACGGTAGTGTTTACTGTGCTTCATGCCGGAGGTAAGTTCGGCGGCGGCGGATATAAAGTGGCAGGTGGACTTCATGGTGTCGGTGCATCGGTTGTGAATGCACTTTCGGAATGGACAGAGGTAGAAGTCTATGACGGAGAAAAGATATATCGTCAGCGTTTTGAAAGAGGCGCTCAGGTAACAGAGCTTGAAGAAATCGGCACAACAGAAAAAAAGGGAACGGTTGTATCATTCAAGGCCGACCCTGAAATATTTACTGAAACGACCGTTTATGACTATGAAACGCTTTCCATAAGACTTCGTGAACAGGCATTTCTGAATGCTGGCATACATATCGAGCTGAGAGATGAAAGAGATCCCGAAAATATACAGAAGGAGAATTTCTGTTATGAGGGCGGCGTCTCCAGCTTTGTAGAATATGTTCATAAAAAGAGAGGGCTTGATGTCATTCATCCGGATATCATGCACTTTACCGCCAAAAATGAGGATGATACCGCTTCAGCAGAAATTGCTATGCAGTATAACGACAGCTATAATGAGCTTTTGCTGTCATTTGCAAACAATATTCATACCAATGACGGCGGTACTCATGAAGAGGGCTTCAAAAGAGCGCTTACAAGAGTAATGAACGATTATGCAAAAAAATTCAATATTATCAAAGAAGGCGAAAAAGGTCTTAGCGGAGAGGATGTCCGTGAGGGTCTTACCGCCGTGATCAGCGTTAAGCTGAAGGATGCACAGTTTGAAAGCCAGACAAAAGCAAAACTGGGAAATACAGCGATCAGAACGCTTGTGGATAAACTTATCAGCGACAAACTGGAGCAGTATCTGGAAGAGAATCCTGCCACCGCAAAGGCAATTTTTGATAAGGCGGTTACTGCGGCAAAGGCAAGAGAGGCGGCAAGAAAGGCTAGAGATCTTGCAAGACGCAAAACCGCCATGGAGGGAGCAGGACTTCCTGGAAAGCTGGCAGACTGTCAGTCAAAAAATGTTGATGAAACAGAAATCTATATCGTAGAGGGAGATTCGGCAGGAGGTTCCGCAAAGGGCGGCAGAGACAGACGTTTTCAGGCAATACTTCCGCTTTGGGGAAAGATGCTGAATGTCGAAAAGGCAAGACTTGACAGAGTTTACGGCAATGATAAGCTCATGCCTGTTATCACTGCACTCGGCTGCGGAATAGGCGATGAGATTGATCTCGGCAAGCTTAGATATGGAAAAATTATTATCATGGCGGATGCCGATGTTGATGGCTCGCATATCAGAACGCTGATGCTTACATTTTTCTTCCGCTTTATGAGACCGCTGATTGAGGACGGTCATGTTTATATTGCTCAGCCACCTCTTTACAGAATCACAAAGGGTAAAAGTGATCACTATTATGCCTATTCCGATGAGGAAAGGGATAAAATCATGGCAGAGCTTGGCGGCAAGTATGAGATTCAGAGATATAAGGGTCTTGGTGAGATGGATCCGCAGCAGTTGTGGGAAACAACCATGGATCCGACAACAAGAACCATGCTCAGGGTAGAAATGGAGGATGCTGCAGCAGCAGATGAAGTATTTACCATTCTGATGGGTGACAAAGTAGAACCACGCCGTGAATTTATTGAAAAGAATGCAAAGTATGTCCAGAATCTGGATATATAATTAAATTCATGGCATGACAGGGAATTGTCGGTATCAGGAAATGAGGAAAGGAATTAACAAATAATGAGCGACCATGACTCTAATAAGCCTTCAAATGATGATAATTTGAAGGCAGGGCAGGAAAATAACGAACAGCGTGTGAGAGAAATCGCAGCAGAGCTGAAGGAACTGGAAAATGAAGAGAATCCCGAATGGGACGGCTCGGAGGCTGAATTTGTCAGGGATGACGATGCAGAGGAATATGAAATTCCCGAAACAGGTATCAGGCTTTCGTATGTTCTGACACAGGATGAAATGTACAAATGTCTGTATCACAGCAATATGATCAAAACAAAAGGCGCAAGAGCGGTGATAGAAAGCATCATACTGGCGATTGCTTCGGTTGTGTTCTTTTTTGTGTATTTTACAGCTGAAACAGAATTCAAGGGCTATAATCTTTTCTTCGGGATATTCTGTCTTCTAATGATTGGGGCAATATGGATCGTACCGCATATCTATCTGAAAAGTATGGCAAAAATGCTTGCAGACGGCAGAAATATAGAGGCTGAAATATATCCGACTCATATTGATATCGGAAGAGATGATGGGGAATGGTCAATCGAGCTTGACGGTACATCACAGATAGAAGAATTTGACAATATCATTATGATCTATACGGCAAAGGACAGGGCTTTCGCCATTCCCGAAAGAGTGATCGAGCCTGAGGTATATAACGAAATAAGAGCAATACTTCTTTCGGGCGCTGAACCGAAATGATCGGAGAATGACTATGGAAAAAATCAACAGACTGGAGCTTACCGCCCGCTATGCCGAAACGGATATGATGGGAATTATACACCATTCGGTCTACCCTGTGTGGTTTGAGGCAGCAAGAACCGAATTTATTAAAATGACGGGAATCACCTATTCCGAGCTTGAAAAGCAGGGAATCATGCTTCCGCTGGCAGAGCTTGGGTGTAAATATCTGCGCCCTGTTCACTATGAAGATAGTGTAACGATAGAAACAAGGCTGGCAAAGCTCAGTTTTGCGAAAATAGAGTTTGAATACAGAGTGGTATTGAACGGAGAAGTCATGTCTGAAGGAAATACCGTTCATGGTTTTGTGGATGCAAAAACCTTCAGACCGCTGAATCTCAAAAAGGCAAAGCCTGAGCTTTATGAAATTCTGAAAAGTATAACGACACCGGGATGGTGATATGGATGGCAGCAGCTGCGGCAGGTAATCCTGTGATGAGCTTTAAAAATAAACTGAAAATAAGAGAATATTCTGAAGGCTACCGGCTTTTTGACCTCAGAAGAGGTTCCTCTTCCGGAAGAGAATGGAAATCCTCTGTTTTCTTCTTTCTGGGTCTGGCGATGCTATTTATTCTGATGATGCAGAGATTCAATATCGTAAAGCTGCCTGTGTGTGCGATAGTGCTTCTGATCAGCGCCTATATGTGTACGCATTATGTTTATATGCTGCCGAAAAAGGCAAAGCTGAAAGGAGAGCATATATTTAAAAGCTCAAAGCTGCTTTCAAAGGAGTATGAATTTGAGATATACAAAGAATACTTTGTGATGAAAAATGAGTATGAATATCTGAAAAGATATTATACGGATATCACAGACTGCCTTGAAACAGACAATATCTTTCTTCTGATCGGAGGCATTGAAAAACGTATAACAGTCATATCAAAAAGATGTCTGAGCGAAAAGAAATCTGAACGGCTTTCGCAGTACTTTCAAAAGGAAATGATCAGACAATACCGCACAACAAGAAGCAAAAACAAAGGAAGAAATGCAAAATGAATATCAGGATCGAGGAAACCTTTCTGGTGACGGAGGAAGATTTCATCAATATGCAGCTTTCAAAAACAAAATATCTGACTCCGAAGGAAAACATCCTCATTCTCAGGATCATGGGAATCATAGCAATACTGTGCGGCACAGCTGCATTTATCAATGTGAGGGGCAATATATATCAGATCATCTGCTGGTTTTTACTGATAGCAATAGGATTGTTCTGCCTTTCGTATTATGATGTTATCAATCCGGTGATAATAAGGAAACAGGCAGGTAAATTCTATCATTTTAATCAGAAAGCAATTAATTCAAAAACGATCAGACTGGATCATCAGGAATTTTCAATGACCGATGAGGAGCATACCATAAAGCTCCCTGTTCAATATATTTATCAGATAGCGGAAACAAGCTCAACTGTACTGATATTTTTTGATAAAGAGGAATTCGGTTTCGTCCCGAAAAGAGTTCTTTCGGAAGAACAGCTTAAGCTGGTGAGAGAATTTTTTGAGGAGATCAATAAGTATAAGAATGTATAATTACCGAAAGAGGTGTAAAATTTGGATATACAAGAAAGCTTGGCTCAATCCAAAATTATAGATGTCGATATTGAGAGGGAAATGAAGCAGTCATTTCTTGACTACTCCATGTCGGTAATCGTTTCAAGAGCGCTGCCCGATGTTCGTGACGGTCTGAAGCCTGTCCACAGAAGAATACTCTATTCACAGTATGAGGACGGTCTTACCCCCGAAAAACCGTATAAAAAATGCGCTACTACCGTAGGTAATGTGCTCGGTAGATATCATCCGCATGGTGACAGCTCGGTTTATGATGCGCTTGTGCGTCTTGCACAGGATTTCTCAATGAGATATACGCTTGTTGACGGTCACGGAAACTTCGGTTCGGTGGACGGCGACCCGCCGGCTGCTTACCGTTATACCGAGTCTAAAATGAGTAAGATCTCTGTTGAGATGCTTACCGATATTGATAAAGAAACCGTTGATTTTATCCCTAACTATGACGACAGCAGAAAGGAACCCTCTGTCCTTCCTTCCAGATTTCCAAATCTTCTGGTAAACGGCTCAAAGGGTATTGCTGTCGGAATGGCTACCAACATCCCTCCGCACAATCTGGGAGAGGTAATTGATGCAGTAAGCTGTATTATTGACGACCCGGATGCCACACTTGACGATATCATGCAGCATATCAAGGGTCCTGATTTCCCCACAGGCGGCATTATCATGGGAAAAAGCGGTATCCGTGCAGCTTATGCGACCGGCAGGGCGAAAATCACCGTCCGTGCAAGAGCTGAAATAGCCGAAGAGAAAAACGGCAGATTCAAGATCGTTGTAACAGAACTGCCCTATCAGGTAAATAAGGCAGAGCTTGTTCTTAGTATTGCTGAAATGGTAAAGAACAAGAAAATCGAGGGCATTACCAATATTGAGGATCATTCCGACAGAAACGGAATGCACATTGAAATTACCGTGAAGCGTGAGGCATCTCCGCAGATCGTTCTTAATAACCTTTTTAAATATTCACAGATGCAGGTGACTTTCGGTATCATTATGCTTGCCATCGTAAATGGTATTCCGAAGGTTCTGAATCTTAAGGACATTATTCAGAATTATATTGATTTTCAGGTTGATGTTATTACAAGAAGAACGATTTTTGATCTCAAAAAGGCAGAGGAAAGAGCGCATATTCTGGAAGGCTTGAAAATTGCCATAGATTTTATTGATGAGGTTATTAAAATCATCCGCTCTTCTAAGGATCAGCCGACAGCAAAGCAAAAACTTTCAGAACGCTTTGGTCTTGATGAACCGCAGACACAGGCTATTGTTTCTATGCGTCTCGGACAGCTTTCAGGTCTGGAAAGAGAAAAGATAGAAGCAGAGCTGGCAGGACTGATCGAGAAAATTAATGACTATAAAGACATTCTCAGCAACGGCGAAAGACTTCTTGGTATTATCAAAAGCGAGCTTAATGAGATCAAGAGAAAATTCAGCGACCCACGCCGGACAGAAATTGCAGTTGTCAGCGGCGAGGTGGATATTGAGGATTTGATTCCGCATGAGGATTGTGTCCTTACCATGACAAATCTCGGATATGTCAAGCGTCAGAAAATGGATACCTATCATACTCAGCGCAGGGGCGGCAGAGGTATCAGCGGAATGAACCGAAGAGAAGAGGATGTTGCGACCGATATGTTTGTCAGCGGCACCCATGATTATGTGCTGTTCTTCTCCAATATCGGAAAGATATACAGGCTCAAATGCTATGAGATACCTGAAGGATCGAGAACCTCTAAGGGCATGAATATTAATAATCTGCTTCCTTTGGGCAGCGATGAAAAGGTAACATCCATGATCCGTGTTCCCGAAAAGGGCGACGAGGATATGTACCTTGTGATGATAACCAAAAAGGGTATCATCAAGCGTACCGCAACAAAGGATTTTTATACGAACCGCAAAGGCGGTCTGATTGCAATTGATCTGGACGATGATGACGAGCTTGTATGGGTTCGCCTTACGGACGGTCACAGCGAGCTTCTTGCCGCAACAAGAAACGGTATGGCTATTCGTTTCAAGGAAACAGATGTAAGAGCGATGGGAAGGTCGGCAAGAGGTGTCAAGGCGCTGACTCTTCGAGAGGGCGACAGCGTGATCGGTCTGTCTGTTCTTCGTGAAGGTGCATTCATACTGACTGTTTCTGAAACAGGATACGGAAGGCTTTCAAGCATTGAAGATTACCGTATTCAGAGCAGGGGCGGTTTTGGTCTGCTGAATTACCATACTGACAAATACGGCAAGGTTGCCGCCATTAAAGCTGTCGATCTTGATGATGATATCATCATTATTTCGGACAACGGCGTTATTATCAGGATCGAGGCAGCATCCGTCAGGATCTGTGCAAGACCTTCAAAGGGCGTTATCGTTATGAAAACGATTGACGGCAGCAAGGTTGCCACAATTGCAAGAGCACCGCACGATGACCCGAATGACAGCGATGAGCAGCCGGAAGATACAGAAGATGCTAAAAATACAGAATCAGATACAGAAACGGAACTGTCCGAAAACAGCGAGGAATGATGATTATCAACAGGTATAAAGCTTTGATTGATTAATGATCTGTCATATAATACCCTAAGAAATGCTTTCGAGTATTCTTAGGGTATTGTTTTTTTATGTTTCACGTGAAACATAACAGCAGAATTTTTTTGAAATAATAATTCTTTAGTGTAACCTTTTTTAAAAACACTTGTTCTTATCAATAGAAGTGCTTCAAAATGCAAACGAAAAGGAGGTCTGACCTGTGGATGAAAATATAAGGCTGGCTGAAAGGCTTATCAGAAAAGAAGAGAAGGCTCTGGAAGAAACGATTGATAAATTCGCCAAATATGCCGCAGCTGTCATCTATCACGTTTCCAAGGGTGCTATGACGAAGGAGGATATTGAAGAGGTAACAATGGACACGTTTATCACCCTTTGGAACAATGCCGAAAAAATTCAGAAGGATAAGCTCAAGGGCTACATTGCCTGTATTGCTAAAACAAGAGCAAAGAATAAGCTGCCGACATTAAAAAAGGCAGTCATGATTGATATAGACGAGCTTGATCCGGAGGACAGCTTCAGCATATCGGCTGAAACCGAAAAGAAGGAGCTTTGCCGTGAATTGACTAAAATCATAGATACAATAGATGAACCTGATAGGGAAATCATTATCAGACATTATTTTTATTATCAAAAAATTAATTCCATCGCACAGGCTTTGGGGATGAGATCCGAAAATGTAAAGGTCAGACTTCACAGAACCAGAAATAAACTTAAAAAGCTGCTGACAGAAAGGGGATATTCCTTATGAAAACAGAGATATATGAAGCATTTGATGATATTAAAGAAAACTTTGACAGCATAGATGATCAGTCAATCATTGATGAAATGGATATGGAGATAGATATTGAAAAAATAAAAGACGGAGTAATGGCAGCTAAAACGAAAGGAAGAAAGAAAATGGGAAAAGGAAAAAAGACGGCAGTCATTTTGGCAGCGGCAGTACTTTCGGCAGGTATTATAGGCACAACAGTATTTGCGGCTTTTGGAGGACTTGACAGCGCTTTCGGAAATATATTCAGCGGTGATATGAATGCAGCAGGTCTTTACAGCGGCGGCAATGTGAGTGTAAATACGGATGATGAGAATCTGGAGGTGAAACCTCTCGGTATTGCCGGAGATGATGAAACGGTTTATGCGGCTATCGAGCTTACCCATAAGGACGGAAGTGCATTTACACACAGCGACCTTAGTACGGTAGGACTGCCGACAAAAACGGAATTTGTTCATTCTGATAATGATTACGAATCCCCTGTCAGCTACATTGAATGTGATGATGAATTTTCGGTGTATGTAGACAAAAATCTGTGGCAGCAATTCAATGCAAAACCTTCTTCGGGGGGAGGAGCTTATTCGCTGATAGGCGGATGGGAGATGCTTGATGCAAATAATGTCTATGAGGAGCATTATCTTACAAAAGTTGATGTTGACGATAACGGTAAAAAGCTCATTATGTATATTAAAGTATTGAACAAAACCAATACACTCAAAGGCAATATGCTTTATGTATCCTTTAAGAGTCTTTCGGAATATGTTCCTGTAAAATATCTTGGAAGCTGTGAGGAGATCACCGATGAGGTTTATGATCAGGTAAAAAATCAGTATTATGATAATGATATTGACGTCAGCTATATTAAAAATGATAAAAACGGCTATGATATATGGCAAATTGAAAATAAGAAAACAGATGTCAATTTCAGTCTTTCTCTCAAGCTGAATTATAAGTCAGATGTCAAAACAGCATCCATTGATGATGAAACTGCCAACAGCTTATTCAAAAATGCCGGCGGAAATATCAGCAGAGCATCCATTAGTACAACGGCTTTCGGTATCAGTATCAGAGCCAGCAAAAACGGCGAAACAGATGTGTATGCTGATACAAGCAATATTACGGTTGTCACCAAGGACGGCAAGGAATATGGCGTTGCTCCGGTCGCAGATGAAATCAGCAATGACAATATCTATGTTTCAACTGAATACTTTCCGAAGGATGATATCAATTATCATTATCTTATACACAGCAATATGAATGAATCAGACTTAGAAACCGTTGATGAGAATTTTGATCATTATAAGGTCAATATGATTGATATCAATCGTATTGAAAAGGTCATCATCGGGGGAAAGGAAATATATCTGACTTTGGAAAAATAATATAAACAGGAACAGAATATCCGGCTGTCGAGGGCAGAAGAAAGCGGATTGAAATTCCGGACGATGTTTAACGCTGACTGACCAATCTGAATATTGATAAAGAAATGGAAGCCTTTTGGACAGAAATTGTTCGGAGGGCTTCTTATTTTGTATGAAACTGGATAATTCTGTATAATTGTTTCATATGAAACAAAAATAAATTTATAGTAAACGACATTTAAATTATCCCATTAAAGCATGCGGGTGCAGGGGTTTCAGCTCCTGCCAAGGTCCAGGGCGAGCAGCCCTGGTGGGGTTTGGGGGTGCGGGTGTCCAGTGGACACCTCTGCGAAGCACAAGCACCGACCGAACCGGCAGGTGAGACTCAAAGCCCCAATTATTAGTGATTAGGAATAAATTAATGACGTTGACTATAAAAAGAAAAAGACTTGCCAAAAGAATATTAATCATAGCAGCGGCAACGCTTATCAGCGTTTTTATTTTTAGTCTGCCCGTGGTTGCGGAAAATTTGTATGCGGTTTATGAAAATCTTGCCGGATATACTTATGCGGCAGAATTTGAAAATGCCAAGGATATGAACATCAAAGTCAGCGACCCGAATTTAAATATTGACTCCGTAAAAGTGGGCGGCGATATTTATTATCTGTGCGGTTCAAAAGCAAATGGAAATTCCAGTTGCCGTGATACATTAATCAGTCTTTCATATTCAAAAAATCATTACTATACTTCATACAGCAATGACAAAACAGTATATGTTATTGATATAAATAATATTGATGAGGTATTCATCAATGGGGTTAAGGTTTATCAGAATCATTAAAATGCTGCGGGCACAGTTTCAGGCTGTGCCGCCTGTGTTTCACGTGAAACATTAGTAATGTTTTTACATGGTAAAATGTACTGTACAATTACGCAAATTTGATTTATAATAGATATGTTATATTATTTATGTAAAGGACAGTTTTTATGAAATTTATTGCAGGAGAATTTGATGTGGCTGTGATCGGTGCAGGACACGCCGGTATCGAAGCAGGACTTGCAGCAGCCAGACTCGGCTGCAAAACAGGCGTTTTTACGATCAATATGGATGCTGTCGGCAATTGCCCGTGCAATCCATCCATAGGCGGCACGGCAAAGGGACATCTTGTCCGTGAGATAGATGCTCTCGGAGGAGAAATGGGAAAGGCAGCGGATGAATGTTTTCTTCAGAGCAGAATGCTCAACAAGGGAAAAGGTCCGGCTGTTCATTCTCTCAGGGCACAGATTGACAGAAGAGCATACAGCACAAGAATGAAGCATACGCTTGAGCTGCAGGAAAATCTTGAACTCAGACAGGCTGAAATCACGGAGCTTGAAAAAGCAGAGGACGGCTTGTGGCTTCTGACTACAAGGCTGGAGGCTCAGTATAAGGCAAAGGCTGTGATATTGGCGACAGGCACCTATCTTGGAGGAAAGATATATGTCGGTGACGTTTCCTATGAAAGCGGACCAGACGGAATGTTCCCGTCAAAGTTTTTGCCCGACTCTCTGGAAAAAATCGGAATGACGATCCGCCGCTTCAAAACAGGTACACCGGCAAGGGTTCTGCGTTCCAGCATTGATTTTACAGAGCTTGAGGAACAGAGCGGAGATGATCCTGTCGTTCCGTTTTCTTATGACACAGAGACTCCCGGAGAGAACAGGGTAAAGTGTTATGTAAGCTGGACAAACGAAAATACCAAAAAGGTCATACTGGATAATATATCACGTTCCCCCATGTACAGCGGCAGGATTGAGGGAGTAGGTCCCCGTTACTGTCCGAGCATCGAGGATAAGATCGTGCGTTTCTCCGATAAGCCGAGGCACCAGCTTTTTATTGAGCCTTGTGGTCTCGACACGGAGGAGATGTATATTCAGGGAATGTCATCATCTCTGCCGGAGGATGTTCAGCTGTCATTCTATCATACGATCAAGGGACTGGAAAACTGTACAGTCATGCGTCCTGCCTATGCAATCGAATATTTCTGTGCCGACCCGATACAGATGAATTCAACACTTGAATTCAGAGATTTTCCTGGTCTGTACGGTGCAGGACAATTCAACGGAAGCTCAGGCTATGAGGAGGCTGCCGCACAGGGACTGGTTGCCGGAGTCAATGCCGCTCTTAAGATACAGGGAAAAGATCCGATGCTTCTTGACAGGGCAAGCTCCTATATCGGAACGCTTGTCGATGATCTTGTTACCAAAGGCTGCAGCGACCCGTACAGAATGATGACCTCCAGAAGCGAATACAGGCTGATACTTCGTCAGGATAATGCCGATACAAGGCTGACCCCCATCGGAAGGAAAATCGGTCTTATCACCGACAACAGGTGGGAGCGCTACTGTGCAAAGCAGGAAAGAATGAGGGCAGAGCTGGAAAGAGTCAGAAAAACCGTCATCTCTCCGAGCAAGGAACTGAATGACATTCTGAAAGAAAGAAATACCTCAGAGGTCAATACAGGTATCAGACTTGTTGACCTTCTTAAGCGTCCTGAGCTGAATTATGATGTTCTAGAAACCATAGACAAAACAAGAACGGAAACAGACAGAAATGTATTGGAGCAGGTTGAGATTGAGATAAAATATGAGGGCTATATCAAACGGCAGCTGCTTATCATTGAGCAGGTAAGAAAGCTGGAATCAAAAAGACTTCCTGCCGATACGGATTACAGCACGATAGAAGGACTGCGCCTTGAAGCAAGAGAAAAGCTGAATAAGGTTCGTCCCGAAAGCATAGGACAGGCAAGCCGGATTTCTGGTGTCAGTCCTGCTGATATTTCGGTGTTGGTGATCTATCTTTCCGCTATTAAAAATAAAGGTACGGAGGAAACGGTATGATATCTGAAATTCTGAAAAAATGGTGTGCCGAAAATGAAATACCGATATCCGCACAGCAGCTTGCTCAATTTGAACAATATGCGGAGCTTCTCAGAGAATGGAACAAAAAAATGAATCTGACAGCAATAACGGATGATGAGGGAATAGCGGTCAAGCATTTTATCGATAGTATTTCAATTCTAAAATGCCTGACACCTGACAAGCATCTGCAATTGATTGATATCGGCACAGGCGCAGGATTTCCGGGAATACCGATTAAAATTATGCGTCCCGATATAAATCTGACTCTGCTGGACAGTCTGAATAAAAGATTGGTGTTTCTTGATGAGGTTGGCAGGCAGCTTGGAATGGAAGCTCTGCTGGTTCACAGCAGAGCGGAGGAGAGCGCACAAAAGGAGCAGTACAGAGAAAAATATGATGCAGTTGTTTCCCGTGCTGTTGCCAATCTTCCTGCCCTTTGCGAATACTGTATACCCTATGTCAAATGCGGAGGCGTTTTTATTTCTATGAAGGGACCGGACGGAGAAAATGAGCTTAAAGCGGCTGAAAATGCCATCAGATTACTGGGTGCAAAAACCGATCGGATCTTCAAAATGACACTCCCCGATGAAAGCAGCAGAACGGTGATCATAATCAAAAAGACAGGAAATACCCCTTCCAAATATCCGAGAAGAGGGCAGAAAATCAACAAAAATCCTCTCTGATATTTCAACAGGATTCAACACAAGGTTTTCAACATTGTTTTTAACAGACGTTGAAAACCTTGTGTTTTCTTTTTAGGACAAGTTGATTTGTTGTATACAAAAAATATAGATTTTATCGGCGCTGACAGGCAATATTCAGACTATTTTGAATGATAAACAAGTTTTCAACAATGATATTGAAAACTTGTTGAAAACCATATAAAAGTCAGGTAAAACTATCACATTGTGAAATTTGAAATGATACAAACTTTGACAAAAGATACATTGATTGTATGGTATGATATGAAGCAGGAAAGGAGTGACAAAGGTGCTGTTGAGTATTGGTAGTGACAAAAAAGTAACGGAGATCCCTATCGTACAGATCAGACCCTGCCGAACTCAGGCGAGGAAAGCATTTTCCCATGAGAAAATGAGAGAGCTTGCACAAAGCATCAGCCGCAACGGAATCTTACAGCCACTTGCTGTAAGAAAAATCAGTACGATCGAATATGAGATTATATCTGGGGAAAGACGTCTGAGAGCTGCAGTTATATGTGGAAGAAAAAAAGTACCTTGCGTTGTTTTGGAGTGTGATGACAGACAGGCAGGCATATTGTCGCTTGTGGAAAATCTGCAGAGATGCGATCTGAATTTTTTTGAAGAAGCGGAAGGAATTAACAGATTAATGACGGACTACGGAATGAGCCGTCAGGAAATCTCCCAGAAGCTCGGAAAAAAACTTACAGCAGTATCAAATAAGCTGCGAATATTGAAATTGACTGAAGAAGAAAAAGAAATTATCATAAAATATGATCTGACGGAGCGCCATGCAAGAGCTTTGCTCAGAATATCGGATCAGATAATGAGAAGAATCATTTTAAGTGAGATCATAGAGGAAGGTATGAATGTGACGCAGTCGGAAAAATACATAGAAGAGATGCTGGCGGAAAAAAGCAGACAGCACAGAAAAAAACAGAAAAACAGATTAGTGATCAAGAATATAAAGATTTTTGAAAATACAATTAACAGAGCCGTTGATACAATGCGTTCATCAGGTATTGAGGCGGTTGCCGGTCAGAAAGAAACCGAAGATTTCATTGAATATACCGTGCGTATCCCAAAGAATAAGCCAAAAACGGACGAGCAAAAAACAATGACAGCATAAAAGTTTGGAGTAAAATCCTATTTGCCCCCTAACATAGTGCAGAAAGCCGAGCAGTTGATGCCCGGCTTTCTGTGCTTTTTCGGAAAATAAAAAATATTTTAAGTTAGGTGTTTAATTTTAGGATATAATCTGCTATAATAAAAAATACAGCAGAAATGTTTTGGGAAATGTTTCATGTGAAACATTGTTCAATGTATTTGCTGAACAACCGATAATACAGTAAAAGATGAAAAGATCAATTTCTTATTTCCAAGCCTTCAGGACTTGGCGGGAGGGAAAAAATTTGGGAAAGATTATTGCAGTAACCAATCAGAAGGGCGGCGTCGGCAAGACAACAACGGCTGTCAATGTCAGCGCCGGCATAGGAATGCTCGGCAAAAAATGCCTTCTGGTCGATGTTGATCCGCAGGGGAATGCGACAAGCGGCGTTGGTGTCGATAAACGCTCTGTTAAATATTCAGCTTATAATATTATGATTGAGGGGGTCAAGGCTGAAGAAACAATCGTCAAAACGAATTTTGATAATCTTGATATCATACCCTCAAGCATTGAACTTGCGGCTGCAGATATCGAGCTTGTTGAGATTGAACATAGGGAATCAAAGCTGAAAAATGCGCTGGCACTTGTCAAGGATCAATATGATTTTATCTTTATTGACTGTCCGCCTTCTCTTGGACTGATCACAACCAATGCGCTTTGTGCTGCCAATACTCTTCTTGTTCCAATACAGCCCGAATACTATGCGCTGGAAGGACTTTCCCAGCTGATGAACAGCGTGAGGATCATCAAGCGCCGATACAACAGCTATCTGGATATTGAGGGCGTTCTGCTGACAATGTATGACGGCAGACTGAATCTTACTCAGCAGGTAGTTCAGGAGGTAAAGAAGTTTTTTCCGAGAAAGGTATTTTCGGCAGTTATTCCGAGAGGAGTACGCCTTTCAGAAGCACCGAGCTTCGGAATGCCTATTATGTATTTTGATAAAAGCTGCAAGGGTTCAGCTTCATACATAGAGTTATCAAAGGAAATCATAAACAACAATCAATGAGGTGATTGCTTTGAACAGAGGATTTAACGGAAAAGATCCCGAAAAGGGCGGAAGAAACCAAAGGGGAGGAAGACCTGAACCGCCTTCGCACAGAATTGTCGGAGGAAGGGATCGGGGATATGACAGAAGAGAGTCTGACAGGAGAGATTTCAGAGGAGATCACGGCAGACATTCGCCGCCGCCCCCTCCGCCTCCAAGACAGCCTGAAAGTCCTCTTTCCAAGCTTATAACGGCAGTCATGGTCATTGTTATTGTAATTGCTTATATTTATATGAAATCAAAGGGTATCGTATAATTACTGTACCATATTATGAAAAATCAGAGGTGAGATGATGGCAGCAAAAAAAGGAGGACTCGGAAAGGGTCTGGACCTTATCTTTATGGAAAATGAAACGGATGACAACAGCGGAGCAGTAGCACTTAAAATCAACGATATTGAGCCTAACAGGAGTCAGCCGAGACATGATTTTGACGAGGAAGCGCTCAGGGAGCTTGCAGATTCCATTGCAGTACACGGAGTTCTGCAGCCGCTTCTTGTCCGGCCGCTTGCAGATGGGGGATATCAGCTTGTTGCAGGCGAGAGAAGATGGAGAGCAAGCCGTATGGCAGGGCTGACGGAGGTTCCTGTCATAATAAGGGAAATGACAGATTCCGAAATGATGCAGATATCAATGATAGAAAATCTGCAGAGAGAAAATCTGACGCCTGTCGAAGAAGCTCTCGGTTACAGAGTGCTTTCGGAGGAATATGGGCTTACTCAGGAGGAAATATCAAAATCTGTCGGAAAAAGCAGACCAGTCATAGCAAATGCTATGAGACTTCTGAAACTTCCTCAGTCGGTTCTTGATATGGTATCCGCAGGAGATATATCAGCAGGTCATGCAAGAGCGCTTTTAGGCTTTGAAGATGAGGAGCTTTTGCTGAAAACAGCAGAAATGATAAAAGCAAACGATCTGACTGTGCGTGATGTGGAAAAGTTTGCAAAAAAGGCAAATGAACAGAAAAAGGAGATAGTACCTTCGACACACAGCAGGAATTCCTTTTATGACGAGGTCGAGCTTGCACTAAATGAGCATCTCAGCCGCAAGGTCAAGGTCAGAAACGGCAAGGACGGAAACGGCGGCATACTCGAAATTGAATTTTACAGCGAGGACGACCTTGGCGAGCTTGCAAAGCTGTTTGACAGAGAATAAATCAGGAAAAATCATATATATTAATTTTTTTGAAAACAGTATACCATCCGCAGCTATATGCGGATCATTATAAAAAGATTTTTAAAGGAGAAATTCAAAATGATAGACATTAAGCTTATCAGAGATAACCCCGATGAGGTCAAGGCAAAAATCAAAAAGAGAGAAATGGATCTTGACAGCATTGTTGACGAGATCAGAGAGGTTGATGCGGCAAAGCGTGAGCAGCTGGGCAAGGTCGAAGCGATGAAGGCAGAGCAGAATGCTGCAAGCAAGCAGATTCCGCAGATCAAAAAAGCAGGCGGAGACGCTTCTGAAATTATGGCAAAAATGAAGGAGCTTGTCGCTCAGATCAAAGAGGGCGATGCTAAGGTTTCAGAGCTGGAAGAAAAGCAGAAAACCCTTCTTCTTTCTCTGCCGAACCTTCCGGATGATGATGTTGCAGCAGGCGGCAAGGAGCAGAATGAGCCTGTACGCTATTTCGGAGAAAAGCCGCAGTTTGATTTCAAGATGAAAAATCATGTTGAGCTTTGCGAGGGCCTGGGACTGATAGATTATGAAAGAGGTGCAAAGATCGCAGGCGCCGGCAGCTGGCTTTACAGAGGTTGGGGTTCAAGACTTGAATGGGCACTGCTGAATTTCTTTATCAACGAACATATTAATGACGGTTTTGAATTTATCCTTCCTCCTCATATGCTTGGTTATCAGTGCGGATATGTGGCAGGTCAGTTTCCGAAATTTGAGGATGAGGTATATTGGATCGCCAATCCGACAAGCAGCGATAAGAGATTTATGCTCCCGACAGCGGAAACGGCTCTTGTCAATATCCACAGAGATGAAGTGCTTACAAAGGATGAGCTTCCGAGAAAATATATCGCCTATACACCTTGCTACCGCCGTGAAGCAGGCAGCTACCGCAGCGAGGAAAGAGGTATGATCAGAGGACACCAGTTCAATAAGGTGGAAATGGTGCAGTATACAGAGGATGACAAGTCCGATGCAGCATTTGAGGAGCTTGTAGAAAAGGCAGAGCGCCTTGTCCGTGAGCTTGGTCTGCATTACAGACTCAGCAAGCTGGCAGCAGGTGACTGCTCATTCTCAATGGCACGTACTTATGATATTGAAGTATGGATTCCGAGCATGGAGATCTATAAAGAGGTAAGCTCTGCTTCCAATGCAAGGGATTATCAGGCAAGAAGAGGAAATATCCGTTACAGAGGTGACGACAAAAAAATGCACTTTGCCCATACGCTGAATGCTTCGGGTCTTGCAACAAGCCGTGTCATTCCGGCAATTGTCGAGCAGTATCAGAATGCGGACGGCAGCGTAACCGTACCGGAGGTACTCCGCCCCTATATGGGAATTGATGTCATTACAAAAGAATAATTGGATTTAACAATTTTTCGTGACAGAAAATAAAAAACGGTTGAAAACACAAAACAGAGTTTTCAACCGTTTTTGATTCATTATGGAAACCCAAAAATCAATCAGACACAATATTGTAAATATTGTGTTTATATGGTGAATACAGATAAACTGACAAGAGGTATTTTTATAAGAAATTATGATTATGAATACAGGCAGATTGCAAGGACTTATTAATAAAATTCATCAAAATCAAAAGTTATTATTCTTTATAGGAATGATAATTTTCTTGAAATGTTGTATAATTTAATACTATATAAATAAAATATTATAAAATGGGGAGGAATTTTAAGAATGCTGACTGTTGGTTTTGATCAGAAATTCGGAAAAGAAGGGTTGACCTTCGATGATGTACTCTTGATTCCCGGAGAATCAAATGTTCAGCCCAAGGATGTCGATATCAGCACACATCTTACAAAGAAAATCAAGCTGAATACGCCGCTTATGACTGCCGCTATGGATACGGTTACGGAAACAAGAATGGCTATCGCTATTGCCCGTGAGGGAGGTATCGGTATCATTCATAAAAATATGTCTATCGAGCAGCAGGCAGATGCCGTTGACAGAGTCAAGAGATCAGAAAACGGTGTTATCGTCAATCCGTTTTTCCTTACACCCGACCGCTATGTAAACGACGCAAATAAGCTGATGGCTAAATATAAGATCTCAGGTGTGCCGATATGTGAGGACGGTAAGCTGGTCGGAATTATTACCAACCGTGACCTTCGTTTTATGGATGAAAACGATTACAGTCAGAGAATTTCCGATGTTATGACAAGAGATCATCTTGTGACAGCACCCGTCGGAACGACTCTTCTGGAGGCACAGGCGATACTTAAAAAGCATAAGATCGAAAAGCTCCCACTTGTTGACGATGACGGCGTTCTGAAGGGACTTATCACAATAAAGGATATCGAAAAATCCGTTCAGTATCCGAATAGCGCAAGAGATGAAAACGGCAGACTTCTTTGCGGAGCCGCTATCGGCGGAACTCCGGATGTTCTCGAAAGAGTAGAGGAGCTTGTGAAGGCTCAGGTCGATGTTCTTGTTCTGGATTCCGCTCACGGTCATAACAACAACATTATCAATTCTGTGGCAAAGGTCAAAAAGGCATTTCCGGATGTCCAGCTTATTGCCGGCAATATTGCGACAGCCGAAGCAGCAAAGGCTTTGATTGATGCAGGTGCAGACTGCGTAAAGGTAGGCATAGGTCCTGGCTCTATCTGTACGACCCGTATTGTCGCAGGTATCGGCGTTCCGCAGATCACGGCCATATACGATGCAGCTTATGAGGCTTCAAAGCATGGCATACCTGTTATTGCAGACGGCGGCGTTAAATATTCCGGAGACATTGTAAAGGCGCTTGCAGCAGGCGGCAGCGTTGTAATGATCGGATCTTTGGTTGCAGGCTGTGAGGAGTCGCCCGGAGAGAGCGAAATTTATCAGGGAAGACAGTTTAAGGTTTATCGTGGAATGGGAAGCCTCAGCGCTATGGGCAGCGGCAGCGCAGACCGTTACTTCCAGTCGGGAAATAAAAAACTTGTTCCGGAAGGTGTTGAGGGCAGAGTACCTTATAAGGGACTGCTTTCAGATACGATTTATCAGCTGATGGGCGGTCTTCGTGCAGGTATGGGCTATACAGGCTGTGCCAACATACAGGAGCTTCATGAAAAAGCACGTTTCGTAAGAATTACAGGCGCAGGTCTTAAGGAAAGTCATCCGCATGATATTCAGATCACAAAGGAAGCACCGAACTATTCTTACAACGGCTGATACAGTAAATTCAGAAAATAAAGCAGAAGCAGCTTTGAGAAATTTCGGAGCTGCTTCTGCTTTTGGTTTACAGAAATTACATTATTGATATGAATAAAAAACTAATGAAAAAAGAACGGATAATCCGATGGGGTATAAAAGTATTTCATCTCTTCTTGCGGGCTTTGCGGTGCCGAGTATTATTGCTATGCTTGTAAGCTCGCTTTATAATGTGTGGATCAGATATTTATCATCTATGAAATGAAGCTGATGAGCAAAGAGCAGGAAAAACAGAGAGAAAATTAAAAAATTGTGAAAACATATAAAATTAAAACAGATAATAAAGATCTTGCCGGCAGGATCAACTATTATGCTTTTTTTACTAAACACCTTTTTTTATAAAATGTTATACCATAGCTGATAACATCAAGACCTTCTTCATCAATTAAGGGCTGTGCATATTGATTTTCTTCTATCTGTTTTAATGCTTCATCACATTTTGAACTTATGTCTGCCAAATTTTTTACTGCCTTGACTTCAAAAATTGCAGCACGAAGATTTCGTTTGTTTTTAATGATGATATCAGCTCTGCCGTTACCGCTCTCTGTGTTGGATTTGACCATATAAAACTTAATTCCGGAAAACATACCGGCTAAAAACGCATGATAAAAATTTTCATTATAATCATAATAGCTGATTGTACAGGCAAGATATGATGTGATGATTTTTGTAAGTTTGTCGGCATCACCGCTCCAAAGTGCATTGATCAGCTCGGTTCTTTCATCTTTAACGATGCTCTCATTAAACCATTTGGCGATAGTACTTGCAAACAAATCCTTTATCTCCAAATTGACAAGACGGAGTTTTGTTGTTTTGATGCCTACCTTATTTTCGTCCTCTTCAGATAAGTCAAGTATGCTTACAAAATGTTCTTCCGGAACGGATGTCAGATATCCGGTCATATATAAAACAGACCAGAAATTCTCCTCCGTACTGGTGAGATTTTCATAAGTGATCTCTTCGTTTATTGTTTTTTCTATATATTCACCTCTGAGCAGCTTTTCCAAATCATCGGACAGATCCATGCCGCTGTCTAGATACTCTTTAATGATTTCATTTCCGCTTGTATTTGCCCAATAATTTTTTGGAGCAATTCCGGGTTTATTCTGCAGATCAGAGATATAATTCAAAACATCCCAAGGACAGTAAATGTCCTTATCTCCAAAGCGATAGCCGTCATACCATTTTTTTAATATTCGCTTATAATCGCTGAGTTTTGTGTCATGCAGCAGCTTGTCCATTTCCTCATCTGTAAAACCAAAATATTCATAAAGACTGATACTTGCTGTGGAGTCAACGTATGGATTATTTAAACCTGTAAAAATACTTTCTTTAGCGATTCTGAGACAGCCGGTAAGAACTGCTATTTTGAGATAGGGATTATCCTTAAGCACCTTGCTTAACATGGAACGCATGATGTCCGTTATTTGTCTGTAATAATCGTTTGAGCTGCCCTTTGCCATCGGAACATCGTATTCATCTATCAGTACTATGACAGGTTTTTTATAATATTCATACATTAGCTTTGACAGGAAAAGTAAAGAATTTGTCAGTTCAGCTTCACCTGCTGTTTCAGATTTGATCATTGTATATTTTTTCATATCATCGGAATCCGGTATTTTTTCTGAAATGTACAAGTAATTTTTATACAGCTCGGAAATAATTGCCTTCAGTTGATCAAAAGCCTGAACATAAGTGCTTCCTCCGACATCTTTCAATGAAACAAAGATTGTCGGATACTGATTCATCCACTCATTACAAAGTTTTATTTTGTCTGATATTTTGAGTCCTTCAAATAATTTTTTACTGTCCTTACGTATATCAAAAAAGCAGTCAAGCATACTCATGTTAAGTGTTTTACCGAAGCGTCTTGGGCGGGTGATAAGTGTAACCTTTGCATGAATATTATTAATAAGCTGATCTATCAGCTCCGTTTTATCTACATAATAGTACCCGCTTTCTCTGATTTCGGCAAAATTTGTATTGCCTACGGGCATTTTCAGTTTTGACATGGTGCCTCTCCCTTCATCATACAATACAGATTTTGTTATTATTTTATCATATACAAATCTTTATAGCAAGGCTGAAAACGGTTATAAAAAAACAACTCTGTCCGAACATCAAAATCGACTAATTCAGGCAAATTACAGCAATAATTGGCGATATAATAGAAGTATCCTTAAAGTGTAAATTTTATTAAAATTAAACAAATAATATTTTTATTTTTTGTAAATTTGTATTAAAATTGCATTAGTATTAAGAATTAAATTTACAAATTTCAAAAAATTGTATGATTTAAAAAATCAACTTTAGTTGTATTGAATTTTCTCGGTATATATTGTATAATAGCCGAGTAATGCCGGTGTTAACAAAATAAAACGATACAAGAGGGTACAAAAAATGGAAAACAAGAAAAAATTGCTTGAAATAAGCACAGAAGATTACACATATTCAATGATTGAAACAACAGCCGACATTCAGGAGGCAGGCAGGATCCCCGTTTATGGAATAGAGATCTGCGGAGTCAATGAAAAAAGCTGCGTAGAGGATATATCCTGCGAGTTGGAAGAAGTAAAACATCTTTTTGCGCTTATTGTCGAGGAGAAGGTTTTTCCTGAACATTTATGCGATATTGCAGAAGATTTTATTTCAAGGTGAGGGGAGATCAGAATTGATCAGACAATGAAATACGGAATTAAGGTTAGGAAATAACAGCATAAACCTTTCCCGGCAGCATTTGAAGCTGTCAGGAAGGGTTTTGTTTTGTAATAGGGAGTATAAGTAAATATGAATTTATATTGATTGACAATCAGATGTATATAGTATATAATTTATTAAGAAAATAGATGATTATTATTGGCTGTGTTGCCTAAAAATAAAGGTGAGGATATATGAAAGATAAAATATTGGTATTTATACCTATGTATAACTGTGAAAAACAAATTGTCCGTGTACTTGACCAGCTGAACGGAGAGATTCAAAACTATATCAGCAGGGTAATTGTTGTCAATAACCGCAGCACCGATAACGGTGAAGAAGCGGTGCAGAATTATATTAAAGATAAAAATCCCTCTGTCCCGATTTCTCTTTTGAGAAATGATGAGAATTACGGTTTGGGCGGTTCGCATAAGGTTGCATTTTCTTATGCGGCGGAAAATTATTTTGATTATGTTATTGTGCTTCATGGGGATGATCAGGGACATATCGACAATATACTTCCTTATCTTAAAAGCGGAGAGTATAAAAAGCATGACTGTATTCTCGGTGCAAGGTTTATGAAAGGTTCTGTGCTTGATGGCTATTCTGCGTTCAGAACGGTCGGAAATAAGGTATATAATTTGCTTTTTTCCATGGTGGTTCATAAAAGAATATACGATCTTGGTTCAGGACTGAATATGTATTCTGTTAATATGATTAAAGATGATTTCTATCAAAAATATAAAGACAATCTCATGTTCAATTACTGCATGATACTGGGAAGCTATTACAAAAAATTGGATATCTTTTATTTTCCGATCCGCTGGAGCGAGGATGATCAGGTTTCCAATGTGAAAATGGTTAATCAGGCTTTTGTTGTTCTGAAAATGCTTGCCGCTTATGCCTTCAATAAAAAGAAATTTATGGCTGCGGAATTCCGTGATAAAATCATAGAAAATTATTCCGCAAAGGAGATTTTTGCATCTGATGGTGATAAATGATGTTATTGAATAAAAGAATCTATCTGTTGATAAATGTATTTATGTTTTTGGCGGCAGGTTTTTTTCTCTTTCAGCGGTGTATTATTGAAGCAACGGATGTGGCATATTCCATAAAAAGCATTGCTGCGGTCTGTGTGATATCCGGCGCCGTTTATTTTATCAAATTCATAAGACTGTTTATTATATGGTACGGCAATAAACTTACAAAACTTTCCAATCTGACACAGTTTGCCAAGACCTCAGCCGTCAATCTGCTGATACCGCTGAAGCTGGGCGATGTTTTCAGGATATATTGTTATGGCTATACCGTTAAAAATCTTCTGAATGGGTTGTGTTATATCCTTCTTGACAGGTTTATGGATACGTTGGCACTGGTGACGCTGATCCTGTACTTCGATATCTTTACGGATGTCAATTATACATTTTTGTTTTGCTTTCTGATCCTGTTTTTGTCCTGCGTGATCGTGTTATACTTCACTTTTCCCGGACTTTACAAATACTGGAATTCATACCTGATTAAATCGGACGCAGGCAGATTTAAATATAAAGTATTGAAATTGATCAATTCCATGAATGATATTTATGCTGGCATACAGGAAATTATTCACGGCAAGGGTATCATACTTTATATTATTTCCATTGCTGCATGGATGATTGAAGCAGCAGGCTTTTATATTGTTAATATCTTTGAAATGCACGATTCCTCTCCTGTTGACCTTGTCAGTTATCTTGAAGCGGCGTTAGGCTTTGGCAGCACAGATTATCAGAAATTGTTTGTACTGGTCGGAGTGGCAATCACATTGCTGGCATATATTGCCGCTTTATGCACCGGAAAAATAATCAGAAGGGCAGATGAAAATAGGCGATGAAGGTTTTGGTCATATATGATGATACGGTTTTGAAAAGTGAGCTTATTAATGATATCGTCGGCAATAAGGGCTTTTCTGATGTTATTGTGAAAAGAAGACGTATTGAGTCATATTATAAAGAAAATGTATCAAGAATCTATCCGGAGATGAGCTGGATTACAGTTCGTTCCGCTTTTGAATTTAACGGACTTGCCGAAAAAATAGAGCTTGACTATGCCAATGATTACAGAATTATCCATTGCTTCTCCAACTTTATTTTTTCGGATTTCGGGGAAGCAGAGCTTTCTTTTAAAAAGCTCGAATTTATCAAACATACCTACAAGGTATGCTGCGGAAAATATACAGCAGCGCTGTTTTTTGCCAATACAGATGATTATAAAGTATATCTGAAAAGAGTGTGCCGACTCAGTAATTCTGTCAGCGCAGCAAAGGAGATAAAGGACAGCTTCAGAATAAACGGACTTACCAATATAGCAAAGGTGGAAAATTTCATACAATGTATATCAGGCAATTTTGATTCAAGATATTTCAATTCGCTCGGCGGAGATGAATATACACTTGTCAAAAGCTCCACCAACAAAACAAAAATCAAAAGTGAATATACCTACTATCATCTTTTGCCCGATGAAATGAAAATGTGGTTTGTTATGCCGTTCAATTACACAGAGGATTCTGAAAAGGCAAGCTACACGATGGAACGGCTTCATATTACCGATCTGGCAATCAAATGGGTACACGGTTCGATCGACAAGGATGAATTTTCGGATATTATGGATAAGTATTTTTATTTTCTTAGCAGCCGCCATAAAAAGTCTGTATCCGCCGGTCAGTATCAAAAAACCGCCGATGCGCTGTATATAGACAAGGTAAAGAGCAGGATCAGCACCCTGAAAAAGAAAGATGCCTTCCAAAAAATACAGCAGGTGCTGTCTTCCTGTAATTCACTTGATATTGATGATCTGGTGAACAGATATCTGGAACTGAAAAAGCGTGTTGAAAAGACAGTCAGGTTCCGGCATGAGGCGGTTATCGGACACGGAGATCCCTGCTTTGCAAACACCATGTACAATAAAGCCACGAAAACACTTAAATTCATTGATCCTAAAGGAGCACTCAGCGAAGAGGAGCTTTGGACAGATCCGTATTACGATGTTGCAAAGCTCAGTCATTCTGTCTGCGGAAGATATGATTTCTTTAATAACGCCCTCTTTGAAATCAAAATATATGAGGATTTTACAAGCAGACTGACAATTGATTTTGATAATTCCGAGTATGTTGAAATATTTAAGGAAAAGCTGACGGAAAACGGTTATGATTATCTTGCGGTGAGACTTTATGAGGCTTCCTTGTTTTTGTCGATGCTTCCGCTTCATATAGATTATCCGCATAAGGTCTACGGTTTTATACTGAATGCTGTTGACATTCTTAACGAGATAGAAAATGAACTTGATAAAAAACACAAATAAAAGGGTGATTAATATGGATAAGAAGATGACGGTTATTATAACAATGGCAGGATTAGGCTCCAGATTCAGGAAGGCAGGCTATGACTGCCCAAAATATATGATCAGCGTCAAAGGGAAAACGCTGTTTGAGTGGTCGATGGAAAGTCTTGTCGGATATAATGCGTATGTATCAAAATATATCTTTGTTGTGCGCAAAGAAGATGAAGCAGAAGAATTTATCAGAACAAAGTGCAGGAATTACGGAATCAATGATGTCAGAATCATAGAGATCAATTATCTTACCGACGGTCAGGCAACAACCTGTATGCTGGCGCTGGATGAGTGTGATGAAGAGGATGAGATCATGATTTATAATATTGACACCTATATCGAGCCGAACGAGCTGAAATACAGCGATATTGCCGGAGATGGCTATATTCCCTGCTTTAAAGCCGAGGGAACGCATTGGAGCTTTGTACGGACAGATGAAAACGGTAAGGCCGTTGAGGTACGGGAAAAGCAGCGTATATCGGATAACTGTACGTTGGGAGCCTACTACTTTTCGTCTGCAAGACTGTATAAAGAGCTTTATAACGAGTATTATTCCGATTCATCAAATTTAGAGAAAAATGAAAAATATATTGCTCCGCTTTATAATTATATGATTCAGAAAAACAGACAGGTGACGATCAGCCTTGTAGATTACAATAAGGTTCATGTTCTCGGAACACCGGAAGAGCTTGAAGCGTTTAAAAAAGAATAAGGCTTGATTTTTTGATTTGCTGTATAATATTCTTTTGTCTGACAATAATAATATCGTAACCAAACAGAGGAGGTATGATTTATGACAGAAAAAGAACTCTTATATGTTGAGGACGCTCTCGGTCACGAGCAGTATTTCCAGACGCAGTGCTGCGAGGCAGCAGGTCAGATTCAGGACAGCGAGCTTAAATCCTTTGCTCAGGAAGTGGAAAGACAGCACAGAATCATCTTTCAGAATTTTTATAATCTTCTTTAAGGAGGAAGCACAATGGACGACAGAGATCTTATGGAAAATATGCTGCTTCTTGAAAAGGGAGTATGCGATCTTTTTATGCACGGAGCAATAGAATCCTCCACAGCAAATGTTCATCAGACATTTTCTGATTCGCTGAATACAGCGCTCAGAATGCAGGAGCAGATATACAGTAAAATGGAAGCAAGAGGCTGGTATCAGACCCAGCAGGCTGATCAGAGCAAAATGAATTCTCTGAAAATGAAATACAGCAGCTGATAGTATTGCTATTGATCACTATTTCCCCCGAAGGAGTTCAGAGCGGATCCTTCGGGGGAAAGTTTTGCTGTTTATTTTTTTATGTTGTAATACAGACTTATTTGCAATAATGTAGGTTTCATTTCGGATGTAATTTGATTATAATAGATTATAAAGATATCAAGCAGATCATATTTCAGGGGTGGGAACAATGCTGAGAGTGGTTGAAACCTATTTTATTTCATTTCTTGTTTATAGCTTTTTCGGCTGGGTGTGGGAAAGTGTTTTCTGTTCTCTTTGGAAGCATAAACGTCTGATTAATAGAGGATTTCTCAACGGTCCTTATTGTCCGATATATGGCTGGGGCGCCATTCTGGATCTTCTGATGCTGGGGAGAATAGACAATATTTTTTCATTATTTTTTATCAGCGGTGTGCTTACCTGTGTTTTGGAATATTTTACTTCTGTCATAATGGAAAAGATGTTCGCCACAAGGTGGTGGGACTATTCCGATATGAAATTCAATATACAGGGAAGAGTCTGTCTGCTTGGTTTTATCGCATTCGGCTTGTTTTCCATTGTACTGATTGAATATATTGACCCGTTTGTGGTATCGCATATCAACAGGCTTAGTCCCATGGCAATGAATATTATAGCTGCTGCTGCGGCTGTGCTGTTTATGGCGGATAATATCATAACCTTTACAGGCTTCAGCGGATTTGACGGCAGACTGAAGGAATTTTCCGATTCACTTGAAGAGCAAAAAGAAAAGATTACGGCTGTCATACAAAGCAAGCTGCCCGATATCAGCAAAGAGGATATCCGAAGCAGACTGCCTGAGATAAGCGGAGATAGAATTCGTGAGCAGATTTCAAAGGCATTTAACTGGCAGCAAAAGCGTATACTCAGAGCCTTCCCGACTTTAAGATCTATCAAATATGATGGCGCTTTGAAGCTGCTGCGGTCATCTGTTCTGAAAAATCACCAACATAAAAAATAATACAGACTGATATTTTTACGGATATCTTGCCGAACCTTTGCATAAAATGAAGGGGAGGCGATAGGATAATGAGCATTAATAATTACAGACAGCCTGATGCAAAAGCATATATTAAAGGAGGAGATGAATATCCTCATATATGCGGACAGGTGCTGTTTTTCCGTGAAAGGTGTGCGGTGCTGGTGACAGCACGTATTTCGGGCTTGCCCGATAATGAATCAGGATTTTTTGCTTTCCATATTCACGAGGGCGGAAGCTGTACGGGCAAAGGCTTTGCCAATACAGGAGGACATTATAATCCGGAATCCATGCCCCATCCTGAGCATGCCGGCGATCTGCCGCCGCTTCTGTCCAGCGGAGGAAATGCCTATATGCAGGTAAGGACGGATCGCTTCAATATCAAAGACATCATAGGAAAAACCGTTGTAATACATGCCAATACCGATGATTTTAAAACACAGCCGTCCGGAAATGCCGGAAATAAAATTGCCTGTGGTGTCATAAGAAGGGCATAATATGGTATAATCAAATAAAATAATTTGTTCAGGTGATCGGAATGATTGAAAAAGAAAGAGTCAGAATTGCAGACATAGCGGAGGAATTAGGCGTAAGCACAGCAACCGTTTCCAATGTTATTCATGGAAAAACAAAGAAAATCTCTGATGCAACTGTCAAAAGAGTTCAACAGCTTTTGGAGGAAAGGGAATATATCCCCAGTATGGCAGGAATTCTCCTTGCTCAGAACGATTCAAAAATCATTGGAGTCATCATCCATGATCATCCGAAATATGAGGGGCATCTGCTGGAGGATCCATTTATTTCATCCGCTTTAAATTTTTTGTCGTATGAGATAGATAAAAACGGATATTTTATGATGATAAAGACAACAACTGAAATCCAGGATATTATAAGGTTTGCGTCAATGTGGAATCTGTCAGGAATGGTACTGATCGGCTTCTGTGAACAGGATTACAGAAACCTCAGAGACAGGATAAGGATACCGTTTGTTGTGTATGACGGTTTTTTTGACGTTCCCGGACGAATATGCAATATCGTGATCAATAACTTTGACGGAGGTTATCAGGTCGGCAGATATTTTTCGGAACTTGGTCACAAAAAAATGCTGTGCATTTCGGATAACGATATATGTATGGATCTTGAAAGGTATAAGGGATTTCAGAAGGCGGCATTGGAATCCGGCATTGGTGCTGATTTTATGGTAATACCTCTTGATTATGAGAGCAGACAGAAATTCTATAAGGAGCATCTCGGAAAGCTGAAAGAGTATACCGCCATATTTGCTGTATCGGATTTCTATGCGGCAGAGCTTATGCAGTTTCTGATGAAGCAGGGACTCAGGGTTCCTGATGATATCTCAATAGCCGGCTTTGATGATACGCCTGTATGCAGACAAACCGTTCCCGGACTGACATCGGTTCGTCAGGACTGCCGTCTGAGGGCAGAAAAGGCAGTAACTATTCTGCAAAAGTTGGGAAACGGCGAAGAGGAAGGAACGGTGATAACGCTTCCTGTCGAACTGAAGATACGCAGCAGTACCGCAGAATGCACAAAATCAAAATAGTATATTTGGCAGAGGTTATGCGTTTAACCTCTTGCCGAAATGCGCCTTCTCCTTTATAATCAGGTTAGAGGAGGAGGTCTTTTATATGAAAGAAAAATCATCATTTTTAAGCTCTGTCATTAAAATTTCCATACCCGTGGCGCTTCAGTGTATGCTGCAGTCGTCATTCAGCATTGTCGATCAGATAATGATCGGCAGACTCGGTAGTGTGAGCGTGGCTGCTGTCGGTCGTGCAGGCAAGTTTTCTTCGATATTTTCCGTTGTTGTAAGTGCCGTTGGAGCAGTTGCAGGAATACTGATCGCTCAGTATATGGGAGCAAAGGATGAAAAGGAAGCTGACCGCAGCTTTTCGCTCAGCACAGTTATTGCAGCGGCAATTGCCGTAGCTTTTACTGCTGTGTGTATTTTCATTCCCGACAGAATCATGGGAATTTATACCGATGATAATAATACAATAATGATTGCGGCAGATTATTTGAGAATTATTTCCTTTACATTTATCCCATTGGCTCTCAGTACAATGATATCAACAATGCTTCGCTGTATGGAAAAGGCATCCTTGCCGCTTTATGTCAGTATCATTGCGGCTGTATTCAACACAGGTCTGAATTATATACTGATTTTCGGCAAGTTCGGATTCAGCGCTATGGGAGTAAATGGTGCAGCCTTTGCCACAGTCATTGCACAGGCGGTCAATATTCTGTTGCTGCTGACTGTGATGATCTGTGTATATGCAAAAAAGAAAAAGAAGTTTCTGTTTTCAATGCGTCTTACAAAAATGACATACCGTCAGTATCTGTTCATATTGCTGCCGATATTTATCAATGAATTTATGTGGAGTTTGGGAGAAAATGTCTATGCTTCCATATACGGTCATCTCGGTACGCAGGACTGTGCGGCAATGACGCTGACATACCCTGTTCAGGGACTGATGATCGGCGCTTTGAGCGGAATTGCTCAGGCTGCCGGCATATTGATAGGAAAAGAGCTGGGCAAAAAAGACCACGAATCGGCATACAGCAAATCAAAGAAATTGATTTTGTACGGTCTGGCAGGGTCAATCCTGCTTTCCGTTGTGTTATTCTTTATCAAGGGACCATACACGGATATATATAATGTTGAAGACAGCGTAAAGACAACGGCACAGCAGATCCTGATTGCTTTTGCAGTCATTGCTCCGGTGAAGGTGCTGAATATGATCCTTGGCGGCGGTATTCTGAGAAGCGGCGGAAAAACGAGGATCATCATGTGTATTGATCTGATAGGAACATGGATATTCGGCGTTCCTCTCGGACTGCTGAGCGCTTATATATTTGGTCTGTCCATTCCGTTTGTATATTTTATATTATCACTAGAGGAGTGCATCCGTTTGCTGATTTCCTTTGTCATATTCAGAAGAAAAACCTGGATTCAGACCATATAATCATAACGACAAAAATATTCTGACCTCATATTTACATTTTATTCTTTTATGATATAATCAAAATAATACAGCCATTTAACAGGACTTATCATTTGGAGGTTGAAATATTATGTCTTTAGCTACTGTCAGCAGATATCTTGATTTTATCAAAGCACGTCCGGAAGAGTTTGTTGCCGGTGATATTGAGATCATCACCGACAAACAAACTATGCTTGAATTTGAAAAAGAGCATCAATGTGATTTAGGCTTTTTGTATGAAAGTCCTTATCATATTTTACTAAAAGATCTTGTTCGCAGCGAAAACAGAATTTTCGCCTATGAAAGAATATTGAAGCAACACACGGGCAATGCGGTCGTTGTCATACCGATCTATGAAGATAACTTCGTTCTTTTAAAGCAATTCAGACACTCCATGAGGGATGTTCAGCTTTGTTTTCCCAGAGGTTTCGGAGAGCCTGATATTTCGACAGCGGAAAATGCCTGCAAAGAAATCGGTGAAGAACTGGGTTGTTCGGTTATTTCCTGTGAGATCATCGGCAAAACGGTTGCTGACAGCGGTATGTGCGGAGAAAAGGTATCCATCTGTCTTTGCAGAATAACAAAGCCTGTTTTGAAGATTGATTATGAGGGAATCAAAAATATAGAGCTTGTCAGCTTCTCAGAACTGACAGAGCTTATCAGGCAAGACAAAATAAATGACGGCTTCACCCTTTCAGCCTTTGGTTTATATATGGCAAAAAATAAATAATCAGACAGTATTATAAAAGCTCAGGGACAGCTATGCTCAGCAAAAGCATAACTGTCCCGATTATTTTTTCAGATTTGTTTTATCTGATCCATGATATAGGGATCTTTGATTTTATCATCCTGTGCAAAGGTAAGAACCTTTGTCATGATCTCAGCGGTTTTCGGATCCTCGTCAATGAACGGAAGGAATAGTTTGCTTTTCTTTCCGTCCGAAACAGAAACGACATTGATCTGATGACCACCTGTCTTATGGATCACTCCGCTGCCGAGATGAATGGTATATTTGCCGTGCTTTCCGTCAATCAAAGCATGATTCTTTTCAAGCGTGACATTTTTGATGCCGAACAGCTTAAGGTTGAATGCAAGAATGACTTTGCGCATCTCAACCGTAGAATGGCTTGTTTCGGGATCGACTCCTCCAGCGTGTGCAACGCTGACAGCAAGGTCAACATCACGCATTACTTCGGAATAGAGTATGTCAGGAATGTCTCCGATTTTCAGCGACTGATAGGTTTTTCTGTCGGCAAAGGTAACGCCCTCCAATGTCGGCGCTTCGATATCGCTCGGCGAGAACCAGTCCGCAACGGCATAGATTCCTGCAATGATATTATCCTTATAATAAACCTTCTGCAGTCCGTCCTCATAGTCTGCCACCCAGCGGCGGTTTTTGAGTGCGCCAACTGTTCTCATGGTCTGTATCTGATTGCCGGCAAACATCAGCGATTTATCCTTGTCAAGCTCCTCAGACAGCTTGACATAAAGCTCACGGAATATCTGTCTGAACGGCTGTTTTCTGCCTTCCCTTTCGCCAAGCTCCAGAAATCTCTGCTGATACTGTGCCCATACCTGATGCTTGTACAGATCATACGGATGAGCCACTCGAAGCATAAAATCATTGTCAGGATAATGAGCTTCACCGTTCTGGTCAACAATACTGCCGTTTGCGATTGATCCGCTGATCCATTCGCCGTCAGCAGAAACAAAGACGAGATTTTCAACAATGGCTTTTGTAACGGGGTTTTCGCAAAGCATAAGAAGCTCTCCGAAGCGGAAGGTATCTCTTTCCTCCATGGCAAGCTCCAGCATTTTAACAGTTCTGCTGTATTGTTGTCTGAGCTTGTCGCAGAAGCTCTTTATCTCAATGAATTCCTCGTTCTTTTTGATGGCGGCAGGTGCAGATTTCAGGACTTTTCCGCCCTTTTCAAATTTCATTGACGCCTTGCCGCTGATATCAATTTCTATCATGACATCATATTCGCCTATCCTGTTCGGGGAGAAATATTTCTGATTTCCCTTTACAAGTTCCGTTTCCATCGAAAGGGTAAGCCTTGTTTCATCGGAATATCCGGCTGTGACGGCAAGATTTTTCAGCGCAAACTGTGCGGCAGAGCCTTCGCTTGCACGGCGCTGTGCGCCGAATTGTTTGCTTTCCTTGAGGAATTTCTGAATAAATTCGTATCTTTGTAGAATATCCTCCTGATTCTTTGAAGGGATAATGGCAAGGCTCATAAGAAGGTCTTTATTGCGCTTATCTTCAATGGCGGCTTCTGTCTCGGCAATATCCATTTTTCCGAGAGCAGCGTCTGCATATTTTCTTGCTCTTGTGTGCATATTGCTGGAGGAGATATACTTTGCACTTTTGTAGAGCTTGTCAAACATTTTTTCTCCGAGAATTTCGTAGGCTTCCCTGAACCAATTGATATCAAAGCAGCCGCCGTTAAGCTCTTCTTTTGTAAGCGGGGTATATTTGGCAATGATTGCTTCACGCTTGTTGTCTATGTGATCGGCAGTATGTGCCATAAAGTAATAGCAGCCCGATTTCATACCGTCTATTTGCAGATAATCTTGAATGATGTCTATCCACTGCGGCGCAAACATGGCAACCTCAATCAGTCTGTCATTTTTAATTTTGGATTTTTTCAGATATTCTGCCAGCTTCTGTGCATTATCATCAGCAGCAGGATAGCATACATTCAGGAGATGGCTGAGAGAATCCTTTTTCGACATATTGTTTCCGTAATAATAGGAAGCACGGCTGATGGTGTCATTGCCGATGGCTTTCAGAATTTCCATAAGCCTGTCCATACCGAAGATCCTGTCAATGCGCTTGATAACGCCTGAAAATACTGTTTCGCTGTCGCCACGCTTTAACTCAACATCCAGTATTTTGTCGAGTATGGTCTGTGCGAACATATTGCCGTTCTGATAAAGCCGGCTGTCTGTCGGGATGGTATTGTCGTCATTCAGTTTTTTTCCTTCCTCGGCAAGCAAATTTACGATGATTGCGTTATATTGATTATATTGCCGCAGTTCAACAAACTGATTGAGATTCCTTATGGCATCCTCAATGCCGAAGGTTTCAAACATCGTTTTCAAAACCGTGTCCTTGCTTATGATGCCGAGCCTGTATGCTTTCAGATAATATTCGACCGGTATTTCAGAACCGGAAGAGAAATATCTTATATCACCGTTTTCATAATGTCTGAGTTTGTCTATCCTTACAGACAGCTCATGTAAGATATGGAAATTGGTTTCAAAATCCTCATTGATTCTTCCCCGAAGTTCATTGATCATATCCTGGACGATAGCAGTATTGCGGAAGCAATAGCGTTGATCACCCCAAAAATAATATCTCGACTCTTCTTTTTTCTGCCGTTCAAGCCAAAGCTCCTCTTCGGACAATTCTTTTGCAATATATGCCGCAAGATGCTGGAGAACATGAAGAGGAAATTTTATATCAAACTGCTTTTCAATATAGAAAAAGATATCATGGCGCATGGAGTAATACTCAGAATTGGTAAATCGTTCATCCTTTTTGCCGAGTTCTTCGGCATAATTATAATCTGCAAGCTCACCGAACAGCATTTTCCTGTTTTTCTGTAACAGCTTCCGGGCATCAGGGGTCAGATCCTGCTCATTGCGTTCATGCTTTTCCAATTTTAGTGCGATAAAACGCTGCGGCGTTTTTACGACTTCCTGATAGAATCTGTCCCATATTTCAGTCAGCGGTATTAAATCACGAAGTGTTTGATCTTCATCATGATGGATCCATTGGTGATATAATGCACCGAAGTTGCCTAAAATTCTCTCTTCGCCCCGATCATCCTTATATTCAACATTCGCATTCTCGTCGATCATCTTCATCAGACCGAGGTGCATTTCCGTGATCTCTTCCCTTGTGACATTAAAGAAATTGCGGATAACACTTACGTCCGGCTTGAAATCTGCCGGTTCCAGACGGGTTTTCGGGTCATAAAGACCGTAACCGTTTTCAGCGCTTATTGCTTCTTTTTCTGCTGAACCAATAATTTCATTGATGAGTATCTGCTCACGGTCACTCGGTGATTCTATGGCAGAAGCGGCTGATTTTGCCTCGGCAAAGTCCTTATCCTTGTACTGTGACAGGCCAAACAGCAGCAGGTCAAGTGCGGCAAGGCGGATATTTTCATCTTTTGACTGCAACATTCGCATAATACTTGTATGGAGTCCGTCTGCATCACGATTTTTGATCAGCTTGATGATGCCCTCTCTGAGATCGGCTGTTTTATATTTTGCAAAACCCTCCAGAACCTCGTAATCGCTTTCTTCCAATTCAATCTTTTCCATTATTTCAATGGCGGTTTTTCTGGTATAGCTTTCCCTATCGGCGGCAGCTCTGATCAGTACCTCTCTTTGTCTGGGGGTATTTCTTCTTTCGCCTATTATACCGACAGCATTCCAGCGGTGGTTGACATCAAATTCATTGATCCTGCCGCAGATATCATCCACCTTTTCGTCATCATCAAGTATACAGGCACAATCAAGCATAGCGCTTAACATGACGCTTGTGGATGTGCCGCTGCTGTTCCACGGGAAAAGCATGGGATCATACATAACCTTCTTTTTCGGCATAAGTTCACACATATTTTTCATGATTTCATAGTGTTTTGCCGCAAGTGCCTTATCCTGGTGCATATCCCTTATCATAGAGGTGCTTGTTTTCTCATCGAAATTTCTGTACAGATAAAAGCTGTCATATACAGAAAACAGCTTATAGCTTTCGGGGAAGTTCTCGACAACCGAAAGCGTTATCAAAGTCGTAACATCCGGATATTCAAGACCTATGCAGAAATAACCGATGGTCAGAAGCTGTATTTCGCTTGCCTGAAATTCCGCTTCGCCGTCACTTTTTGCAAATAAGGCTTTCAGCTCCGGACGCATATCTTTTTTGTCATACTTTTCGGGACAGCCGGCAAGATTTAAAATCACGTCAAGTGCATCCCCGATATCATAAAAGCCGAGTCCCCAAAGTCCCATATAAATATGCACAGCATCGGATGTTTTAATATATTCCACCGCATTTTCACGGCTTTCAAGAACATAGGGAATATCGCTCAGGATCTTTTCCGCAAGGCGGTCGGGATCCTCATACCTTGCAAGACCTGTCCATGTTCCTATTGCCCTTTTGATGGAAGAGAAGCGTACGAGATTATTTTCCTCGATGGTCTTTACCAGTTTTTTGAAAGCCCCGGCTGTTCCGCAGTCCGCATTTTCGCAGATAGCCTGCCTGAGTCCTTCGGAAAGTCTTGCCGCAACAAGGAGTTTGCACATCAGCTCGTGAAGCTCTTCATTATCGCTTCGGATGACGGCACGAATCACGTGAGGTGTAAGTATCTCGGTGTTGTTTTCGTTGGTTATCATTTCCTTGATCATATTGATAACATTATTATCCCCTTTATCAATTCTTGCGGCGATAATATATGAATCAGCATCGTATGTATAGGAATTTCTTAGTGCGGAAGAAAATTCGTTGTCCCTTTCGGAAACATATTTCCCCATATCATTGATATCTGTTCCTCTGAATCTTGTAAGATAATAAGCATACATAAGGTCAAAGGCTCTGTTTACAAACGGTGAGTAATCAGGGCTTCTGAAGCTTCTTCTGCTGTAACTCTGGGAATACTGGAACTGATTGAACTTTTCAAGTATATAATAAAAATCGTCAATAAACTCCGCAGGAACCATCAGATGGATCGCTTTGGAATATTTGTGACGGAAAAAGTTTGAAAGACTTTTGATCTGTTTTTTCTCAATATCGACAGGATATTTTATATCGTAAGAATAGTGATATCTGTCTGTGATAAGATGATTGAAAAGCTGTTTTTCATCATCGGACATAGCACAGATTTCTTTGTCATGTGCTTTACTGAATTCAAAATCGAATTCAATTAATTTATTGTAAAATTCTCTTGCCATTTTGATTCTCCTTTACCACATTCTGCCTGCAAGCATTGTCAGCTTGATAAATGTCAGACTCTGTATTTTTTTGATTTCAATTTTATCGTCAGGATGCTCCAATTTTTCCTCGTCAGCGAAAATGACAACGATACCGTCCGAAAAGGCTTCAAGTGCGTCTTTAGCCGCTTTGACAGGATCGGCATTTTTCTCTCCGTAATTGACGCCGAATGAAACCTTTCCCTGAGAGGCTTTATCCTCTATTTCAATGCCGGAGAGTGTTTTCAGCAGTTCGGAATTTTCTCTGCGTTCATTATATCCGTCCACACAGAATCTGACGGTTGCTTCAATCAGTCCTCTGACATCGTCAATGTTTTCATCATAAGGGATAATGACGGTTTTTATCCTGTTCTGCCTGTTTGAAACTGATTTTACATTTACATTCAGATTGATCATAGCTCCTCCTTATCAGGTTATCAATTTTTCTGATAATATTGTAGCATAAATGAAATAGCTTGTCATCAGATTTTTTGCTGCGAAAAATTCCTGTCTGATAAATCAGACTTTAGCAAAACCCCCTCACCGCTGCGGCTGAAATTCCGACAGCAGTAAGGGGGTTACATACTTTTTATCTTGCATGAATTGGTGAGTTTTTGTGGGACTTGCTGATGTGCATGATAAGATGGGCGATACCGTCCTCATCGTTGGAGAGGGTAATATAGTCGGCAGCTTCCTTCACAGGCTCTTTTGCATTTGACATGGCAACTCCCAACCCGGCATATTTTATCATGGATATATCATTGAAGCCGTCTCCGCAGGCAATACATTCCTCGGTTTTTATGCCGATGAGCTTAAGAAGCCTGTCAATAGACATCGCCTTGTCGATGCCGCTGGGAACGATCTCAAGGAAAAATGCTTCTGATTTGAATACACCGAGCTGACCTTTATATTTTTCAGAAAGGATCTTTTCAAGCTCCAGTATATATTCAGGTTCACCCTGAAGCAGCAGCTTGTTGATGTCGAAGTTGACATATTCAGTAAAATTTTCGACAAATTGAATGTCCATACCGTTTATTTTTGCTTCCAGCCTTGTATATTTGTTGAGGTCGTTGCCGACAATGATATTCTTTCCTTCATAAGTATTGATTCCGACAGGATAGTTTTTGATCACATCGCATATTTCCGGAACAACGGAAAGGGGGAGCTTATCCTGAAATACGATCTTGCCGCTGCTGCAGTCGATCACACAGCCGCCGTTATAGGCAAGTATGTATCCGCCGAATTCCTTAAGGCGAAGTGTCTGCGCATGGGGAACAATGCCCATCGTAGGTCTGCCCGAAGCAAGTATCAGTTTTCCGCCGTTTTTCTGAAATTCGATGAGCTTTTCCTGAGTTTCAGCGGTGATGATCTTATCCGAGTTTGTCAGAGTTCCGTCAATATCCAAAGCGATGATCTTATAATCCATGTCGATTTCTCCTTTCCTTTGGTGCTTATTTTAGCATATTGTTAAACTTTTGTCAATATTATTACTGCATTATTACTGCTGTATGGATAAATAAAATCATATAACAGAATTTTTACAGTAAAATTGTAATTATTTTCGATAAAAGGTATTTAAAAAATGGCTGTAAAGTGTATAATAAAATTAATGTATCACTTAACGGAGGATATCATAATAAATAAACGAAAAATTTCGTCTCTGACACTTACGCTTGCACTTGCATTATCACCGGCAGCACTAATGTCGGGATGTTCCGGCGGCATCTCAGAGGGCAGCTCGGCGGAGACAGCTCAGCCGGACGGAAACAACAGCAGTACAGCTGCGGAAAATCCGGATTTTCATCTTGCTGACAATATCGAGGACGGAGTCATTCTTCATGCCTGGTGCTGGGATTTTAACACTATTAAAGAAAGTATGGGCGATATTGCGGCAGCAGGCTACACAAGCATACAGACATCTCCGGCTAATGCGGTGATTGAGGGCGGAGACGGCGGAATGCAGCTGATGGGCAAAGGCAAATGGTATTATCAGTATCAGCCGACAGATTGGACGATCGGCAACTATCAGCTCGGAACAGAGGACGAATTCAAGGCAATGTGCGAGGAGGCCGATCAATACGGTATCAAGATCATTGTAGATGTCGTGCCGAATCATACGGCTGCTGACAAAAGTGCAGTTTTGCAGAGCTTCATAGATGCAGTTGGGGGAGAGGATAAACTCTATCATAAAAATGCCGATAAGGGTATCAACAATTACAGCGACAGATTGGAATGTACGACTTACTCCCTGACAGGGCTGCCCGATGTCAATACCGAAAATCCGCAATTTCAGGAATATTTTATCAGCTATCTGAACAAGCTGATCGCTGATGGTGCGGACGGATTCAGATATGATACAGCGAAGCATATTGGCTTGCCCGATGACCCGCAGGAGGACAGCAGCCTGCCGAATAATTTCTGGGAACAGGTAACGACAAAAACCGACAATGCCGATTCTATATTCAATTACGGAGAGGTGCTTCAGGGTTCGGGTGAAAGGATCGAAGATTATATCAAAGCTATCGGACATACCACCGCAAGCTCTTACGGCTCGTCTGTTCGTGCCTGCCTTGATACAGGAAAATTCAAGGCGTCAAGTCTTGATGATTTCAAGGTGGGAGGCAGCAACAATGTTGTAACATGGGTTGAATCTCATGATACTTATACTGATTCCAGCTCACTTAAATATACGGACGAGGAAATTATTCTCGGCTGGGCAGTCATTGCGGCAAACGGCAAGGGAACTCCTCTGTTTTTTGACCGCCCTTACGGAGCGTCACAGGATAATCAATGGGGCATGAACAGAATAGGCGCTGCGGGAAGTGATCTGTATAAGGATCCGTCAGTAACAGCCGTTAATCATTTCAGAAATGCAATGACAGGCGAGGATACGGAAATGACAAATCCCGATGCGGAGCTGAAAAACAATCTTCTGATGATTGCAAGAGGTACAAAGGGTGCTGTGCTGGTGAGCGGTGCCAAAAGTGACGGAAATATCAATGCGGAAACAAGTCTTGCTGACGGAACCTATACTGACAGGACGGGTGTCAACGGCGATTTTGTCGTGTCAGGCGGAAAGCTAAGCGGTACGATCAAGTCCCATTCTGTTGCTGTGCTTTATAATGAGGGCTATACCGCACCTGTTGAAGCAGCGGCAGTCAGGGCAGAAACGGATTCGTTTCTGATAACGGATGATTCTGTTCAGGTGACTCTCCATGTGTCGGGAGCTGATAAAGGAACCTATTCCGTTAACGGTGAAAGCGGAGAATATACAGACGGCGATGTGATTGATGTAAAGCCTGACGATAACGGCGAAGCGGCTTTGAAACTGAGTGCAGTAGGCTCATCAGGAATCACAAGCACCATGACATATTGGTTTACGAAGGCGGTCACAGCGTCCGAAGGTGCTGAAATAACCTTTGAAAAGCCGTCCTCATGGGGCGATACGGTTTATGTTTATATCTATGACGAAACGGTAAAGCCGGTTGCGGTAAATGCTGATTGGCCGGGAGAGGCTATGACTAAAAACGGCAGCAGCTATACCTATCAAATGACAAAGCAATGGAATTCCGCTTTGGTTATTTTCAGCGATGGCGGTAATCATCAGTATCCTGCGCCGATGGAGCCGGGTGAGCTTTTGGAAGCAGGAAAGACCTATTCGCCGTCCGGGTCATAGTAGGAAAGAGCAATAAAAAAACAACGGCTCAAAAGATTTTGAAAAGCTTTTGAGCCGTTAGTTTTGCATATTAATTATACCTATTGTATATTTTATTATAAAAATACCAATAGAATATTATACTGATGGTATATAACATCTCTAAAATCACTTATTGTAGTAAACACAATAAGTGATATAAAAATAAATATTACCATCTGTATTATATATAATCGGTATATAATACAGATGGTATAATCATTTTCCTGCTTTTGTGATCGGTGTGTAAAGATCGGGTCGGCGGTCTCTGAATACGCCCCAGCTGAATCGCATTTCATGTATTGCATCAAGATCAAATTCAGCGGATATAATACCTTCATTTTCCCTGTCGGAAGAGGCAATTACCTCACCTGTCGGGTCTGTGATAAAGGATGAGCCTTAAAAGCATAGAGATGAGGACTGGTGATTATTTGCCTGACTCGGATGAACGGTTTC